>CAYSGH010000204.1:0-1538 GCA_964430505.1 uncultured Akkermansia sp. | reverse complement strand
CCGTCCCAACTGGCGAAACCTGATTTTGCATTTAGTCCGACCGAATGATGAGTCAGACTTCATGATCGAGCGTCCGTTTTGGGCGGCGTGGATCGAGGCGGCGTGGCGCAAGGCGCCCATCGTGTGGTTGTCGGGCGTTCGCCGCGTCGGCAAGACGACGGTGGCCCGCCAGTTCCAAGGGGCGGAGCACCTCAACTGCGACCTGCCCTCGGTTCAGAGGCGGGTCGAGGATCCCGAGTCCTTCTTCCGCTCGTTGGGCGAGGGCACGCTGGTCTTGGACGAGGTGCATCAACTCCCGGATCCGAGCCGCCTGCTCAAGATTGGGGCCGACGCCTTCCCGGGCATTCGGATTCTGGCCACGGGATCTTCGACGTTGGCGGCGACGGAAAAGTTCCGGGACAGCCTGACGGGACGGAAGCGGGCCATCCACCTGACCCCGGTGCGGGTGGATGAACTGGCGGCGTTTGGGGTCCGGGACCTGCGGGTTCGGCTGCATCGCGGAGGATTGCCCCCGGCGTTGATGGCGACGGAGCCGGACCCGGGGTTCTACTCGGAGTGGCTGGACTCCTATTACGCCCGCGACGTCCAGGAGCTGTTTCGGGTTGAGAAGCGATCGGGCTTCCTGCGGTTGGTGGAGGCGGTGCTGCGGCTGAGCGGCGGCCAACTGGAGGTGAGCACGCTGTCCAACCTGTGCGGCCTCAGCCGTCCAACGATCCAAGACTATCTCAACGTCCTCGAGCTCACGCACGTGGCGACGTTGGTGCGGCCTTATTGCGGTGGCGGCACGCGCGAGCTGGTTCGGCAACCCAAGGTCTATGGCTTCGACACGGGCTTCGTGGCCCACGCGCGCGGATGGACGGACCTGCGGCCGGCGGACTGTGGCATCCTGTGGAAGCACGTGGTGCATGAGCGGCTGGCTTCGGATCCCGCGGGCCACAAGGCTCACTATTGGCGCGACAAGGACCGGCATGAGGTGGACTTCGTCGTGCCCCGAGGACGCGACGCGGTGGATGCCATCGAGTGCAAATGGAACGCGGACGCATGGGATCCAGGGCACCTGCGGGTCTTCCGGGCGCTTCATCCGCAGGGGCGAAACTGGGTCTTGTCCCCGAACGTGACGGCCCCCTTTGATCGAGACGTGGGCGGCTTGAACGTGACCTTCTCGGGGCTCGAGGGATGGCAACCGGCGCAGGACCTCGGATGACGCTTTCGTAGGGCACGGGAAGCGAGGCAGCGAGTCCCGCCTTCCGGTCGTGCGACATCCATCCACACTGGGAGCAGTGGGTCTTCGCGCCTGCTCTGCGTGGCGAACGTTCTGCCGGCTGAAGCCGGGACTCCGTGCGCGGACTCCCATCTCATTCGATCCGTCATCCCCAACCTCCCGATGCATCGCGAAGTTCGCCGGCCCAAAAAACCGCCTTGCGACGCAGGCATTGGGGCGGATAGAACTTTCCCTCCGGCGTGTTCAATCGCGGACAACCCGGCACAAGCCAGTGTAGCTCAGTGGTAGAGCAACGGTTTCGTAAACCGTAGGTCGT
>CAYSGH010000203.1:0-1573 GCA_964430505.1 uncultured Akkermansia sp. | reverse complement strand
GGGTACGTTTCAGGTGTGTGGGGTGAGAAGGTAGGGAAAGCCCGTCAGTTAAGCACAGAGATCCCCCCGCGTGCAGTCAGGGAACGGGGGGAAGTCAGAGCCCCCATAGTAGCGTTGAGGCGGGTAACGACCGCGGAGCGAAGGGGGGCAGGAAGGTGAAGGGCGGTCCGACAACCGGCGCGCCGAAAGGCGACCCACCAGTGGCCCAGCCTAGTCAGTGGGTGGCGCAGCGTGCTCGCATGAGCATCCTGTCCGGAGCCGTGTGGAACGACCGCATGCTGGAAGCCCTCTTCAAGGGGGTGAAAGGAGGCAAATGGCATAGCTTGATGGACAAGATCTGGACACCCGAACACCTCAAACTGGCGGCCCAACGCGTCATCGCCAACGGCGGCGCGGCGGGCATCGACCACCGAAGCTGCGAGCAGCTCGAGCAGGAGCTGGACGCCGAGGTGGAGGTCCTGTCGCGCAGGCTGCGCGAGGGGTCCTACAAGCCCAGCGCGGTGAAGCGGGTGTGGATCGAGAAGCCGGGCCGTCCGGAGAAGCGGCCGTTGGGGATACCCACGGTGCGCGACCGGGTGGTCCAGGCGACGTTGCTGAGCGTGATCGAGCCCATCTTCGAGATGACGTTCGCGGAACACTCCTACGGTTTTCGGACCGGCCGGGGTGCCTGCGGTGCTGTCGCGAGGGTTGAGGCGTTGCTACGGGAGGGGCACACCTGGGTGGTGGACGCCGACATCAAGGGCTACTTCGACAACATCCCGCATGAGCGGATGATGGAACTGCTGCGCGGCAAGATTGCCGACGGGGCGGTGTTGGGCCTGGTGGAGGGGTTCCTCAAGCAGGGCGTGATGGAGACGGGCAAGGGGTGGTCGCCGACGGAGAAGGGAACCCCGCAAGGGGCCGTCCTGAGCCCGTTGCTGGCCAACCTGTACCTCGACCCGCTGGACCAACTGGCCGTGAGGCTGGGCTGGCGGATGACGCGGTATGCTGACGACTTCGTGGTGCAGTGCCGTGACCGTGCCGAGGCCGAGCGGGTGCTGGAGATGATTCGTGGCTGGATGGAGGCGGCGAGACTCACGCTGCACCCTGAGAAGACGCGGATTGTGGACGCCACCCAACGGGGCGGGTTCGACTTCCTGGGATGGCACTTTGAGCGGGGCCTTCGATGGCCTCGGGACAAGAGCCGGGACCGGCTGAAGACCGTGCTCCGTGACGAGACGCGCCGCACCAGCGGGGAGAGCCTGATGGTGATCGTGGACCGGCTGAATCGCCGGCTGCGAGGATGGTACGGGTACTTCCAAGGGGGAGTCCGGAACGTCTATGCGCGCCTGGACGAATGGCTGCGGATGCGGCTTCGGAGCCTCCTGCGATGGCGGGTGGGCCGAGAGGGCCGTGGACGTGGTCGCGACCATCAACGCTATCCCAATGCCTACTTCGCGGAGTTGGGGCTCTTGTCCCTGCACGAACGAGCCACGACCGAGCGCACCAGTCCCGCCGCACGCGGGTAACACACCAACCGGAGAGCCGGATGCGGGAGATCCGCCCGTCCGGTTCGGAGGGAGGGGTGGGGCGA
>CAYSGH010000202.1:0-1600 GCA_964430505.1 uncultured Akkermansia sp. | reverse complement strand
GGGCCAACCGCCAGGCGGGTTGAAGGCGGACGGAAATGGGTGCTGAACGCCGTCTTAGTCCATGGGCACGGACAGCCTCCATGGTGGTCCCGAGTCCGACAGGTTGACGTTCCGGGCGTTGTGGGGACCGGGCCGTGGTTGCAGCCATGCCGCTGTCTTGGGCATGGTTTCCATGTCAGGCAGCCGTGCCCTGCGGCCGCCCGTCATGCATGAACACGCAGGAATCGTCCTTGGCCGCCGAATGGAAGCCGCCCACGTCCTTGTGGGAGGTGTCCGAGCGCCTGAAGTACAACCAGCCATTGAACCCGGGCGACCCGCTGTGGGTGAACGCCCGCCAAGCCCCCCTTGATTGAACGAGGTGCCGCCCATGCCGACGCCCCGGGCGGGGCTGGATGAGGGTCATTCCGGCGAGTGGCTGCGCCTGATGCGTTGCCTTCAACCGGGTGGGCGGCCGGGCTTTCGGTTCGTGGTCGCCGAGTGCAACGCACCCCTGGCCCGGGAACGCGTCATCGAGGCGCTGAAGGGCCATGGCATCGACGCCGCCGTGCTGCGCCTGACGGCGGACGCGCCCGCCGACTTCAGCGACCTAGACCGCCGGTTGGCCGCGTTGGCCGCCGTCCATCCTGTGATCCACCTCGTGGGGTGGGAGGAGTGGGAGCGGGCCGGGCGCGGCACCCTGGCTGCATGGAACGTGCGACGGGAGCGATTTGCCCAAGCATGCCCGGTGCCGGTCATCGCGTGGCTGATCCCGCCGGATGTCAACCGCCTGGTGCATGAGGCGGCCGACCTGTGGGCATGGCGCACGGCCGTGCTGGACTTCACCACGCGCCCCGAGGTGCCCGCGTTTGTCCGGGAACGCGTGGACCTCCAGGCCGCGCCCCAGCCGAGGCGCAGGGAACGCCTCGACGAAATCGAGGCTTACCTTGCGAAATCCAGCGCGCAGGCCGACGACGCCGCCGCGCGCGCGATGCTGCATGGCGAGGCGGGCGACCTGGCCAGTGGCCTGGGGCACGTCGAAGAGGCCCGGCGTCACCTGATGGAGGCCGAGCGTCTCTTCGACAGGGCGGGCAACCGCTCCGCCTCCGCCCATGCAAGCCGACGCATCGCCGAGTTGGAGTTCGACTCCGGCGACCCGGACGCCGCCCTCGCCATCCTGCGGAGCGTGGCCCAGACCTTCGCGCTGCTGCGGGACGACCGATCCCTCGCGATCACCCGGGGACAAGTCGCGGACATCCTGACCGCGCGCGGGGAGTTGGACGAGGCGCTGCGCATCCGGAAGGAGGAAGAGCTGCCGGTGTTCGAGCGCCTCGGGGACGTGCGCTCGCGAGCGGTGACGCTGGGGAAGATCGCGGACATCCTGACCGCGCGCGGGGAGTTGGACGAGGCGCTGCGCATCCGGAAGGAGGAAGAGCTGCCGGTGTTCGAGCGCCTCGGGGACGTGCGCTCGCGAGCGGTGACGCTGGGGAAGATCGCGGACATCCTGACCGCGCGCGGGGAGTTGGACGAGGCGCTGCGCATCCGGAAGGAGGAAGAGCTGCCGGTGTTCGAGCGCCTCGGGGACGTGCGCTCGCGAGCGGTGACGCTGGGGAAGATCGCGGAC
>CAYSGH010000201.1:0-1879 GCA_964430505.1 uncultured Akkermansia sp. | reverse complement strand
CGTTGCCCGCATCACCTTCCAGACCGCCTGCAACCGCCGCAGCAGGGCCGGCATCTCGGACAAGGGCACCATGTTGGGGCCGTCGCTCAACGCCGCGTCCGGGTCCGGGTGGGTCTCGATGAACAGGCCGTCGCAACCCGCCGCCACGGCGGCGGCGGCGAGCACGGGCGCGAACTCGCGTTGCCCGCCGGACCGGTCCCCTTGCCCGCCCGGCAACTGGACCGAATGCGTGGCGTCGAACACGACGGGCACCCCGTTCCGGGCCAGGATCGGGATGGAGCGCATGTCGGCCACGAGGTTGTTGTAGCCGAACGTCGTCCCGCGCTCCGTGAGGATCAGGTGCTGGCCGCCCGCCTCCCGCGCCTTGGCCACGACCTGCGCCATGTCCGCCGGCGCCAGGAACTGCCCCTTCTTGATGTTCACCACCTTGCCCGTCGCCACCGCCGCCGACACAAGGTCCGTTTGCCGGCACAGGAAGGCCGGGATCTGCAACACGTCGCAAACGCGCCCGGCGGCCGCGCACTGCTCCTCCGTGTGCACGTCTGTCATCACGGGCACGCCCAGCCGTTCACGCACCCGTCCCAGCACCGCCAGGCCCTCCTCGAGCCCCGGCCCGCGATACGATCGGCCCGACGACCGGTTCGCCTTGTCGAAGCTCGCCTTGAAGACGTAGTCGATGCCCAGGCGCCCGCATGCGTCCCGAAGCCGTCGCCCCACCTCCAGGCACAAGGCCTCCGACTCGATCGCACACGGCCCCGACAACAGGAAGAGTCGCCTCCCCGAGGCCAGCCTCCGCCACACAGCATTCCCGGACGTTCGCACGACCCCATCCTTCCCGCGCGCGCGGCCGTGTGAAGCCCCAAAGCATCCCGCGCGTCGCCCCGCCCGCTTGATCGACGCCGGGTGCCCCCCGAGCGTGCGCCGGTGTCGGTGCCCGAGCTCCAACGCCTCCAGCAAGGCGATCCCGCCGCGTGGAACCACGCCTTCGACCTGCTTTGGCCGGAGGCCTTCCACGTGGCCCGACGCCGCCTCGCCCGCTGGTCGGCCGAGGACGCCGAGGACGTCGCGGTCGAGGCGCTGGGCGACGCGGCGGGCATGGTGGGGCGCGTGGCCGGCTTCGAGGAACTGCGGGCGTTGGTGCGCGTGCTGGCCCATCGGCGGGCCGTGGACCTCGTGCGATCGCGCGAGGCGTTGTTGCGAAGGGAACCCTCGGGCGAACCCACGTCCGCGCGGCCGGATGCCGAGCCCGCCGACGATCGTCCCGAGCCATGGGAACAGGCCGACGCGCTGGACGTGGCCCGTTGGTTGTCGGAGGCGGTGCAACGGCTGCGCCCGGTGGAGCGAGCCTTGCTGGCGGGCCATTACGTCGAGGGCCGCACGCACGCCGAGCTGGCGGCGTTGCATGGCGTGTCGCGCGCCACCCTGGGGGTTCGGCTCGCACGTATCCTCATGAAGCTTCGGCGCCACTTGTCCTCTCAACCCGGCCTTCTCCAGGAAGTCCAGTTCCGCCATGTCCAACCATGAAGACGCCACCCATCCCCGAGAGCCTCGTTCACCTGGCGGCCGACCAATCCATCGGTGGCCCGCCGCCTGCCACGCCGAAGCCACCGCGCCGACGACTTTGGAACGTGGTGTCGAAGCGGCTGGCGGCGTCGGGGGCGCGCGGGGGCGAAGGGACGTTGCCGGATTCGGCCGACGTGACGACATGGCTTCGCCAGGCGTTGTTGCCCCTGCGGTGGGGTTGTCCCGTGCCGCTTGGAAGAGTCCTCGCCGCCGTGGAAGCACACCTGGGCGCCGCGCGGGAAGCCCCGGCCCTGCACGATGCCCCCAACGCCCCGACACGCCCTGCCACGGACCTCGACCGATGCCGCTGGCTGGC
>CAYSGH010000200.1:0-1912 GCA_964430505.1 uncultured Akkermansia sp. | reverse complement strand
CCGGGCATGCGGCATCGCCATCGCCGCGTGAGGGCACGCGGCCTACAGACTGCCCGACTACCGTTTCTAGGCGGATTCATCTCGGACGTCGTGCTTCGGTCGTAAGCCGTCAGATTCAACCGGAGGGACTCGCCCCCATGTGGTGACCCGATTTGCTGGCGCACACTCTGAAAGGGTGGGCCAACCCTAGGCGTTGCAACGGGCTGGCATGGGCCGCGCCGTGGGCGCTCTCGGGTCCAGCGCCGACCATTCCGAGCACGAGTCCATAGGCCTGGACGGCCCTAGGATTCCCGATAGCTCCCCCCCCGTTGGAACCCACCAAAACCGTCGCGGAACCGGGAATCCTAGGGTAAGCAGCAAAACGGGCGGCCCGCCGTGGCAGGCCGCCCGCTTCGACAAGGAAACGCCGCCGAAAACGGGCGGCGAAGGCACCGTCAACGTCCCTTGGGCAGGACGCTGGTGCCCGCGTACACGGCGTGCTTGCCCAGCAACTGCTCGATGCGCAGGAGCTGGTTGTACTTCGCCGTGCGGTCCGTGCGGCTCAGCGAGCCCGTCTTGATCTGCCCGCAGTTCGTCGCCACCGCGATGTCCGCGATGGTGGCGTCCTCGGTCTCGCCGGACCGATGCGACAACACGGCATTGTAGCGGTTGAACTGAGCCAACTGGACGGCGTCCAGCGTCTCCGTGAGGGACCCGATCTGGTTCACCTTCACGAGGATGCTGTTGGCCGTGCCGGTCTCGATGCCCTTGCGCAGGAACTTCACGTTGGTCACGAACAGGTCATCGCCCACCAACTGCACCGTCGCGCCGAGCTTGTCGGTCAGCGTCTTCCACGTCTTCCAGTCGCCCTCCGCGCAGCCGTCCTCGATCGAGACGATCGGGTAGTCCGCGCACAGCTTGACGTAGAAGTCCACGAGCTGGTCGCCCGTGAGCTTCTTGCCGCTGGACTTCTTGAACGTGTACGTGCCGTCGCCGTTGTAGAACTCGGAGGACGCCACATCGAGGGCGAAGAAGATCTGCTTCCCCACCTTGTAGCCGGCGTCCTTGGTCGCCTGCGCGATCGCGTCCAACGCCGCCTCCGCGCTGTCCAGCTTGGGCGCAAACCCGCCCTCGTCGCCCACCGCCGTCGAGAGGCCCTTCTTCTTCAGCACCGACTTCAGCGCATGGAAGATCTCGGTGATGGCCTGGAGGCCATCGCTGAACGTGGCGAACCCGTGGGGCATCACCATGAATTCCTGGAAGTCGATCGGGGCGTCCGAGTGGGCGCCGCCATTGATCACATTGGCCATCGGCACCGGCAACACCTTGGCGTTCGGCCCGCCCAGGTACTTGAACAACGGCTGCCCGAGGGCCGCCGACGCCGCCTTCGCGTTGGCCAGCGACACTGCCAGGATCGCGTTCGCGCCCAGCTTCGACTTCGTCTCCGTCCCGTCCAACGCCAGCATGATGCCGTCCACCGCCACCTGTTCCGTTGCGTCCACGCCAATCAACGCGGGCGCGATCTTGTCGGTGACGTTCTTGACCGCCTTCGAGACGCCCTTGCCGAGGTATCGCTTCTTGTCGCCGTCGCGCAGCTCGATGGCCTCGTGCTCGCCGGTGCTTGCGCCCGACGGCACGGCGGCGCGGCCCATCGCGCCGCTGTTCAAGTGGACGTCCACCTCGACGGTGGGGTTGCCGCGGGAGTCAAGGATCTCGCGCGCCTGGATTGCAGTGATCGTTGTCATGTTCCAATTCTTACCAAAGGCCGCGAGGGAACCTTATCCACGCACCCGCCGCAAGCCCCGCGCCCCACGCCCAAACTCGCCCAAAAAAAACCTTGCCTCCCAACGCGTTCTATCTGCACCCTTTGCGTCCTTAATCGCGGGGTGGAGCAGCCCGGTAGCTCGTCAGGCTCATAACCTGAAGGTCCTAG
>CAYSGH010000199.1:0-1972 GCA_964430505.1 uncultured Akkermansia sp. | reverse complement strand
GGCAGCGCCGTCCCGGCGCTGTTCAACAGCCCCCATCGCCCCATCGCAAGAACGCCGTCTCCTCGGCGGTTTCAGTGGGTTCCCACAAGGCGATGGCCAACGGGAATCCAGCACGCGCCCACCCATGGTTCACGCCTCGATGCCTGGGTTGATCCGCACTTTTCAGGGCGAATGGCGTTGAGGGGCGCCGAGCCCTCGGAAGGACGGCCTGGGGTCCCCCGGGCCACCGTCACGGACACGTCCGGTGCCACTCCGCTTCCACCACCCCCTGCCACCACGGCACGAGGTCAGGAGTCCTGTGCCGAACGCTCGATCCAGTGCGACGCCGGCCTGAGCAGGAACTCCTCCAACCCTATCCCGTCGCCGCCCACCAGCAGCACCCGGTGGGGCTTGAACGCCGCCGCAAAGGCCGCCATGCCGGGAAATGCCGTCGGTGCGCGACCGCTCTTGACCTCGATCCCGACCAACCGCCGTCCGGACGTCACGACGAAGTCCACCTCATGGTTCCGTTCGCGCCAATAACCCAGCGTGAGCCGGCCGACCGCCGCGCCATGCGCGAGGTGCGCTCCCACCGCGCTCTCCACCAAACGCCCCCAAAACTCCCGGTCCGCGCGTGCCTCCTCCATCGTCCATCCCGTCTGGGCCGTCATCAACGCCGTGTTCAGCACCTGCAACTTGGGGCTGGAGGCCCGGCTCCGGGCAACGTCCCCGGCGTGCTTGGGCAAGCCGCACACCATGCCCGCCCCCGCCAGCAGCTCGAAATAGTGCGCCAGCGTGGTCGTGTTGCCGGCGTCCTGCAGTTGCCCCAGCATCTTCGAGTACGAAAGCACCTGTCCCGAATAGCGGCAGGCCAGCTCGAACAAGCGCCTCAGCAACGCCGGCTTGTCCACCCGCGACAACAGCAGGACATCGCGCGCGATCGAGGTCTCGATCAGGCTGTCACACACATATCGGGACCATCGAGACGGCTCGCGGATCAAGGGGGCCGCGCCCGGGTACCCCCCATGAAACAGGTACTCGTCCAACGTCCATCCAAACGCCGTCTTCATCTCCGCGTAGGACCAATGGGGCACGGGCAACGTCTCAAACCTCCCCGCAAGGCTCTCCGTCAACCCACGGGCCAAGAGCAACGGCGCGGAGCCCAGCAGCACGACGGCCAACCGCCGCCCCGCCCGCTTGTCCTCATCCCACAGGCGTTTCACCGTCTCCGACCAGCCCGGCATCTTCTGGATCTCGTCCAGCACCAAGACCCCCGCCGGGTCGTTGCCCGACGCCGCCAACCGAGCCGCCTCCCACTGCTGCGCGATCCACTCGGGCCCACGCAGGGTCGGCTCGTCCGCGCTCGCATAACGCACGGGCACCCGCATGCGTTCCATGGCCTGATGCACCAGGGTCGTCTTGCCCGCCTGACGCGGCCCGGCCACGACCTGGATGAAACGACGCGGCCCCGCAACCCGCCGGGCGAGCTCCGCCACCTGCGACCGTTCATAGCTTTCCATTTTACTCAATGCCTTGAGTAAAATCACAGGGATCGGCCCGCGTCGCAAGCACGTCCATGCGAGGACCCCCATCCTCCCCCAGCGCGCCGACCATCCCCCCTCTCACACACCCGCACCCCAGGCACGTCATCAGGCTCAGCCGGGCCGATTCAGTTGGGAGGGAAGTGATGGCGAAGCAGATGTTTCCGCAAGCCGAGGAGTGAACGAGGCGCGGGCCGGTGCGAGGCCCGTAACGAGTGAAGGACGAAGGAGTTGCGGAAGCAGATCGAGCAAGCACGACCGATCCAACTGAATCGGTCTGGCTCAGGACTCCTGACCTCATGGACGAGGCCGTAGGACTTGCCGGAGGCCCCGTGCCCCACACGCGGCATCTGTGTTGCCGAACGCCCAACACGCCGGGGCAGGCCACCAGGCCTGCTGAACCTAGAAACGGCAGTCGAAGAGGATTTCAAAACGAGGAAAGGGCCCTCCCA
>CAYSGH010000198.1:0-1994 GCA_964430505.1 uncultured Akkermansia sp. | reverse complement strand
CCCCATGGCCACGCCTCATGGCCTCTGCGTGATGCGTTGCCGGATTTCCCGGAGCAGCTTGCGGCCGCGGGCCGGGTTGCCCCGTTGCTGGCGCGCCAAGAAACGGGCTTCGGCCTGGCGTTCGGCGATGACGTGCGTGACGAAGTTGTCGAACAACCTTTGCACGCTCGTCCCCGAATCCCGCGCCACGCTCAGCAAGGCCTTGTGCCGTGATTCATCACACCGATAGGGAATCGTCTTCATCGTGTCGCCTTCAGATGTTGCGCCGGCGTCACCACCTTGGGCGATGCGAATGTCAGCTCACCCCGCCCGAAGTCCCGAATGTTGTGCGTGACCAGATGTTCGACCCCACCGGCAATCGCCAGTTCCAGCACGTGGTCATCCGCCGGATCCGGCAGGTTGGGCCGCCATCGGAAATAAACCGACTGCCAACTCGCCGACCCGCAGAAGTCGTCCAGCAACGCCTCGCGTTCCGCTGCGGTCACCGGAACGCCTCGCCACAGGCTTTCCCGATGGAGCAGCTCTTCATATTCCGCGAGCAGCGCGGAACCCATGACCGCCTCGTCTTCACGGGCAAGACACCGGTCCAGGACCTCCGCGCTCGCACCCTCGACGCCGCGCAAGGCGGCGACGAAGACGTTGGTGTCCTGCACGATTTCCATTGGACCACGTTGGTATCACGGGTGATGCCAGTCAAGCGGGTGGTGGGAGCCCTGGCATGACTCGCCAACGACGGTTCTCCCCTCGAACGAACCTCAAGGCGGCCGCTGCGCGTGCCCTACGCCGCGTGCCCTCACGCGGCGCAACCGATGGCTGGCAACACGTCCGTCCCCGGCGCATCCCCTCATCCATCCCGGAGGGATGACAGCCTGTAGCCGGTGGTGGAGCGCAGCGACACCACCGGAACCCAAATCCCATGCAGCCATCGACCCCGGACGGGGTCGCAGCCGATCCCCCCCACGGGCCACGCAGGAACCAACTGTCGAATGCCGAGGTTGGACCCCATTGCCCGCCCTTGCCGCGTGAGCCTCCGATGCGTTGCAAAGAGCGGGTTTATGGGCGAGTTGGGAGGCGTTCGCGGCCCTTTGCGGTCAACTGGTAGCGTTGGAGCCGGCTGTGGGGCTTGTTTGGATGCGTGTAGGCCAGCACGTCCGATGCAACGAGTTTCGCGATGGTCTCGTGGAGATGGCCCGAAGGCCTTCCCTTGCCCAGGCTGCGGGCGATGTCGGACTTCGCGAGCGGGCCTTTCTCCAAAACCAACAGGATTCTCCCCTCCAAAGACGACTCTACCCCTGACTCTACCCCTGACTCTACCCCTGATTCCGGCCTGGCCCGCATGGTCCGGTCCCGCAGAGCCACGGTTTCTTGGCCCATGGGTTGGACGGACGGATGCACCGGCAACCGAATCAAGAACGAGGTGCGACCGGCGTCGGTCTGGAACTTCGGCACGGGCGAACCGTTCGCCCGCATCGCATGGAGGATCTTGGGAATGCCCGTCGCCCGGCCCTCGGTGAGGTCCAGCTCCTTGAGGAACTCCCCAATCCGCCGATTGCGATAGCGCCGCGCCACCGCCTTCCCCTGCCGCAGGTCCGCCAGTCGAATCGATCGGTCTGGACCAGGAAAGCTCAGGACCGTGAGTTCGCCGGGCGTGATGCGGACCTCCACCGGCTCGCGATCCTCATAGCTCCGATGGTAGATGGCGTTCACCACCGCTTCTTCGACCGCCGCGTAGGGGAAGTTCTCCGCGCGGGTGGCCTCCGCCCGATCCGGGTGCTTGACCACGGTCTCGCGCAGGTAGTTGCGCCGGATGTACGCCAACGCCTCCCGCGTCATCCGGCCCAGCGGTCCCCGGAAGGTCTTTTCCTCGAACCGATCGCCTCCGGCACCCTCGGGGAACCAAACCACGTCGATCTGCGTCGCCGGGAAGAAGCGATGCGGCTCAGGATGGAAGAAGAGCAATCCGACGTTGAGGGGCATCGGCGCTTCATGGGGGC
>CAYSGH010000197.1:0-2062 GCA_964430505.1 uncultured Akkermansia sp. | reverse complement strand
CAGGCGTGATTCCGTCAATGCCGCGAGAGGTTCCCTTCGCGCCGACCCTCCCCATGGATGGCCATGGAAGGCCCCAACGCAACCAGCCGCGCCCCAGCTACTTGCACAATGCGAGCGGCTCCGGGGTTTTCCCCGTCACCCGGGCGCTCGCGGGCATAAGATGTCAAGGAACCGATCCAAGGCTGCCGTGCGCAGGAACGCCCCGGCAAGCCGGATCAAAACACGAAGCACGGGGCGCTCATCGCCACGTAGGGCAGCCCGATCGACGTGATCACCCGCGCGGCACGGCCTTCCGTCGGGCCCAGCGACACGAAGATGACCTGGTCCTCCAGCCCGTTGATAATGTCGCGCAGGCCCGACTCAAGCTGGGCCTTCTCGGACGGGTTGAGGTCACACTCAAAGACGGAGAACTGCAGGTGGTCGCCGTAGTTCTTGCACGTCTTGAACACGCGCCGGAGCCGCTTGGGGTCGGCTATGTCGTAGCAAACGAGGTAGGTGGTTCTCATGGCGGGCTTGGGCTAGCGGGTGAGGAGGGGGACGTACTCGGGGATCTCCCCGGTGAGGGCCCTGGCAAGGATTCGGGCCTGGAGTTCCAAGGCGCGGCGATAGCTCACCTTGTAGTCGAACAACGGATGGGTCAGGAGGGTGCTCATGCGTTGCTCGTAGGCCATGAAGAAGCGTTTGCGGCCCGCCGGGGTGAGGTTCACCGATTGCCCCGCCGAGACAAAGTCGGACGGCGTCACCATGCGGTTGTTGATGGCGGTGAGGACGACGCTCTCGGCCACCAACGGCCGAAACTCCTCCATCAGGTCAAGGGCCATGGCCGGGCGGCCGAACCGCGGCTGGTGGTAGAAGCCCACGTAGGGATCAAACCCGACGGCGGCGGCGGCGATGGTGCAGTCCTTGGACAGGACGGAATAGGCCAGGGACAGCATGGCGTTGACCGGGTCCGTGGGGGGCCGTCGATGACGGGCTTGAAACTCGAAGGTCAGGGGCTTGGGCCGGGGTCCGGCGACCTCGGCTCCGGGTAGGTCGTCGTCGTTGGGATCGGGGGCGCGGAGCATGCCTTGGAAATGCTCGAAGTAGGCGGCGGCGGCGGCGCCCTCGATGCCCAGCAACTCCGCAAGGCTGGCCGCCTTCAACGCATCGGCGGCGGCGTACTTCAGCCGGGTGAGCGCCGACGCCGGGGCGTCCACGTGATTGCGCATCAGCAGGGTCCGATGGTTCCGGATCTTGCCATGTACGAAGGCCCGGGCCATGCGCAGGCACGTGTCCGGGTCGCGGGCGAGGCGGAACTGCTCGATGCGCAGGAAGACGTTCTTCAACCCGTGCCCGTGCGTGATGCCGTAGAACCAGCCCCCGCCCGAGAAGTACGTGATGGGGATCTCGGCGTCGCACAGCGCCTGGATGGCCTGGGTGCTCACCTGGATGTTCCCAAACAACGCCACGTGCGACACGTCCAGCAGCCGGACCTCGTCGAGGAGCTGGTCGTCGGCCTTCACGGTCAAGGTATCGTCCTTGCGTCCCACGCGCAGGCCTGGCGTGTTGAGGTACAACGCCCGGCGGTCGTCGCGGGCTGCCATCAAGCGCCTGGGAGCCTCGTCCCCGGCCCGGCCCGGCGGTCCGGATGGCCCGTCCGCAGCCCCCGGGGCCCCGTCGGCATCCGACGTCGGCTCGACCGCGCGCGACTCGGCCAACATGCGTGTCTCATCCGGCAGGCACACGGGCGCGAGCGAGCAACGGCGGCACTTGGGCGATCCCACCAACGGCGGCGGAATGGGTCCCTGCATCGTGGCCCGAGCGGCCTCGATTTGACGGAGCACCCATGCCTCGCGCTCCGGCGTCAGCTCGAATCGCACCCGCTGGCGCGTCGCGCGGTAATAGATGACGCCCTCGTCGCAGGCGTAGCCGTTCTCGCGCAGCAGCAGGATTTGCACCCCCAGTTGCATTTGGTCCGTGGGCCACAACTCGTTGCCATCTGCCCCCTCGCGTGGCTTGCCCAGCTTGTAGTCCACGGGCACGACCGCACGCGCCACCCGAACGCCCTCCGCGCCGCCCTCGC
>CAYSGH010000196.1:0-2116 GCA_964430505.1 uncultured Akkermansia sp. | reverse complement strand
TGGGTTCCTGCCCGTGAGCCCATCCTCCCGGATGGGAGGGCCCTCTCCTCGTTTTGAAATCCTCTTCGACTGCCGTTTTTAGGGTGTATCCCCCCAAGCCCGTGGCAGCGCCGTCCCGGCGCTGTGCAAGCCCCCAAGCTCCCGGCAGCGCCGTGCCGTTGGGATTGGTGTCCGTCAGGGTGTCCGTTCCACGGACCGGTCTCAGGCCCCGAAACGCGCCCGGAGTTCCGCGGCTTGTTGGGCATGTTTGCCCGGCGATGACCGCTTCAGTTTGGCAAGGTTCTGCCGCTTCCATCGAATCGCCGGGAGATCTGCCAGGTGCCCGCATTGCATCAGTTCCCACCGGGGCTCTCCTTCGACCAACCCCAACAGGAACGCCCGGTGATTGGGGGTTAGGGTTGCCTGCAACTCGCGACGCAGCCGTCGCCGCGTCTCGACGAGCGCGGCGAGGCTCACCGGGTTGCGGGCCATGCCTTGGAACTCATTCTCGAAGGCCGTCGCCAAATCCTGATCGCGCGAGAACAGCACCTCGTGGATCGGGCGGTTGTGACCGGCAAGGTAGCCGACGAAGCACTCGACCATCTCCGCCGTCAATCCGCCCGTCTCGAACAGGCAATGGATGTCGAAGAGGTCCCGCGGGTGTTGGCGATCCAAGGCAGCGACCAGCTTCCCCCCGTAGAGTTCAGCCATGGCCAGAACCGGGGCCTGAACCTCGGCGGTAAACAAGCGGCGGCTCTCGGCCGTCAGCGACCGGGTCTGAACCGGCAGCATCGTGCCGCGGAAAACGTGGTTCACCTCCACCTTCACCTGCCGACGCCCCCGGCGAACGAACAGCTTGGACTCGTCTCCCAGCATCCGTACGGGTGCGTCCACCTGAAATCCCTGACCCAACAGTTCCTTCCGCACCTGCTCCATGGCGGCGCCTGTCTGCCGCAAGGCATCCTCGCGGGATGCCCGGTGATCCACAAAGACCACGTCGATATCGACGGACAGTCGTGGCACGTCCTGGACGAACAGGTTAATGGCCGTGCCTCCCTTCATGGCGAACCGGGAATCCCGAAACACGGCAGGAGTCACCTCCAAAAGAAGGCGCACAGACTCGATGTACGCGGGATCCATCATGAGGAGAGGCTGAGACGGGTTCCGCTCTGAAGCCGGGCGGACCATCGTGTTCCGGTCAGGTGACGCGCCGCCGCCCGACGCGCCGGTTCCGCCCACGGCAACCGCAGCTCCTCGGCCCATCGCACGCAAAGCCGGGCGGCCTTCACCCGATGGCAATGCCGGAGGAACGTCGTCAGGACCTCCGGACGGAGCGAGCGCATGCCCTCCATGATGTTCCTGGCTTCTTCAACCCCTTGGCGGATTCCAACCTCCGACAGCATCTCCAGCAGGGCGCGCTCAGGGACGGAAACCGGCACGCCGTCCGGCTGCTCCGGAAGGGGCTCCAATCCCGTGCCGGCTGGCAGCTTGCCATCAAACGTCGACCGCGTGGTGTAACGGGCCGGAAACCGTTCCGTGAACCAAGTCGGCAGCCGGAGGTTCTCTCCCCCCCAAAGACACAGCGGCTCCCGCGTGGGAACGTTGTGCCCGAATCCCCTCCAGGCGAGCGCGGTCTTGCCGCCCACATGGAACCCCGCGATCCGAACCGCGAGAAACCGGAGACAATCCTCCTGCCGCAGGCGGTCATTGGGAAACTGGAAGACGCCCCTCCCGAGTCGAGTCAACCAGCCGGACTTCACGTAATGGTGCGCCAAAGCAGGCGTGACGCCCAAACCCGCCAGTTGAGCCGTGTCCAAGGGCGCGCCACGAGTCCCCCCCGTCAACAATCGACGGAGTATCCCATGCCGTTCTGTTCGCGCCATGCTTGAACTATGGAACAAGAATTATGCGCCATGCAATCGCCCTGAAATCGGCAGTCAAAGATGGTGCCAAAACGGGGAAACACCCTTCCCATCGGGTCGGATGGGCTCATGGACAGGAACCCAGGGGCTCACCCTGCGGGTGAGGTCGAGGTAGGCCCGGTTCGGCTGTAGGCCGGGTCCCCCATACGCGTTAACCTACAATCCTTGCTGCACCCGACCTTTGCGGCACGCTCGGGCCATGGCACACGACGCGT
>CAYSGH010000195.1:0-2153 GCA_964430505.1 uncultured Akkermansia sp. | reverse complement strand
GCCCGTCCGGTTCGGAGGGAGGGGTGGGGCGAAAGCCCCATCCCTACCCCTATAGGCGCATCGAGCCCACCACGACGTCACTCGCAGGGTAAGCCCTTGGGTTCCTGCCCGTAAGCCCATCCTCCCTGATGGGAGGGCCCTCTCCTCGTTTTGAAATCCCCTTCGACTGCCGTTTCTAGGGTGAGACGCGCCGGGCCCGCCCGGGGGCGAAGCGGCCCGGCTGTCTCGTTGCCGTGGCCCGTCGCCGTGAGGGTCAACCGCGCGCGCGGAGCAGCAGCGCCGCATTCCACGCGGCGAACTCGCGCAGGCCCGGGCACTGCATCAACCAACGCGCCTCCGTGTAATAGCGCGGTGCCATGGCAACGACCTCCAGGCGCGCGTCGTCGCGGAGCCAGCCGAGGACGCGGCCGATGTGCGTGACGAACAGGTTCTCGCCTGGCCGATGAAATCGGCGGCGTCCCAGCGCGTCGTACAGGCGCGGCCCAAGGCGGGGACCCAGGTAATGCAGGGGCGAGAACTCATGGCCGCCCCACGGCGAGAGCCAGTTCGTCCAGCTCAGGTACAGGTGTCCCCCGGGGGCCAGCAACTGGTCGGCGCGCTGCAGGAACTCGCGGGGCCGCCCGAGGTGTTCGAGCACGTTCGAGCACACCACCAGGTCGTGTCGGCCCAGTGCTTGGACTTCGTCCCGGTCCAGGTTGATGGCGTGGAACGGGCGTTGCCGGTGCTCGGGAAGGAGAAGGTTTTGCTCGTCCGCGAACGTCACCGCACAGCCCATTCGGGCCAGCTCGCCCCCAAACACGCCGTGGCCGCAGCCGAGGTCCAACGCCCGGACGCCCGTCCCGATCCGCACCCCGCGCGTGCCCAGCCACCGGATCGCGTCCGTCGCCTGCAACGCATAGAACGCGGCGTCGTCCCGATGCCGCGCAAAGCGCCAGAGGAGCCGGTGCAGGATCATCGGCGGGGCGGTCAGTCGATCTCGACGACGATCTTCCCGAACTGCCCGCCTTGCTCCATCAAGGCGAAGGCTGCCGCGACGTCGTCGAGCTTGAACCGGTGGCTGACGACGGGATGGATGGCATGGCGGGCGACGTAGGCGGTCATCATTTGGAAGTCCGTGGGGCTGCCCATGGTGGTGCCCAGGAGGGAGAGCTGCTTCCAGAAGACCTTGCGCATGGCCAGCTCGGGGGGATTGCCGCGCGTGGCTCCGAAGAAGACGACGCGCCCGCCGGCCGCCGCCAGGTCCACCAAGTCCCCAAATCCCGGCCCGCCGGAGCTGTCGATGATCACGTCGAAGGGGCCGTGGTGCTCGCCGAAGTCCTTGGCCCAACCCCCGTGGGTGTACAGCGTGCCCGCCTTGGCTCCCAGGTCATGGGCGCGACGGAGCTTTTCCTCGCTGCTCGACGTCACGCAGGGGATCGCCCCGGCAGCCACGGCGAACTGAAGCGCAAACAAGGCCGTGCCCGCCCCGATGCCGGTGATGAGAATCCGTTCGTGGGCCTTCAGGTGCGCCCGGCTGAACACCGCCCGAAAGGCCGTCAGGCCCGCCAACGGCAACGCGGCCGCCTCCGCCCAGTCGAGGTGCGCCGGCTTGGGCGCGAGCTGCGTGGCTGGTATGGAAACCATCTCGGCGAGCGTCCCATGGCGCGGCATCCCAAGGATCGTGAAGCGCGGCTCCTGCGCCCGCGGGTCGTGTCCCCAGTCCAGCGACGGGTTGATGATGACCTCGCGGCCTTCCCAGGAGGCGTCCACGCCGGGACCCACCTCCGTGACGATGCCCGCGCCGTCCGACCCCGGGATCATGGGGAAGTGCAGGCCGGGGTACGCCCCTTGCTTGATCCACACGTCCCGGTGGTTCAACGCCGCCGCCTTGAGCCGAACCACCGCCTCCCCCGGGGCCGCGTGAGGGGCCGCCACCGTGTCCACCCGAAGCTCCTGCACCGCGCCAAGTACCGCTGCCTTCATGATGGCCGTGGACGCTACCGACGGGAGGGGAGGCTTCCAACCAGCAATTGCCCGTGCGCGACCCGAGCCTTGCCTCCGGGAAACCCGCCGGGCTTGGACGACGTCGCGAACTCTGAGGATGAGCCTAGAAACGGCAGTCGAAGAGGATTTCAAAACGAGGGAAGGGCCCTCCCATCCGGGAGGATGGGCTC
>CAYSGH010000194.1:0-2171 GCA_964430505.1 uncultured Akkermansia sp. | reverse complement strand
GGCGGCCATCGCTTCGCCGAGGTTGGGCGCGAGTGGGGCTTCGACCACGTGGGCGTTGCCCATGGCATGGCGGCCGCCGACCTCGATGGCGACGGCGACCTCGACGTCGTGGTCAATGACCTCAATGGCGCCGCCTCGCTCTACCGCAACAACGCCCAGGCCCCGCGCGTCCTCGTTCGGCTCAAGGGCTCCGGCCCGAACTCCCGCGGCGTCGGCGCCCGCGTCGTCGTCCGCGCGCCCGGCCTGCCCGTGCAATCCCAGGAGATCCTCGCCGGCGGCCGTTACCTCTCCTCCGACGACCCCGCCCGCGCCTTCGCGGCCGGCACCTCCGCCGAGGGCGTCGAGGTCGAGGTCCGGTGGCCCTCCGGCAGGATCTCGCTCGTGTCCAAGGTCCCGCCCAACTCCGAGGTGGAAATCGACGAGGCCAAGGCGGGGCCCGTGGGCGCTGCCAGCGTCAGCACCAGCATCAGCAACGGCACCAGCGGCGGCGGCGTGCGGCCTTGGTTCCGGGAAGTGCCGGTCGCGCAGGAGCACCGGGCGGAGGCCTTTGACGACTTCGCTCGGCAACCGTTGTTGCCCCGACGCTTGTCCGGGCTCGGGCCGGGCGTGGGCTGGATCGACGTCGATGGCGACGGGCGCGAGGACGTCGTGGTGGCGGCGGGGCGCGGCGGTTCGGCGGGCTTTCTCCGCAACAACGGGAAGGGCGGGTTCGACTGGGTGGACGGCCCGGCGACGACGCGGGAGCAATGGGCGGTGGCGGCGTTGCCCACGGGCGATGGCCGGGTGCGGGTTATAGCGACGGCGTCGAACTACAGGGATGACTCGAACGCCGGCGGCGGGCTGGAGGAACGGGCGGCGGACGGGTCGTGGGAGCCGACGTTGCGCGGGCCGTGGTCGAGCGCGGGCGCGGTGGCGTTGGCGGACGTGGATGGCGACGGGCGGCTGGAGGCGTTCGTGGGCTCGCGGGTCCGCGCGGGACGGTACCCGGAGTCGGACGGGTCGCGGATCGTGCGTCGCGTGGGCGGCGACTGGCGCGTGGACGAGCCGGCGTCGGCCCCGTTGAAGGACGTGGGGATGGTGACGGGCGCGACCTGGACGGACATCGACGGGGACGGGTGGGTGGACTTGGTGGTGGCGACGGAATGGGGGCCGCTTCGGGCGTTTCGGAACACGAGGGGGAAGCTGGAGGCGGCGGACGTGGGGTTGGGGAAGTGGATGGGTTGGTGGAACGGGGTGACGTCGGGGGACTTCGACGGGGACGGGCGGATGGACTTGGTGGCGTCGAACTGGGGGACGAACACGCGTCATGGGAAGGCGCGGCTGCATTGGGGGGATTTCTCGGGGCAGGGGCAGGTGGAGATGGTGGAGGCGGAGGAGGAGGGCGGGTCGTGGTGGCCGACGCGGGACCTGGAGACGCTGGGGCGGGTGATGCCGTGGGTGCGGGAGAAGCACGCGACGCATCGGGAACACGCGCTGGCGACGGTGGAGGGGCTGTTGCAGGGCAGGGGAGGCGGGGTGCTGGAGGTGAACTGGCTGGAGACGAGCGTGTTCCTAAACCGCGGCGGGCGTTTCGAGCTGGCGCGGTTGCCAGCGGAGGCGCAGTGGAGCGTTGGGTTTGGGGTGAGCGTCGGGGACGCGGACGGGGACGGGCGCGAGGATGTGTTTTTGGCGCAGAACTTCTTCGGGGTGGGGTTGCAGGAGTCGCGGAGCGACGCGGGGCGCGGGTTGTGGTTGAAGGGGGATGGAAAGGGCGGGTTCGCGGCGGTGGATGCAGGGGTGAGCGGGGTGGAGGTGCATGGGGAGGGACGCGGGAGTGCGTTGGGGGACTTCGACGGGGACGGACGGGTGGACTTGGTGGTGGGGCAGCATGGGTGGGGGACGCGGGTGTATCGGAACGAGGGCGGGAAGGCGGGGTTGCGGGTGCGGTTGAAGGGGCCGCAGGAGTGGGGCGGGGCGTTGGGGGCGCGCGTGCGGGTGGAGTACGAGGGCGGGCGACGGGGGCCGGCGCGGGAGGTGCATGGGGGGAGCGGTTACTGGAGCCAGGATGGCGGGGTGATGGTGCTGGGATTGGAGGGGGAGCCGCGCTGGGTGTGGGTGGGATGGCCCGGGGGCAAGGAGAGCCGGGTGGCGGTGCCGCCCGGCGCGCGCGAGGTGCGGGTGGAGTAGGGGGG
>CAYSGH010000193.1:0-2358 GCA_964430505.1 uncultured Akkermansia sp. | reverse complement strand
GCTCCCCTACCCTGACCCGGATGCATTCGCGTCCCGCCGCCGCCATTGCTCCCATGCCCGCCGCGCGCCTGCGCCGCCTTCTCCAGGCGATGCGCAAGGCGCGCGTCGTCGTCGTGGGCGACGTCATGCTCGACCAGTTCATCTGGGGCCGTGTCACGCGCATCTCGCCCGAGGCACCCGTGCCCGTGGTGGACTTCGAGCGCGAGAGCTTCATGCCAGGCGGCGCCGCCAACGTGGCCCGGAACCTCACCGCGCTCGGGGCCTCGCCACGCCTCGCGGGCGTTGTCGGCGACGACTCCCACGGACGCATCCTTGCTCGCCTGCTCGAGGCCGACGGCGTCCCATCCCGGGGCCTTGTCCGCACGCCCGACCGGCCCACCAGCGTCAAGACCCGGATTGTCGCCGGCCAGCAACAGATCGCGCGGCTCGACCGGGAGTTGCGCGGCCCATTGCCCCCGGGCCCGGCCAAGAGGCTGCTCCGCATCGTCTTGGAGAAGGCACGCGACGCGGATGCGATCATCGTCGCCGACTACGCGAAGGGGGTGGTCAGCCAATCGCTGGTGGACGCGCTGAGGACACAGTGCAAGTCACGCGGCCGATGGCTCAGCATGGATCCCAAGCCCGGCCACGCCCTCGACATCCGCGGCGTCTCGCTCCTCACGCCAAACCGGAAGGAAACGTTTGAGCTGGCAGGCATCGCCGATGCCACCCGGCACCCCAATCCCCACGAGGACCCTGCCCTGCTCCAGGCGGCCGCCGCCATCCAGGAGCGGTTCCGCCCCGCGCTCCTCCTGGTGACCCTCGGCGAGCTCGGCGTCCTCCTTTGCACCGCCTCCGCGCCGCCCCTCCACATCCCCGCCGTCAACCACGCCATCTTCGACGTCTCCGGAGCCGGCGACACCGTCATCGCCACCTTCACCCTCGCCATCGCCGCCGGGGCCTCGCCCGCGGAGGCCGCCCTTCTCGCCAACCACGCGGCCGGCGTCGTCGTCGGCAAGGTCGGCACCGCCACCGCCAGCCCTTCGGAAATCACCGAGAGCCTCCTCCGTCACCAACCATGAAACGCGCCCTCTTCCTCGACCGCGACGGCACCCTCATCGTGGACAAGCATTACCTCCACCGGCCCGACGAGGTGGACTTTATCCCAGGAGCGGCCGAGGGCTTGCGCGACCTCCTGGCTCACGGCTTCCACCTGTTCCTCGTCACCAACCAGTCCGGCGTCGGCCGCGGCTACTTCACCATGGCCGACGTGGACCGCGTGCACGCCCACATCGAGGCCGAGCTGGCGGCCCACGACGTCGTGTTCGACGGCATCTACGTCGCCCCCGAGGCCCCGGACCAGCCCAGCCGCGGCCGCAAGCCCTCGCCCGCCTTCCTCCACGACGCCGCGCGGGACTTAGACATCGACCTGTCCCGCTCCTACGTCGTGGGCGACAAGCTCCTCGACCTTGAAACCGGCTGGAACGCCGGCTGCCGCCGCTCCCTCCTCGTGCGCACCGGCGAGGGTGCTCTCACCGAATCCACGACCAAGCCCGGCCATCTCCGCGAAGCCGTCGTCGTGGACGACCTCGGCGCCGCCTGCCGCTGGATCCTCTCGCAGCCCGCCGCCTGACCCATGTCCCAGCCCCGCTTCACCGACACCCACGCGCACCTCGACTTCCCGGACTTCGCACCGGACGTGGAGTCCGTCGTCGCACGCGCCGCCAATGCCGGCATCCATCGCATCATCACCATCGGCTGCGACCTCGAAAGCAGCCAACGCGCCATCGCCCTCGCCGAGCGATTCCCCTCCGTTTGGGCCGCCGTGGGCTGGCACCCCAACTACGTGGAGGAAGCCCCCGACGACGTCCGCCCCCTCCTGGCGCCGCTCCTCCGCCACCCACGCGTCGTGGCCGTGGGCGAGTGCGGCATCGATCATTACCGCCTCCCGTCGTCGCAGGGTCGCGGCGGCCCCGACGACGACGCCCGCGTCTGCGCCCGGCAGGCCGTCGCGTTCCGCCAGCAACTGGAACTGGCCGCCGACGCCGGGCTCAACGTCATCGTCCACCAACGGCACGCCTTTGCACCGGCCATGGACGTCTTCGCGCCCTTCGCATCCCGCGTCCGCGCGGTGTTCCATTGCTTCGTTGGAACCCCCGAGGAAATGCAGGCCATCGTCGGGCTCGGCTCCCTCGTGAGCTTCACCGGGATCGCCACCTTCAAGAACGCCGCCGAGATCCGCCGCACCTTGGCGGCCACGCCCCCGGGCCGTTTCTTCCTCGAAACCGACGCCCCCTACCTCGCCCCCGTCCCCCATCGCGGAAAACGCGCCGAGCCCGCCCACGTCGCCCTCGTCGCCCAAGCCGCCGCCGACACAAC
>CAYSGH010000192.1:0-2431 GCA_964430505.1 uncultured Akkermansia sp. | reverse complement strand
CGGCGCACCGCGCACGCGGCATCGCCGCCGCCGCGTGAGGGCACGCGGCCTACAGCAAGCACAAGGGCCGCTTCTAGGATCACCCTCCGAAGTAACCCCGGATGCAGGCCACGACGTGGTCCACCTGCTCGTTCGTGAGTTCCGGGTACATGGGCAACGGCAGGATCCTTCGCGACACCCGTTCCGCCACCGGGTAGTCGCCCTCCTTCCATCCCTCGCCCGCGTAGCACTGCTGCAAGTGCAACGGCAACGGATAGTAAATCAGCGTGGGCACGCCGTTCTTCTCCAGGTGCGCCTTCAGCCCGTCCCGGTCGTCCCACTGCACCGCGTACACGTGCCAGCACGACGCGTTGCCCGGGGCCACCACCGGCAACTCCAGGGGCAACCCCGCAAGGCCCGCATCGTATCGCGCCGCCACCTCGCCGCGCCGCGCCGTCCAGTTCCCCAGGTGCGGCAGCTTCACCCGCAACACCGCCGCCTGCATCTCGTCCAGCCGCGAGTTGTACCCATGCAGGTCGTGGTAATAGCGCCTCTCAATCCCGTGCACCCGCAGCATCCGGAGCTTCCGCGCCAACCCCTCGTCCCGGGTCACGCACATGCCGCCGTCCCCGGCCGCCCCCAGGTTCTTCGTGGGATAAAAGCTGATGCACCCAATGTCCCCGATCCCGCCCAGCGGACGCCCCTCCCACGTCGCGCCGATCGCCTGCGCGCAATCCTCCACCACGCGCAGGCCCCGCTCCCGCGCCAGCGTCATCAACGGCCCCAACGGCGCCGCCTGCCCAAACAAGTGCACCGGGATGATCGCCCGCGTCCGCGCCGTTACCCGGCGCGCCACGTCCGCCGCGTCCAGCGTGAAGGTCCGCGGGTCGATGTCCGCAAACACCAGCCGCGCGCCCACCTGCACCACGGATTCCGCCGGCGCGATGTACGTGAACGGCGTCGTGATCACCTCGTCGCCCGGCCCCACGTCCAGCGCCCGCAGCGCCAGCGTCAAGGCATCCGACCCCGAGTTCACCCCCACCCCGAACGCCGTGCCCGTGGCCGCCGCCACCTCCTTCTCCAGCAACCCCACATTCGGGCCCAGGATGAACCGGCCGTCGTCCAGCACCGACGTCACCGCGCGAATCAACTCCTCCCTCAGCGCCGCAACCTGCGCCGACGGGTTCAAGAACGGAACCTGCATCGGCCCGCATCATGGGCCGTTCGCCCCCTCCGGGACGAACCATTTCCCGGGCCCCCTCCCACGTCCGCGCTCGACCTCCCTTCGTTGCCCCGCTTGACTTCAAACCCATGAATCCCCGCCGTGCCCTGGCCCCGCGTGGCATCCTGGCCTTCACGCTCATCGAGCTGCTCGTGGTGATCGCCATCATCGCCGTGCTCGCCTCCATGCTCCTGCCGGCCCTCGGCCGCGCGAAGGCCAAGGCCCAGCAAACCCGCTGCGCCAGCAACCAACACCAGATCGGCCTCGCCTACCTGATGTACGCCGACGACCACGGCGACTGGTTCCCCACCCAGTGGGGCTGGGCGGCCGGCGGCGGCAAGAAGGGCACCTACAGGAAGGACGCCGGCGTCGCCACCTCCTTCGGCGTCTCCATCGACGCCACCAACCGCCCCCTCAACCGCTACGCCCCGGCCGTCGAGTTGTTCCGGTGCCCGTCCGACAAGGGCGACGAGGAATATGGGGCCAAGCACTGCTTCACCGACTACGGCAACAGCTACCTGCCCCAGTTCCAGCACGACTCCTTCCGCGTCCGGCACGTCGTGGGCGACCTCAAGGCCGCCAAGGGCACCTACGAGGCCACGCCCATCAAGACGTCGGAGGTCGCTCGCAGCCCCGCCAACAAGGTCGTCCAGGGCGACTGGAGCTGGCACGCCAACCGCAACGTCCTCGACACCCGCACTGCATGGCACAACTACCGGGGCCGTTCCCGCTACAACATGCTGTTCGGCGACGGCCACGTGGAGTTCTTCGAGTTCCCCAAGGAAACCCCCAACTGGATCTTCGACCCCAAGCCCGACCCCGGCTTCCGTTGGTGGTAGCCACCGCATCGCCACCGAACGCGGAGCGGCCCCGCCGTCTAACGCTGGCATCCCTGCCGGGATGCACGGGGTTTATTGCGGACCGGTGACCGGTGGTGTCGCTTCGCTCCACCACCGGCTACACGCTCGGATGCCTCCGGCATCCATCTTCCCGCGCCGACCCACATCCAGGTGCGCCCGGCATGGTCCCGACCCGTGTCCAAAGTCGCCCCGGCCTGTGCCCATCCGCATCCCAGAGCGCATCCCGGAGGGATGCCAGCAGGTAGCCGGCGGTTGAGCGAAGCGACACCACCGGAACCCGTCGCCCCCTCCCATCACGCACCCCGGCAGGGGTGCCAGAACGAATGCAAACCGGTCACGCAACGACGCCAAGGCGCGAAGGACCGCCCCA
>CAYSGH010000191.1:0-2547 GCA_964430505.1 uncultured Akkermansia sp. | reverse complement strand
GGACCGTCATGGGGCGAGGGTCCAGGCGCGCCCGCAGGTTTGAACTTTGGCCCGACTGCCATACCAGTAGCGTCAGAACGATGACGCGCGCGCTTCCATGGATCCACCGCCCCGTGCCGGGAGGCCGCCGATGACGTCGGGTTGGATCGCCTTGCTGGACGACCTGGCGTCGCTCACGAAGGTGGCCGCATCCTCGCTGGACGATGCGGCCGGACAGGCGGCGAAGGCGGGCGGCAAGGCGGCGGGCATCGTCATCGACGATGCGGCGGTCACGCCCCGCTATGTCGTGGGCCTCGCCGCCGAGCGCGAGTTGCCGATCATCGCGCGGATCGCGGTGGGTTCGCTGAAGAACAAGCTGCTCGTGCTCCTGCCCGGGGCGCTGGGCTTGAGCTTCGTGGCACCATGGGCCATCACGCCGTTGTTGATGGTGGGCGGGGTCTTCCTGTGCCTGGAGGGCTACCACAAGGTTGTGGAGCTGGTGCGGCCCGGGCATGGCGGCGCCCCGGAGCCAGCACTGTCGTCGCAGACGGCGCAGGAACTGGAGGAGGAACGCGTGAGCAGCGCCATCCGAACGGACTTCATCCTCTCGGCCGAGATCATGGCCATCACGCTGGCCTCGGTCGCTTCGTCGCCGGTGTGGCTGCAGGCCCTCGTGCTGGGGGTGGTGGGCGTCGGCATGTCGCTGCTCGTGTATGGGGCCGTGGCCTGCATCGTGAAGGCGGACGACGCCGGGTTGGCCATGGCCCGGGCCTCGCGGGGCCCCGTGCGCGCCCTGGGGCGAGGCATCGTGATCGGGATGCCGGTGTTCCTGAAGTTCCTGAGCGTGGTGGGCATGTTGGCCATGCTATGGGTGGGCGGCGGCATCCTCCTCCATGGCCTTCATGAACTGGGCGTCCACGGCCCGGAAGCCTGGGTGAAGCAAGCCTCGGTCCACGTCGCGGGCAGGGTGCCCGGCATGAAGTCCGTCGTGGCGTGGGTCGTCGGTGCCGGCATCGCCGGCATGGTCGGTGTCGTCGTCGGCGCGGCGGTGGCCCCGCTGACGCAACACTTGCTCGTTCCCGCGTACGAGCGGCTCAAGAGGCGGCTTCGGCCGTCTCCATCGGCCTGACCCACGCTCGGGCGGGGGGGCCGTGGCGACGCCGACTTGCTGCGTGCAGCGCGGCCGGCCGATCGATAGGATGGATGACATGAGCGACGTTGTGTTTCCGCGAAGCCCCAAGGAGATCATGGCGGGCTGGGCGTATCTTCCGCGTTTGGTGGACAAGATCCGGCTGCACCTGGCGGGCCGGCTGCATCCGGATTACCAGGCCAACTTCCTCTACAAGGGGTTCGACAAGCTCTGGTTCGAGCGCTCCGGCGTGCGCCCGGAGGAACTGGTGGAGGTGGTGCGAAGGTCGGTGACGGACGGCGAGGTGTGCGACTGGGTGCTGGCCAACACGCGCGCGACGGAGGCGGAGAAGGCCGCGCACCGGGACCATCTCTTCAACCACGGCCGCGGGGGCGACCCGGCGTTGCGCGAGCGCCTCGAAATGCGGAAGCAACAATCCGGCCTGGGGCATCGGACGGACATCGAGACCTTCGTGGACTACATCGACGCCGACGAGCGGCGCTCGTAAGGCGTGCCGGGCGCCGGCAAAGCGCCGCTTTGCCTTGTGGTTGAATGCTGCTACGGGTTGGCCCGGCCCGGGTCGTTGCACCCGGGCGGCGCAAGTAACATTCCCTGAAGGACAAAAACATGAGCGACGTGACTCCCGTGCGCGTGGGCCAGGTGGTGCCCGCGTTTGAGATGGATACCTATGACCCGGCCAAGGGCGACTTTGGCACCTTTTCCCTCGCCGCGACGCAGGCCGCCGGCCGTTGGACCATCCTCGTCTTCTACCCGGCGGACTTCACGTTCGTGTGCCCCACCGAGCTGGCGGACCTCGCGGCGAAGCACGAGGCCCTCAAGAGCCTCGGGGCCGAGGTCGTGGGCGTTTCCACCGACACCAAGTTCGCCCACTTCGCGTGGCTCCAGTCGGAGAAGCTCCTCGCGGGCGTGAAGTACACGCTGGCGGCCGACCCCACCGGCACCGTGTCCCGGCTCATGGGCGTGTACGACGAGAAGACGGGCCTCGCGTTGCGGGGAACGTTCCTCATCAACCCGTCGGGCCTCCTGGTGGCCAGCGAGGTCAACTTCTACAACGTGGGCCGCAACGCGGACGAGCTGCTGCGCAAGATGGAGGCCTGCGTGTACCTCGCCGCGCATCCCTCGGAGGCGTGCCCCGCCAAGTGGACCCCGGGCGCCAAGACCCTCAAGCCCGGCAAGGACATGGTCGGCAAGGTGTTCGAGGCCTTGCAGTAACCCGTCGCCGTCCCGGCCGCTCGCGCCGATCGCGCGGGCGGCCTCCCCATGCCCGAAGGAGGTAGCAAGACCGTCCCGGTCTTGCCCAATGCCCCCCGCCCCTCGCTCCCCGCTCCCCGCCCGCCGCTCCCCGCTCCCCGCCCGCATCGGTTTGAAAACAGGGTTGGCTCCGGGGCGGGGCTTCGGAAAAGTCTCGCGCAACTCAT
>CAYSGH010000190.1:0-2608 GCA_964430505.1 uncultured Akkermansia sp. | reverse complement strand
CGCCACGCCCTGGCATTCCGGGATCCACGCCTGGCCGGGGGTCGCCCAGTTGGCCGAGGACGCGCCCGACGGCGGCGCGGGAGGGCTCGGCCAGGCCCTCGCGGCGGGTCATGACGTCGATCAACGCAGGGCGGAGCAGCGGGTGGACGTGGTCGCGGGGGATGCCGGCCTCGATGGCCAGCTCGCCCGCCAGCCAGACGTCGTACGGCTTCGGCGGCGGCATGATGGCCGGGCACAGGTCGCGGACGAGGCGCGCCACGGGGTTGGGGTCGCGGGGTGCCTTGGGCGTCAGCAGCGTCCGTTGCTCGGCCTCGGGCACGCTGAGGTAGCCCGCCGCCAACCGCAGCGGTTCCCATGTCCGCTCGCGCGTCACCTCCGTGTCCTTGAGGCGCGCGCGTCCCTGGAGAAAATCCCGGGCCCTCACCTCGAAGTCATCGCCCAGCCCCGCGGCCGGTCGGACGAGGTGCAGCGCGACGAAGAACTCCAGGAAACTGCGGTGGACGAATCGGTACCGGCGCTGCCCGCCTTCCCCTTCCTTTTCAAGCCGCAGGATGCCCGCGCGGCATTGCAGGGTGCGCAGCACGGCGAAGGCGTCGAGCCTTGCATCCTCCATGCACACGCCGGATGCGTCGGCCACGCAACGGGCGATGGGCTCCACGAGATCCGTCTCGGACCACTCGGGCGCATCCTCCGTCTTCAAGCGCTCGAAGGCAGCACCGGCAAGGCACGCCACAAATGCGCTTCGATGCCCGGGTGCGTCGCCGATCAACCCCACCAGCGTGCGTTCGCCTTGCGACCCAAAATCCTTCTTGTCGTCGATTTCCCAAAGGATGGCGTCCACGACCTGCTCGTAGATGGCGGCCCGGCTGGGCGGGAGGAGGGACCCGTCGCCGGCCACGGCCGCACCGTCGCCAGCCCCGGACTCGCGGGCGCGTCGAGCCCGTCGCTCCACCAGCCACGCGATCATCGTGAGGTTGAGGGGCACGGATGCCATCCGCGCGAGGCGGCCCAGCGGGTCGCGCGGGGGCTGTTCCAGGTGGCGGGCGACGTCGTTGGCCACGTTGCCCATGTCCGGCCCGAACCATGCGTGGAGGAACGCGCGGCGGTCGTCGGGTGAAAAGCCGTCGAGGGTGGAGACGTGGCCCTTGAGCCCCCGTTGGGTGGTCCAGTCCGTCATCGCCCAACCATCGAACCAGGTCCGTTCGCGGCAGGTGACGACCAAGCGATTGGGGGGTGCATGGGTCTCCCCGGGCGGGACCGACGTGGCCAACTGGCGGATGCCCTCGTGCAGCGTTGCGAGGGCGCCCCGGGACGTCACGGTCATCTCGTCGAGGCCATCGAGGAGGAACAGGATGCGTCCCTCGCGGTAGGCCTGGCGGAGTTCGGAGTCGATGCGTGCGATGGCCCGCTGGCTCGCCGCGAGCGCCTCGGCGTTGCCGGGCACGATCTGCGACGCCCGTTTTTGCAAGGTCTCCCGGAGCGCGGACAGGTGTTGATCCAGCATCCACGGAAGGGCGCCCGGCTCCGGCTTGCGGGCCTGGGCCGGCGTGGGCGGCGTCATCGTGCGCAGCTCCATCCAGACGGGGACGAAGGCGTTGAGCTGGCCCCAGGCGTCGGCCTCGGCCTGGGCGAGGGCCGCCGCCTCGTCGGTTGTAGCGGGCTCGTCCGGGGCGTCGGCATCCGCGTCAGCATCCACCTCGGCGTCGGCGTCGGTGGATGCGGAATTCCTCAGGCTTTCATCGCTGGCCACGGCCCGGGACAGGGCCAGGTGACGGAGGACGGTGGACTTGCCGCCGCCGGGCGGCCCCAGGATGGCGAGGCGCGGATGCTGCGCGACCAACGTCAGGATGGGCGTGCGGGTCTTTCGGGACGGGTCACCTTGCCCCGTTGCGACCGCCGGGACCTCGTCGTCATCCTCGCGCATCGGCTTGGGTTCGACGGCAAACATGCGGCCATAGATGGACCGCAGGCCGCGGCGTGGCTGGCCCTCGCTGCCGGGGCTCCAGACCTCGTCGCACGTGACGCGGAGATGTTCGGCATAGAGCCAGTTGCAGGCGTCGAGGAGGTCCAGCGTGCCGAGGGTGAGGTAGATGTGGGTGGTGTTGTTGTTGAAGGAGTTCGACACGTTGTTGAACGACTGCTGGTTATGGCTCTGGGAGACGCCGGGGGCGGGCGTCGGGACGTGCAGGACAGGCCGCGGAAACAACAGGGCAGTCGAGGTCATGTGGAACGTTCGGGGCGGATGCTGTCCGCCGGGGCAATCGTGCGGCAAGGGAAACGTGGCCCGCTGGGGCATGGGAGGGCGTCCGGGGCCTTGCGCGAGGCAGCCGGTGACAGAGCAGCACGCGGAGACACGAAGGGGACGTGGACGCCGGACGGGCCGGGATGGGATGGGTTCCATCTTTGCGCCTTGGCGTCTTGGCGAGATCTCCACGGCGGGGAGGGGGCAGCGAGCGGCGAGGGGCGAATGGCGAATGGCCAATGGCGGGGAGGGGGCGGGTTCCGGCGTGGGCAGGAGGGGGTAGGGCGCGGTCGTGATGCGGTCCAAGGCGTGCACGGGGCGTTGCGATGGGTGCACGAAGGGTTGCAACGACGACACAACGCGTCG
>CAYSGH010000189.1:0-2609 GCA_964430505.1 uncultured Akkermansia sp. | reverse complement strand
TCGACAGTGGGCAGGCCTCCGCACGGTTGAGAGCCCTGCCCCAGCCGGGCCCTTGAGTTGAAGGGCCGGCCATGGCGAGGGCGCCGCCGGCACAACCCAGGACTCCCAGCGGGCCACGGGGCCTCGTTTCCGCTGGGAGCGATCAGGAAGTGGTGTTTCATCCACCCATGAGACGCTGGCTGTTGATCCTGCTGACCTTCCTCTGCGTCCCGGCCACGGCGCGGGCCGACGCCGCAGCATCGGATGGGCGTGAATTCGTCGTCATGACCTACAACGTGGAGAACCTGTTCGACGTCGATCGCGTGTCCCGGTTCGAGGACTATGAGGAAAGGGAAAACGATCCCAACAGCTATGGCCCCTCGAAGCTCCTGGCCAAGCTGGAGGGCATCCGCCGTGTCTTGGCCTCCGTGGGGGGGGGCACCGGGCCCGATGTCCTCCTCCTTTGCGAGCTGGAGATCGACTTCACCCCGGAATCGCGCGTCGCGGACCTCCGGGAGTTTCTGAAGGCGCACGGAGGGACCACGACACGCCAGATGTTGGCGCCCCAGGCCGTGGACTCGCACCGAGGCATCCCCTCCGAGGCCTGGCTCCTCAAGCACCTCGTGGACTCCGGCCTCTCGGGCTACCAGGTCGTGGTGGGCGAGGACTTCCCCGATCCCTCGGGCCGGACGGACATCGCCCACAAGAACGTGATCTTTTCGCGCATCCCCGTCGTGGAGTCCCGCACCCATCCCACGGCCGGCGCACGCGGCGTCGTGGAGGCCGTGCTCGATGTCGGCGGCCGACGCGTCCATGTATTTGCCAACCATTGGAAGAGCGGGGCCAGCACGGCGGCGGCCGAGGAGGTCCGGGTGGGCAACGCGCGAGTGTTGCGGCGGCGGCTCGACGACATCCTCAAGGCCGACGCGGGCGCCGAGGTGATCATCGGGGGCGACCTCAACTCGCACTACAACCAGCGCGAGCGCCATCCGAAGCTTGGGACGACCGGGATCCAGGACGTGCTCGGGTCGCAGGGCGACAAGGCGGCGCTGGGCCGTCCGAATGGACCGAGCCTCTACAACCTCTGGCACGAGCTGCCCGCCGAGCGTCGCTACTCCGACGAGTTCAACGGCGAGTGGGGGACGCTCATGCACCTGATCGTCACGCGCGGGCTTCTGGACGGACGCGGCGTCGAGTACGTGGACGGCTCGTTCAAGCCGTGGATCCTTCCCGGCACCAACGCCCAGCCCCCCCTTGGGCTCCCGTGGCGCTGGACCTCCGTGGGAACAGGCACGGGAACCAGCGACCATTTCCCGCTGGTGGCGACGTTCCGCGTCGTGGCAAAGCCCCATGCCCGCGCCTTGTCCCAGGCCGCCGGCATGGCCCGCGCCCCCGCCGAAGCGTTGTCCGTGGGCTACGAGGGGCTTGACCGCTCCCGCCTGCGCAACGCCTCCGTGCTCGCCAAGGCCAGCGCTGAGGATCTCGCCCGGGCCGTCGGCGAGATCTTCGCCGTCGAGGGCACCGTAGCCTCCGGCCGCTCCGCGGCGGTGACCGTCGCGGGCAAGCGATACCTCCTGCACTCGTTCGACCGCGACCTGCGCGAGTCGTTGCGCGCGCGGAAGCCCGGTGAACGCCTCCGGTTCATCGGCGAGCTTGGGACCTACAAGGGCCAGCTCCAGTTCGTCGTCCACCACCCCTCGTGGGCCCCCGCCACTCCATGAACGGCAGCATCGGCTCCACCTTCGCCCGGACATGCCGGGCCGCCCTCGCAGAGTTGTTGCTTCTGGCCATCCTCGGGTTCCTCGCCCCGACCCGGCCCTGCGTCGCCGCCCCGACGCTTGCGTGGACCAACAACCTGCTCACGTGGACCGAGCCGCGCCTGCCGGGCGGCAGTCTCGCCATCTTTTACCTCGAGGCCTTTTGCCTGCCCGGCGGTCACGAACGGCGATGGGACCAGACGCGGGTTCCGCATTCGACGCGGTTGGTGGGAGCGTCACGGAAGGGCGACGTCCTCCGCTTCGAGACCCAGGTGGGCGCGGCCGTCGTGGTCACGCACCAGGTACGCGCGCTGAAGGACGGTCTGGAGATGGACTTCACGCTTTCCAACAAGGGCGCCGAGTCATGGCGGATCCAATGGTTCCAGCCGGCGTGCGTCCGCGTGGATCGCTTCACCGGGGCCGGGCAGTCCAACTACGTCGAGCGCTCGTTCGTGTTCACCGAGCGCGGGCAGACCTGGCTCTCCGAGACGCGCCGAACCGAGGCGGCGTTGTATCGTGGCGGGCAGGTGTTCCTGCCGCCGTGGATCGAGGCGAAGGACGCCAACCCTCGCCCCATCTCCGCCGACCGCGTCACCAACGGCATCATCGGGTGCGTGTCCGGCGACCAACGCTGGCTCTTGGCTCTGGCTTCGGACCGGACCTTCGAGCTGTTCGAGGGCGTGTACGTGTGCCTGCACAGCGACCCGTGGATTGGGGGACTCCAGCCCGGCGAAGTGCGCCGCATCCGGCAGCGGATCTATCTCCTGCCCAACGACCCCAAGAAGCTGCTGCAACGCTACCGCCGGGACTTCTCGCCCCGGGCCCATCGCTGGTAGCCAGCCCCCGTGCAGCTCGAAGGGGGCGGGGAGCGGG
>CAYSGH010000188.1:0-2743 GCA_964430505.1 uncultured Akkermansia sp. | reverse complement strand
GATGCCGGCCCTGCTGCGGCGGTTGCAGGCGGTCTGGAAGGTGATGCGGGCAACGAGGGACGATCGGTGACCGGACCGCTTGAACGGGCCGTCGGCGGTCGAGAAGCCCGTCGCGCAACCTGGGGCGGATCAGGATTCGAAGCCGTTCCTCGCAGGCCATCGGACGTCGGACGCACGACCCCAACGCGTGGGGCCGCGACGCCGACATGGATCACGAGGTTGCAAGGCCGGGTACATGGCCTCGGCCTGCACGAACTCGCTTGGGCAGCGATACGTCAGGCCTGCCGCCGACGGCGCAGGATGAAGCCCGTGACACACAGCGTCGTCCCGGTCAGCAGCGCCCACTCGCCGGGCTCGGGAACCACAGTGAGATTCATGCTCAGCGTTCCGCTGTCGTCAAAGTAGCTAAAGGGATACGAGCCCGGGATGAGGTTCGAATAGTCCACGGCAAAGGCCTTCGATCCGCTGAGGGACACGGTTGTCCCTTGGGAGAGAACGGCCGACGTGGAACCGGAAATGAAGATGCCGATGTCGTCGCCGGAGCTGTCGTGGTCCACGAGGACCCCGTCGATGGTGTAGGAGGTGCCGCCGATGGTGATGTTGGCGCCGCTGCCAGGATTGGAGACATTGAAGTCGTTGTAGGCCGACGTCACATAATTGGCTGTGGGCGTGTAGGCGACGCCGAAGGGATTGGTGGTGCTGGTTCCCGTCTTCCATTCGGCCGTGTTCGAGTCCGCGTTGAACGAGGACTGGTTCACGAACTTTGAGTTCGTCACGACGGCGCTGTAGGTCGCAGAGCCGGAGAAGGTCCAGAGCGTGGAGCCCGCCCCGTTCGGGGTGATGGTGATTTGGATTTGCGAGTAGGCCGGCATCGCCAGCAGGGCTGCCGACACGGCGGCAAGGGCATGGATTTTGTTCATGGTTATTACTTCGTTGCTCGGTTTTGACTACGCGACCCTTCCACCTCGGAGTCAAGCCCTCCAATTCAGACGGCAGGGCGGATTCATCGGGACTCAGGGAGGTGGTGAGCCCTTGGAAAGGCGGCGGCGTGCCGGGGTACGCCTGCGGCTGCAACCGTCGGCCAAGCCGTGGCAAGGCTCGGTCGCCCCTTTTTCCCGCTTCCGTCGTCCTCCCGGGTTGGTAGCCTCCGCGCATGAGTTCCCACCAGTTTGCACGGCGCACATTCCTGCGTGGCCTGGGCGTCTCGATGGCGTTGCCGTGGATGGAGTCGGTGCGGGTCTGGGGCGACGAGCCCGGCGGCAAGAAGGCGTCCGCGAGCGAGGCCCCCGTGCGCGTGGCGGTGTTCTTCGCGGGGAACGGCTTCCACGGGAAGGAATGGTGGGCGCGCGGCGAGGGCAAGGCGATGGAGCTGGGCAAGGTGCTGGAGCCGCTGGCCGACTTCCGCGAGCGGATGCTTTTCGTCCAAGGGCTTTACAACGAGGAGGCCCTGAAGGGAAACATCCACAGCTCGCAGACGGGCAACCTGCTCTCGGGCGCGCCGCTGGCGTCGGGCGGCGAGATTCGCTCGGGCACGTCCTTCGACCAGTTGGTGGCGCAGCACAACGGGCGTTCGACGAAGGTGCCCAGCCTCGTGCTGGCCTGCGAGAAGGCCAACCCGTCGGTCCACAAGAACTACTCGATGCTCTACAGCTCCCACATCTCGTGGAGCTCACCCACCACGCCCACGCCGCTGGAGCTGTATCCCGCGCTCGCCTTCGACCGGTTGTTCAAGGACGGCGCCGGCAAGGGCGACCAAAGCGTCCTCGACTCCGTCATGGGCGACGCGCAGGACCTCCGGCGCAAGATCAGCCGCAGGGACCAACAAAAGCTCGACGAGTACCTGGACTCCGTCCGCGAGGTCGAGGTGCGCATCGAGTCGGCGGGCAAGGGCGGCCGCATGGAGGGATGGCGGCCCACGCTGGAGAAGCCCAACATCCCGCGCCCGGCCGACGGCATCCCGCAGGACATCGGCGAGCACATGCGGCTCATGAGCGACATCCTCGTGCTGGGCTTCCAGACGGACTCCACGCGCGTGGGCACGCTCAAGCTCAACAACGACCACTCGTCGCTGCGGTTCCCGAACCTCGGCGTGGACTACATGATCCATCACCTGTTGTCGCACTCGGACACGGCGGACTGGCTGAAGGTGAACCGGTTCTTCACGGAGCAGGTGGCCTACGTGGCGCGCAAGCTGGCCGCCATCCAGGAGGGGCCGCGCACCGCCCTGGACAACTCCATGCTCCTCTTCCTCTCCAGCATGATGAGCGGCAGTCATGACGCCACGCAGCTCCCCGTCGTCATGGTCGGGGGTGGCGGCGGTCGCATCCAAGGCGGTCGCGTCCTCAACTACCGCGGGAAGCCCGACCGCCAGATGTGCCGCCTTTACCTTTCCCTCATGGACAAGGTGGGCGTGCGTCCCGCCCGATTTGGCGACGCCGCCAAGCCCCTCGAGGAGGTGTAGGCTGGATCGCCGGAATCGGGGCGGTGGCGAGGGCCATTCCGCGCGGCGCACGGGCGCCGGAGCCTCGGGGCTCAGCCGATTCGCGGGGTCAACGCCCGGGATGACTCTTCGCCACGACGCCACGACGCCATGGGCCGAGAAGCCGTGGCGTGGATGCCGGATGAATTCCGAGGAGCGGGGCAGGGCGCTCGCCTTGGCCTGGGTGATCCTAGAAACGGCAGTTGGTTAGTCTGGAGGCCGCGTGCCCTCACGCGGCGATGGCGATGCCGCATGCCCGGTGCG
>CAYSGH010000187.1:0-2917 GCA_964430505.1 uncultured Akkermansia sp. | reverse complement strand
CTCACCCGCAGGGTGAGCCCCTGGGTTCCTGTCCATGAGCCCATCCGACCCGATGAGAAGGGCGTTTCCTCGTTTTGGCACCCTCTTTGACTGCCGATTTCAGGCTGAAACCAGAATCGGCATTTGGGCATGTTGTTGGCCTCGTGCCCTGACACGGTGACCCAAGCATTCCGCCGCCGCGCGCCGGGTTGGGGGAGCCAATCTAGAACCGCAACTTGGCCTAGCCCGCTACGACCTTACCCGCCGCCCTGCCGATAGCCCCATCCGGCCGCATGAGGAGGCCCTCCCTGCGCGTCGCAACGCTTTTCGTCTGACGTTTCCAGGATGGCGCGTCCGGCTCCCTCGGGCCCTCTGATGTTTCCTTCGTTGGTTGCATCTTCGCGTTTGAAGCGGCTGTGAAGTTTCGTGCAACCTGTCGTCAACGGCCTTCACGGGCCTTCTTGACGAAGCGCATGACCGAAGAAATCCGCCATGACTGGGCCTTGGACGAGCTGCGAGCCATCCATGACATGCCCTTGCTCGAGCTCGTGTTCCGCGCCGCCACGGTTCATCGGCAACACCACGATCCCCGGGAGATGCAGGTCTCCAAGTTGATCTCCATCAAGACGGGTGCGTGTCCCGAGGATTGCGCGTACTGCGCCCAGTCCTCGCGCTATTCGACGGGGGTGGCGCCGGAGCGATTGATGGACAAGGAACGTGTCCTCGAAATTGCCGGGGCCGCCAAGGACGCGGGTGTCTCCCGCGTTTGCCTGGGAGCCGCATGGCGTTCGGTCCGGGATGGCGACCAGTTCGACCGCGTGCTCGACATGGTGCGGTCGGTGACGGACATGGGTCTCGAGGTGTGCTGCACCCTCGGGATGTTGACGGACTCGCAGGCACGTCGGCTCGAGGATGCCGGCCTCTACGCCTACAACCACAACCTCGATTCGTCCGCCGAGTTCTACGAGACGATCATCACGACGCGCACCCATGCCGACCGTCTGAAGACCATCGGGAACGTGCGGCAGACCAATGTCACGCTGTGCTCGGGTGGCATCATCGGCCTCGGCGAGTCCGTTGAGGATCGACTCAAGATGCTGCAAACGCTCGCGGGCATTCGTCCGCAGCCCGAGTCCGTCCCCATCAACATCCTGAGCAAGGTCGCTGGCACACCCATGGCGGACAATGCCGACGTCCCTGACTGGGACGTCGTCCGGATGATTGCCACCGCGCGCATTGCCATGCCGGGGTCCGACGTCCGGTTGACGGCGGGTCGTGCCAAGCTTTCCCCGGCGGTGCAGGCGCTGTGCTTCATGGCCGGGGCCAACTCGATCTTCTCCAGCGAGACCGAGTTCATGCTGACCAAGGCGGTGCCCTCGCCGAGCTACAAGGCGGACCAAGCGCTGCTTTCGGAACTGGGCCTCCGTTTCCGCGGACCCTTTGCAAGGCGTGAACCAAATCATGCCCACGCGGATGCTTGCGGATCAACGGCCGGCGAGCCGTGCAGCGTGTCCGCCGATGACCGCGAGGCTGCGGCCATCGCGGGCTAGCGGGGTTCGCATGCACTCGGGCCGCCCCTTGGGATGCTTCGCTGGGTGTGCCTTCCTCCTGGCACCAACGGTTGCGCTCGCAGCCAAGGCCATCCTGACAGTTGAACCGGGTTCGCTGGCACGCGGCTCGGTTCCCGTTTCGTTTCAGGTGCCCGGCGCTGGGACATGGGAGATCGTGGATGCCGCAGGCAAGGTCTCGCCCGTTCAAGTCGATGGGGCGGGAACCGCATGGGCCATGGTCGGTCCCATGGAAGCCGCAAGGCCGGCCTCCTTTGAACTGCGGCGCCCCCACCCAGCCGCCGTGGCATCCCATGCCGTCCAGGCCAAGGCCAAGGCCGACTCCGTCCAGGTCTTGGTTCGCGGAGCCGAGGCCTTCACTTATCGAACCACGCCCACGGAACTCCCGCCGGGCCGCCCGGACCTCACGCCCATTTTCCGTCGCGGCGGCTACCTCCATCCCGTGCTGACGCCCGGCGGGCGGGTCGTCACCGACGACTACCCCGTCAACCACAAGCATCACCACGGGATCTGGTTCGCATGGACGCGCGTCGATTTCGAGGGGCGCAAGACCGACTTTTGGAACATGGGCGAGGGCAAGGGCACGGTGGAGTTCGTTGGTTTGGATGCCACCTGGAGCGGGCCGGTCCATGGAGGATTCCAGTCCCGGCATCGGCAGGTGGACCTCACCTCGGGATCTCGGCGCGTGGCGATGGACGAGACGTGGACGGTGCGTGCCTTTGATGTTGGCGACGCGATGCGGGTGCGCCTGTTCGACGTGGTGGTCACCAATTCCTGCGTTGGTGGCGTCCCGGTGTTTCTGCCCCAATACCGCTACGGCAGCATTGGGGTTCGGGGCCATCCCCGATGGAACGACCCGTCGCACATGGGCTTCCTCAACAGCGAGGGATCCACGGATCGCTCCAAGGGTGACCGAGCCGAGACGGTGGGCCGATGGGCCGTGATGCACGGTCCGCTCTCGGATGGTGGCCAGGGCGGAATCGCCATCCTGGGCCATCCAAGCAATGCGAACGCGCCGCAACCGCAGCGCATCCATCCCACGGAGCCCTTCCTGTGCCTCGCGCCGCAGCAAGCCGGCGACCTCGAACTCCGCCCGGGGCGTCCCATCGTGTCGCGGTATCGGTTTGTGACCTTCGACGGCCATCCCGACCCCGCCTTGCTGGAGCGACTTTGGCGCGATTACGCCGAGCCACCGGTGGCAACGGTGACGGTCCATCCGTAACGGGGCCCAGCCTTCTCCAAGGACCGGCCCCGGCATCCTCTCGCCCGGCGGCTCCTCGGCGGGGTGTGCTTACCCTAGAAACGGCAGTTGGGTAGTCTGTAGGCCGCGTGCCCTCACGCGGCGATGGCGATGCCGCATGCCCGGTGCG
>CAYSGH010000186.1:0-2997 GCA_964430505.1 uncultured Akkermansia sp. | reverse complement strand
CGGCGAGTGTGGACGACGCTGCGGCGAGTGTGGACGACGTTCCCGCTGGCTTCGGGCATGACCGGAAAGGCGGCTTCGGCTTGGGAGAACAGGTGGCCGGGGCGATTCCTTGCAGGACGAGGCTGCGGGGGGCACGCGGTGCGTCCCGGAGTTGTCGGTGTTCCCCAGCATGGCGTGGCGGGCACAACGCTGGGAGCGCGGCCGTCCCCGGCCGCACCTCCATGCTCCCGCCCTGCAGGACCGGTCGCCCCCCGCATCCCGCGCCCATGTCACCGACAACTTCGGGATTCACGGGTGGGCGCGGGCAAGGGGAGCCCCGTCGTTGCGGTCGCGCGGCCGATGGGGTGTGGGACGCCTTCTGTTGCGGGGCGAGGGGTTCCCAAATCCCGATATATAATAGACATCGCGCGAGTCCGGGGGGGGCGCATGGGCCGCGGGTGCGGTGTCGCTCGGCTGGGGTGCGTTCGGGAGAAGTCCTGTTTCGGGCTGTAACCGTCACGAGAGTGCGAGGTAGGCCGTGGACGAAGGAGATCCTATCATGGCAATACTAAGAAAATCCGATGCAATCGCCGAAGCCGAGGCCCTCATCGCCGCGCTGCGTCCCATGGAGTCCAAGCTCGACTTCGGGAAGCACCTGACGCTGGCGGCCTACATCGCCAAGACCGAGGCAACCCGCGGACTCTTGGCGGACCTCAACACGATGATCGCGCAGTTGGAATCCGCGCGAAACACGTTCAACCAGGGCGAGGACGAGCTGATCGGCATGTCCCGCCGGATGCGCAACGGGGTCCGGGTGCAGTTCGGCTCGAAGAGCGACGAGATCGCGATGGTGGGAGGCATCGGCACCACCGAGCGCAAGCGGCCAGCACGCCGACGCGGACCCGTCGGCCCCGTCCCGTCGGACGGATCGTCTGCCCCGACCGCCTGACGGTCCAAATCTGCAAGCCCCGGTGGTGTGTTCCTCGCGCCACCGGGGCCTTTTCGTGTGCCGTCCGTCTGGGAACGTGCCCTCTGACCATCCTGCCGGATTCCAGCAATAGGTCGGCCCATGCCGCGGCCGTGACGAGGATGGGGCGATTGTTGCCGGAGGCGAAGATGACGGGCCCCCGCGTGGCTTGTGTGAACAGAATCAGCCCCTGCCTCAATCCCGCACCACGGCCCGATAGAACCGCCCGCGTTGCTCGCCCTCGGGGGCCAGGAACGTGAAGGGGAAGTTCGTGGGAAACACCGTCGCCACCCGACGCCATGCCCCGCCCACGGCCTCCGACGCCTCAACATGATACCCGCTCCCCACCGTCCCCGCCTCCAGCCTTAACGCCGGCAGCGACATCATGCCCAACTCCGGCACGATCGAGTTGGTCAAGGGCTGGGAGACGTAGAAGCGGGTGACGGGGCGACTCCCGTTGCCGATGCTGTTGGTGGGCGGCGTTAGGACACCCGCGAAGGCCACGGCCCGGTTGTTGCCAGCGAGGATGGGGGCGAAGATGCCGAGAACCCCAAACCACTTTGCTGATCTCGCAAGATCCACCTCGTGATCGACCCAGCGGGTGCCGTCGATGGACTCGAAGAAATAGTTGGCGCCTCGGGCACAAAAGAAACGCCCGCCGTAGGTGGTGAGGCGACCATTGGACCAGTTGGGGTTCGGCGAGAAGACCGACCAATTCGTGGCATCCTTGGAGACGGCGATTTGGGATGAATTATTCCACAGGGTGCCAACCCATGTATTGCCGTTGTGCACAAGTGCGCTCATGGGAGGCCACGTGGTGTTTGGCATGAATTGAATGCCGTCGAACGATTCCAGTGGTCCGATGGGAAAATCTGGCCCCAAAGGCCATCCAAGGGTTGTCCAACGGTCCTGCACGAAGGTGACCCTGGGCGAGTTTCCGCCCTGGAATGGCGGCCAGATGTTGGTGGCCCATGGGATCCAGTTGATGCCATCGACGGATGACCACAGGTCGGACGTCATCTCCCAAGCTCGGTTCGGGTCCGGACCCGGCGCCGACACCTGCGCCAGGAACCTTCCAAGGCCGAAGGAGATCGCGTTGATGCCGGTGCCGATGAGGAATGGCCGACGAGCAATCCAAGCCACGCCATCGGAACTCGAAACGATGGAATCGCCGGCGGCGCCCACATCCCCGGCGACACCCACAATGACCCCGTTGCCAGTTGCCAGTCTTGTGATGGTCTGTTCGCGAGTTTCCCGCCATGTGATGCCGTCCTCCGAGATCATGGTGGAAGACCGGCTACCCGCAGACCAAGGAGCCCCAAGGCTCACGACGAACCTCCCGTTGGCGAAGATGGCATCGCTGACGGAGGCGTTGGTCAGGACGAGGGTGCAGGTCCAGAAGTCGAGGGGGCCTGCGAGGGTTTTGGAGAGGAGTGACAGGAAGAGGAAGATAAGCGTCGGGCGCATGAGCGCAGGCTTCCGACGGCGTGGGTGGCGTGCAAGGTGGAACTGGAGCCCGTGATGACCATGGGCGTCTGTCCTACGGCGGACGGGGCGAGGAGCGGGGAGCGGGGAGCGGGGGGCGCCTTGGATTCCCGTTGGCCATCGCCTGGTTGGAACTCACTGAAGACGTCGAAGGCAGGGTTTTCTTGCGATGGGGTGGGGGGCTTCTGGCAGCGCCGGGACGGGGCTGCCACGTGCTTGGGGGCATTGCAACAGCGCCGAGACGGCGCTGCCACAGGCGTGGGGCGGGTGCCTGCGGCGCGCCCATTCGCCGCTCGCCGCTCGCCGCTCGCCGCTCGCCACGTCCCGGCCGGCCGGTTGACACCGGGCGGCGAATTGCAGCAGCTTCACGCGTCGTTGGCGGTTGCCTCGTGAATCCCTGCCTTGCAGGGCTTCCCGGGTCGGTAGCTCAGTGGTAGAGCAGCGGCCTTTTAAGCCGTTGGTCGTGGGTTCGAGACCCACCCGACCCACCATCCGCCCCCCGCTTCCCGCTTCCCGCCTCCCGCTTCCCGCCTATCCCTTGGGCCGTCGTCCTTCCTTGGCCCAGC
>CAYSGH010000185.1:0-3092 GCA_964430505.1 uncultured Akkermansia sp. | reverse complement strand
AACCGGCGATCTTCTCATAGCCGCCGACGACGGGAACCATGTCCTTCACCGGACGCTGACGAACACGAAGCCGGAACAAATCCAAGGAGCCAGGCCTTGTGACCCTGGCGCCTGGTATTGCCCCTCATGTTGAAGCATCCCAGCCCGGCAAATCGCCCAAAGAGCACGAAGGCCTCCCCATAGGTTCAACGACGCACCCACAGAAAACGTCGAGGAACCCTTCTTTTTCATGGGTGTCCACATTCAGGCCATGGCTGAGTCCGGCAGCGGGAGCCCGAGGGCGGTTGCAAGCTGGCGGGCGAGGCGATGGAAGTCCTTGGCGCATTCGGCGACGGCGGCGACATGCGACCCGATGGCACCATCAGCAGGCTTGAGATGGAAGATGGGTTTCCCGGCCTCCATGGCCATCGGCATGAGGCTGCGGTAGTGCTTGAGCTGGGCGAGGCAGTGCGGGTCGTTGTCGAGCGTGACGCCTTCGGCGGCGGGGAGCAGCATCGCATTGCGATACTCGGAGGGGATACGTTCGGCCCAACGGAGGTAGGCTCGCACGGGGCGGCTTTGGCGAGTGGCGTGCTGGAGGACGATGTAGCCGGCGGGCGCCATGTCGCCGGAGGGCAGGCTCGTGAGGGAATGTGGGGCTTCCTCCATGCGCTTCTGCCAGCCCTTGCGCCACTTTTGCAGGGTGGGCCCCAGATTACGCAAGCCTTGCAAGGAGTAGAGGTCCGGGACCAGGGGGACGACGACGTGGTCAGCAGCGATGAGGGCGCACCGGTTGAGTGCCCCAAGGTTGGGCCCGACATCCAGGAGGACCAGCTCCGCCTGAAACTTTTCGGCAGCGAGCCGAACCACTCGATGGAAGGCCGTGGTGATGCGAAAGGCCTTCGCATTCCCGTCGAGACACTTGGACCACTGGGAGCTGAGCTCGTCCTCGACCCGGGCGAGGGCGAGGTCGCCGGGGACGAGCGCAAGTCGCCGGGAGATGACCTCCAAGTGTGGCGGCTGAACCTCGCCGGTACCTTCCTCCAAGAGGGGGGAGACGGCGGTGACGATGGTCTGTCCCTCGGCCGGGCCTACCCAGAGCTCATCGAGTCGGTCCTCGGAAAGGAAGCTGGAGGTGAGGTTGGATTGCGGATCGAGGTCGAGCGCGACGGTGCGAATCCCCAGCTCGGAATACATCCACGCGAGGTGGTACAGAAGCGTGGTGGTGCCGACGCCGCCCTTGTTGTTGAAGAAGGCGACGGTCTTCATGGTCGTGCCGGGATGTTCACGCGGAAGAAGGTGTCGCCGAACTCGAACTCTGCGGCGGGGCTGCCGTTTTTCCGGAGTGCTTCCTGGGCGCGAAGCACGCCGCGGCCGAACTGGTTGACGAAGCCGAGCACAGCCAGGGCTTCGGCGACCACGGGGTTTCGATAGCTCGTTTGCCGCGGGAAGTTCGCCGGAGTGGCCTCGCCGTAGAGGGGGCCGGGGCTGATGATCTCGATTCGGTCGGCGAATCGATAGAAGCGGATGGGAGACGATGCCTCGTAGGAGCGATGGGCGACGGCGTTGAGGAGCAACTCGCGGACGGCGGCGGGCGGAAAGTCCCACACGGACTCCTCGCGCAGCACGGAAACGGGAATGGGCCGGGCCGTGGGCATGGCACGCGCGAAGCTTTCCAGCTCGCGCGCCAAGGTGAGGAGGTCCCCGGTAAACCGCTTTTCCACCGGGTCTCCCCCCATGTCGGTGCCCGGGAAGTGGACGAACTGAACGTAGGCGTGAGGCAACCAACGCAGCGGGTCTTTGGCAAAGAGGAGAATGGCGGCATGCGTGGGGCACTTCCTTGCCAGGTCAAAGAGGCGCAGCGACGCCATCTGCTCCTCGACGACGCGATGGTTTTCTTCGAGGACATCCCGCGCGATGGCCTGCGCGCGATAGGTGTTAAGGAAGAGGTCCAGGGCCAGGTCATCGAGCGTACTTCCGATGCACGGCTGGGCATCGAAGGGCTTGGCGGCAGCAATGCGCCGCTCGGCAAGGATTCGCTCCTGCGCTTCGTTGGCTGTTCCTTTGCGCGGTGCGGTGCGGATGCACACGCGGCCCTTGTAGCGCACCGGCGGGAGGTGGTGGGGCTGGACTTCGACCACCGCAACGTCCCCCTCGCCGGAGCTGAGGGCCATTTTGTAAGCCACCAATGCGGGCGGCGGCAGGATGGTGCCGTCGCTGGCGTAGGAGGCGAGCTGCTGGAGCAAAGGGTCGGTGACCTTGAGCCCGGACGCCTTGCCCGTCTTGTCATCCACGCCAATCAGCAGGTAGCCGGCCTCGCCGCTGCCGGGCATGTCATTGGCAAAGGAGCAGATGGCCTCGCGGAACGTGTCCGTGTCCGTGGTCGAACGGGTGCGCTCGACCCGGAACGATTCGAGGTCGGCCATCAGCGCGAGCAAGTCGGCTTCAGTGATCATGGGCAAGGGAGGTCACGGGTGGGCGCGAGTGCGGCAGGGTGAGCAAGACCCGCAACGCGGATAGGACGCGCCGGGGAGTCGTGGGCGATGTGTCCGGCGGAGGGCTTGACCTGCCGGGTGCAACCTTTCTCGGGGTTACCGCCTCCCAACATGCGCGTGCGGCCGATGACAGCCGCAGGGTCGGCTTAGGGCATCCCCACGCGGTTGGCAGATGTCAAAAACGCTCGCGAGGTTCATCAGTTTGAGGGTCCGGGCCTGGTAGGCATCAGGTTGGGAAAGCGCCTGGGTCGGGCGGGTGCCCTACAACGTCGCGCCGCCTATCCGAGGTTCAATGGCAATGATTCTCGCTTCATGGACTACCGAGCCTGCCCCGCGCCATCGGGCCCCCGACCGGCTGCCGTCCGCAACTCTCTTCACTTGGTGGCATCGCACGCTTGGTTCGGGGAACAACGTTACCCCTCCCCTAGGACCGTTGTGAAGGACGACATTTCCAAGACATCGCGTTTTCGCGTTTCACGACGCACGCATCCTCCTCCACAGGCACGGAAAACGGCTGTCCACCCGCGCGGTTTATCCCGGCCCCCATCCTGGAGCAGATCCGATGCGTGTGCGGCAAGGAGCGGGGATCGCGAGACGGTTCAGGAGCACAACCCATCA
>CAYSGH010000184.1:0-3170 GCA_964430505.1 uncultured Akkermansia sp. | reverse complement strand
CTAGAGCCTTCGGGTGCGCCCATCGGCCATGCGAGGCCAGGAAGGGGGCGGCGTTCGCTGCCGCAGGGTGAATCGCGCGTGAGGACGCGCCCGCGCCCCGCCTTGGGGCCGCACGGCCCTATTCCTTGGGTTGCACGAACTGCTTCAGCACGGCCAGGTCCCCGGGCTTGCGGCCGGGGTCGAATCCAAGGGCGTCCTCCTCCGCCACGAGCTGTCGTCGCCGCGCCTCGAGGCGTCCCAGTTCCCCGGCCGAGGACGTGGCGAGATACACGGCCACGCGGCTCACCCGGTCCCGCACCTCCACCATGCCCCGGCGGCTCGTGTGCGCGACCGGCGTGACGCCGTCGGCGTCGATGCGCAGGACCTGCGCGGGCGCGCCCACGTAGTCGGGGACGGGGAAGCGGAAGGTGGCGTCGCGCGGCGGTCCGAACTGGAGCACGCGTTCCTCCAGGTTGGGCTGATAGGCCAGGTCCAGCGCGAACAGCAGCGCCCCGCGCGGGCCCGACACGACGTCGAGGTCCCAGTCGGGCTTGCCCTCCCGCAGGATGCGTTGATGGCTCGTGGCATCCCCCTCGAGATAGAAGGCGTCCACCATGCGGATTTCGCGTCCGACGCGGGTGATCGGCTCGATGAGGTCCGGGAAGGCCACGAGCGAGCGGGCGCTGAGGTTGAACCAGTACAGCGAGGTGATGCGGCTGGAGAGGGCGTGGTAGGCCTGGAGCCGGAGCTCGTCGGGGGTGGGCGAGCGACGCTTGCGGCCGCCGTAGCTGCCCCAGTCGTGGTGGGCTCCCTGCGCCCAATAGGCGATGGGGCGCGGGCGGTTCAGCTCGCGCAGGGAACGGGTCATCTCGCCGATGGTCTCGAGGGGGGCGGCCCAGCGAAGGCGTTCGCCGTTCCAGCGGTCGTACTGGCCCCAGGAATCGGGCGAGGGGGCACACACGCGATAGGCGTCGTAGTGCGGGTAGTCGCTGAGCCCGGCATAGAACCGCCAGATGCGTTCCTCGCTGTGGGTGAGGGACGTGGGCAGGCGCGTGGGCGCGTAGGGCGCGAGTTGCTTCCAGACGTCCTGCGGCGGGACGGGGCGTCCCCCGCCGTACTGGGGTTCGCCCAGGAACTCCACGGCGTGGATGCGCGGGATCAAGGCGTCCGAGTCGTAGCGATGGAAGGGCTCCAGCTTGCCCACGTACTTCAGCGGGTACCGCGTGTACAGGCCGTCGGGGCCCGCTTGGTCCGTGTAGCCCGGGCTGTCCTGGACATAGGCCGTGTTGACGTGCATCCGGCGCAGCGTCTTGAGGAACGGCTCGAACTGGAGGGGGCGGTTCCCGTTCTTCAGGGCGTCGGCCACCCAGCCGCCGCTGATGTCGAAGGCCTCGCGCCGGATGCGCTGGTGCGCCCAGAGGGAGAGGGGCTTGCCGGCGGCGTCCACCAGACGGATTTCCAGCGCCCCATGGCCCAAGGGCAGGAGACCGGTGGCGACGCGCGCCCCGCCGCGTTGGCCGGGGGCGAGGACGCCATCGGCCGGGAAGCGTTCCAGGGCGTTGCGGGTCCAAGGCCTGGGAATCAGGGCGCGCCACGTGGCGTTGCTTTCCGGCAACCACAGGCGGCACGCCTCCAGCCGCAGGGCGTCGGGCCCGGCGTTCACGAGGTGAAACACCATCGAGTCCGGGCGCGCGTCCGCGCTGTCGCCGAGGAACGTAAGGGCGGAAACCCATGCGGACGGCTCCCGGATGGGCACGACGAGGCTCGTGGCGTTGGCGTCGCCGGGCAGACGCACGTCCAAGGCGGCCTCGGTGTTCGTGCCCCACGGCGCGCGCTTGCCATTCCAGCTCCACGGCGTCACGGCCCCGGGCGGCAGGCGAAGCGCCTCGCCACCCCAAGCCGATGGCAGGTCGTGCCAGGCCCATTCGTCGGACCGCACCCACTCGTCCGGCGTCTTCCCGCGGAGACGGACGTCGAGGTCGGGGTGAAGGACGATGGTGTGGGCGGACGTGTTGCGCAGGAACACCTCCACGCGCGCGCCGAGGCTGAAGTCCGCCTTTTGCCGGTAGCGCATCTCGGTGGACTGGACGTGGGGCACGACGTGGACGCCCTCGATGGCGAGCGGGGGTGGGGCGGCGGCGAGGCGTGCGGCGACAAGGGCGATGCAGGCGGGCAACAGTCGCCTCCAAGGGCCGTGGCATCGTAGGGCGGACGTGTCGTTGCTAGCGATTGTCGGGAGGCGGGAAGGGAAGGAAGTCATGGGGCGGTGCATGGGGCGAATCCAATGTCGCGGGCGGCGCAGTTTCTCGACGTCTGCGGTCAAGGAGCCCTTCAACGTGCGCCCGTCAATGGCGATGTTCGGGCTCAAATGCCCACGCAACGATTGAGCCTAGACACGACCGTTGGGAGCCGGCCTGCAGCCCCGTCCAGCTCACCCCTTGAACCTGTTCGAGGGGCACGAGGCGACTCCCCGGGACATTGAACGGTCATGGCACCGGGACGTCTCGGCGGGTGCAACGCAACGCAACCTTCAGCCGCATGGCCTCGCCCACATCGAGGTGGAGAAGCTCATGGTGGAACGGATGGCCGGCGAGCCCCGACCTGTTTGCGAGGCCGAGATCGCCGGGTGGCCGCAGGAACCGGAAACGCCCAGCGTGCGACCCGACAGCGCCCACGGCGCGACCGATGCCAGCCCGGGGCAACGCCCCGAGTTGGCCCACCCGCGACCCATCCCAGCCCTGAGTGGCCGCGCCCATCCATGGCTCATGCCCTGACGACTGGGTTGGGCCTCCCTTTCTGGGCCCATGGAGTCGGGGACGTGAGAACCCAGGGCGTTGCTGCGGCTGGCACGGGGTCGGCCCGTTGGGACGCCGAGCCTTCGGAGGCACGGCGTTGGGTGACGAGCCTCTTCGAGGCCATATGCCGAGCCAACGACCGAGTGTCGCGCACCGAAGACGTCGAGAAACCGAGGCAAGTTGGGCCGGCCCGCAAAATGCGGACAGCCCGACTCGGGGTTGCGGGGCTGCGTTATTGAACCTGGGATCCCGCCATGCAGGCAGTTGAGCCTCCCCTAGCAAAAAGGCCATCTCGCGGGTGCGAGACGGCCTGAAATTGGTTGCGGGGCTAGGATTTGAACCTAGGACCTTCAGGTTATGAGCCTGACGAGCTACCGGGCTGCTCCACCCCGCGAT
>CAYSGH010000183.1:0-3231 GCA_964430505.1 uncultured Akkermansia sp. | reverse complement strand
CCCCCAACGCCCCGACACGCCCTGCCACGGACCTCGACCGATGCCGCTGGCTGGCGCAGACGGCCCGCAGCAAGCGTGATGCAGAAGCCGTGCGGCTGGCCGATGCCCTCGAAGCCTGCGCCGCCGTCCTCGCGGCACGCCGCGCATCCCGAGGCGGTGGGTGATGGATCAGGGCAGATCGGGGTCCAGCCTCGGGGATACCGGCCCGTCCCAGGCGCTTCCCACGCACGCCATGAGGCCACGGGGCGGGGCATCCCCGCATGGAGTCCCGGCTTCAGCCGGCGAAACCCTCGCCCCGTCGAGCACGCACGAAGTCCCCAAGCAACGGGTGTTCGTGGACGCCAAGTCGCCTGAAGGCGGGACTCCGCGCCTTGTACCCCGCCTGAGCGACCGCGATTCCGGGCGGCTTCCACCCGCAACTTCGGTATGCACCCGACATGTGTGGCCGCCGGGAAAGAGGCTGGTCTTGACGGCTCCCCTTCGGTATCCCGCACCCCGTCATGGCGGAGCCAATAACCCTCCTCAGTCTCATCGTCGGCGCCGGCGGTTTCATCGCCTCCGAGGTGGCCAGCGGGGAAATCCAACGCTTCTTCCGCAAGTGGGTCGAGGCCGCCACCGATCCCGAGACCGGGCTCCCCCGCAACGAGGATCTCGTCCGCGCCAGCCGCGAATCCCTCCGCAGTGCGCTCCAGGTGCTCCTGACCGAACAGGCCGGCCAGCTGGAGCCCAAGAAACCATGGCTAGCGGCCATCCGGCAGCACCTCCGAGACGGCAAGCTCGGATTCGTGCCGCTCGTCGAAGCCCGGAAACATCCGCACGGGACGTGGCTGGAGGCAGCCCATGCAGCGGTGAGGGGCGAGGCGTTCGACTCGTTTCACGATCGGCTGGGCCTCAGCGACGACGAGGTGCGCGAGTGCCTTCGTGCAGGGGACATGGGTCATGCCTTGGGACCGGCACTTGCGGACCGGCTTCTTGAATGGCTGGGGTCGCAAATCGCCGTCGGAAGCCAACCGCCCGGCTTCGACTGCCTCGTTCGTGATGGATGGGAGATCACACCGGGCCACAACGACTGCATCACGCTCACGCACGCCTACGGCCTCTTCTTCCGCGAACACCTCAAGGCCGATCCCAGGGTCTTCAACACCTTCACCACCGACACGCTGAACGCCCTCCAGGCCCAGCTCGACCAACAGGGCGTTCAGCTCGCCGGGATCCAGGCCCCGCTGGAGGAGTGGAAACCCCTGCGCGAAGCCGTCCAGAAACTCGTGGACCAGCCGCCCGTCTTTTCCCAGTTCGAGGCGTGGCTCACCCCTCAACTGGGCGGACTGAAGGACACTCTCGCCGGCATCCAAGCCCAGCTCGCGGCCCTGGCCCGATCCCAGGACGACTCCATGCAGGAACGGGGCGAAACCCTCGTAGCCCTGACGCTCCTGCGCGTCGAAGCCGTGCGCGGCAACTCGCAGGCGACCACAGCACTGGCCGAGCTGACGGCCCACGTCACGAGCCTGGAACACAAGCTGGATCATCTGATGGGCGGGCTGCCCATCCAGCGCTTCCAACAGCCCGACCCGCCCACCCACGAACTTCAACTGCTCCATGCCAAGCACCGCACGGTCCCCCTGCTGGGCCGCGGACCGGACCTCGACTCCCTCTGTGCCTGGGTCGAGTCGTCGGAGCCCATGTCCGCCCGCTTGCTGGTGGGCGGTGCGGGCACGGGCAAGACACGGCTGGCCCTTGAGCTTCTGCTGCGCGTTGGCTCCGCCCTTCCCGGATGGCAGGCCGGAATACTGGGAGCTGAAAACCTGCGCCGCCTCGTCGAACGCACTCACACCTCGGACGTTAACTGGCCTGCCCCCACCTTGCTGGTCGTGGACTACGCCCAGACTCTCGCCGACCCATTGGCCACGCTGCTCCGGACGCTCACCCGCCTTCGGCAGGGCGGGCGTCCACCGCTGCGCCTGCTCTTGCTCGAGCGCCAGCCGGGTGACTGGTTCGAGGCCCTCTTGCGACACGAGGACGACACCATGCCGGGTCCGGTGCGGAGTCTTTTCCATCCCGAACGGCCGGTGCCCTTGACCTCGCTGCCGCCCGGCGACCTGCGCCGCGAGGTGCTGCAGCAAACGCTGACGCGGGCGGCCCAGCTCACCGGCAAGGAGGCCCCGGCCCTGCCCCCGCCGGGCGACCCCGACTACGACGCGTCCCTCGCCCGCCCGCTCTTCGACCAACCGCTGAACCTGATGCTTGCCGCCTTGGCGGCCGGCGAACTCGGCCTGCTCGCCGCGCTCCGACGCGAGCGCATCCAACTCGCGGAGGCCTTGGCAGAACGGGAGATGCGCCGCATCGAGCGCTTCGCGCGCAACCCGGACAACGCCGCCCAAAAGCGTGTCCTCCGTCACCTCGCCGCCTGCGCCACGATGCAGCGGGGCTTCACCGCGGAGGCGTTGGACCGCGCCGTGGGAGAGGAGCTTGCCGCGCTGCGCCTCCATTGGCCGGACGGCCCGGGTGACCTGGTGGATTGTCTCAAGGCGGCGCTTCCCGGCGAACACCAGCCGGTGGCCCCGGTCGAACCAGACTTCGTGGGCGAGGCGCTGGTGCTGTGCGAGCTGGCCCGAGAGGACAAGGGTGCCGACCCTTGGCGCAAGTGGAGTGCGTCTGTTGAGCGCTGCGGCCGTCGCGATGCGTGGAGCACCCCGGCGACGCTCCTCCATGCCTTCCAGAACTTCGGACACGAGCGCACGCATGGAGAAGCCCTCCTCGCAGCCACGGATACGCTCATCCGCGCCGGCTTCGCCGACACGGATCCGGCCTTGCTGCTCGGTCTCGAACGAGCCCTCCCGCTCCAGACGGTGAAACTCCGCCCACGGGCTGCCGAAATCACCTCGCATCTCTACGACCGGCTCAAGGCGGCGATGCAACAGGGTCGTGATCATCTGAGGCCCGAAGTTGCCCGGTTGGCCAACAACTTGGCGGTGCGATGGAGCAAGCTAGGCCGTCGGGCCGACGCGCTCGCCCCAGCTCAGGAGGCTGTGGACTTGCGCCGCGCGCTGGCGAAGGCCCAGCCCGACGCCTTCAACCCGGATTTGGCGCTGTCGCTGAACAACTTGGCGAACCTATTGAGCAGGCTGGGCCGGCGGGCCAACGCGCTCGCGCCGGCTCAGGAGGCTGTGGAACTGCATCGCGCGCTGGCGAAGGCCCAGCCCGACGCCTTCAACCCGGATTTGGCGATGTCGC
>CAYSGH010000182.1:0-3253 GCA_964430505.1 uncultured Akkermansia sp. | reverse complement strand
CATTGACCTCGAAGGCTCAAACATTGACCTCGAAGGCTCAAACATTGACCTCGAAAGCCAAAACATTGACCTCCGAGCTCTAAAGATTGACCTCGAAGGCTGAAACATTGACCGCCAAGGCTAAAAGATGAACCGACGAACCTTCCCGAATGACGTGAAGCGTTGAACTTGGAAACGGCGGTCCAAGAGGGTCCCAACGCGAGGAAGGAGCGGTTCCATCGTGTCGGATAAGGCCATGGACAGGATTCGAGGGGCTCACCCTCCGGGTGAGGTTGGGATGGGCTCGACAGGGCTGTAGGCCGGGTCCCCTGACCCGGCGCACCGGGCATGCGGCATCGCCATCGCCGCGTGGGGGCACGCGGCCTACAGACTGCCCAACTGCCGTTTCTAGGTTGAAATCGGTTCTTGGACGCCTTCGATGGGCATGTCGTCGGCCCCGGCGGGGAGAACCCCGTGCCGGGCGAGCGCTTCGGGGGATGATCGGTTTGCATGGCGCAGGTCCCCAAAAAGGAACGTCCCCACGCCAGCCCGGGACAACGGACCCGGGTTCCCATGCCCGAATCAGGGCAATCGTTCGCCCCGCGACGCCACCAGCAGGCGGTACCAGTCGTCCCGTCCCATCTCCACCTCGGCCGCCCGGGCCATGGACGCGATGCGCGCGGGATCCACGGAACCCACCACGGGCACCGGCCGCGACGGATGCCGCATCACCCACGCCAACGCCGTTCCCGCACGATCCAGGCCCAGGCCCGACGCCAGCCCGTCCAACTCCCCGTGCAATCGCGCGGCCCGCGCCGCGACGGCGGGGTCGAAGCCTTCCAGGGATCCGTTCCCCAGCACGCCGCGCCCGAGCGGGCTCCATGCCGTGGGCGTCATCCCCTTCATCAGGCACTGGTCCAACGTCCCGTCCTCGAAGGGCGCCAGGTGCATCAGGCTGGCTTCCACCTGGTGCGTCACCAACGGCATCGGGCACGCCCGCGCCAACGCCTCGACCTGGGACGTGCGGAAGTTCGACACGCCAAAGTGCCGGACCTTGCCCGCCGCCAGCAACGCGGCAAACGCACCCGCCACCTCCTCGGGTTCCATCAGGTAATCCGGTCGGTGCAACAGGAGCACGTCCAGCGCGTCGATGCCCAGCCGCGCCAACGAGCCCTCGACGGACCGCTGGATGTGGTCCGCCGAGAAGTCGTAGCGGCCCACGGCCCCGGCGGGGTCGCCGGCGCGACGAATGCCGCACTTGCTGGCGACCACCACGCCGTCGCGGGAGCCCGGACGTTCCCGCAACGCCTCCCCCGCGATCCGCTCGCACTCGCCCCCGCCGTAGATGTCGGCCAGGTCGAGGAACGTGTAGCCGGCGTCGAGCGCGGCATGAACGGCACGACGCCCGGCCGAGGGCTCCAGGCGCGGGCCGCCCTCGCTCCCAGCCAGTCGCCAGCAACCGTAGGCCAACCGCGACACGACCGGGCCCGCCGTACCCAGCACGCGTGTCTTCACAACGGGAGATCCCGGTCCGTGATGGCCCCCTCGGACGCGGACAACACGGTGGCGGCGTACTTGGCGAGCACGCCGCGGGTGTAGCGGGGCTTGGGCTGCTTCCAACGCCGGAGCCGCGCGTCGAGCTCGGCGGCGGAAATTCCCAGCGTGATGGCCCGCTTCTCGGCGTCGATGACGATGGGGTCGCCGTTCTTCACCACCGCCAACGGCCCGCCCACGTGCGCCTCGGGCGTCACGTGGCCGATCACGAACCCGTGCGATCCGCCGGAGAACCGCCCGTCGGTGATGAGCGCCACGTCCTTGCCCAGGCCCTTGCCCATGATGGCCGACGTGGGCGACAGCATCTCGCGCATGCCGGGGCCGCCGCGGGGTCCCTCGTAGCGCACCACGACGACGTGGCCCTTGCGCACCTTGCCGCCCAGGATGCCTTGCAACGCGCTCTCCTCGTTCTCGAACACGATGGCGCGCCCCTCGAAGTGCAGGCCCTCCTTGCCCGAGATCTTCCCCAGGGCGCCGCCGGGGCAGAGGTTGCCGCGGAACACGACCAGGTGGCTCGTGGGCTTGATGGGGTTGCTGAACGGCCGGATGATGTCCTGTCCCTTCGGGTACTTCGGGGCCTTGCGCAGGTTGTCGCGCATCGTCTGGCCCGTCACGGTCATGACGTCCCCGTGCAGCAGGCCCTCGTCGAGCAACATCTTCATCAAGGGCACCGTGCCGCCAATCTCCACGAGGCGCGCCATGACGTACTTGCCGCTGGGCTTCAGGTCCGCCAGCACCGGCACGCGCTTGCCCACGCGCGTCCAGTCGTCGATCGACAGCTTCACGCCGGCGCAGTGCGCCATCGCGATCAGGTGCATCACGGCGTTCGTGGATCCGCCCAGCGCGATCACGAGGGTCATCGCGTTCTCGAAGGCCTCCTTCGTCAGGATGTCCCGGGGGCGGATGCCGCGCCGGATCAACTCCAGCACCGCGCGACCGGCCTGCTCGCAGTCCACGGTCTTGTCCCGGGACACGGCGGCCTGCGCCGACGAGTTCGGGAGGCTCAGGCCAAGCGCCTCGATGGCCGACGCCATGGTGTTGGCGGTGTACATGCCGCCGCACGAGCCCGCGCCGGGGATGGCGACCTCGGCCACGGCCTCGACGTCCGCCTCGCTGCATTGGCCGGCCGCCTGCTTGCCCACGGCCTCGAAGATGTTCACCAGGTCCACGTCCCGCCCCTGGTGCTCGCCCGGCAGGATCGTGCCGCCATACACGAAGATCGACGGCCGGTTCAGCCGCGCCATCGCCATCACGCAGCCCGGCATGTTCTTGTCGCACCCGCCAATCGCCACGAAGCCGTCAAACCCTTGGCAGCCCACGACCGTCTCGATCGAGTCGGCGATGACCTCGCGCGACACCAGGGAGTACTTCATCCCCTCCGTTCCCATCGAGATGCCGTCGGAGATCGTGATGGTGTTGAAGACGATCGCCTTGCCGCCGGCCTCGTTGATCCCCTGCGCCACGCTCACCGCGAGCTGGTCGATGTGCATGTTGCACGGCGTGACCATGGACCACGTCGAGGCCACCCCCACCTGCGACTTCTGGAAGTCCTCCTTCTTGAAGCCCGTCGCGTACAACATCCCGCGGCTCGGCGCCCGCTCGATGCCATCCACCACCTGCGACGAATACACGCGTTCCAACGACTTGCCCTGCGTCTTCTTCTTCATGAGTTGCGCGAGACTTTTCCGAAGCCCCGCCCCGGAGCCAACCCTGTTTTCAA
>CAYSGH010000181.1:0-3295 GCA_964430505.1 uncultured Akkermansia sp. | reverse complement strand
CTCCGCGTGACACCCCTCCGTCGTGCTGCACCGCCAACCCCTGCATCGCTACCCATGAAGCGACCGGTCTCACTGGCCCGGTCACCCAACGTCAGCGTTGGCCCGGAACTCCGTGCGAGGGAATGCGCCAACCGGTCCACGCGGGCTTGGGGGAAGGTGTCTCACAAAGGCGCGGAGGGCACGGAGGCCCGGGACATCCTTTCAGGTTCCGCTCTTCCTTCGCGGCTTCGTGGCTTCGTCGCTTCGTGTGAGGATGCTTCCCAAGGCGTCTGCGGCCACGCTCGACCCTGCGAATGCGTTGCCAACGACGAGCGGGGCTCCATCCAGGGCAGTCAACCCATCGGCAACGTCCAGGAACGCCCTTTCCGGACCTCCGACGCATCTGGCGGGCACCACCCGGTCCTCGCCCGGGCGCGTGCGTTCGAGAAGGCATGGCGCCCAACGCCCTCGGTCCCAAGGCTCGGCCCCCCATTGGTGCAGCCTCATGCCAGCTCAGGGCAACGCCCTGGGTTCCCATGCCCAAAATGGCAAAACCCCGGCAAGGCCGGCCCAAACCCACCATCAGGGCGTGAAGCATCGGTGGGATCGCTCCTTCAGGGCATGGAGGCATCATGGGTGGGCCAACCCGGGGGCGTTGCCAGGCTGCGATGGGCCGCGCCATGGTCGCTCGCGGATCGCATGCAGGGCGTTCCCGGTTCGATTCCATCAGCGAGGGTGGACCCAGGATTCCCGTAGGCTGTCGCCCTGTTGGACCCCATCGAAACGTCGAGAAACCGATCATGGCCACGGGTTGGGGAACCCCTTGTCCCACAACGGGAGCCATCCTGTCCCCACGGCCGGAACGATGAACCCTCCCCGTCCCCGTGCCCACCCGAAGCCCCGTCATGCATGGCATGGACCTGGACGCCGATTCTCCCCAACCGCATCCACTCCTCCGGTCACGCCCGAAGCCCGCCGGAACGTCGTCCAGGCCTGCCCGAAAGTCGTGCGCGCTTGCCCGACACTCGATGCGGCTTGCCGGACGGTCGTTCCTTCAGGGGGCGACAGGGGACGTCGGCTCGTGGGAATGCGGACGTGCAAGGATGGACGGGTGAACACGACACGAAATGGACATCGGCATTGGCATGCCGCCCCGTCGTGCACCGGGGGCGGCGCGGAAGGTCATGGCTCCATGGCACGGCCGACGGATTGGGTGCGGCAAACGTGGGAACGTTGGAGCGTCGGCAGTCACCCCGCCCTTCGCGCGCGCGCGCCCCGCCACGCCACCCCAAGGGGCGTCCGTTCCCAGAGGGCGGTCGCCGGAGGCGTCCCCGGCGTTCCATGGACGCCGTGCACGTGCCCGTCTGGATCGCCTCCCAGCCAACGATCACCCACCCCACACGCTGCCCGTGAGATGGACGCGAAGCCGGACACGGCGTCGCAGGAGACACCAAGCCTCCCGCGCTCCCGTGGGATCGAGGAGGGATGCCGGGGCGGAATGGGTGCGCGTCCAGCGGCGAGCCCGGGAACGGCCCCGACTGCGGCGATGCACGGCCGAACACCATTCCGAGGGTTGGCTCCGGCGCCGCCCCCGTGGCATAACCGTCCGCAGTCATGGAATACGAAGCGGTCATCGGCCTTGAAACGCACGTCCAGCTCAAGACCCGCTCCAAGATGTGGTGCGGCTGCGCCAACAGCTTCGGGGCGGAGCCCAACACGCTGGTGTGTCCCACCTGCCTGGGCCTGCCGGGCGCCCTGCCGGTCGCGAACGCCGAGGCCCTCCGCCTCACCGTCCTCACCGGCCTCCTGCTGGGTTGCGAGATCCCCGGCTTCGCCAAGTTCGACCGCAAGAACTACTTCTACCCGGACTCGGCAAAGAACTACCAGATCACCCAGTACGACCAACCCTCCACCCGCGGCGGGAGCCTGGAGTTCGAGCTCGAAGGGGCCCTCCAGCGCGTCCGCATCACCCGCGCGCACCTCGAGGAGGACGTCGGCAAGAACGTGCACTTCGACCGCCATTCCGGCGTGGACTTCAACCGCGCCGGCGTCCCCCTGCTGGAGATCGTCTCCGAGCCCGACATCACCTCCGCCGACATGGCCCATGCCTACCTCAACGCGCTCGTCGAGGTGCTCGTGCGCGGCGGCATCTCGGACTGCGACATGGAGAAGGGCATGGTCCGGTGCGACGTGAACGTGTCGGTGCGGCCCAAGGGTTCCACCACGCTTGGGGCCAAGATCGAGATCAAGAACATGAACACGTTCTCGGGCGTGCGGCGCGCGCTCGACTACGAGATCCCGCGCCAGGTCGCGGCGGTGCAACGTGGCGAGACGCTGCGCCAGGAGACGCGGCGCTGGGACGACGTGGCGGGCATCACCGAGCCCATGCGCTCCAAGGAGGACGCCCACGACTATCGCTACTTCCCCGACCCCGACCTCCTTCCCTTCACCCCGGCGCGCGAGTGGGTGGACTCGCTGCGCGCCTTGGTCCCCGAGCTGCCCCTGGCGCGCAAGCAACGCCTTGCCTCCCAATACGGGCTGCCGCCCGGCGACGCCGAGGTCCTCAAGTCCAACCCGGACCTGTGCGCCGTCTTCGAGCAGGCCGCGGCGGGCTATGCCCATCCCAAGGCCATCGCGAACTGGGTCATCAACAACCTCCCCGCCCAGCTCGCCGCCTCCGGCTCCACCGTCGCCGACCTCCGCTTCACGCCCGCGCAGCTTCGCGACCTCGCCGCCATGGTCGAGTCCGGCCGCATCAGCTCGAAGATCGCGCAGGACGTGTTCGCCGACATGTTCGCCACCGGCGAGTCGCCCGCCGCCATCGTCGAGCGCAAGGGCCTGGCGCAGGTCAGCGACACCTCCGCCATCGAGGCCTTCTGCGACCAGGCCATCGATGCGAACCCCGGCCCTGCCGCCGACTTCAAGGCCGGCAAGGACGCCGCGCTGAACTTCCTCAAGGGGCAGGTCATGAAGTTGTCCAAGGGCAAGGCCAACCCCGGCCTCGTGGGCGACATCCTCGCACGCAAGCTCCGCGGCTAGGCCGGCCCGTTGGACCTGTGACGGGAGCCCGTGGCGTCGTGAGGGGGCGGGGAGCGAGGGGCGGGGCTCGCTCGCGTGAACGCCTCGTGGCGTGCCGTGAAGGCTTCGTGCGTTGGCTGGATCACCCAAGCCATGGCGACCGAATACCCTAAACCCCTTGCGCGGTGATCTCAGATATTGGCGATGCATCCCGCCCCTCCCGCTCCTCAACCCTCCCACTCCTCAACCTAGAAACGGCAGTCGAAGAGGATTTCAAAACGAGGAAAGGGCCCTCCCA
>CAYSGH010000180.1:0-3308 GCA_964430505.1 uncultured Akkermansia sp. | reverse complement strand
CCCATCCTTTTCAGGTGTCCGTCCACGCGGGCTCATGGTTCGTCCTCCTCCAGGCTCGCCGACAGCTCGGCCTCCAGCGTCTCGATGCTGGGCAGGCTGGTGTCCAGCGGCTCGGGCAGCGCCCTCACCCGTTGGTATTCCGCCACGCCCATGGGTTTGTCGATGCCCGACAGCGCGTCCTCGGCCACGAGGCGCTTCTTGGTCCTGCACAGCAGCAGGCCGATGGTCGGGCGGTCGTCGCTCGCCTTGAGCTGCCGGATTTGGGCAGCAGGCTGCTGCCCAAAGTGGCGATCGGGGCATGGCCGGGCGAAATGCCGCATGTCCTTGAGGTCGGCAAGCCAGGCGGCGTCGTCCAAGGGGATGGGCAGGCTCATGTGCTGAATCCCATCCTTTTCAGGTGTCCGTCCACGCGGGCAGCGAGCGCGGCGACGTCGTCCGTGAGCTGCGGCAGTGGCATTGCGTAGCGCTCGGCCAGCTCGCGAACGCGGGTGGTGAGCGACTGCGAGACGCGGTCCAGCTCGCCCTGCACGGCGGCCGACAAGCGGGCCATCCACTTGTCGTCGATGACCAGCGTCTGGATTTCGGCCTCGGTCAGCTTCGGGTACTGGCCGAGCGCCAGCGCATCGAGGGCGGCGTCCTGATCCTTCACGGCACGCTTGAGCGTGGCAGCCTGTTCGGCCAGCCGAAGCCACTCCTCCAGCACGGCGCGCTCGTCCTTCGCGTCCGGGTCGCCCCGGGTTTCCTCCAGGCGGGTGTTGACCTCGGCCTTGGCGATCTTGTCGAGAGCACCGAGGAAGCCGTCCTCCCCGCCGTGCTCCTCCTCCAGCGAGGCAAGCGCGGCCTCGGTGGCTTCGAGCTCCGCTTGCTTCGCGTGGAGCGCGGCCTGCTCCCGGGCAAAATGGCGCGCGACGACGAGGTGCTTGGGCACGAGGTCGCACGCCCAGCCCTTGTCCCGCTTCTTGCCCTTCTTGTCGGTCTCGACGATGCGCGCGGGGACGGCCGCCCATCCGTCGGCAGCGATCAGGTAGGCGTCGTCCTGCATCGCCTCGGCCCAATAGTCCATGAGGTGCTGGTACACGTCGTAGGGGTCGAGCAAGGGCGCCTGCTGGAACATCGCGAGGAGGTTCTCGGCGATGGACTCGATGAGGGGCTTGGGAAGGCCGTTTTTGCCGTGGCCCTTGAGCCGGGGGACGGTGGCGGACTGCCAGTCGCCCAGCAGCTTCGTGGCCTGGGCCGTGAAGGCGGTGAACTCGGGGTGGCCGAGGATGGCGGGCTTCACGTCGGCGATGGGGAGCCTGAGCCGCGAATAGCCGGGACGGTCCGCCTTCTCGAACAGGGCGGCGCGAACGCCCGGCAGTACTTTCCAGTAGGCGTCGAGCGCGTCGAGGTCGCGGTCCGGGATGCCGCCGCGCAGGTGGGCCTCGATGTCCTGCACGTCCTCGGGCTCGGTGCCGTCGATGTAGCGCGGGAGGTTGAGGTTGTAGTCGTTTCGGGGGTCGGCGATCTCGGCGATGGGAACGAGGCGGGAGTAACGCGGGATTTCAGCCTGCCGGGTGAAGGTGTCCACGATCTTGTGGATGTCCTGCTCGCGGAGGCGGTTCTTGTTGCCGTCCTTCGTGAAGCCCTTGGAGGCATCCATCATGAAGAGGGCCTTGCGCGTGCCCGCGCCCTCCTTGTCGAGCACGAGGATGCACGCGGGGATGCCGGTGCCGTAGAACAGGTTGGCGGGCAGGCCGATGATGGCGCGGATGACGCCGCGCTGGATGAGGTTGCGGCGGATGACGGCCTCGGCATTGCCGCGGAAGAGGACGCCGTGGGGCAGGATGCAGGCTCCCTTCCCGGTGGACTTGAGGGACCGGACGATGTGGAGGAGGTAGGCGTAGTCGCCCTGCTTGGCGGGCGGGACGCCATAGTGCTGGAAGCGTTGCCATGGGTCCTCCGTGGCGTTGAGGCCGGTGCTCCAGCGTTTGTCGCTGAAGGGCGGGTTGGCGACGACGTAGTCGAAGGTCTTGAGGGCGTCGCCTTCGAGGAAGAGGGGATTGGCGAGGGTGTTGCCCTGCTTGATCTCCGCCGCGGCGGCATACCCGTGCAGGATCATGTTCATGCGGGCGAGGCCGGCGGTGGCGTTGTCCTTCTCCTGGCCGAAGAGGCTGACCTTCACGTCCTTGCCGCCATGCCGCGCCTCGTCGCCGACCTTGAGCAGGAGCGAGCCCGACCCGCAGGTGGGATCGTTGACGGTGGTGTCATTGCGGGTGGTGGCATGGCGGATGCCGAGGATCTGGGCGATGACGCAGCTAACCTCGGCCGGGGTGTAGAACTGGCCCTTGCTCTTGCCGCTCTCGGTGGCGAAGTGCCGCATCAGGTACTCGTAGGCGTCGCCGAGGAGGTCGTCGCCGTCGGCGCGGTTCCGGGAGAAGTCGAGGGCGGGGTTCTCGAAGATGCCAATGAGGCTGGTGAGACGTTCCACCATCTCCTTGCCGCTGCCGAGCCTGTTCGGGTCGTTGAAGTCCGGCACGTCGGACAACTGGTTCGCATGCTTCAGCGGCTCAAGGATTCGCTTGTTGATCTGGTCGCCGATGTCGGGGGTGCCCTTGAGGGCGACCATGTCGGCGAAGGTGGAGCCCTTGGGGACGGTGATCGCGGCGTAGGGTTTGCCGGCGAACTTGTCGCTGACGTACTTCACGAACAGGAGAACGAGGACGTAGTCCTTGTACTGGCTGGCATCCATGCCGCCGCGCAAGTCGTCGCAGGCCGCCCAGAGCGACGAGTAAAGTTCGGACTTCTTCAGGGCCATGGGTTCAACGTGGGAAGGGTCAGGACGGGGTCATTCGAGGCTCGGCCCATGCGGGCGGCACGGGGTTTCCATCGAGGAGTCACCGGAGGCGGGGCTGGAGGAACCGGGCATGTCTTGGGACCGGGGTTTTTCGCGCTGTTGCTCCGAAAGGGCGTACAACAAACCACGGCCCGATGGGGAGAGGATATTTGCGGCGGCAGGCGGGTAAAAGCGGGGAGCGGGGAGCGGGGAGCGGGGAGCGGAGGGCAGGCACCGTCCTCAAACCACGCCCGGGCGATTTCTTGGATCAACGAACCGCCGGCGATCCTTGGGACACGACACACCGGCGACGGGCCAACCTCAGTCGCCGCCCACCCGCCGCCCTCTCTTTCCAGCGGGCCGCGCTCCTTGGTCCACACGTCCCGGACCTTCATCGGGACGTCCCGAATGCTCGTCCGGCTGTCCCGAGCGCTCGTCCGGACGGTCCGAGCGCTGGTCCAGACGTTCCGAGCGCTGGTCCAGACGTCCCGAACGC
>CAYSGH010000179.1:0-3328 GCA_964430505.1 uncultured Akkermansia sp. | reverse complement strand
GACGAGGAGAAGGCCCGCGCCAAGGAACGCTTCTTCAGCTTCCGCGACGCCTTCGGCCAATGGGACCCCAAGAACCAGCGCCCGGAAATCTGGAACCTCTACAACGCCCGGCTCAACCCCGGCGAGAACATGCGCGTGTTCCCGCTGTCCAACTGGACCGAGATGGACGTCTGGGAATACATCCGCCGCGAGCGCCTGGCCGTGCCCACCATCTACTTCAGCCACGAGCGCGAATGCTTCCGCCGCGCCGGCCAATGGCTCCCGGTGCCCCCGCCCCACGCGGACGAGTCCCGCCCGGACCCCTACGCCGGCGCACGCCCGCGCCCCAACGAGCCCCGACGCCAGATGGTCTGCCGCGTCCGCACCATCGCCGACATGATCAGCACCGGCATGATCGACAGCCCGGCCACCACCGTGGACGACATCATCGCCGAGGTCGCCGCCGCCCGCGTCACCGAGCGTGGATCGCGTGCCGACGACAAGGCCAGCGAGGCCGCCATGGAGGACCGCAAGAAGGCCGGGTACTTCTAGGGCAAGGAACCGTTGCGAAGCATCTCGGCCACAAACAAGCTGCCCATGTCATGAGTCAAACGCTCAGTCTCCGTCTTTCTGAGGACCTTGCCCTGTGGCTCAAGGAAACGTCCCGACGCACGGGACAAAGCCAAGCTGCCTTGGTCCGTGATCAACTTGAAAAGGCCCGGGGCGCGGCCATCCAACAACCTTGGTTGGCGTTGGCAGGGGCTGCCAAGGGACTCCCGCCGGACCTGTCATCACGCGAGGGCTTCGCTAAACGGTGAATGCCATTTCCGACACGGGTTTCCTCGTTGCCTTCCTGAACGAACGGGATGCTCATCACTCATGGGCTGTAGCGTGGGCAAAAAAGATCACGATGCCGCTGTTGACGTGCGAGCCCGTCATTACCGAGGCCGCCTTCCTGGTGCGTAGCGGCAGGTTGGTCTTGGACCTGATAGCTGCGGGGATGATTCGTGTGGAGTTCAGTGTCACGGCAAATCGGCTTCAACGAGCCAGCCTTCATGCAAGGTTTTCAGATCGGGAACCTGACATGTGCGATCTCTGCGTCGTTCGCATGAGCGAATTGTTTCCGGAGCACTCCATCCTGACGACGGATCGAAAGGACTTCATGGTCTATCGCAGAAACATTCGGGAATTGATCCCCACCATTTTTCCACCTCGATCATGAGCCCCTGCTGCCCTTCCACACGACGAGTCGGGCTTGTCGCGACCTTGGGAAGAAGGATCCCGCAACGCAGGCTTGGATCCATCCGGAACAGGGTGGACTACCCTGGTGCCAAGATGGCCAATGCCTTGGGACCCCGTCGCTCATTCGTCGAATCCCAGTCGATTCGAGGAGCAACCAACCCCTTCCCCATGGGGTCCACCTAATACCCCGACCCCAAGCCACAATTCTTTCAGCAAACGGATCGCCTCGCGCTTCTGATCCCTACGTCATCCCCCATGTCCGCATCCCATCCCATCGAGCTGCTGCGCTTCAACACGTGCGGGTCCGTGGACGACGGCAAGTCCACGTTGATCGGCCGCCTGCTCTACGACTCCAAGTCCATCATGGAGGACCAGATGGAGGCCTTGGAGCGGTCGGCCGACATCACCGGCGGCGGCCAGATCAACTTGGCGAACCTGACCGACGGCCTGCGTGCCGAGCGCGAGCAGGGCATCACCATCGACGTCGCCTACCGCTACTTCGCGACGCCCCGGCGGAAGTTCATCGTCGCCGACACCCCCGGCCACGTGCAGTACACGCGCAACATGGTGACGGGCGCCTCCACGGCGAACCTCTCCGTGGTGCTCGTGGACGCGCGCCAGGGCGTCATCGAGCAGTCCCGCCGCCACACCTACATCGCCTCCCTCCTCCGCATCCCGCACCTCGTCATCGCGGTGAACAAGATGGACCTCGTGGACTGGAGCCCGGCGCGCTTCCAGGAGATCCGCGAGGAGTTCGAGCGCTTCCTGCCCCTCCTCGACATCCGCGACGTGAAGTTCATCCCGTTGTCCGCGCTCAACGGCGACAACGTGGTGTCCCCCTCCGCCCACACGCCCTGGTACGAGGGCCCCACGTTGTTGGGCCACCTGGAGTCCGTGCACATCGCCAGCGACCGCAACCTCCACGGCCTGCGCTTCCCCGTGCAGTGGGTCAACCGCCCCAACAACCCCCGCGACCCCCGCCTGCACGACTTCCGCGGCCTCAGCGGGCAAATCTCCGGCGGCATCGTGCGCGTGGGCCAGCGCGTCATGGTCCTTCCCTCCGGCCTCAAGAGCACCGTGGAGGAGATCTGGACCTACGACGGCCCCTTGCAGGAGGCCTTCTGTCCCCAGTCCATCACGCTCCGCCTCAAGGACGACATCGACGTGTCCCGCGGCGACATGATCGTGGCCCTGGAGCACATGCCGGGCATGGCGACGGACCTGCACGCGCGCGTGTGCTGGATGCATCCCAAGCCCTTGGTGGCCGGGCGGAAGTTCCTGCTCAAGCACGCCACGCAGACCGTCCAGGCGATGGTGGCCTCCCTGGAGGGCCGCATCGACATCCACACCTTCGAGACCGTCGATGCACCCGCCGAGCTGGCCATGAACGACATTGGCACCCTCCGCATCCGCACCGCGAAGCCCGTGGTGTTTGACGGCTACGAGGGCAACCGCCTCACCGGCTCCTTCATCCTCGTCGAGCCCGGCACGAACCTCACCGTCGCGGCCGGCATGTTGCTTCCCCCCAACGAGACCGTCCGGCCCGAGTACAACGACTTCGCCATTTGACCCGGCAGCAGCGGCGGTCGGCCATAGCCAATTCCCGGCGGCACCATGACATGGGGCGGAATGTTTCCGTTGGGAGGGAAGTGATGGCAAAGCCGATGCCTCGGCAGGCCAAGGCGTGAGCAAGGCGCACCGCAAGGGCGGGATAACGAGCAAACGACTCAGGATTGGCGGGCGCAGATCGAGCCAGCACGACCGATCCAACCGAGTCGGCCGGTCCCGGGGCGACCCGGCCTGCGGCACCGGATTCGCCCAACTGTCGGCCGCGTGCCCTCACCCCGGGCCCTCTCCCTGCGGAAAAGGCAGCCTGGAAGAAGAACTGCCCTCTTGGGTTGATGCATCCTGCCTCTTGGAGGGCGCAACAAACAGGGCGAGGTGGTGATCGTTCCGTTTTGCCTCACCTGAAAACGCCGGATTCAGGATTGAGCTTGCGGACTGAGCCCGGGAGAAGGATCCGGGCCACGGGTCAACAGGAACGACGCCGCATCAGCCTAGAAACGGCAGTCGAAGAGGATTTCAAAACGAGGAAAGGGCCCTCCCA
>CAYSGH010000178.1:0-3439 GCA_964430505.1 uncultured Akkermansia sp. | reverse complement strand
ACCACCGGAACCCCAATCCCATGAAGCCCTCGACCCCGGACGGGGTCGCAGCCCACCCCACGAAGGACCACGCGCAATCCCAACGTCGAACGTCGCGGTTGGCCCCATTGCCCCCTGCTCGCGAGGCCCGCCCCCCCTGTTGTCCGCCTTGCGAACATCGACGTCGCCAGAACAGACTCCGACGATGTCCCGCGACTCCATCCAGCGCATCCAGCAACTCCAAGGCGAGCCTCGCCGGGCGGGATGGAACCGTGCCTGCCAAGACCCCGCAAAGGCCCTCGCCCCACGGCAACGCGCCCCGCGCGTTGGGCCGGGACACACGTGCCGGATCCCCCACGTGAACCACGCGATCCGCGTCATGGCACCATGACGATAGACCGCAACGATCGGCCCGAGCCCTTTGCACGTCGCATGCTCACACGCTGGGGCAAGCTCTGGCATGTGCCGCACCTGCGGGACCAGGTCACGGTCCGGTTTTCCGCGCGCCTCACGAAGTCCCTCGGCCGCGTCCGACTCGCCACCGGGTCCATCTCGCTCAACGCCCGACTCCAGGTCGCGCCCCGCGCGTTTCTCATCGAGGTCCTGTGCCATGAGGCCGCCCATGTGGCGGTTCGACTCCTCCACGGACCGCAGGCCAAGCCCCACGGACCCGAATGGCGCGACTTGATGCACCGTGCCGGATACACGCCCGCCACCATGCGCGGGCATCCCGACCTTCCGCTGGCCAAGCCCCGGGCTTCGTCGGTCCAACGCCGTCGTCACCGATACCGTTGTCCCATCTGCCAGCAGGACTTCTTTGTCCGTCGCAAGGACGCGCGCTTGCGCTGCAACGTGTGCCAACCCGGTGGAACGCCCCAGCCCCTCCAACCTTTCCCGGACGCCCCGGCGGCCGCGCTCGCCTGAACCACGCCATGTCCACCCCTTGCATCTTCTGCCAACCCGACCCCGCTCGCATCGCCTTCGAGACCGACTGGGTCGTTGGCCTGTGGGATGGATTCCCCGTGTCGCCCGGGCACCTGCTGGTCATCCCGCGACGCCACGTTCCCACCTGGTTTGACGCCACGACCGAGGAGCAGTCGGCCCTGCTGCAAGGCATCGAGCTGGCCCGGCAAGAGATCCTGCGCCGACACCAACCCGACGGCTTCAACATCGGCATCAACATCGGGGCGGCCGCCGGCCAGACCGTCTTCCACCTGCACGTGCACGTCATCCCCCGTTACCAAGGGGATCTTCCCGACCCGCGCGGCGGCGTGCGCAACGTCATCCCGTCGAAGGGAAACTACTTCCGGCGACCTGCGGCGGCGGGGCTTGCGGTGTCCCAGGCGCCCCATGACCAGGCGCTCATCCATGGCGGCGCGGACGACCCCTTGCTACCCCACTTCCGCGCGCACCTCGACCGCGCGACCGCCGCCGACCTGTGCGTCGCCTTCGTTCGCTCCAGCGGCCTCGACCTCGTGATCGAGCACCTGCGCGACCTCCTGGACCGCGGCGGCACGCTCCGCCTGCTCACCGGCGACTACCTCGACATCACCGAGCCCGAGGCGCTGCTTCGTCTCACCGACCTCGCTGGCAAGGTCGAGCTCCGGATCTTCGAAACCCTCCAGGTCGCGTTCCATCCCAAGGGCTACCTGTTCCACTTCCCCGACGGCACCGCCGGCGCCCTGGTCGGCAGCTCGAACCTGAGCGATTCGGCGTTGAGGCAAGGCATCGAATGGAACCACCGCGTGCTCACCGCGTCTGACCCCAAGGCCATCGCCCGCGTCCAGCAATCCTTCGACCAACTCTTCCGCCACCCGGCGACCCGCCCGATCACCCACGCATGGATCCGGGAATACCAGGACCGTCGCCGTCCACCGCAGCGACCGTCGGTCGCCCTCCTGACCGACACGCCCGACACATCGTCGCCGCCGCCCCATCGCATCCAGCGCGAGGCCATGGCCGCGCTCGAGCAAACGCGTCGCGACGGCAATGAGGCGGGCCTCGTCGTCCTGGCCACGGGCCTGGGCAAGACATGGCTGGGCGCGTTCGACAGCGCGCGGCCGGACTTCCGCAGGATCCTCTTCGTGGCGCACCGCGAGGAGATCCTCGCCCAGGCCAAGGACACCTTCCGTCGCATCCGCCCCATGGCCGCGCTGGGCCACTACACCGGCACCGACAAGACCCCCGATGCCGACGTGCTCTTCGCCTCCATCCAAACCCTCGGCCGGCAACGGCACCTGGACGCCTTCGCGCGCGACCACTTCGACTACATCATCGTCGATGAGTTCCACCACGCGGCGGCGGCCACCTACCAGAACCTCATCCGCCACTTCGCGCCCAAGTTCCTGCTCGGCCTCACCGCCACGCCCGAGCGAACGGATGGCGGCGACCTGCTGGGGTTGTGCCGGGAAAACCTCGTGTACCGCTGCGACCTCGCGCGCGGGATCCGCGAGGGCCTCCTCGCGCCCTTCCACTACTTTGGCGTCCCCGACGAGGTGGACTACCAGAACATCCCGTGGCGCAACCGTCGCTTCGACGAGGCCGAGCTCACCCGGGCCGTTGCCACCGAGCGACGCGCCAGCAACGCCCTCAACCAGCTCCGCAGCCGCGGCGGCAAGCGGACGCTCGCCTTCTGTTGCTCCCAACGGCACTGCGACTTCATGGCCGAGTTCTTCGTCCAGAACGGGTATCGGGCCGTGTCCGTGCATTCGGGCGAGACCTCGGCCCCGCGCGCCGCGTCGTTGGAGGCCTTGGAGGCAGGGCGGCTCGACGTCCTCTGCGCCGTGGACATGTTCAACGAGGGCGTGGACATCCCAAACGTCGATACCGTCCTGATGCTGCGCCCCACCGAGTCCGCCATCGTGTGGATGCAGCAGTTCGGGCGTGGCCTCCGCAAGGCCGACGGCAAGGCCTTCCTCACGGTCATCGACTACATCGGCAACCACCGGAGCTTCCTCAACAAGCCCCGCACCCTGCTGCTCCTGCCCGAGGGCGACCAGGCCATCGACAAGGCCCTCAACCTCCTGTTGGAGGGCCACCTCGAGCTGCCGCCCGGCTGCGAGGTGACCTACGACCTGCAGGCCATCGACATCCTCCGCTCCCTCCTTCGCCAACCCGCGCACGCCGACGCCATCCAGGCCCACTACCTCGACCTCCGTGAACGCCATGGCCGACGCCCCACCGCCGCCGAAATGTTCCGCGACGGCTTCACCCCACGCGCCTTGCGGACCTCGCATGGGTCTTGGTTGCGCTTCGTCCAGGCCATGGGCGACCTCTCGCCCAGCCAAGCGGCGGCGTTCGGCCAAGCCCCGGAGTTCCTCGCCGAGCTGGAATCCACCCGGCTGACCAAGAGCTTCAAGATCCTCACCCTGCTGGCGATGCTCGACGCAGGCCAACTCCCGGGATCCCTTCCGCTGGAAGCCTTGGAAGACGGCTTCCGACGACAAGCCGAACGATCCGC
>CAYSGH010000177.1:0-3452 GCA_964430505.1 uncultured Akkermansia sp. | reverse complement strand
CATCGCCATCGCCGCGTGAGGGCACGCGGCCTACAGACTGCCCAACTGCCGTTTCAAGGATGAAAGTGGAGGGGAGTTCACGCGTAGTCGCCAAGGCGCGAAGGCGGAGCGATCAAGACCTTGAGCAGGGGATGAGGAGGGGTCCGGGATGAAACGGCAGGCGGCTGGCAGGGTGTGAAGACGTTCCAACGACCGCACGAAGCCTTCCGGCCAGCGCACGGAGCGTCGCAGCGACGGTATGAAGGGCCGCAGCGGGTGAACGAAGCGCCAAAATGGGCGCACGACGCGTCGCAACGAACGCACGAAGGGCCGCAACGACCATACGGGGCACCCCCATCGAAAAGGTCGTGGAATCGGTTTTCTGGTGGCCGGGCGAGGGGCTTTGCACAGCGCCGGGACGGCGCTGCCACTTTCCTGAAGGTTCGCGAGCAGCCTCCCCATCGAGGTGCATGGGGACGTGCAGGGTCGAGTCATGAAATCCAGTCCTGACAAAGGGGCGGTGGCTGGGTTGGCTTGGCGGCATGATGACTCGGCGAGGGTTCGGGGTGGCGGCGATGGGTGGATGGATGGGCGTGGCCGGGGCGCGTCGGGCGTTGTCGGCGGAGGGCGTGGCGGGTTCGACGGACCCGAAGGCGCTGAACCTGATGACGTTCAACCTGCGCTATGCGTCGGCGACGGGCGCAAATCGTTGGCCGTTGCGACGGCCCCTGGTCGCGCGGGTGCTGCGGGAGGAACGGCCGGACGTCGTGGGCACGCAGGAGGGATTGTATGGACAGGTGCGCGACATCGCGGCGGACGTGCCGGAGCTGGATTGGATCGGGCTGGGACGCGAGGGCGGGAGCCGCGGCGAGTTCATGGCGGTGTTCTATCGGAAGGAACGCCTGGTCCCGGTGGCCTACGATCACTTCTGGCTGTCGGACACGCCGGAGGTGATGGGGTCGGCAACGTGGGGCAACACGAACCGGCGCATGGTGACGTGGGTGGCCTTCGAGGACCGCGTGACGGGCGGGCGCTTCCAGTTTTGGAACACGCACTTCGACCACCAGGTGGAGGAGGCGCGGCGCAAGTCGGCGCAGTTGGTGGCGGCGCGGATCGCGCAGGTCCCGGCGTCCGTCCCGGTGGTGTTGGCGGGCGACTTCAACGCGTTGTCGGGCGGAAGCCGGTCGTACGAGATCCTCACGGGCGAGGGCGGGCTGAAGGATACGTGGCACGCGGCGGCCGCGCGCACGGAGGCGGACGCGAACTCGTTCAACGGGTTCGAGTCGCTGGAGAGAAAGGGGCAGCGCATCGACTGGATCCTGTACCGGGGCGAGGCGCGGGTGGCGTCGGCCGGGGTCGTGACGACGCGCGTGGACGGGCAATGGCCGAGCGATCATTGCCCGGTGACGGCGCGGTTGGCGTGGTGAGGGGGAAGCGGGAAGCGGGAAGGGGGAAGCGGGAAGCGGGTGGGGGGGGGGGGGGGGCCCGGGGCCGGGGCCCGGGGGGCGCGGGCCGCGGGGGAGGCCGGGCGTAAAGCTCATCGAGCTCGATCGCCAAGCGATCGCCTCCGTCATCCGGGAAAACCAGGCGGAATAGACAGGAGTGCAACCCAGCTTTCCCTTCAACTGGGGTTCTTCGACGTGTTCGGTGGGTATGCCGGCCTGCATGGAGCCCACGTCGTATCCGGCAACGCCATCGCGACGTCGAGCGCGGCCGCTGTGGTAAGGAGCCTCACACGAAGGCACCAAGCCACGAAGGATGTGCGGAAGGTGCCCGGGACGTCCCGGGCCTCCGTGCCCTTCGCGCCTCGGTGAGCAACCGTCGCAACAGCACGCGTGGATGGGCCGGGGGATGGCCTCTCACCGAGACACGGAGAACACGGGGCGGGAACGAATCCAAGGCGCCGTGGCTTGTGACCACGGCCTTTGGTTTCTCCCCTTTTCCCAGCGTCCAAGCCCTGCCAATCGCCCCGAGAGCATGAAGGGCTGCCCAAAGGTTCAAGGAGGCACCCACCGAAGACAGCAAAGAACCTCAACTGGCGTGATGACGGATTGGCAGGCCACATGATGAAGCGGTGGGTCACCATAGATCCTGACTGTGATGTTTGAGACTGCCGTGATTTCTGAGCGCCCCGCTGGCAATGAGGCTCCCTGTCCATGGCTTGGCGATCTCCCGAGTGCCCTTCTTGTCTGAGACAGCCTGCGTCTTTAGCGCCAACCTGCCCGCCGATCGACTCTCGCTTCCTCGTCGCCTCCCAGGGGCTGCTGCGACCCACACCAAGGCTCCGCCCACGCCCCCCGTTGGCTAGCGTAACATCCACGGCGATAATATAGACGATTATGTCCATGGTCGCGGCCTCATGGGCCATGGCATGAACGGGTCGCGCTTCGGCGCTGGAATCAAACGCATCACGCAACCAACACCATCTGCCATGAGTACACTCCCAAACGCCATCCGTGAACCCCGCAGGAAGCAAGGGCACCTCTGCCGCCAGCCACATGCGCTGGACGGAAAGGGCACGGCCGAATCGCAGGTCCCGTCACGGACGTTTGAATCCCAGCTCGGCCCGAGGAGAGGTATCGGCTCTATGGCCGTGTCACTGCTGCTTGTGTTCATCACCCATGCAAGCCACCGGGCCGTCGCCGGGGTCATCGTCGAGCTGACGTCGGCTCCGACTGTTTTCCAGGGCAGCGAATACCGGGTCTTCTCGGCCCCATCGATCACATGGCAGGAGGCCTTCAATCATGTGTCAGGCACCCTCGGGTCTGGTTGGCACCTGGCCACGTCCACGTCGGCGCTGGAAAACGACTTCATCTGGCAAACCATCGTGGGCGTGGATTCGTCTGCGGGCCCGCGCCAGTACTGGCTGGGGGGGTATCCCAACCAGCCGGGAACCTTCCAATGGGTCACCGGGGAGCCTTTCAGTTACCAGGCATGGCCCATCGGGGAACCCAATGGCGACCTCGGGTGGCAAGGCCACGTGACGATCGGGCGGTTCGATGATGCCAAGTGGAACGACGAGGGTGGATGGCCGGAGGGTGTGCGGGGCTTTGTGGTGGAGCGGAGTACCGTGCCCGAGCCCGCCACCTACGGGGCAGTGGGTGCCATGGGCCTTGCCGCCTGGGGAGCTTGCCGCCGTTGGAAAGGCCGACCCTATCGCCCGTGAACCGGCCCAAATGGGCGGGGAGCCACGAGCGACTTCTCCGCCCGGCTCCCCGCCACCGTTGAGGCTGCAAGCCAGAGGATGCGATGGAGGCACGGCGTCAGCGCCAACGTCCGCTGGCTTGCCAATTGCTTACCCCTTGAACCGTGGGATTGGTGGGGCTTGTCTCAACCCACACTGGATGCGCATCCAGTCGTGCCCCCTTGTCCTAAGGCGTCCCGGAGTCACGCGCCTGAGCCCACCTACTCGTATCGAAGGGATTCGATGGGGTCGAGCTGGGCGGCCTTCCAGGCGGGGTAGGTGCCGAAGA
>CAYSGH010000176.1:0-3529 GCA_964430505.1 uncultured Akkermansia sp. | reverse complement strand
CACTCGCAGGGTGAGCCCTTGGGTTCCTGCCCGTGAGCCCATCCTCCCGGATGGCAGGGCCCTTTCCTCGTTTTGAAATCCTCTTCAACGGCCGTTTCTAGGTTCAGGGCTCGCCCCCTTCGACCGGAGCGGCCCCGCCCCCCGCTCCCCGCTCCCCGCCCCTCGCTCCCCGCCCTTCGTCCTTGTTGCCCCCCATGCACCCGGCTTCAACATCCGGCGCCATGAATCCGTCGCTGCATGACCTCGCCAAGATGATCGATCATTCCCTCCTGCATCCCACGCTCACCGACGCCGAGCTGGACGAGGGCTGCAAGGTGGCCGCTCGACACGGCGTCGCCTCCGTCTGCATCAAGCCCTATGCCGTCCGCAGGGCCGCCCAGCTCCTCCATGGAACCGGCGTCCACGTCGGGGCCGTCGTGGGATTCCCACACGGAAGCTCCAGCACCGAGGTGAAGCGCCTCGAGACCTCCGTCGCCTGCCGCGACGGGGCCACCGAGATCGACATGGTCCTCAACATCGGCAAGGCCCTCTCCGGAGACTGGCCCTACGTCGAGGAGGACATCCGGGCCGTCTGCGACGAGGCCCACGCCCATGGCGCGCGCGTCAAGGTCATCCTCGAGAACGACTACCTCGCCCAGGGCGGGGCCGGATTGTCCGCCGACGACCTCAAGCGTCGCCTCTGCGAGCTGTGCGAGCGGGCCGGGGCCGACTGGGTCAAGACCTCCACCGGCTATGGCTTCGTGAAGCAACCCGACGGCTCCTACAACTACAAGGGCGCCACCGAGCACGACCTGGCCCTCATGCGCGCCAGCGTCTCGGCCAAGGTCCAGGTGAAGGCGGCCGGCGGCGTCCGCGACCTCGACGGACTTCTCCGCGTCCGGCAGCTCGGGGCCACCCGTTGCGGCGCCACCGCCACCGTCGCCATCCTCAAGGCCCACGAGCAACGCCTCGCCGCCGCCGATCCCGCACCTTCCCTGCCCCACGGCACCCTTGGCCAAGGCGGCTACTAGTGCCGTGCCTCAGGGGTGGCTGGGGTTTCGCCGCGAGGGGTTCTCGTGTCCCACAAGGCGCGAGCGACGAGCACGCCCGCGTTGGCCTGTGAGGAGCGAGCAACGACGTGGGACGCGAGAAGACCTGCGGCGCGCCCGCTTCCCGGCCCGATGGGCTACCCCCCCAGCAGCTCCGTCGCCTTCGCGTGAATCGACGGGGCGCGCATCAACGATTCGCCCACCAGGATCGCCCGCGCCCCGCTGTCCCGCACCCGCGCCACGTCCGCCCGCGACTCGAGCCCGCTCTCGGCCACCAGCAACACGTCGTCGCCCACGCCCGCCTGCCGCAGCCGCGCCGCCATCCGGCCCGTCGTGCCCAGGTCCACCGTGAACGTCCGAAGGTCCCGGTTGTTCACCCCGATGAGCCGCGCCCCCACCGCCAATGCACGCGCCAGCTCGGCCTCGTCATGCACCTCCACCAACGCCGCCAACCCCGACGCCTCCGCCAACGCATGCAGGTGCCGCAGCTCGCCATCGTCCAGGATCGCCACGATCAACAGGATGGCGTCCGCGCCCCATTCCACCGCCTCCAGCACCTGCCGCTCGTCGATCACGAAGTCCTTCCTCAGCAACGGCAGGCCCACCGCCGACCGCACCGCCCGCAGGTACTGCAACGAGCCCTGGAAGAACCGCTCGTCCGTCAACACCGACAGGCAGCTCGCGCCCGCCGCCTCGTACTCGCGCGCTATCCGGACCGGGTCGAAGTCCGCCCGGATCACCCCCTTGCTGGGCGACGCCTTCTTCACCTCGGCAATGAGGCCCACGTCGCCCCGGGCAGGCCGCCTCAAGGCGCCAACGAAGTCCCGGACGCCGTCGCCCCGCGCCGCAATCGCGTCCCGGACCCGGTGCGCGCCCACGGGCCCCGGGGGCAACGCGCGAACCTCCTCGCGCTTCACCCCAACGATCGTGTCGAGAATGGTCGCCATGATGAAATCCAGGGGATGCGTTACTCGTCGTCGTCCTTGAGGCCGGGGATGCGCTTGAGCGGGCACCCCGCGCGCAGCCACCCGTTCACGAACGCGTCCAGGTCGCCGTCCATCACGCCCTGCACGTCGCTCGTCTGCACGCCGGTGCGAAGGTCCTTCACCATCCGGTACGGCTGGAACACGTAGCTCCGAATCTGGTTGCCCCAGCTCACGCTGCCCTTCTCCCCGTAGAACTTCTCCATGTCCGCCTTCGCCTGGTCGAGCCGCAGCGCGTAGATCTTCGCCTTCAGCATCTTCAACGCCGTCGCCTCGTTCTGCGCCTGCGACCGCTCCTGCTGCGACGCCGCCACCAGGCCCGTCGGGATGTGCGTCAGGCGCACCGCCGTCTCCACCTTGTTGACGTTCTGCCCGCCCTTGCCACCCGACCGGTACGTGTCCCGCTTCAGCTCGCTGTCCGGGATCACCACGTCCGCCAGCGACAGGTCGTCCAGCTCCGCGATCACATCCACCGACGCAAAGCTCGTGTGGCGACGCTTGTTGGCGTCGAACGGCGAGATGCGCACCAGGCGGTGCACGCCGCGCTCCGCCTTGGTGAACCCATAGGCGTTCAGGCCCTCCACCTTGAACGTGACGGACTTGAGCCCGGCCGAGTCCCCGGGCAGGGCGTCGGTCACCTCCCACTTCCACCCGCGCGCGTCAAACCAGCGCCCGTACATGCGCGACAACATCTCGGCCCAGTCCTGCGCCTCCGTGCCGCCCGCGCCCGCCTGGATGCTGAAGATCGCGTTGCGCCCGTCATGGGGACCCGTGAGGAGCACCTCCAACTCGAAGGACTCCAGTTGCCGCCCCAGCCTTGCCAGCTCGTCGTCGGCCTCCCGCTGCACCGCGTCCTGCCCCGACGGCGGCTCCGCCTCGCCCAGCTCCAGCAACACCTGCACGTCGTCCAGCCGCCGTCCAAACGCCGCCATCGGCTCCGCCTTGCGCTTCAGCCCGTTGCTCTCGTCGATCACCTTCCGTGCCGCCTCCGGGTTGCCCCAGAAGCTATCCGTGGCCATCTGCGCCTCCAGCTCCGCCAGGCGCTTCTCCAGCAACGGCAAGTCCAGGAACTTGCGAAGCTGCATCACCTTGCCCCGATGCGCGTCCAGCACGGATCGCGTGACCTCAAACATACGTCGCGCAGGCTATCGCGCCCCCAGCCCAGGTGTCGAACCCTTGTCGCCCCGGCCCCCCGTTGCCCCGTGGGCTCGGCCGCCCAAGTCCCGAGGCAGCACAACGCCTGCATCCCGGCGCACCCTCCCCCGGACGCACCCGGGAAACCGGACGGACGGGGCCACCTCACGCTCACGGAGGCCAGGCGATCACGGGACGGACCCGAATCCAAGGAGCCGGCAACACCCTCGCCACGTCGAGCGCGGCCGCCGTGGGTTGCAGCCTGAGAAGAAGCCGCGAAGCCACGAAGGACGCGTGGATTCCAAAGGCACTTCTCATCCTAGCCGGATCGATTCAGTTGGGAGGGAAGTGATTGCGAAGCAGATGCTTCTGCAAGCCGAGGAG
>CAYSGH010000175.1:0-3665 GCA_964430505.1 uncultured Akkermansia sp. | reverse complement strand
CCTGGGGATTGCGCGTCCAACGGCGCCCCGGCGCGTGCCAGGCCTAGGCCCAGGGTCCGCGCGGACACCGTTCCTTCTGGGCGGTGCCGCACGCAGCCCCGTTCACCCTCCGCACCCAACATCTGCCGGGCCCGGGCGCGTCCCCTGCCGAGACGCCAACGCCCGGCGCCGGAGGATCCCGCATCCCGTTGGCTGCCGTCGCGGTTTCGGCCATTCCAAGGCACCGAAATCCAGCGGAAAAACACCCTGTGAACAACTCGTGAAGAACCGGGAACATGTTTCGCTCGTTCCCGGTCATGGGCTCGCCTAAAAGCCTCGCCCGCCATCCGGCGCATGGCTTCGGAACCGTTCCTGAAGGCGCTCCGGACGCCGGGATAATTTAGTGCTTAAACCATTGTATTTCAGATATTTGCACAGATCCCATGGGAGCCAGCAAACGCGTGTCGCACCCGGCCGGTCGCTCCGGGTTGGCACCGCAAACGTTTGGAAACCCGTCGGTTACAACCCCGCTTCAATTGTCGCGTGAATAAACTCTTGTCTTCGCTCCCCGCCTCCCAACCCTTGCCCCTCCACATGTCGTCATCCGCCGAAGCCATCTGGACCGCCGCGCAAAGCCTCCTGCGCGGCATGTTGAAGGCCGAGATCTTCGCCCTCTGGTTCTCGCCGGTCCGCGCGGGACGCATCGAGGGCGATGCCATCGAGCTGATCGTTGCCGACGACTTCTGCGAGGTTTGGCTCCGCGACAACTACCACGAGCTCCTTCGCTCCGTCGTCAGCCGGGCCGCCGTTCGGCCCATGCAGGTGACGTTCGTCGTGGACACGTCGAACGCCGTCGCCCAGCCGCCCGCGACGCCAGCGCCCCAGGGTGGCGAGTCCGCGGCACACCTCCCCGCGGAGCCCGCTCGAGGCCTCGCATCGCAGGAGCCCGAGCCCGCCCGGGTCGCCGAGCCCCCGTTCAACCCGCAGAATTCCTTCGAGACCTTCATCGTGGGCGGCAACAACCAGTTCGCGCACAGCGCCGCGCTGGCCGTCGCCCAGAACCCCGGACGCGCCTTCAACCCCCTCTTCCTCTTCGGCGGCGTCGGGCTCGGCAAGACGCACCTGCTCCACGCCATCGGCAACCACGTCCTCGCCTCCAAGCGCAACGCCAAGGTCGCCTACCTGAGCTGCGAGAAGTTCACCAACGAGTTCATCGACGCCCTCCAGACCCACTCCGTCGTCAAGTTCCGCCGCCGCTACCGCCAGCTCGACGTCATCCTCGTCGATGACATCCAGTTCCTCGCGGGCAAGGAGCGCATCCAGGAGGAGTTCTTCCATACCTTCAACGCCCTGCACGAGGCCCGGAAGCAGATCGTCCTGACGTGCGACCGCCCGGCCAACGAGATCCAGGGCCTCGAGCAACGCCTCATCTCCCGCTTCGAGTGGGGCCAGACCGCCGACCTCCAGCCCCCCGACGTCGAAACCCGCCTCGCCATCCTCCGCGCCCGCGAGAAGTCCCTCGGCTCCCATCTCCCGCCCGAGATCACCAACTTCCTCGCCACCCGCATCCGCACCAACGTCCGCCGCCTCGAGGGAGCCTTCACCCGCGTCGCCGCCTACGCCCAGCTCACCGGCCGGCCGCTCACCCTCGAGACCGTCGAGTCCCTCCTTCGGGAAATCCTCCAGGAGGAGGGCCGCCAGGCCGTCACCATCGACTTCATCCAGAAGCGCGTCGCCGAGCACTACGACATCCGCCTCGCCGACATGACCTCCAAGCGCCGCCCCGAAAACATCGCCTTCCCGCGCCAGGTGGCCATGTACCTCGCCCGCCAGCTCACGGAATCCTCCCTCGCCTCCATTGGCGACGCCTTCGGAGGACGCGACCACGGCACCGTCATGCACGCCTGTCGCCAGGTGAAGGATCGCATGGAGGTGGATGCCAACGTCCGCCAGGCCGTCAGCTATCTCGAGAAGCAACTGCAACGCTGAGGCCGCCCTGCGGCACCGGCTGGAGCCATCGCCATGACCCCCTCGCGCCGGACACGGCTCGCCCACGCCCTCGCACGGGTCCTCGGGCTCGTGGCGCTGCTCCACCTCCAAGCGGCCAACCCGCCCGCCGCCCCCGCCAAGTCCGACCTGTTCCCGCCGGAGCCCTGGCACAACCACGGCTCGTGCATCGTGCAGTTGCCCGACGGCCCGTTGCTCGCCGTTTGGTTCCATGGCTCCGGCGAACGCAAGGCCGACGACGTGCGCATCGAGGGCGCCCGCCGCATCCGGGGCAAGTGGGGCCCGCGCATGACGATGGCCGATACCCCCGGCTATCCCGACACCAACCCCAGCCTCTTCCTCGATTCCCGCCAGCGGCTGTGGCTCGTCTATCCCACCATCCTCGCCAACCTTTGGGAGTCCGCCCTGCTCAAGGCCCACGTGTCCTCCGATTACCAAGGCAAGGGCGTCCCGCGGTGGGACCGGCAGGAGGTCCTTCACGTCACCCCGGGACCCGAGTTCGACCGTGAGGTCGCCCGCGTGCTTCCCGCCTTGGAACAATCCGCCAAGGCCGCCCACTGGTCCCCCAACACGCGGCGCGAGGTTCAGGAATACCTCGATGCCTTCCAGTCCCACACGACCAACCGCCTGTATCGACGCCTCGGCTGGATGACCCGCGCCCATCCCCAGGTGCTCGCCTCCGGCCGCATCCTGATGCCCCTCTACCACGACGGGTTCTCCGCCTCGCTCGTGGCCCTCAGCGACGATGGCGGAGCCCATTGGACCACCAGCAACCCGATCATCGGCGGCGGAAACATCCAACCCTCCATCGTCCAGGGCCGCTCCGGCCAGCTCGTCGCCTACATGCGCGACAACGGCCCGCCGCCCAAGCGCCTCATGCAGGCCACCTCCACCGACGCGGGAACCACGTGGGGCGACGTCACCGACTCCCCCATCCCCAATCCCGGTTCCGGAGCCGAGGTCATCCGCCTGCGGGACGGTTCATGGCTCTTCGTGGGCAACGACACGGAGGACGGCCGTCACCGCCTGTCCCTCTGGCTTTCCATGGACGACGGCCGCACCTGGCCCTTCCGCCGTGCCCTCGAGGAGGCACCGGACGGTTCCTTCTCCTACCCCAGCATCCTCCAGTCCCGCGACGGGCGCATCCACGTCACCTACAGCGCCGCGATCCCGGCGGGAGAGACCATCCGCCATGCCGAGCTGTCGCTCGAATGGCTCCGGGCGGCCGCACGCCAACCCTAGCCGGGCCGATTCAGTTGGGAGGGAAGTGATGGCGAAGCAGATGCTTCCGCAAGCCGAGGAGTGAGTGAGGCGCGGGCCGATGCGAGGCCCGTCACGAGCGAACAACGAAGGAGTTGCGGAAGCAGATCGAGCCAGCACGACCGATCCAACTGAATCGGCCCGGCTCGGCCGACCGAGGCGAAACGGCCGACGACACACCCGCGACGCCAGATGCATTCCAAGCCCGGCCCATCGCCCTCGAAACGGCAGGCGAAGAGGGTTCCAACACGAGGAAACAGCCTTTCCAGTTGGGCGGATGGACGATGGGACCCGAAACCAAGGTCTCACCCTGCGGGTGGGGTCGTAGTGAGTTGCTGAGGGCTGTAGGCCGGGTCCCCGGACCCGGCGCACCGCGCACGCGGCATCGCCGCCGCCGCGTGAGGGCACGCGGCCTACAG
>CAYSGH010000174.1:0-3825 GCA_964430505.1 uncultured Akkermansia sp. | reverse complement strand
GCGTCGCCCGCATCCCCGACGTCCTCACCTCCAGCAACTTCCTCTCCGACCGCGTTTATGCCACGCAGGCGGACCTCCAGGCCCAGGTCAACGACCTCTCCAATCGCGTCGCGCAAATCACCGCCGCGCTCCCGCCGCAGTCCGCGCTCGTCGCGCCCACGCTGCCGGGCGGGCTGATCCTGGCCTCGCCCATCTCGGGCGACGTGACGCTGACGAGCCAGGGCTTGGTGCAGTTCGCGGCGTTCGACGCGCCGAGCTGGACGAGCGGCTCGGTGGTGGGCGCGCCCAACGCGCGTCACAGCCATGGGTCGGTGTGGACCGGCACGAGGATGCTGGTGTGGGGGGGCTTGGTGAGCGGGACGCCCACGGCCACGGGCGGTGCCTATGAAACGGGCAACGACAACTGGACGACGATCTCGCCGGTCAACGCGCCGACGGGGCGCCGGGGGCACACGATGGCCTGGACGGGCGAACGGATGCTGGTGTGGGGCGGTCAGGCGTCGGTCGTGCTGGGCACGGGCGGCATCTACGACCCCACCAACCAGTCGTGGACGCCCATCACGACAACGGGCGCACCGACGGCGCGCACAGGGCAGGCGGGGGCGTGGACCGGGGCGCGGTTGTTCATCTTTGGCGGGCTCAACGACGACGGGTTGCTCAACGACGGTGCGTCCTACGACCCGTTGGGGAACCTGTGGGATCCGCTGCCCACGGCCGGCGCGCCGTCGGCCCGGTACCTGGCGACGGCGACGTGGTGTGGCGACCGTGTGATCGTGTTCGGCGGGCAGGGCGGCGCGGGCGAGGAAAACACCGGGGCGGCGTTGCCGATGACGGGCGGGGTGACGCACGGGTCGTGGGTGGCGTTGCCGACGTTGAACGGGCCGACGGCGCGGCAGGGACATTCGGCGGTGTGGACGGGGACGCGGTTGATCGTGTGGGGCGGGAAGGCGGGGAACGGGGCCTTGGGAACGGGGGCGTCGTATGACCCGGTGGGGAACACTTGGACGGCCTTGCCGACGACGCTGGCCCCGTCGCCGCGGTGGGGGCACGTGGCGTTCTGGACGGGGCGGGAGATGCTGGTGTTCGGGGGCGAGGACGCGGGCGGCGCGCTCTCGACGGGGGCCGCGTATGACCCGGGGGCGAACCGATGGCGTTACGTGAGCGGGACGGGGACGCCGACGGCGCGGAAGAACTTCGCGGCCGCATGGACGGGCAACGAGCTGGTGGTTTTTGGGGGGCAATCGGCGGGGAGCCCGGTGACGACGCTGGGGACGGTGCAGCGGCTGGTGCCGGAGGCGGCGTGGTACCTGTACCGGAAGCCCTGAATGGAGGACTTGAAGATGACGAACACGAAGCAAGCAGGCGGCGGGGAAGCGGGGCAAGGGCAGGGGCGGGGGCGGACGGGGACCTTGTGGACCCCATTGACCTCAAGGAGCGGGTCCATGGGGTCCATGCAGTCCCTCCAGCCCCGCCTGTTGCCCGCCGCCCTCATGGCGCTGGCCCTGGGCGCGCTCGCGCCCGGCGTCGCCCGGGCCCAGTGGCTCACGCAGCCCGTGGCTCTCAAGGCGGGTTGGAACGCCATGTTCCTGCACGTGGACATGTCCCATGCCACGTTGGACGAGCTGTTGGCGTCGGATGCGGACGGGATCATCCAGGAGGTGTGGTTGTGGAAGCCGGACCTCTCGGCGCAGCAGTTCGTGGACAGCCCGCAGGAGCCCGTCTCGTCGGACACCCGGTGGGTGAACTGGAGCCGCAGCACCGGGGAGGGCTCCCGACTGCGCCGGATGGGGGCCAACTTCGCCTACCTGGTAAAGGTGAAGAACACGGTGCCCACGTACACGTGGGCGCTGAAGGGCAAGCCCGTTGCCCCCAGCTACCAGTGGACCACCTCCGGCATGAACTTCATCGGGTTTTCCACCGGGGAGGAGACGCCGCCCAGCATCGATGCCTTCCTGGGACGGGCACCCCAGTCGATGCGCTCGGCGGTGACGTTCTACCAGTATCCGGGCGGCGACCTCGGCACGGGCAACCCCGCCCGTGTGTTTGCGCTGCGCACGACGCCGCTGCGGCGTGGCGAGGCCTTCTGGATCCAGTCCGGCGACTACTACAACCGCTACTTCGGGCCATTCGAGGTCTCCATGTCATCGTCCGGACAGGTGAAGTTTGGTGACACGCTTCGCGCCTCCGGCATCCGCATCAACAACCTGACGACGGCGCCGTTGACGCTGCGGCTGGGGTACAAGGCCTCCGAGACGGCCCCGGACGGGCAACCGACCGTGACGGGCATCGTGCCGCTCCTGATCCGGGGCACGCGCAACGCCCAGACGGGGGCCTACGCCTACACCCAGCTCACGCCCACCACGCCATCGACGTGGACGCTGGCAGCCGCCGGTGCGGACGACTCCAGCGTCGAGATCGTGCTGGGGGCGGATCGATCGGCGATGACCGGCAATGCCGGGGATCTGCTGGCGGGCGTGCTCCAGCTCAGCGATGGCGCCGGGCAATCCCGGGTGGACCTGGGGGTATCCGCCGTGGTGGGGAACACGACGGGCCTGTGGGTGGGAGGGGCGGCGATCACGCAGGTGGGCCAATACCTGAAGAAGTATGCGAAGGACCCCGATGGCCAGTTGGCCATGGGCACCAACGGCCAGTACCAGGTGCTTTCAACCGACACGAACCTGACGGGCGTCGCGGCGGCCTTCCCGATGCGCGTGATCGTGCACAACCCACCCACCGGGACGGCGACCCTCTTCCAGAGGTTGTTCACCGGGGTGGATGTGCAGACCAACGCCGTGGTCGCCCGTCATGAGGCGGTTCTGGATGTCCGGCAACGGGCCGATGCACGCCGCATCAGCGCGCCCCATCTGCCCTTCACCACGGCGAATGCGGGATGGAGCTTCGACGGGCGGCTCGTTGCGGGAGCCACCGTCACCACCTCGGTGACCAACCGCTTCGACGACGGCATGTCCAACCCGTTCGTCCACACCTATCACCCGGACCACGACAACCTGAACGCGCGGTTCACCCAGACCGTTCCGCAGGGGTCCGAGTCCTACACCGTCGTGCGGGACATCATGCTTCAGATCACGCCGCCCTCGGATGACTTCGGGAGCCGCACGTCGGTGGGTGAAACGCTTTCGGGCATCTATGCGGAGCGCATCCGGGTGCTCGGGTTGGCGCGGGGCGGCGGGAATGCCGACACGCGGACGTTCGACGTGAAGGGCGAGTTCATCCTGAACCGCCTGAGCCCCATCCCGGCCGTTCGGTCGGCCCCTTGAAGCCTTCGGCAACCATTTTCAACACATCGATTTCCAGCAGGGAGAACAGACCATGAACACGATCCGAAACACGGTGGCGCGTCCGGGCGCCTGGTTGAGCACCATTGCCCTTGTGGCGGCCATGCACTTGGGCGAAGCGGCCTTTGCGCAGGCGACCTCAAAGCCCCCGGAGCGCATGACCTACCAGGGCTTCATCGCGGGCAGCGATGGCGTGGCCCTCGGCAACACCGCCCCCAAGAACTACGACGTCATCTTCCGCATCTATGATGGCGAGGGCTCCAACACCCCGCTCTGGGGCGAGCAGCAGACCGTCACCGTGGACAAGGGCTACTTCAGCATCCTCCTCGGCGAGGGCGCCGCCACGCCGGGAACCCCCAACGCCGGCATCACCCTCTCCTCCCTGTTCAACAGCGCCACGGCCTCCGAACGTTATGTGGGCTTTACCGTCAAGGGCGTCGGCTCCGGCGGCGCCGACCTCGAGATCCTTCCCCGGGTGCGCCTGATGACGTCGCCCTATGCCTTCCTCGCCAACAAGGCGCTGGCCGCC
>CAYSGH010000173.1:0-3843 GCA_964430505.1 uncultured Akkermansia sp. | reverse complement strand
CGTGAGCCCATCCTCCCGGATGGGAGGGCCCTTTCCTCGTTTTGAAATCCTCTTCAACTGCCGTTTCTAGGGTGAGCGGCGAGCGGGGGGCGCGGCGGCCGCCGTCCTGCATTGCAGGCTTGGCGGCCGCCGACGCCCTCGGGCAGTCTCTCGGCCGATGTTCCACTGGATCTCCCATCGTCTTCGCCCCGCCCTCGGCGCGGCGTTCCTTGGCGGCCTTTCCTTTGTCGGGGCCGAGGCCGCCGTGCGTCTCCATCCCATCTTCACCGACCACGCCGTCTTGCAGCAGGGCAAGCCCGTTCCGGTCTGGGGCTGGGCGGATCCCGGCGAGAAGGTCACGGTGCGCTTTGGCGGCCAGTCCGTCTCGGCGGAGGCCAACGCACAGGGCAAGTGGATCGCCCACCTCAAGCCCTTGAAGGCCACGGCGGCCCCCCGCGCCCTCGAGGCGTCGGGCACCACCAGCGTGCGCATCGAGGACGTCGTCGTCGGCGAGGTGTGGGTCTGCTCCGGGCAATCCAACATGGAATGGCCCATGACCCTGAGCCGCGACCCGCAGGCGGACATCCAGGCCAGCACCAATCCCCTCCTGCGCCTCTACACCGTCCGCAAGGCGACCTCGCCCTTGCCGCTCGACACCTTCGTGGACTCCAAGGGCCATGAGTGGTCCACCGCCGCGCCGGAGGGCGTGAAGGGCTTTTCCGCCGTCGCCTACTACTTTGGGCGCGACCTCCAGAAGGCCCTCGGCGTCCCCGTGGGCCTCATCCACACCTCGTGGGGCGGCAGCCCCGCCGAGGCTTGGACGAGCGGCGAGACCCTCCGTTCCAACCCCACCTATTCCCGCGACATCCTCGACGGCTCCATCAACACCATGCGCAATCGCAAGGCGGCCCTCGCCAAGTGGGAGCAAGACCGCGACGCCGCCGTCGCGGCCGGCAAGAACCCGCCCGGCAAGCCCTTCGCCGGCTGGCTGCCCAGCGACCTTTACAACGCCATGATCGTGCCCCTCCTCCCCTATGGCATCTCGGGAGCCATCTGGTACCAGGGCGAGTCCAACGCCGGCCGCGCCTGGCAGTACCGCAGCCTCTTCGCGGACATGATCCGCGACTGGCGCCGCGGCTTCGCCCAGGGCGACTTCCCCTTCCTCGCCGTCCAGCTCGCCCCGTGGGACAAGAACCGCAAGCGCTCCATCGCGGACATCACCCGCGAGCCCGGCGAGAGCGACTGGGCCGAGCTGCGCGAGGCGCAGGTCCACGTCTCCAAGGTCCTCCCCAAGGTCGGCGTCGCCGTCATCACCGACGTGGGCGACAAGGACGACATCCACCCCAACCAAAAGCAGCCCGTCGGAGCCCGCCTCGCCCGCCTGGCCCTCCGCATCGCCCACGGCAAGGACGTCGCCGCCACGGGCCCCGTCGTTCATTCCCACCATGTCTCCAAGGGCGCCGTCGTCCTCAACTTCGACGCCGTTGGCTCCGGCCTTCGCTCCTCGGGCGGCGACCTCACCGGGTTCGCCATCGCCGGGGCCGACCGCACGTGGCATTGGGCCAAGGCCGAGGTCCGCGCCCGCAACCAGGTGGTCGTGTCCTCTCCCGCCGTCGCCCAGCCCGTCGCCGTGCGCTTCGGTTGGTCCGACTTCCCCGTGGTCAACCTGACCGACAGCCACGGCCTCCCGGCCTCCCCGTTCCGTACGGACGACTGGCCGGCCACCACGAACAAGCGCTAGCGCGCCCGCCGGACGCTCCGAGACCCAAGGGGCCGCCCTGCATCCTGGCCGCGGCCAGGGAAGGGCGGCCCCTCGTTTTTTGGGGCCGGGGCAGGGGAGTCCGTGGTTGGGCTTCCCGCCAACCTGCGGCATCCTCCGGCCCATGAAGGAAGCGTACATCGCCGCCAAGGAACGCTGGGCTCGCAAGATGTCCGGCGAAGCCCGCCCCGCCGTGCGGTCCCAGGACCGACTCCCGCCCGGCCAACGGCAGGTCACGAACTTCCCCGTGCTCGACCTGGGCATCAAGCCGGAGGTCCCGGCGGACCAATGGGAGCTCAAGGTCGGCGGCCTCGTGGAAAACCCCGTCGTCCTGCGCTGGGCCGACCTGATGGCCCTGCCGCAGTTCACCGACGTCAGCGACTTCCACTGCGTGACGACCTGGAGCCAGTTCGACATGTCCTGGACGGGCGTCAGCTTCCTCACGTTGGCCGACCTCGTCCGACCGAGGGCCGAGGCCACGCACGTGTTGTTCCGTTCCTACGACGGCTACACCACCAACAACCCGATGGAGGCCTGCATGGACGACGACGTCCTGCTGGCGCACTCCTGGCAAGGGAAGCCGTTGCCCAAGGAACACGGCGGGCCCGTCCGCGTCATCCTGCCCAAGCGCTACGCATGGAAGGGAGCCAAGTGGATCCGCGAAATCACCTTCATGGACCAAGACGTCCTCGGCTTCTGGGAAGTCCGCGGCTATTCCAACACGGCGGATCCCTGGACCGAGGACCGATTCTCATGACCACGCCATCGTCCGCCACCCCCCGGTTCGAGGTGTTGTTCACCCCGGCCGACTTCCAGGCGCTTCCGCAACGCGACCTTTCGGGCTCCACCTGCGTGGTGCTCGACGTGCTCCGGGCCACGACCACCCTCCTCACGGCCCTCGCGGCGGGCGCTGAATCGATTGTCCCGGCCGCCAGCATCGCCGAGGCCCTCGCGGCGCGGGCTGCGGACCCCGCCGCGCTTCTCGCCGGCGAACGCGATGGCGTCCGCATCACCGCCGCCGTCTCCGGCGGGCCGGACTTCGACCTGGGCAACTCCCCGCGCGAGTTCACCCGGGAGGTTGTGGCCGGGCGCCGGATCATTGCCACCACCACCAACGGCACCCGGGCCCTCCGCGCCTGCGCGGGCGCACGTCATGTCCTCGCGGCGTCCCTTCGCAACGTCGGGGCCGTGGCCCGCTGGCTGGTGGCCCACCCCTCGCCCGAATGCCTCATCGTGTGCAGCGGCACCTACGAGGACGCGGCCTACGAGGACGTCGTTGGGGCCGGCGCGCTGGTCCAACGCCTCGCGACGGCGCTGCCCAAGGCCACGTTGCTCGACTCCGCCCGCATCGCCCGGATGGTTTATGAGGCCGCGCTGCCGGACCTTGCCCGTTCCCTGTCCCTGCACGCCCGCAACGGACGACGCCTGGCCGCCATGCCCGAGTTGGCGGACGACGTGGCCCTCTGCGCCGCCGAGGACGACCTGGACCTCGTCGCCGCGATGGGCTCCGACGGGGCCATCCGCCACGTGCCCTAGCGTCGTGTCTCGGAAAGGGCGGGGGTTTTCGGTTTTCCTCGAAAAACTGGACAGTAAGAAGGGATGATTTCTCGGTTAGGATTGTTGATCGAACTAGGCGGGGGAGAGGTAGCCCAGGGCGCTGTGGAGGCGCTGGGTGTTATAGAAGCGGGCGATGGAGCCGAAGATCTGCTGGTGGGCGTCGGCGTGGGTCAGGGAGCGCGTCCGGTACACGAGGTCAAGCTTGAGGGTGGCCCAGAAGGATTCCATGGCCACGTGGGCGACGACCTCGCCGGGGCGCGTCTCCGCGAACGCGCGATAGAGGTCAAAGGACTGGGGTTCCTGCGCCCGAGGATGTTCTGCTTTCCGGAACGGGCGGCCTGGATCATCGGGTCCACGGTGCGGTCACCCTTGGCGAGGTGCTTGTGGGCGAAGTGGAAGGTGAGGTCATGAAGGACCTCGGCCTTCTGGTAGCAGAGGAGGCCCTCGTCATGGCCGTGAGGTGGCAGGATGCGGGGGAGCCGGGGGTCTTGGGGGTTCGTGGGGCTGATGGGGCTGAGGCAGGGTGCGTCGTGGGCGGGGGCGGGGAT
>CAYSGH010000172.1:0-3894 GCA_964430505.1 uncultured Akkermansia sp. | reverse complement strand
CTAGGGAGCGCTAGGGACGGCGATTTCCCGCACGACGTGACGCGTGCCTGCGTCCACGTCGATGAGCCGTTCTTGCACCCGTGCGAAGTCGATCTTGGCGAGGTCGATCATGCGCACCTCGCGGTTGCTCATCGTGTGGAAGTAGTAGCGGCGACGCCGGAGGTCGGCGGCGGTGGTGATTTGCGTGGCGCTCTCGATGTCGCGGGCGACCTGCGGGCGGCGGGCGGTGGCTCCCACGGGGATGTTGAAGCTGTCGAGGATTCGGAAGGCCTCGAACACGGCGTCCTCGGACGTGGGCAAGGGGCGGGCGGTTGCGGTGAGGGCTGCGGCCCGGACGAAGCGCGAGGGCGGGGTGAAGTCGCCGGGGAGCCCGACGAGCCCGGAGCCCCCGCCGAGCGGGGCCAACGCGGTGCCGTCAATGGTGAGCGTGCCGGACGCCTGGGGGCTGAGGTTGAGGTAGTTGCGAAGGTTCGTGAGATGCCAGTCGTAGCCGGGTGAGTTGGTCACCACCCCGAGGAACGCGTCATACACCTTCACCTCGCCGCCATGGACGACCTCGATGATGATGCAGGCTCCGGTGGGGTCCGCGATCTTCCAGTGGAAGGGCAGTGGGGCGCCGCCGAAGCGCTGGTCCTCCACGTTGACCACGATCGCCTTTCCCAGGTTTGCTCGGACCTCCGCCACGGACTCAAACGACGACAGCATCCATTGCATGAAGTCGCCCACGCTCATGGATTGGGAGGCGCGCGACTTCTCGTACCTCGCGTAGTCGGCGAATCCCGGGAAGTAATACACACCCACGTAGAGGCCGCGCTCGTTCATGGCGTCGGGCCCGTGCGGTTGGTCGTAGGCGGAGACGGACACAAACCCGAGCTTGCCCTTCCATGCCTTGCCGTTGTTGCCGTCCGGGGTTTGGGCGCGGTAGGCCTTGCCCCGGGGGAAGACGGCGACCTGGTTGTGCTTCGCGTTGCCCAGAGCCCACTCGACGGTGCGGGCGACCACGACGCCGGCGTCCTGGCTTTTCAACGAGATTCCGGTGCATGCCGTCACCGAAACATGGCTTGCGACGAGCAGGAGGCTCGCCGCGCGAAACAACCTCCGAAAGCAAACGTTCTTCATCGTGGAAACCTGAGCCCATCCCGACCCGCCGGGTCCTGCGGCCGGGCCTGCGCATGGACAACCTGCGAAGCAAGGCGAACCGGACGCGCGCCGGATGGATGAGAGCGGTGTTCGGCCTAATCAGGGGGAGTTGCAAGCCCGATGTTTCCCACGTCGATCCCGTCAGGTCGCCGTCACCTCCCAGGGCGAGCCCTGCCGTTGTTTTGGGTGCCCCTTTTAGCCGCCGGCGTGCTGATGGGTGTTGCGTCTAAAACGGCGGTGCGGGAGCCGCGTCGTGGTCAACCAAGCCTCCGTCGCATCGGTGGGTTGACCTGCGCGGCCCGAGGCGGTCCGTTGCCATGCTCAAGCCCGCGAGCCCAACGGCAAGCATCGCCCCAAAGACCCAGCGCGTGGCAACAGGCAGCCTGTCATCCGATGGTGGCTTCCTGTCGCCCATTGAGCCGATACCCGCGGATGTCCATGCGATGTCCGCGTCTCTGTCCTCGTCCCAAGTCGATTCCGACCAATCCGTGAACGCCAGCTGCCGCAGGGCCATCGCGACCGCGGCGGCTGCCGCATGGCTTTGCAGGGCGTTCTGCAGGGTCTCAAGGCGCGCACGGCTTGCCTTGTTGGTGCCTCGGGCTGGGTTGATTCGCTCCAGCAGCCGATGCAGGTCCACGGCCGCCCTGCCGTGCCGGACGCGGATTTCCAGCAGGGCTTCGCTGGGCCGTGACGGCCTCGTCGCGAGATGATGGTACCGCAGGCTGGCGGCCTCAATCAGGTCGTACGCCCGGGCCGCGTCGGTTTCCACGAGGTTCCAGTTCGACTCCACGTGCCCCACGATGTCCACGAGGTTCGACCGTTGCAGGATTTCTTCCAGGGACGCAGCCGCCCGAAATGCGTGCTGCCGGGGATGCCACGCCACGGATGTGGGCGCTTGCGTTGGCGAGCCTCGGTGAAGCCCGACGGGTCCCAGACTGGATGGAGGACGATGCGACGAACCCCTGTGCGGATCCCGACCCAGCCCAGGGAGGGAATCGGGACCCGGGGACGGTTGCGCATGGAGGCGGGAGAGGAGGGGCGATGAAACGATCGCCGCGGTGGCGAGGAGGAACGACAGGGCCTTGGTCTGCATGGATGGCGAGAGGCCTAGGCGACCGCCAGCAAGGCGGGCCAGTTTTTCTCGCCAATGCCCCGCCGGGCGACCGGCCCCCGCCCGACGCCGGGGCGGGCGGCTGGGCCGGCGCGGGACGGGTGCCCGGGTTCAGCGCGGCTTGCTGGCGAACAGTTCGTCGGCCTTGAGCCCGGTGAGACGCTCGACGCCACGCAGGAGGCGCATGAGCGCAAAGACCATCATGGCCATCATCGGCACGAAGATGACGGGCCAGCTCATCCAGTTCATGCGGCCCAGTTGCTTGTTGAACTCGTCGGTGCCCGGCGACGCCGTGAGCATCCAGCGCGCGAGCCCGTAGTTGAGGGCGGAGCTGAGGAGGAATGAGGCGGCCATGAGCCAGCTCGAGGAGGAAAGCAGCGAGTCGAAGGCGGGCCTGGAGGCGCGCGCGTCCAGCTCGGACTCGATGCGGCGGACATCGAGGACCTGGTCGTTGAAGAGAAGGGTGCGCACGAGGGGTTGGCGGGTGCGCAGGGACAGGGGGATGGCCATGGCCAACAGGCCGGGGATGGCGGCCTCCTTGACGGCGAACCAGAAGGCGTCGGTCTTGAGCAACCCGAGGATGCCGGTGAGAAGGACGGAGCACAGGCCCAGGATGGACAAGGCGTTCCAGACCCTGCGGCGGGCGAAGTCATAGATGCCGTAGCCCAAGGGAATGGAAAGGGCGATGACGAGCCCGGCCACGGGCCCAAGCCGGTCGGGCTTGCTGAGCTTGTCGAGCAGCAGGCCAGGCAGGACGACGTTGCAGGCCAGGTTGACCAGCATGTTCTCGCGGCGCGCGGGCTTTGACACGGAGGGGGCGTTCATTCCTTGCATGGGAAGGGTCGGGGCAATGCGCGTCGTTTTGAAGCGTCAACTTGGGCGGGCGAGGGGAACGGGCGGGCGAGAACCGAGAAGCGGGGGGCGAGAAGCCGGGTGACCCAACGGATCGGATGGACCGGATCAAGGTCGAATCTTCCCTCCGCCCCTCGCCCCTTGCGAAGAGGGCAATGGGGTCGGTCCCGCATGATTGACAAACCACCCTGCCTTCTCGGCCTTGGAGAATGGCCCTAATTCCAACGGAACTGCACCGAGTCCAAGGGGTGCATGCGGATCAGATTTCAATAGTGCGGGAATGACTCCCATTGCCCCCTACTGCCCCCCTCCCCGCATCCGGCCTTCTGCGCCGCCTTGTGAGTTACTCGGGAAGTCTGCTGACCAAGCGGCGGCTGCGGCGCCCCAGCGTGGGCACGGGACTGAGCGCAGCAGGCAACGTCGTGAACGATCTGGGATGGAGGCTCGCCCTATCGAGCCCCCTGGGCTTTCGTCAATTGCAGGTTGGCCTCGGCGAAGGCCCTGCCCATCAGCGCGAACGTCTTCGCGCAGCCCAGGTAGTGGTAACCGCCGTTCGACGCGCCGCGCTTCCAGGCCGTCGCTTCGGCGGACGTGATGAGCTTTGCCTCGTAGGCCTTCACGTACTCGCGCTGCTGCTCCTCCGTCATCGACCCGTCGGCGTTCGCCTCCCTCTTGTTCTTCGATTTCAGCAGGTGCGCCATCTGGCCGACTTTCTCCTTCTTCCCCGCGATGGCCCCAAGTTCCTCGGACCAGAACGGCGCGGTCTCGATCGCGACGACATTGCCCTGGAA
>CAYSGH010000171.1:0-4017 GCA_964430505.1 uncultured Akkermansia sp. | reverse complement strand
GGTGAGCCCTTGGGTTCCTGCCCGTGAGCCCATCCTCCCGGATGGGAGGGCCCTTCCCTCGTTTTGAAATCCTCTTCGACGGCCGCTTCTAGGCTCAACGGAAGCCCGTTCCCCAAACCTTGGCCAGTGGGCAGACAACCCACCGCCATGCAGCCGGGCGCTCCCCGGCCGGTGCATCCCAAAAGGTTCGGTCTTCCCCACGAAGTCGTTGATCACCCAACACCCAGCGGCGGGGATGGGGCGTTCGCGCCACCGCTCCGTCCGAACCCGACGGGCGCATCTCGCGCACCCGAATCTTCGGTGGGGCGGTCGCCCGCGAGCGTCGGGGCGGGTGCGCTCGATCGTGGTGCGTTCGTGCCGGGATAAGCGCCCCAACCCGGGAAGGCTGGCCTTGGGGTGGCACGGAAGGCCCCGGCCACGTCCCCTGCGGCTGCGAGGACGCCAGCCTTCAATGCCCTTTGAGGCGAGTAGATCGCGAGCGGGCTTCAAACCCGCCTGCGCCACCCGGTTTTTGCCGTAACACCCGAGGCGCATCTTTTTGCAAAAATTGATGTTTGGCGGCGGACCCTTCGTGCGCAGCCTTTGCGGCCAGTGTCGTCCGCACCGTTCCCGCCCGACCCGGGCTTCCAAGCCATGTCACGTCCCATGCTCGACGCCCCCACCACCCAACCCGAGCGCCTCGCCGCCGCCGCCGACCCCGCCGACCACGAGGCCTGGGCATGGCTTCACGCCACATACCGACAACCCATCGGCAACCTCTGCCTCCGCAGCGGCCTGAGCCCCGTCGAGGCCGACGAAGTCATCCACGACGTGCTCCTGCGGCTCTCCCGGCGCATGGTGGCCAAGCCCATCAATCCCCGTGCCACCGGCCTCCGCGCATGGCTGGCCCAGGTGACCCATCAGCGCATCTTCGAGATCCGTCGCCAGCGAACCCGCATCGACCTCTCCAACGAGGCCCTCCTACGCATGGCCGAGTGGCTGCCGGGAGCCATGGCCCCGCACTCCGATCCCGACGCGCGGCATCAACTGGAACAACATCTCTGGGCCGTCTGCCTCGACCGCGTCCGGTCCGACAGCGCGCCGCGCACGTGGCAAATCTTCGAGGCCTACTGCTTCCATGGCGTCACGTCCCCCGAGGTCGCCCGGGCCTTCAACACCACGGAGTTCAACGTCCGCATGATCCGCAGTCGCATGATCCGGCGCATCCGCCGCCAATGGGCCGTCCTCGCCGAGGAGGCCATCGAAATCGACCTCGAACCCGGCCTGGGTCCCGACGCGCCATGATCTCCCCCGAATTCGTCCCGGCCGGGTACACGTTGCTGCGGCCCTTGTCGGTGCGTCCAGGTTCCTGGGTGTTCCTCGCCCTCAACCCGTCGGGCGCGCACGCGTGCCTCAAGGTCCAGAAAGCCACCCGTCCCGAAGCCCTCGACGAGCTCGCGCGCGTCCGCCGCCAACTGCAGCCCCTCCTGCCGACCGACGGCTTCATCCCCATGCGCCGTTGGGGCATCGACCACCCTTCTTCCTGCCTTTGGGAGGAACTGGACCTTGCCGACGACTCCGTCACCGGACGTCCCTTCGATCCCAAGTATGCGCCCGTTTACACCCCGCTGACGCTGGCCACGCAGGTCTCCGAGGCCGGGCCCGTGCCCACGTTGGACGTCCTCCATCAAGGCATCCGCCTCGCCGACGCTTTGTCGCGTCTTCATGCGGCCGGCCTGTTCCATCGCGACATCAAGCCCGCCAACATCCTCCTCCGCGGCGGCGCGTGGGTCCTCGCCGACTACGGCTCCGTCGGCGAGGCCGGGGCCTCCGTCGAGTTCCCGGGCACCGAGGGCTACGTGCCGCCCGACGGGCTCGGGTCGCCCGCGCTCGACGTCTTCGCGTTGGGCCGGTCGCTGTACGAGGCATGGACGGGTCTGGACCGTTTCCATTTTCCATCCCTGCCGCCGGGGCATCCGCGGTCGCCCGAATGGTCGCGGCACGGTTGGTGCCTCAACGACATCCTGCTGAAGGCGGGCAACCCGCGCCCCTCCGAACGGTGCCCGACCGCCGACGACCTCCGGGTGGCCCTTGAACGCGCGCTCGCGGGACGTCGTCGCATCAGTCGCCGGGGTGCCCTCCTTGCGGGTTTGGGGGCGTCGGCGTCGGGCTTCGGAGCCTACGTCTGGCGCAACCTGCCGTCCCATCGCGCCGTGTGGCGCAAGCTCCCGCCCCAGCGGTTCGGCATGGAGTGGTGGAAGGGCTCCGAACTCACCTGCGACTGGAGCCGGCGCAGGATCTACTCGGGCGTAGCCGATTCGCGGGGCATCATCTTTCATGCCTACAACTTCCAATCCTGGACCAACACGGCCCGGCTTCTTCCCGTTAGCGGCCTCCTAGCCGGAGATGCCGTGTTGTCTCCGGATGGCATGGCCCTCGACGTCCTGGCGAACGTCTCCGGCGAGGTGTTCCGTATCCAGGTCGCCGATGGCACCGTGCGGCGCCTGGGGGTCGCCGTGCTGGATGACAACGCGTTTGTCGGTCTCCCGTACTTCAATCCCCTCAACGGCCGCGTCGGGCGGTTGTTTGGCTACGGCAACTTCACGGCGCACAACCGCCGATACGAGCTCGACGAGCCCGCGCTGCGCTGGCTCGAAGTGCCCCAGCCGGGCCCAGGTCCTTGGCCCCGGTACCATGATACCCTCTGCTTCCCGTCGGCCGACCGCCTCCAGTGGTGGGTGTTCGGTGGCCTTGGCAATCCCTCGGGCAAGCAATCCGACACGAGCCTCGGCACCGAGGGCTACGATGGCCGCTTCTATGAGTTGAACGACCTGTGGCGCCTCGACCTGAAGACGGGGCGCTGGACGCAGTTCCTCCCGTATCGGCGCTGGAACCCGCGCAACCTCGCCTCGGCCATCGTGCATCCCCCGACCCACGGCGTCGCGTTCCTGACCGGCAGCGCCCGGGGCGCCCCCGGCGAGGCCGCCTTCCACCTGTGGCAGGGCGACCCCGACCGCAACCCCGTCCGCCTTCCCAACGCCGGCGACCGCATCGCCATGTACCAGCTCTGGTCGCTCATCCGCGAGCCCGAGACGCATCACCTGTGGGTGTTTGCCGACGAGGGCGTGTTCGACGTCGAGTTGAAGGAGGCGTGACGCGGTCAACGCCGGGTGCGCGGCCAACGCCGGGTGCGCGGCCAACGCCGGGTGCGCGGCCGTCCCCGGCCGCCCGGTAGTTGGCTAAGGGCTGGACGTCCTCTTCGGCAGTCCTTCGCTTGCGGGCTCTTGGACCACCTCCGAGCCCGCCGCGATGACCTTCTGGAACGTCTCCGGCACGGCGTGCCAATCCAGCAGGTCCACCCGGATGGGAAGGTCCGACTCCATGAAGGCCTCGCGCAGGGCGTCGATGTGCCCGAGAGGCAGGCGTGCCGTGCCCTTGACGGCGAGGTCGAGGTCCGAGTGCTGACGTGCCCGGCCGCCAACGCGCGATCCGAAGGCAAGGACCTCGCACTCCGGCACGTGCCGGGCCAACACCCGCCGCACCGTCTCCCAGTGCATGGGGGCAAGGTCAGCCATGACGCGCACGAAGGGCCGAAAGAAGGGCCCGCGCGGCCGGCGCAAACCCCACGGCCACCGTGGCCACCTCGGCCGCCCTCCCATGATCGTACGTGTGCGACGTCTCGTTGCGCGCCGCGTGGAAGCTCATCCACAGGTCCACATCCGCGATCAAGCCGTTCTCCGCCGCGCGTCGGAACCACTCACGCCGGGGCACCCCGTTCACGATGTCCGGGCTCACGTTCGCCCCCAGCCAGCGCTTCATCATCTTCCACGACACCTCGTAGGCGACCTCGAAGTTCCGGATGATGCCGCTGCGCACGGTGTCCCGAAGCTCCTCCGGGATCGCAGCATGGAGCGACGTCGCGGCGAACACGGATCGCTCCAGCGTCGCCGTCGCGTTCTCCAGGCTGCTGAGATCCCGTTCCATGCCGTCATGGATTGCCATGCCTGCCGTCCGGCTTCAATGCCCAAGACCGTGTGA
>CAYSGH010000170.1:0-4135 GCA_964430505.1 uncultured Akkermansia sp. | reverse complement strand
GCCGTTTCTAGGGTTATTCCTCCCCACCGCATTGCCTCACGGTTTCGGACACCGAAGGCAGGCGGTTAACCCCTGCCCATGGTGCTCACGGTTTGGGCAAGGATTTCAGCCGATGGAAAAAGAGGCGCGGGCTGGACGGGTGGAGTCGATCCGGAGGCGGTACCGGGGGCGACGAAGGAGTCCAACGGACGGGTATTGGATGAGTTGGTCGCGGTCTCCAGCCTGCATCGCAAGGACGCGACTCGCTTGCTGCGGAAACCATCCAAGGTGCGCTCTGGGGACCCGGTCATCGGTAGGTGCCTGTAGGACGAGGCGATCCGGCAGGCCCTCATCCGGGTCTGGGAGGCGTCGGGTGGGAGAGTGGCGCTCCACGATGGCCCGGACATGGGTGCTGCCGGGCGCGACCGGAACCGTCCATGTCGGGCCGATCTGCAACCCGACGCATCCAACTCCCGTGGGAGTCTCCGCTACGGCTCGCTACGCTCGCCTCCGCTGCGACTCCCACGGCGTTGGAAGGGCTGCCCCTCCGGCGCTGGACTTCCTGGGGAAACGGCCCCGCCTATCCGACGCCCAGGCAGCAAGGATCGACACCCTCAAGAGCCTCCATGATCGCCACAACGGTTGGCGACCCGACCTCGTCGAGGGCCACATCCAACCCGTCCACTCGGTCCGAACGCTCATGCGCGACGCGGCGGTCGTCGAGTTGGCCGCTCGGGTCATGCGCCCGCTCGTGGCCGGGCTTGATGGCGCCCCCGCACAAGCGTCCGCAGCGCACCCGGAGCCTTCCCTTTTCCGCGAGCGGCCCGGTGACGTGCCGACACGGGCGCCGCGCCTCCTTGAGGTCTTTGGCACCGTGCGGGACCGGTCTGCCCAGGCACGCTCCATGCAGCGCTACTGCGGCGGCCCATGTCACCGAGGGAAGCGGGGGGACGCGGCTGGATGCACCGGCGGTGGAACGCCCCGGCCTTCATGAGCCGGACGCTGGTGGGACGGGCTGGGCAAACGCTGGCGCATTATCCGTGATCCCAGGCGTGTCCACGGCGGCAGCGGGCCATGGATCCGGGCACTGTGCGATTCCGTGGGAGCCGGCCTTCAATTGGGACGCGCACTCTCTTGCGGCGCTGGCGCAAGTCCGAATCCCATGACGACCAGAAGTACCACCGTCAGCCCGATCCGCACCGCTCGCCCGTGGCCGTCGCGGCTCGCCAAATCGCCCAAACGATGGCCACCTCAAACCAAAAAAGAGCGCCGAGCGCTGCAAGCCTCAGACGTTGGCTGATCCCACCATCCAGGCCACAATGGCCTTCTGGACATGCAGGCGGTTCTCGGCCTCGGTGAAAATTGTCCCCGCGTGGGCCTCGAGCGTCGCCTCGTCAATCTCCTTGCCCCGATATGCCGGCAGGCAATGCATGACCAACGCACCTGGCTTTGCCAACGCCACCAACTCGGCGTTGACCTGGTAGCCCGCGAGATCCTTCAACCGTCGCGCCGCCTCCTCCTCCTTGCCCATCGACACCCACACGTCCGTGTACAACAAATCCGCGCGCCGCGCCGCCAGCCGCACGTCCTCGATCAACTCGATCATCCCCGCCCCCGCCGTGAACCGCTCCGTCACCGCCACGTCTCGTGAAGGCCAGTCACAATCCGCCGTCACCCCCGCGCGCCGCAGCAAATCAGGCGATGGCCAGTAAGCCCGCGGGGCCGCGAGCCGCAGCTCAAACCCCAGCTTGGCAGCCGCGAACACCCAGCTCGCGGGAACGTTGCACGCCGCATCGCCCACAAATGTCACCACCTTCCCCCCAATCCCCTGCCCCGTCGCCTCCTCAAACGTGTAGATGTCCGTGAGGATCTGGCACGGATGCTCGTCATCCGTCAGCGCGTTCACCGTGGGAATCCCGGAGAACCTCGCGAAGTCCTCCACGTCCGACTGGGCAAACGTGCGGATCACCGCCCCATGCAACATCCGGCCCAGCACCCGCGCCGTGTCCCGAATCGGCTCGCCCCGACCCAACTGGATGTCGTTCGCGTTGAGGAACAACACGTCCGCGCCCAGCTCCCGCAGGCCCACCTCGAAACTGACCCGCGTCCGCGTGGACGACTTTGAGAAGATCAACGCCCACGTCTGGCCCGCCAAAGGCCGGGCATGCGATGAGCGCCCCGCCTTGAACGATGCCACCGAGTTGAGGATGTCCCGCATGTCGGCGGCCGACAGCGCCTCAAGGCTCAACAAATGCTTCATGATGCAACGACATCGGGCGACCCATCCTTTGCGACAAGCCGCCCGCAAAGAAACCTCTTACCAACCCCTGTCACGACACGTCACGTATAATGATTGCGCGAGCGAAGACCGCGCCATCCATCCTCCCGCAACAACCACCCGCCTCCGTGGCCCGGGCCAGCCAAAACCCTCCTCGACACCCGGCGCCGTCGCCTCCGAAATCAAGGCGCATGGCACGCCCCATTTCTCGGCGACCGCGCCGACTCCGGCGCAACCCGTCCATTCGGGACCTCGTCCAGGAGGTCCGCCTCCACCCGTCGGACCTCGTCGCGCCCTTGTTCGTCCAAGACGGCGACGGGCCCGCGTCGCCCGTCGAGTCCATGCCCGGCGTCGCCCGGCTTGGCATCCACCACCTCGTCGAGGAAGCCCGTTCCCTCGCCCAACTGGGCATCTGCGGCGTCGCCCTCTTCCCCGTCACCCCAGAGAGACTCAAGGATCCCAGCGGCTCCGAGGCGCTGAATCCCGACTGCCTCGTTCTCCGTGCGGTCCGACGCCTGCGCGCCGAGGTGCCGTCCCTGGTCCTCTTCACCGACATCGCCCTCGATCCCTATACCTCCCACGGTCATGACGGCGTCCTCGACGGCACGGGAACCGACGTGGACAACGACGCCACCATCGAGATCCTCGCGCGAATGGCCGTCCTGCATGGACGCGCCGGCGTCGATTTCGTCGCGCCCAGCGACATGATGGACGGCCGCGTCGGGGCCATCCGGGACGCCCTGGATGCCTCGGGCCTGACGCATGCCGGCATCCTTGCCTACAGCGCCAAGTTTGCGTCCGCCTTCTACGGTCCCTTCCGCGAGGCCGTGGGCAGCGCCCAAGCAGCGGGAACGCGCGCGCTGGACAAGCGAACGTACCAACTGAACCCAGCCAATCGTCGCGAGGCCATCGCCGACGCGCTGCTCGACGAGGCGGAGGGGGCCGACGCGCTGATGGTGAAGCCGGCGGGCCCCTTCCTCGACGTGCTCCACGCCCTGCGCTCCGAGACGCGCCTTCCCCTCGCTGCCTACCAGGTCAGCGGCGAATACGCCCAACTCCACGCGGCGGCACGCCTCGGATGGCTCGACCTTCGCGCCGCGCGGGACGAGTCCGTGCTCGCCATCAAGCGCGCTGGTGCGGACTGGATACTGACCTACTTCGCCAAGGACATCGCCCGGGACCTTGCCGCCGGAATGAGCGGTCCCACGCCCGCACCGCACGACGCCTGAACCCCATGGAAGCCCTGCACGCGCCCTGGCGCATCGACTACATCCTCGCGCCCAAGTCGCCGGCGAGCCCCGGCAATGCGTCCCTGTTCGCCGACATCGCGGCGTCCAACGATGACGTCGCACATCACGTGATCGCTCGGGGCCGAACCTGCTACGCGCTCCTGAACACCTACCCCTACAACGGCGGCCACCTGATGGTGGTGCCGTACCGACAAGTCCCCGGACTCGAGGGGTTGTCCGACGAGGAGTTGCTGGAGGTCATGCGGATGGTGCGCGACTGCCAGGCAGCCCTGCGGGAGGTCATGCGCCCGCACGGGTTCAACGTTGGAATCAACCTCGGCGCCGTCGCCGGGGCCGGCATCGTCGAGCACCTCCACGTGCACGTCGTCCCTCGGTGGAACGGCGACGCGAACTTCATGCCCGTCATTGCCCACACGTCCGTCGTGCCGGAGGCGCTCCGGGACACGGCGGGCAAGCTGCGCGAGGCCCTCTCGCGGATTCGTTGCAACCCAGCGGCAACGTCTTCGGCGGAAGCCACCTAAGGCCCACTCGGGCCTTTCCAGCGGCGAGGATTCAACCTGAAATCGGCAGTCCAAGAGGGTGCCAAAACGAGGAAACGCCCTTCCCATCGGGTCGGATGGGCTCATGG
>CAYSGH010000169.1:0-4400 GCA_964430505.1 uncultured Akkermansia sp. | reverse complement strand
ACTGCCGTTTCTAGGTTGATCCGGGCCGGCGCGCCGAGGATCGGACCGTCCCGAGGCCAAAAAGGCCGCCATGGGCAGGATGCCCATGGCGGCCCGTGTTTGTTGCCGGCCCGAAGGCCGCGACGCGGGACTCGGCCCGGCCTACTCGACGGCGATCTCGATGGACTTGCTCCGTGCGTTCTCGGCCTTGGGAACCGTGACGCTCAACACGCCGTCCTTGAACGACGCCTTCACCGCCTTGGAATCCACGGGCACGCCCAGCTCGAAGCTCCGGCCGAAGCGCCCCACGAACCGCTCGCGCCGGTGGAACCGGCCCTCGGTCGTCTCGCTCTCGCCCTTGCGCTCGCCGCTGATCGTCAGCACGCCGTCCTCCAAGGACACCTGAACGTCGTCCTTCTTCACGCCCGGCAGCTCCACCAGGACCACGAACTGCTTGTCGTCCTCGCGGACGTCGGTGGCGGGGGCCGCGATCCCGTTGCCGAACAGCGGCGTGGTTGCGTTGCCCGTGGACCGTCCGAAGAACCGGTCCAGCTCGCGCTCGAGCTCGGCGATGGGGCTGAGGATGGGGGGATACGTACGAATGAGTTTCATGATGTTTCCTTGTGCTGTGTTGACTTGTTTTTCGCTCGTCCGACGCGGTGTCGCGTCGCGTTGCCAATAGGGAAGCTGCCCGCGTGCCGCGCAAAAGTTCCTCGGGGTGTTTCTTCGCAAGTGGTTGGTTTCCAACGCTGCCGACCGTGGGCCGCCTCGGCGCACCGGGACAACCCGGGACGAACCGTGCCACCCCTCCCCGCCGCGTTGACCCGAGCGCGTCACGTGCCGGGACGCGCGGGCGCCGCGCGGCGTCCCCAAGGGGATGTTCCCAGCCAGCCGAGGGAGCGTGGGGCGTTGTCGTGGCGCGACTTGGGGCTTGAACGGGCGACCATGGTGCTTGGACCTTGAGGGCACCGCATGAAGACGAGCGAGCAGGGGCCGGAGGGCCTGGTGCATTCGGAGGAGTTCCTGTCGGGGCTCAAGCGCCGGCAACTGGGGTTGTCCATTGGGTGCGCCCTGGCGTTCCTGGTGGTGCTGCTGGCGATGCCGGCGCTCAACTACCTCGCGCCGGAATGGATGGGCCGTGAGGTGGCCGGGTTCACCGTGTCGTGGCTCGTCCTCGGCGTGTTGTTCTTCCCGTTCGTGTGGGTTGTGGCGTGGGTGTTCATCCGGCGCTCGATCCGGCTGGAGGAGTCCGAGGTGGCGCGCGCGCGCGAGGGAACGGGGGCGGCCCGATGATCGCCGGGATGACGGGGGCGGTGCTGGGCGCGGTGGACCCGTGGATCCTCGGGTGGTCGTTGATGACGGTGCTGGTCACGCTCGCCCTGGGCTATTGGGCGGCGGGCAAGGCCCGGACGGCGTCGGACTTCTTCGTTGCCGGGCGGGGCGTGTCGGTGGGGTGGAATGCGTCGGCGATCTCGGGCGAGTACCTGTCGGCGGCGTCGTTCATGGGCGTGGCGGGGATGGTGATGTCGAGCGGGTACGACGCGTTGTGGTACCCGGTGTGCTACGCGTGTGGGTACCTGTTCCTGCTGCTGTTCATCGCGGGGCCGCTGCGACGTTTCGGGGCGTACACGATCCCGGACTTTGCGGAGGGCCGCTATGACTCGCCGTTGTTCCGGAAGATCGCGGTGTTGTTCGTCCTCTTCATCGGGTTCTTCTACACGATGCCGCAGATGAAGGGCGCCGGGACGACGCTGGCGTACATCTTCCAGTCGGTGGACCTGCGGGGCGGCTGGCTGGACTTCATGGCGCCGCGCGTGAACGGCGTGGCGATGGCGGGCTTCCCGTACTGGGCGGGCGTGGTGGTGGTGGGGGCGGTGATCACGCTCAACGTGGCGCTGGGCGGGATGAAGGGCATCACCTTGGTCCAGGCGTTCCAGTATTGGCTCAAGCTGTTCGCGATCTCGGTGCCCGCGTTCGTGCTCTTGTCCGTGCACGGCGGCTACGGCAAGCAACTGTCGCAGGCCCACGTCGTCGCGACCGGGACGAATGCCGTGGCGTCGGCGCCGACGTTGGACGCCGCCGGGCGTCCGGTGGCGGTGCTTCCCACGAAGGCCCCGGCGGATGACGCGTGGCGGCAGCCGTTCGGGCCGTTGACCAGCAAGGCGGCCAAGGCGGCGAAGTTGTCGGCGGCGGAGTCGCGTCCCTACGCGTTGCTGTACACGTACTCGCTGATCATCGCGGTGGTATGCGGGACGGCCGGGCTGCCGCACATCCTGGTGCGGTTCTACACCAACCCGGACGGCGTCTCGGCCAAGCGCACGACGATGTGGGTGATGATCCTGATCGGCGTCTTCTACGTGTTCCCGCCGGTGCTGGGCGCGCTGGGCCGCAACCAGCTCCCAGCCTTGTACGAGGGCGTTGGGGTGCGCGGCACGGACAAGGTGGTGCTGGAGCTGCCGCGCGTCCTCGGGGGGCAGGTGGGCTCCATCCTGTCGGGGATCGCGTGCGCCGGCGCGTTCGCGGCGTTCATGTCCACCTTCTCGGGGCTCCTCGTCTCCATGACGGGCGCGCTGGCCCACGACGTGTACGGCAGGATGCTCCGCCCGGCGTCCACCGCGTCGGATCGGATGCGGATGTTCAAGGTGTGCGCGTTCCTCGTGGGCGGCCTGGCGACGGTGCTGGGCTGCTTCGTGGAGCTGATGGACATCAACTTCATGGTGGGGCAGGCCTTCGCCATCGCGGCGGCGAGCTACTTCCCGCTGCTGTTCATGTCCGTGTGGTGGCGAGGCATGACGATGGCAGGGGCGGCCACCGGGATGTTGGCGGGCGGCGCGTGCTCGTTGGTGGCGGTGGGGCTCACCAGCCTCTCGGCCTTCGTGGGCAAGCCGTGGCTGCCGTCGGCGCTGGACCTGACGACGTTCTGGGCGGCGCATCCGTTGCTGCGGATCCTGTGCGAGCAACCGGCGGTTTGGTGCGTGCCCCTGGCCATCGGGCTGATGGTGGTGGTGTCGTGGGCGACGCGCTCGCAGGTGCCGCCGGATATCCGGATGAAGATGCTGGTGTTGCACGCGCCGGAAGCCCTCGGCCTCAAGCAGGAGTACGTCCGCGAACACGAGGGGCACTGACGTGCCGGTGTGCGGCGTTGTCGGGGCGTTCCACGGCCTTGCGCGTCCTTTGGGGACGAGGCGGATCGATGATGCGCTCCCACGGCGGGCCAACGTCGGAAGGCATCACGAACCGGGCGCCGGGCGCCGGCCTGGCGCGGGGCGCTTGGGACGAAGGCGGGACGTTCCGCCTCCAAGGCAGGCGGGACGGGGAGGCGAACCCGTCACCCCGGCATGGCTCCCGAGGCGACGTCTCGACCGGTAGCCGGATCCGCGTCCGAAGAAGGATGCGGCCCGGCGCCGTCAACCTGGCTCGGGTCGCGTTCGGCCGCGCCGCCCGGCACGAGGGAACCGTGCCCCGGGGTCGCCGCCTGGCCCGGGGACGGCGGCTTCCACCGTCGATGCACCCAGAACCAGTTCGCAGGGTCGCGCAGGACGGCCGTCTCGAAGGCGCGGTTGACCTCGGTCATGATGTCCTCCTGGGGCCGCCGGGAGCCATCGGCCAGCCGGGTGGGGATGGGCGTCCCAACCTCGATGCGCCACCGGGCGAGGCCGACCCGATAGCAGATGGCCGTCACCACCGGCAGCTCGAAGCGCAGGGCGTAGATGGCCGGGGCTGCGGAGGTGGAGCAAGGTCGCCCCAGGAATGGAAGCCACAGCCCGCGGGGGCCGGCGTGCTGGTCGCACAACAAGCCCAACGTCACGTTGCCCGCCGCCAGGGCCGTGCGGACGGCCGACCCCTCGTGGTTGCGCTCGAAGAAGAGCCCGCCGGACCGGCGCCGCAGGGACTGAAGGATGCGGTTCAGGAAGGGCGGCCGGAGGGCGCGGTAGGTGGTCGCCGTCCGCCAGCTCGGATCGTCCCGGTTCACCCGCGCGTAAAGCTCGAAGTTCCCGAAGTGCCCCACGGCGGCGACGAGGCGCCGGCCGTTGTCCGACACCAGGCCTTCCACCCCCGCCAGTTCGAGGTGCGGCCGTAGCTGGTCGTTGCTCATCGAGGCCGTCTTGATCGCGCAGGCGTAGTTCTCGCCCAGCCGACGAAAATGCTCCCGCGCGACCCGGCGCCGCTCGTCCGCGCCGAGGCGATCGCCCAGTGCCAAGTCGAGGTTGGCCAGCGTCACGCGCCGATGTCGCCCGTCGAGGTGCCACGCCACGGCGCCGAGGCAGCGCCCCAGCCGGGCCACACCACGGAGGGGCAACGACTGGATCAGCCACACCAGCGCTTGCACGGGAAGACCGAGCAGGAAATCGATGAAGGCACCCACGACGACAGGGCCGTGATTCAGCGCCCTCGCCACGCCGAGGGAAAGGTTGAACTGA
>CAYSGH010000168.1:1559-4306 GCA_964430505.1 uncultured Akkermansia sp. | reverse complement strand
GGCGGCGGCGATGCCGTGTGCCCCGGTGCGCCGGGTCAGGGGACCCGGCCTACAGACTGGGATCGGTCCGGCTGTAGGCCGCGTGCCCTCACGCGGCGGCGGCGATGCCGCGTGCCCCGGTGCGCCGGGTCAGGGGACCCGGCCTACTGGGATCGGTCCGGCTGTAGGTCGCGTGCCCTCACGCGGCGGCGGCGATGCCGTGTGCCCCGGTGCGCCGGGTCAGGGGACCCGGCCTACAGCTCCTAGCAACTCCCCACGACCGCAGCCGCAGGGTGTGCCCTTGGATTCCGGCCCAAGAGCCCATCCACCCAACTGGAAGGGCTGTTTTCGGGTGTTGGAACCCTGGATGGCTGCCGTCTCCAGAGTCCTTGGCTATTCGTATCGGAGGGCGTCGATGGGGTCGAGGTTGGCGGCCTTGAGGGCGGGGAAGAAGCCAAACACGACGCCGATGACGGCGGAGACGGAGAAGGCGAGGACGACGGACTGGGTGGAGATGAGGGTGGGGAACTCGAAGAACTTGGTGAGCAGGGGCGCGAGCCAGAAGCCCGTGGCGATGCCGAGCGCGCCGCCCATGATGGACAGGAGGACGGCCTCGGTGAGGAACTGACGCAGGACGTCGCGTCCGCGGGCCCCCACGGCAAGGCGGATGCCGATCTCGCGGGTCCGCTCGGTGACGGACACGAGCATGATGTTCATGATGCCGATCCCGCCCACGACCAGCGAGATGCCGGCGAAGAAGCCGATGAGGATCGTCATGATCCGGTTGTTGGCGTTGAAGAACTCGGACATCTCCTGCTGGTTGCGCACCATGAAGTCGTCGTCCTTGCCCTCGGCGATCTTGTGCCGTTGGCGGAGCAGGTCGGTGATGTCGGACTGCACCTGGACGAGGCCGCCGGGTTCGTCGGCCTGGACGGAGAACGACCGGAACATGGTGTCGCCCGAGAGGCGCTTCATGACCGAGGTGTAGGGCAGGAGCAGGACGTCGTCCTGGTCGGAGCCGAACGAGTTGACGCCCTTGGGCTTGAGCCAGCCCACGACGGTGAAGGGGGCGTTCTTGATGCGGACGGTCTGGCCCGTGGGATCGACGTCCTCGCCGAAGAGGCTCTTGGCGGTGGTGGTGCCGATGATGCAGACCTTGGAGGCGTTGCGGACGTCGGCGTCGGTGAAGTTGGCTCCGGAGCGGAACTCCCAGGAGCGGATGTCGGCGTAGGAATGGGAGACGCCGAGGACCTGGACGAAGGAGTTTTGGTTGCCGGCGCCGACCTGCGCGGAGGTGCGGACCTCGGGGCTGACGCCGGCGATGCCGCCGACCTCGCGGCGGATGGCGTCGTAGTCGCCCTGGGAGAGGTTGGGGGCGGCCCCGAACCCGCCGCGGACGCCGCCGCGGCTCATGTTGCCGGACATGATGACGAGGAGGTTCTGGCCCATGGAGGCGATGCGCTTGTCCACCTCGGCCTTGGCCCCGGTGCCCATGGAGACGCCGACGATGACGGCGGCGATGCCGACGATGATGCCGAGCATCGTGAGGAAGGAGCGCAGGAGGTTCCTGCGGAGGGCGCGGAAGGCGATCTTGAGGACGGCGAACATGGGGGTGTGTGTCAGGCGAGTTGGACGGCCTTTTGCTCGGCGTCGAGGCGGGCGAGCTCGTGGGAGGCCACGGAGCGGTCGTGGACGGGCTCGTCGGAGCGGACCATGCCGTCGCGCATGACGACGATGCGGCGGCAGTAGCGGGCGACGTCGAGCTCGTGGGTGACCATGACGACGGTGATGCCCTGCTCGTTGAGCTTCTGGAAGATGCCCATGATCTCGATGGAGGTGCGCGAGTCGAGGTTGCCGGTGGGCTCGTCGGCGAGGAGGACCTTGGGGCGGTTGACGAGGGCGCGGGCGATGGCGACGCGCTGTTGCTGGCCGCCGGAGAGCTGGCTGGGGGTGTGGTGGGCGCGGGAGCCCAGGCCGACCAGCTCGAGCGCGGCGAGGGCGCGGGAGCGTTGGTCCTTGGCGGGAATCGGCGGCCGGGCGTAGAGCATGGGGAGCTCGACGTTCTCGGCGGCCGTGGTGCGCGACAGAAGGTTGAAGCCCTGGAAGACGAACCCGAGCTTTTGGTTCCGCAGGTCCGCACGCTCGTTCTTGGACAAGGAACCCACGTCCACGCCGTCGAGCAGGTACTTGCCGGAGGTGGGGCGGTCGAGGCACCCGATGGTGTTCATCATGGTGCTCTTGCCGGAGCCGGAGGCTCCCATGATGGCGACGAACTCGCCCGGCATGATGGTGAGGTGGACGCCGCGCACGGCGTGGACCTCCACCTCTCCGGACTGGTACGTCTTGCGAAAGTCCACCAACCGGACGACCGGCTCGCCCGTGGCCATGGCCGGGTCCGAGGCGGTGGCGGGCAGGGGGGTGGCGGCGGGGTTCACGCGTGGAGGGGGGCGGGGTTAACGACGCGGTCCACCGCCACCGAAGGGGCTGCCGAAGGGTGAAGCCGGGGCGGACGCGGAGGTGGGCGGCGGCCCGCCCCTGGATCCCACCACGAGGGGGTCGCCTTCCTGGATGCCCTCGAGGACCTCATAGCTGGCGCCGTCGTTGATCCCGATCTTGACCGTGACGGCCTGCACGACGGGCTTGCCGTCGGGGCTGTTGGCGCCGGTCGCGAGGTAGAGGGTGCGGAGGGTGGGACCTTCGTAGGCGGGGCGTGGGGCTTGGCTGCCGCCGCCTGCACCACCCGCCCCACCGGGACCGCCGCCCATGCC
>CAYSGH010000168.1:0-1459 GCA_964430505.1 uncultured Akkermansia sp. | reverse complement strand
CCGGGACCGCCGCCCATGCCACCGCCGCCGCCACCTCCCTCGGCCCGACGGCGGCGCATTTCGGCCGTGAACTTCTCGTACTTCTCCTTTTGCTCGGGCGTGAGGGTGGCGAGCCACTTGTCGCGCTCCTCGTCGGTGGGGCGGCGGAACTGGCCGTTGGCCATCCACGGGGGCGTGGGAAGGTCCTCCATGCCCGATGGGCGTGGGCGACGGGAGATGTCGTTGGTGGAGACCTGGTTGGTGGCGGGGAGGGTGGTGAGGCCGAGGGTGACGGGGGAGAACCGAAGGGCCGAGGCGGGGATGCGGAGGACGTTGGTCTTCTCGGAGGTGATGATGTTGGCGTTGGCCGTCATGCCGGGGCGGAGCTTGAGGTCGGGGTTGTTGACCTCCACGACGGTGGTGTAGGTGATGACGTTTTGGTTGGTGGTGGCGGCGTAGCGCACCTGGCGGACCTTGCCGTTGAAGCGGCGGTTCTGGAAGGCATCGACCCCGAAGTCCACGCGCTGGCCGACGTCCACGGAGCCGATGTCGGCCTCGGAGACGGCGAGCTCGATCTGCATCTTGGCGAGGTCGTTGGCGATGGTGAAGAGGGTGGGGGTGTTGAAGGAGGCGGCGACGGTCTGGCCGGCATCCACGTTGCGGACGATCACGATGCCGTCGATGGGGGCGTAGATGGTGGTGCGCTGGAGGTCCACGCGGGCGCTTTCGACGGCGGCCTCGCGCATCTTGACGTTGGCGGCGGCCTGCTGGACCTGGACGTCGTTCTGGGTGAACTCGGTCTCGGAGATGAGCTTGGCCTCGTAGAGCTCGCGGGCGCGCTTGAGGTTGAACAGCGCGAGGGCCTCCTGGGCCTTGGTCGCCGCCAGGTCGGCATCGGCTCGCGCAAGGGCGCGCTCAAACGAGGCAGGATCGATCTTGGCGAGGACGTCGCCCGACTTCACCCGGGTGTTAAAGTCGGCGAAAATCTCGGTGATGGTGCCGGAGACCTGCGACCCGACCTGGATGAGGCGGATGGGGGTGAGCTGTCCGTTGGCGTTGACGGACTGGACCATGTTGGTCCGGCCGATGGCCTCGGTCTTCAGCTCGATGGGGGTGGCCTTCTGGAACTTGCTGCAACCTGCGGCGAGGAAGGCGGCGATGAGCCACGGGCTCGTGGCCACCGCGGCGGCGCGCAGGGAGGAGCGGCGAGGGAAAGGGGGGCAGGGCATGGCGAGTCTCGTCTCGGACATTGTGAACGACGCTGCCATCCATGCCGCGCGGTGTCTTCATGAAACCCCGTCCCCGCGCTGGAAGGATGGCCGTCGATGGGGAAGACCCCGCCGTCGTGCGGGCGGTTACAGGACTGGCCGATCGGCGTGGTGACGGACGCGGGCGAAGGGGGGCGGGGGGAGCGGGAGGCGGGAAGCGGGGAACGGGGAGCGTGGGGCGAGGAGCGAGATGCGAGGGGCGCCGGGGACGC
>CAYSGH010000167.1:0-4595 GCA_964430505.1 uncultured Akkermansia sp. | reverse complement strand
CATCGCCGCGTGAGGGCACGCGGCCTACAGACTGCCCAACGGCCGTTTCTAGGCTCAACCCTCGCTCCCCGCTCCCACGCCTCCCGTTTTGGGCCTTCCCTTGATCCATCGACCATGGTGAAACTCCCAACGTCCCCGAAAGAAGAACGCGCGAGTGTCAAGCCGAGCTTGCGGGAAAGCGGGCGGGCGCTTGCGCATGGCTGCGGAGGTTTCCATGACGTTGCTCAAGACCCATGCCGAGGCGGTTGAAATCCAAGGACGCCGCCTGCAATGCCTCATGTGCGCGCACGACGCGTTCCACCGGCGCAAGACCCACTTCGACACCGCCCTCACGGCCGGCATGACGCCCTCGTGGTCCGAGAACGAGGGCTACTGCCTGATCTGCGACCGCTGTGGCTACGTCCATGGGTTCGTGCCCGTGCGGCACTGAAACGAGAAGCGAAGGTCGAGGAACGTTCCGGCAAGCGGCGATGCGACATGGGTGTTGGAGCGCGCGGGCACGCGGCCCCCGGCACGATCCGCCGTCGTTCCTAGGATACGTGGCGGTTCCCGGGGCCAGTGGGCGGGACACCTCACCCCCCGTCCCCCGTTGCGTCAGCCTTCACTCGGCGGTTGGCGCGGCGGTCCTTTCGCGGCAGCGTCTGCCGGATCATGTCACGGGAACACTTCGCCGAGGGCCGGGCACCCAGTTGCCTGCGCGGATGGCTGGGGCCATGGCTCTTGGCCTTGCTGACGTCCGTCGCCGAGGCGGCACCGGACGGGCCTCGCGTCCCTCGGGCGGGGACCGAGCCGGAGTCCCGGCGCGTGATGGACGACGTCGGTCGTTGGCGACGCTTTGCGGATGCGCTGGGCGAGACGTTTCGGTCGGGCGGCACATTGCCCATGGAGGCGTTGAGGGAGCAGTTGAAGGCCCGGGATCATGCCAAGGCGCGGGTGCGGTTGGCGCGGCCGGGGCGACGGGCGCTGGAGCCGGAACAGGTCTATGAGCGTTGCGCGGCGTCCGTGGTGGCCATGGGTTCGGTGTACAAGTGCCCGCGATGCCCGCATTGGCACACGGGCGGGACGGGGACCGGATGGGTGGTGGGCGACCGTGGCGAGGTGGTGTCGAACTACCACGTCCTTGCGGGCACGAAGGAGACGAACGTCGTGGCCTTTGGCGTGATGACCTTGGACGGTCGTTGCTTGCCCATCCGCGAGGTGCTGGCGTCGGACGCGGCCCGGGACGTCGTCATCTTCCGGGTGGATCCGGAGGGGTTGGCTCCGTTGCCATTGTCCCCGAGGGAGCCCGTGGGTCGGCCGGTCTCCGTGATCGCGCACCCGAGCGGCGACCTGTACACGTTCACGCAGGGGGCGGTTTCCCGGTACGCGCTGCGCGCGACGGAGCCCGGCGCTGCGCCCATGGAATGGATGTGCGTGACGGCGGACTTCGCGGTGGGGTCCAGCGGCGGCCCCGTCCTCAACCGGCAGGGGAGCGTGGTGGGCATGGTGGCGCGCACCCAGACGATCAACGCCAACCCAAAGGGCGAGGCGCCCTCCACGCAAATGGTCGTGAAGATGACCATCCCGTCGGAGGCCATCCTCTCGCTGGTGGAGGCGGAGCCGCGCCGATGACCTCCTTGATGCATTGGTGGCGCGGCACGCGCGGCGAGTGGCGCATCGTGGTGGTGGGCGGCGTCATCTGGCTGCTCGACCAACTGACCAAGGCGTGGGTCGTGTGGGCGTTGCCATTCGAGACGCAACGCCCCGTTGTTCGCGGCTTCCTGTCCCTCGTGCACTGGGGCAACACGGGGTCCGCATGGAGCCTGTTCCATGGCAACAATGGCGTGCTGGCAATGGTGGCCTTGGCGGCCGTGGCGGGCCTTTGGTATTGGCGCCACCACTTCGAGGCGCACCGCCTCGCCGGGCAGTGGGCGCTCGGCCTCTTGTTTGGGGGCACGCTGGGCAACCTCGTGGACCGTTTGCTGCCCAGCCGACGCCACGTCGTGGACTTCCTGTACTTCCACGTGATCCGGCGCAGCGGGTCCGAGGCCGGCTTCCCCGCCTTCAACGTCGCCGACATGGCCATCTGCACCGGCGTGGGCATCCTGCTGCTGCTGGCCTGCCTGAACGACCCGGCGCAGCCCGGCAAGCCGCCGCCGGGCTCCCCATGAGCGTCGGCCCCACGCCGGATGCGGCCTCCCCGACCCGCCCGGTCGTCCTGGCCGGGGCCACCGCCACCGGGAAGTCCGCCGTCGCCGTCGAGCTGGCCGCGGCCCTCGGCGGGGAAATCATCAGCGTGGACTCCATGCAGGTGTACCGCGGGATGGACGTGGGCACCGCCAAGCCCGGCGCGGAGGATCGGCGGCGCGTGCCGCATCACCTCGTGGACGTGGCCGACGTGACCGAGACCTTCGACGCGGCGCGGTTCGTCGCCCTGGCCCAGGAGGCCGTGGCCGCCATCCGCGCCCGGGGCCGCGTGCCCATCCTGTGCGGAGGGACGGGCCTCTACTTCAACGCTTGGCTGAACGGGCTCGGGACGGCGCCCGCACCGGACCCGGCGTTGCGCGCGGAGCTGGAGGCGACGCCCCTGGAGGCGTTGCTCGACGAGCTGGCCCGCAAGGACTGGGAAACGTTCGACGCGATCGACGTTGCCAATCGACGTCGGGTGGTGCGCGCGGTGGAGGTCATTCGGTTGACGGGCCAGCCATTCTCGCGGCAGCGGGCGCGTTGGCCGGACCGTGCGCAGGCGCTGGCCGGCCGGGGCTTCGGGCTCGCCCGGACGCGGGAGGACTTGGCCCGCCGGATCGAGCGGCGCGTCGATGCGATGTTCCACGCGGGGCTGGTGGACGAGGTCCGGTCCTTGCTGTCGCGGGGCCTCCGGGACAACCGCACGGCCATGCAGGCCATTGGCTACCGACAGGTCGTGGAGCACCTCGAAGGCGTGCGCGGGCGATTGCAGACGGTCGAGGAGGTGAAGGTCCGCACGCGGCAGTTCGCGCGGCGGCAGGGAACGTGGTTCCGAGGGCAACTGGACCTGGAATGGCTGGAGTTGCCCGCCGACGAGCGGCCCGCGGAGACGGCCGGACGCATCGCGTCGCGGCTGGCTAGCGCAGGTTGACCACGTACACGCGCGCCAAGCCGGTCAAGACGAGCACCAGCAGGACGAAGAGCCCAATGAAGCGGTTTCGCGCCACCCGCTTCTCGTAACGCAAGGGACGCAGCCCGTGGATGGAGTTGGACGTCCGGTACCGGGCTGCCGACGCGGTCTCCATCGAGTGCGACGTGAAGCGCCCGATCCACCTTCGCCACGCGGCCGGAAGGTCGAACTTCCGCGCCCCCACCGGGCTCAGCAACGGGTCGGGAGCTGCCTCCCCGGCCGCCCGGCCGGCCCCGGAGCGAGGGGTGGCGGGCCCGGGGATTCTCGGGAGCGGTTCGCCCGGTGCGCGCGTGCGGCTGGGCGGGCCATTTTCGGCGGGGCTGACAGGGGACCCTGCGAGGCCCGAGCCCGAGGCGGCTCCGGCAGGACGCGGGGTGGAGGCGGCGATGGCAGGCCGGCCCGCCTCGCGCAGCTCGCGTTCCAGCCGCTTGATCTTGCCGGCCAGCTCCTGCGCGCGCGCCTCCAGCGGATCCTTGCGCCTGCGAAAGAAGGCCATGGCCGTCAACGACGGTTCAGCGCGAGGGCGAGCACCACCACGGCCGCCAGCGCCGCCACCAACAACGGCCACGTCAACGCCAGCCCCAGCCGGAGCAACCGGCCCGTGGGAAGGTCCGCAAGGCCCAGCGACGCCGCCGGGCTGGCGGCCGCCCCGGCCGTCGCACGCGCCCCATCCAAGACCGGCCAGTGCAACCGCGCCGAGTTCAGCTCCATCCGCGACGACTCGATCACCGTGAGCGCGCGGCTCAGGTTTTGGGTCCAGTCCGAGTCCGTCCAAGCCTGCTCGTTGATCGACTGCACCTGCTCCAGCGAGTGGCGGAGGCCGGCCAGGGACTTGGCCATTTGCTCGGCGGAACGTCGGGCCTCGAACTCGGCGTTGCCCAGGAGTTCCACCGCGCGCGTGAGCTGGTCCTGCATCTCCGCCCGCCCGTTCTGGAACTCGGCGCGACGCCGGCGCATCTCCTCGAGCTCGGCCTTGGCCCGCTCCAGTTGGTCCTGGGCCTCCCGCAGCTTCGCCAACTGCTGCTGCGTGGACGTCACCTGCGCGTCCAGGTCCTCGCGCGAGGGCGCGGCACCGCGCCCGGCCGCAACGGCCGACGTGCGGCCAGCAGACGGGCCCGGGGGAAACTCACGCTCAACAAACTCCGTGTCGTCGTAGGGCATACGCTCTGCGCACAAGGGGGAGCGAGCGGCCGGGCGGTTTCAAGTTTCAAGTTTCGGGATTCATCCGCGCGCCGCCATCTCCCTCCTTGCACGCATGGCCAAGCCAGTCCACGTACCCCCAATGGAATGCCCTGCGGACGTCACCTGCCCCTTCTGTGGCCAAGGCTTCGAGCTGGTCCTCGACACCTCCCAGCCCCATCAACGCCTCACCACCGACTGCGAGGTCTGCTGCCGCCCCTTCGAGATCGTCGCCGAGTGCGAGCCCGGCGAAATCCTCGCCCTCGACATCCTCGGATGA
>CAYSGH010000166.1:0-4701 GCA_964430505.1 uncultured Akkermansia sp. | reverse complement strand
CGGATGCGCCCGCTTTCCAACCTCACGTCCTCGCCTCCCAACGACATCCAGTGCCAGGCCAAAATCAAAATGTGAACGTTCAAGATCTGACCCCGTTGCCTTCCCCATCTGTGGGTCGCGTGCCCTCACGCGGCGCCCGTGAGGAAGTCACCGCCCCCACTCCTGAAGCGGCGTCCGCGTCGGTCCCAGAATGCGAACCCGGTCGAGGGCCACGACCCCGGCGGGAAAGAGGACCAGGTTGAATCCGGATGCACCGCACGCCCTGGCCGCGTCGGAAGGAAAACGGATGGCGGCGATCCCCATGTGGCTTGCCACCAGACCAACACGTTGCGCTCGCGTCGGCGCCTTGGCCCGCTGCCACGCGGCGGTCATGTCCCGTGCCTTGAGTCCCGCAGCATCCCTCGTGGCAGGATCGGCCAGGTCGAGCATTCGGGCGACGCGGACCTCCGCGAAGTACGTGCCCAAGGGCTGATGCGCGCCCGTGCCGGTGCCGAGGCGTCGGGCGTACTCCATCCGGGCCGTCGCCTCATTCTCGGAGAGATACACGCATCGAACGCCGCCCGGATTGAACCGGTTGGGCTTCCCTGACGTGAACAGGTAATCCGGTGCGCCGCCGGCCATCAGCGGCAGCAAGGCCACGCAGCGCACCAACACGCCCTCATACGGGATCACCGGCGCGGCATCCAGCCGCCGCCTGATGGATTCCAGCTCCGACATCAGGTGGGCGACCCAGTGAGCAAGTCATCCGCATAGTCGGCGACCGCCTGCCATTCGCCCCGGGCCATCACGTCCAAGGGCGACGCATCACCGAGCAACGCATGCGGCATGCGCAGCCACTTGCGAAACCCGGCGTCATCCCCCGTGACGAGCCGGACCCGCGCCACCCGCTCGAAATAGCCCAGCGCACCCTGCAGCGAGTCGGCGTCCGGCGTCTTGCTCACCGCCTGCTTCGTGCGGCCCAGCCATCCCGCCAACCGGCTCAGGCTCACCCCATACACCCTCGCGACGCGCGCCGCCGACACATTCCCGTTCGCCTCGCGCAGGTCCGCCGTGGATGCCACCACCGCGTTCAGGCGGTCCAGCGGACTCGTCCGCGCCGGTACCGCGGATGCCATCGTCGGCCTGCGGATCGCCGACCCGCCAGCCACGCCGTGCAAAACGTCCTCCACGCGTGCCAGGAGTCGTTCCATCTGGTCCTTGGCCTCGGTCAACTGGGCCAGCATCCCTGCCAGCTCGTTCGTCCTCTGGGCCTTCGGGAGATTTCTTGCGCTTCCCATGGAAAAACACTGCCCGGGCGTCAACTCATCGTCAACCCAACGCCCACCCCCATCCCCTCCCTGAATCGCGGCTGCGTGCCCTCACGCGGCGCATCCCACCGCCGGAGACGCCACCCGTCCGCATCCCGAAGGGATGCCAGGTTATCGCCGGTGTTTGAGCGAAGCGACACCACCGGAACCCGTCGCCCCCCCCGATTCTCGCACCCCGGCAGGGGTGCCAGAACGAATGCAAAACGGTCACGCAAAGACGCCAAGGCGCAAAGAACCGCCCCAAATCAAAAGCCCCATGCAAGAAACCGCACCCGCCCACACCACGTGGATCAGCTGCCTTGCAGGGCCAACGCACACAGCGCAACCACAGGCCTATCGGCCAGTAGCGGTGCACGAACGCGCTCCTTGCTGGAACCTAGGGGTTGCCGCAACCTCGCCTCATGGATTGGCTTGCGAACATGCAGGCATGGCAGGCGCTCCCTCCCGAGACGCGTCGCGAGCAGGCATGGGCACAAGTGCCGGCGAGCGTCGCCGCCAGCATGGCCTTTGAGGGCGAACCCGTGAACCCATCATGGCTCGAGGAACTCCATCGCCGGATCGCAACACCCGGTACGTCGAATCCATCCGCGGCATCCTCAGCTAAGCCCAGCTAGCGCCGCTCCTCGCCGAACGGGTCCTCGCGTGCGAGCAGGCGATCGTCTCCGATGCCTTCGATGGCTGGCCCCTCGACGATCAACTCCTCATGGAGCTTCACCGACGCATTTGCGGCGACTTGGTACCCGAATGGGCCGGCCGCTGTCGGACCGTCGAGGTCCAAGTCGGCCATCTGCGACCACCCGCATCCCACCACGTGCCCGTCTTGCTGAGGGACTACGCCCGCGACCTCGCTGCTCGATGGGGAACCTTGGCCCCTCTGGCAGGGGCCTTGGCATGCGAGACGCTCGCCTTCGCCGAGGGCCGCCTCCTGACCTTCCATCCATTCCTCGACTTCAATGGCCGAGTCACCCGGCTCTGGCTTCGCGAAATATTGCGAAGGGCGCGCCTGCCCCAGGTGACGCTGGCGGTGGATGGGGACGCCGCCAAGAGCGCCTACTTCCGGGCGTTGGAAGCGGCGGACGCCCGGGACTGGCGGCCGTTGATGAACCTGTGGATCCAGCGCCTTGAACAACTACCCCCTCCCAGTGCGTAGCCGACGCCCTTCCACGCGGAGGAAAACCCCCTCGAAGACAACGCCGGAACGGTCACATAAAGACGCCAAGGCGCGAAGGCGCTGGGCCTCGCCAACCCACAAGGCCCAACGGGCCGGAATACGACAGCCAGGGCACATGCACACATCGACCTGGATCCCCGCCCCGCCTCGCTCCACAGCCCCTCATCTGTAGGCCGCGTGCCCCCACGCGGCGCATCCCATCGCCGAGAGCACGTCCCCGGCCGCATCCCGGAGGGATGCCAGGTTGTAGCCGGTGGTTGAGCGAAGCGACACCACCGGCCCCATCGCCCCCCTCCATGCACGCACCCCGGCAGGGGTGCCAGACCACCGACGAAACGGTCACGCAACGACGCGGGTGCGCGGGGCGGGGGCGCCGCAAATCACAACGCCCCACCGACCCAACCGCACCAGCCCAAGACGAAGCGAGGCGGCCTCCTCAGGGGCCAAGGCAACCGACGAGTTAACGGCGGAATCCTTCCGAATGCCGCTTGGAGGGGACGGACCACGGTTAGTGTTTTGGCTCAGCGTGAAACGCCGATCGCGCGATCACGCTAAGGGACTTGGCCCGGCTTTGGTTGATGTTTGACCGCAGAGAACGGAGGTGGCCTCGGGGGACTCTGTCCCCCAAACCCCCTGGGATTTTTCGCCTTCCTGTCGATCCCGCAGGATTGCCGGCCCGGGCGGCGTCGCCACCGCCCGGACCTGCGGTATTCGAGTCCGCCTCGGCGCTCGGGTTGCATCCCTGCAGAGCCCTATCCTCCGGGCGGACGCCCCGGAGATTGCCTGCGTCCGCGGGCCACTCCAAGCCGGGCCTGTTCACAGGCAAGCCTCCAGCGCGGCGCGCTTCTGGCGCCGGGCTTCCCGCGCCGCCTCCAGCTTCCGGTCCCGCTCGGCGTAGATCGCCTCGTGCCGCCCCTCCAGCCGGGCTTGCGGCGTCACGTAGCCCAGCGCGCTGTGCAACCGCACCGTGTTGTAGTGTTCGACAAACTCCCCCACCACCCGCCGGGCGTCCTCCAGGCTCAAGGGCGTCTTGGGCCGGATCGCCTGCTCCTTGAGCGTCCGATGGTACCGCTCCAGCTTCCCATTGCTCTGCGGGTAGTGCGGGCTGGTCAGCACATGGGTCGTCTGCCACAGGCGGATGTACTCCTTGAAGTCCTTGGCCACGAACTGCGGGCCGTTGTCCGAGATGATCCGCGGCCGGCTCTCGGGGTGCTTCTCCCGCGCCCGTTGCAGCACCGGCTCGGCATCCGCCTCCTTCATCGCCTCCCGGATCTCCCAGTGCACGATCGCCCGGGAGCAACCGTCCAGGACGCTGCACAGGTAGTAGAACGTCCCGCCCACATTCACGTAGGAGAAGTCGATGTGCCAGTGCTCGTGGGGCTGGAGCGGTTGCACAAAGCCGCTGCCCTTGCGGCTGGGCCGGTTCCAGCGGCTCCCCAGCAGCCTGGCCTTTTTCAGGACCCGGTACACCGAGGCCGGGCTGACTGCCACGACATCCTGGTCCAGCATCATGAAGCTGAGGCGGCGGTACCCCTCCAAGGGGTAGCGGTGGAAGAACTCCACGATGGCCTCTTTCTCGGCCGGCTCCAGCCAGTGGTCCCGGGGCACCTGGCCATTATGCCCGTTGATCCTGCCGTAGCGCTGGCGCCAGTCGCGGAACTTCCGCGACGAAAGCCCGATCCAGGCCAGCATCCGCTCCAGCGTGATGCCGGCCTTCAGCGACCAGTCCCGGGTGAAGTCCACCAACTCGTCGCGAATGTCGTGGGGTACCCATCGGGCCTTCAGGTCTCCCCAAGTTCTTTTTTTAGGCGGATATGCTCCTCCATGAGCTCGGATATCGCCTCATGCTTGCGCTGAAGCCGTTGCTCCAGCTCCTGAACACGCTTCTCCGCGTCGCTCGGCCGGCGGCCGGAACCGCTGGCCTCGAAGGCCCTCGCGCCGTTCTCGAAGAACGCCTTCTGCCACTGGTAGAACATCCCCGGCGTAATCCCGTTGGCCTCGCTGACCTCCGACACCGGCTTCCCCTCCAGCAGATGCTGCCGGAGGATCCTCACCTTCTCCTCGCCACTGAAGTGGCGTCTTTCCTTCTGACTCATGGTTCTGGCCCTTTCTCCCGGGCTCAGTCCCTTAGCTCAATCCGCAAAACGGCGCTTTCAGCTGAGGCAAAACATCTCGCCGAATCGGGCGACGGCGAGGCGGAGCTTCAGGACCAACTCCAAGTTG
>CAYSGH010000165.1:0-4853 GCA_964430505.1 uncultured Akkermansia sp. | reverse complement strand
CCCGCTCCCCGCCGCGTCCCGTCCGCAGGATTGACTTTGTTGCCCACTTGTTGACGGTCGGCCCTCGTTCCGGCGCGTGAAAACCCCATGCAGGGGAGCGTCATGTCCGGATGTTTCCTCAAGATGAATAACTCCTCGATCCTGCGCGCGGCGGCCTTGTTGTCGCTCGCGTGCGTCGGCGTCCACGCGGACTACCCGACCACCGTCCTCACGGACGGTCCCGTGGCCTACTACCGCCTGAATGACACGCAGGCGACGACGGCCATCAACGTCAACAGCGGCAGCCTGGGCTCCGTCGCCAACGCCACCAACGACCTGCCCACGGGCGTCGTGCGTTCCGTGCCGGGAGCCATCGTGGGCGACCCCAGCCGGGCCTCGTTCTTCGACTTCACCACGCGGACGGAGATCCCGTTCAGCCGCGAGATCAACCGGCCGGCCGACCAACCGTTCACCGTCGAGGCCTGGTTCCTGCCCTCGTCCGACCAGTCCGGCAACGGCATGTCGCCCATCGCCAACCGCTGGACGCAGGGCGGGCCGCGCCAGGGCTGGGTGATGTTCCAGCGCCGTCCCAGCGCGGACGCCACCAGCGGCGAGTCCGGCATCGGCTGGAACTTCCGCATGTACTCGGGCGTGGACACGAGCACGGCGCTCGACGTCACGAGCAGCCAGCCCTTCGTCCTGGGCAAGTGGACGCACATGGTGGTCGTGTACGATCCCGTGGGCGCGGCCGGGGTAGGCTCGAAGCTGCACATGTACATCGACGGCGAGCTGGCCAACACGGCCGAGTGGACCAACGAGAGCAAGCCCGGTTATGGACCTGTCACGGACGACCATGACCCAGCCGAGGCCGTCAATGGCCAGCCCATGCTCGCGCTGGGCAACTACAACAATGCCAACGGCAACGCGGCCAACCTTGGCGCCTCCAACCCATGGTTCGGGGCCATCGACGAGTTCGCCTTCTACCCGGCCAAGCTCTCGGCCGCGCAAATCAAGGCGCACTATCAGAACGGCACCAACGCCAGCCGCAGCACCCCCTACGCCGCGCTGGTGAAGTCCGACAACCCCAGCGTCCACCTGCGCCTGGGCGAGGTCGTCCCGGGCTCCGGCGGCTTGGTCAACGTCGGCGACCTGCGCACGGCCGGGAACGGCACCTATAGCGCGGAGGTTCGGCCTGGAGCGCCCTCGGCGATCAGCGGCCACTCGGAGGATGCCGCCGTCGTCTATCACAGCCGCAACGGCAATGCCTACGCCACCATTCCCTTCAACGAGGCCATCAACCCGGATTCCGGCATCCCCTTCACCTTCGAGGCCTGGCTCAAGCCCACGCGCGACAAGCAGGGCGGCCAATGCCCCATCAACAACCGCATGGTGGGCGGCACCGGCCGCACCGGCTGGGTCATCTTCCAGCGCAACCCCAACACGTCCTATCCGCCCTCCGAGGGCCATGGCTGGAACTTCCGCATGTTCAGCGGCGCGGGCAGCTCCGGCTTCGACGTCAACACCGACACCGACTACGAGGTCGGCCGTTGGCAGCACTTGGTCGTGACGTGGGAGCCCCAAAACGACAACGGCGACCCGGGCGGCAATGGCAACCACCAGTACCAAGGCATCCTCACCGCCTACGTCGATGGCAAGCAGGTCGGCCGCAATGAGAACGTCCTCTACGCCGCCAACCGTGCCGTTCCCGAGGAAGGCCAAGGCAGGCCCCTTGGCGTCCCGGCCGACCTGGGCATCGGGGCGTACAACGCCGCCTCCGGCATCGGTGGAAACCCCTACGAGGGCGGCATCGACGAGGTCGCGTTCTACAACAACTACGTGCTCAAGCCCGAGCAAATCACCGCGCATTACGAGGCCGGCAAGAACCGCAACTTGGACGCCCCCTACGAGTCCCTCGTCTATACGTCGGCCTTCGACGCGGCCAATCCCCCGGACCAGACCAAGGAGCGCGTGACGGTCCCGCCGCTCTACCTGCGCTTCAACGAGGCTCCGGCCGGCCCCGTGGCCGCCAACGCCGCCGCCTCGGGCCCCGCGCCGCTGGGCTTCTTCGTCAATGGTGGCAACGCCGCCGCCGGCGTGAACGGGCCTGGCTTCGCCGGCGACAACGCCGCCGTGGCCATCGGTGGGCGCAACTTCGTCTCCCTCAACAACCCGGCCTCCCTCAACTTCGCCGGGCAAATCACGCTCGAAGCGTGGATCAAGCCCGACGCCTCCCAGGCCGCCGTCGCCCGCATCCTCTCCCACGGTCCCTCGATCCCGTCCGACTTCGACGCCGCCGGGCTCAACATCACCTTGGCGGGCTCGCTCCTGAGCCCCAACGAGGTTTCCCTTCGTATCGAGGGCGGCACCGAGTACGTGCTGGGTTCGACGGACGCCACCGGGTTCCACGGCGTGCGCGCGCCGGTGGGCGACGACCTGAATGCAGGCAAGTGGGTGCACCTGGCCGGCGTCTATGACGGCACCACGTGGCGCCTGTATCGCAATGGCGTCCAGGTGGCCAGCCAGGCGGACGCCCAGGGCGCCGTGCTCGTGGACGATGGCGACTGGGCCATCGGCTCCACGGGTTCCGGCTGGGCCGACAACTTCGCGGGCACGGTCGATGAGGTCGCGATCTACAAGAAGGCGCTGACGGCCGCGCAGGCGAAGGCGCACTACGAGGCCGCCACGGCTGCCGCCGTGTCCAACCTGTCGTTCGCGCCCACGGCGGGCGGCCTGCGCCTCACGTGGACGGGCGGCACCCTCCAGAAGTCCGCCTCGTTCAACGGGGGCTTCACGGACGTGTCGGGAGCCTCCAGCCCCTACGACGTCCCTGCGACGGACGCCGCCGCGTTCTATCGCCTGCGCCGGTAGGCCCACGATCCCGCGCCCGGCAACGCCGGGCGTCGTCAAGGCAAGGCCCCGCCCGGGTTCCGGGCGGGGCCTTTTTCGCGTCCGAAGGGCATGAAGTAGGACGCTCCGCCTCGTGGACATCGCGGTTGAAACCACCGCTGGTTCGCGTCCCATCATGCGCCATGCAAGGCCATCCCGTGCGCACGTCCGTCATTGGCAGCTATCCCTTCCCGGGATGGCTGGAACTTGCGACGCGGCACCTCGGCGAGTTCGGGCCGGACGACCTGGCGGAGGTGCAGGAAGACGCCGTGGTGGCGGCGTTGCATGACCAGGTGGCGGCCGGGTTGGACGTCGTGACGGATGGGGAGCAGACGCGGCTGGACTTCAACCTGTCCTTTTACGGGCACCTGGAGGGCATCGACCTGGAGACGGCCCCGCCGCGGCGCTGGGGTCCGCCCGCCCACGACCAGCGCGGGCGCCACGCCGTCGTGGGCCCGTTGGCGGCGCCGCGCGGGCTGGGCGTGGTGGCCGAGTTCGAGCGGCTTCGGCGGCTGGCGCGCGCCGGGCATCCCGGGTTGGAGGCCACGTTGAAGGCGTCGGTTCCCGGGCCGTACACGTTGAGCGGGCGCTTGGTGCCCAACGCGGCGCTGGGATACGCCGACCGCTGGGCGCTGACGGAGGCCTTGCTGCCGGTCGTCCGATCCGAGCTTGAGGCCCTCGTGGCCGCCGGATGCGAGGAGGTGTCCGTGGACGAGCCGAGCATGAGTTGCTACGCGCACCGCGAGGATCCGCGCCGCTTCGTGGACATCTTCAACCGGACGGTGGAGACGGTCCGGGGCCGGGTGCGCCTGTGCACGCACCTGTGCTTCGGCAACTACAAGGGGCGGGCCGTGGGTCCGCGGCGGTTGCAGCCGATGTTCCCGGCCTTTCTGGACCTTCACTGCGACGAGATGCACGTGGAGCTGGCAAGCCGGGAGTTTGCGGAGGTGGAGCTGATTGGGCTGGTGGCGCGGCGCATGGACGTGGCGGTGGGGGTCGTGGACGTGAAGAGCTACTACATCGAAACGCCGGAGGACATCGAGCGCCGCATCTGGTTGTGCCTCGGCCACGTGGCGGCGGAGCGGCTCGTGGTCGCCCCGGACTGCGGGCTTAGCCAGACGGCCCGATGGGCGGCGCGTCGCAAGCTCGCGGCCATGGTCGAGGGGGCGCGGCGCGCGCGGCGGCTCGGGACGGGCTGAACCTCCGATGAAACGCTTTGACCGTTTGCGACGGGATTCCATAGGGTGCGCCTCACATTGATTTCATGAGCACGACCTACGTTCCCCTCATCAGCTCCGGCGTGGCCGGCCCCCTGGGCGTCCTGCACCTGCCTCGTCTTTGGCTCAAGGCCTCCCTCGAGGCGGCCGGCAAGATCGCCGCGGGCTACCCTGGCATCGGCCAAGGCTACGACATGATGGTGATCACCGGCCTCGGGCTGAATGCCGACGAGGTCCGCAAGTTCATCACGGAGTCCAAGCCCACCTATCCCCAGTTCGAGGCATGGATCAAGCGCCAGCCCGGCGTGAACCTCACCCGCGCCAACATCCACAAGCTCAACCTCTCCATCGCCGGCTACATCCACACCGACGACACCCGCAAGGGCATCCTCACCGCCAACAACCTCCCCGACGACGGCTCCATCCTCCCGGACGCCATCAACCTCAACAACCTGGACGACTGGAACGAGTTCCACGCCGCCGTGTTGAAGGCCTAGTTCGTCGCCCTTCTTCCAGGCCGCGTCGGCCGGGTTTTCCCCGTGCCTATGCGGTCTTTTTTTTGTCCCGGGCCTTGTCCGTGCAGGGAGGGTGGTGGCGGCCCGGGTCCACCCGGGCGTGCGATGGATCCTAGAAACGGCAGTCGAAGAGGATTTCCAAACGAGGAAAGGGCCCTCCCACCCGGGAGGATGGGCACACGGGCAGGAACCCAAGGGCTCCCCCTGCGAGTGAGGTCGTGGTGGGCTCGACGCGGCTGTAGGCCGGGTCCCCTGA
>CAYSGH010000164.1:0-4855 GCA_964430505.1 uncultured Akkermansia sp. | reverse complement strand
CGACCGCACGATGCGTCGCAACGACCGCACGATGCGCCGCAACGACCGCACGACGTGCCGCAACGACCACACGATGCGTCGCAACGACCGCATGAGGCATCGCAACGACCGCACGATGCGTCGCAGCGACCGCACGACGTGCCGCAACGACCACACGATGCGTCGCAACGACCGCATGAGGCATCGCAACGACCGCACGATGCGCCGCAGCGACCGCACGAGGCGTCGCAACGACCGCACGACGCGCCGCAACGACCGCACGGAGCGTCGCAACCACCGCACGATGCGTCGCAACAACCGCACGACGCGCCGCAACGTCCGCACGAAGGCCCGTCAGGATGGCGACGAGGCTGCGCCCGGGGACGGGCGCGCTCCCAGCGGCCCTCTTCCCCCTTCCCGCCTCCCGCCTCCCGCTTCCCGCTCCCCGCTCCCCGCTTCCCTTCCCCGGGCTCGCGCGTCTCAATGCGGGCATGAGATCGAGGTTCGGCCCGTGGCCATGGGGTGGGCTCCTGCTCGTCGCCCTTGCCCTAGGCCTTGCCACGGGTTGCGCCCGACATCGTCTCCGGCCGCCGCGCGAGCCCGGCCCCTTCGCATCCATCGACCTGGTCGCCGTGCGTGCCGTCGAGCCCGGCCTCCGCCTCGACGTGCGCTATGCCACGTCCAATAACTTCGTCGGCCGACCCGTCTATCCGGTCGCGGCCGTGTACCTCCAGCGACCCGCCGCCCTGGCCCTCGCCCGCGCCCACGCACGCCTCGCGCCCACGGGCCATGGCATCGTCGTCTTCGATGGCTACCGGCCATGGTCCGTCACCCGGCTCTTCTGGGAATCCGTGCCGCCCGCCCAGCGCGACTACGTCGCCAACCCCGCCAAGGGCTCGCGCCACAACCGGGGCTGCGCCGTGGATTGCTCGCTGTTCGACCTGCGCACGGGAGCCGTGGTGGACATGCCGTCCGCCTACGACGAACCCACGGCCCGGGCCCATGCCGACTTCCCCGGCGGCACCGCCCCGCAACGCCATGCCCGCGACCTCCTGCGGTCCGCCATGGAGGCCGAGGGCTTTCGGGTGCTGTCCAACGAATGGTGGCACTTCGACCACGAGCAGTGGCCGCGCTACCCGATCCTCGACGTCCCGCTGGAACGGCTTCGGGCGCCTTCCCGGCTGTAGGCCGCGTGCCCTCACGCGGCGGTGCGGACGTCGTATCCCCCGTGCGCCAGGTCAGGGGACCCGGCCTACAAACCCCCAAGCCCCACCCGGACTCACGCACCCAGACGTCAACCCACCTCGCGGACGCGTCCCTTGGAACCGGACGGCAGGACCACGTCGTCGCCGGCCTTGCGCCCGCACAACGCCCGGCCCATGGGCGACGACGGCGTGATGACCGTCACCTCCACCCCCTCGACGTCCACCTCCGTGCCGCCCGCGCAGGGGGCCACCAGATACCACGTCGCCGACCTCCCCTGCCCCACGCAGGCCAGGGACCCCTCCGACACGACGGCGCCCGCCGCCGGCACCCGTTGCGACCACCCGCGAAACACCGACAACGCGCGCTCGGCCTCGGCCGCCTGACGCGATTGGCCACGGGCCAGGTACGAGGCCTCCAGGCCGCGCGTGTCGTACTTGTTCTCCGCCTTGCTTTGCTCGTCGGTCGCCTCCGACGCCGCCGTCCGTGCCGCGCGCAGGTACAAGTCCACGTCGGCCGCCAGCTTCTCCACCACGCCCTCGATCACCTGCCTCTTGTCCAACATCTCGCCCCGAACTGAACCCAACCGCCTCCCCGGCATGCAACCGGCGAAACGGCCGGGATCTTGGCAACGCCGCCCGCAAACAACGGACCGTGGCGCGCACGGACGCATCCCGGAGGGATGCCAGAATGTAGCCGGTGGTTGAGCGAAGCGACACCACCGGACGCCAAGCGCCCCCCTCATCCCAAGCACCCCGGCAGGGGTGCCACAACGACGGGGAAACGGTCACGCCACGCCATCACCCGCCGAGGCAGCGCCGCAGACGACGGTGGCATCCCTGCCGGGATGCATCGGGTTTCTTGGGGGCCGTCAACCGGTGGTGTCGCTCCGCTCAACCACCGGCTACAGGCTGCGATGCCTCCGGCATCGTGCGAACAACCCCTCGCCCCTCGCTCCCCGCTCCCCGCCCCCCGCCCCCCGCCCCTCCGCGTGCAACGAGGCCATCTTGGGCCTTGAATCCTGGGCGGCCCGGGAAAAACTCGGGCCATGTTCACCCTGCGCTCGTTGGCCCGCGCGTTCCGGCCCCTTGCCGTCCTTGTGCCCCTCGTGTTGGCCGCCCGCCCGGCCCTCGCGGCGGGCTTCGACCTCCAGGACGGCGACCGCGTCGTCCTCATGGGCGACACGTTCCTCGAGCGGGAGGGCGACTACGGCCACATCGAGGCCGCCCTCACGCGGCGCTTCAGCGACCGCAACGTCACCTTTCGCAACCTCGCCTGGGCCGGCGACACCCCCACGGGCAAGGCCCGCGCATCCTTCGACTGGAACAAGCCCGACTCCGAGTGGCTCAAGCGCGTGAAGGAGCAGGTGGCGATCGCCCGTCCCACGGTGGCGGTCCTGTCGTATGGCATGACGGCCGCCCTCGAAGGCGGGGCCGAGGCCGCCCCGCGCCACAAGTCCGAGCTGGCGCGCCTCATGGACGCCATCAACGAGGTGGGCGGGGGCAAGGTCCGCTTCGTCCTGCTCTCCCCCTTGCAGCAGTTCGGGGAGCGCCCCGACTCGGCCCGGAGCCGCGCGCTCGACGCCATGGCCGACGCCGCCAAGACCCTCGCCCAGGAGCGGGGGGCGGCCTATTCCGACGTGCTCGCCCTGAGCCGCAACATCGCCCGGCTGCGCATGGTGCTCTGGGACCAGCCGGTCCTCCTCAACGAGATGGGCTACCAAAAGCTCGCCCATGCCCTCGTGGAGGACCTCACGGGCAAGGCTCCCGAGCCCGCGTCCGAGCCCTTGTTGGCCGCCATTCGCAAGAAGAACGAGTGGTTCTTCCACCGGTGGCGCCCGGCCAACTGGACGTACCTGTTCGGCTTCCGGAAGCACGAGCAAGGCCGCAACGCCGTGGAGATCCCGCAGTTCGACCCGCTCATCGCCGAGTGGGAGGCCCGTATCGCCAAGCTGCGCGTGGGCAGCCAACCCCCGGCCGACGTCGCCGCCGAGGTCCAACGCCTCACGGGTCCCGCCGCCCGCGCGCCGCATCCGGACCCCAACTTCAAGTCCCAGCCCATCCCCACGTTCACCGTGCCCGAGGGCTTCGAGGTCACGCTCTGGGCGGAGAACCCCCAGCTCTACAAGCCCATCCAGATGAACTGGGACGCCCGGGGCCGCCTCTGGATCGCCAGCTCCCGCGTCTATCCCCAGATCCGCCCCGGCCAGGAGGCCGAGGACGCCGCCATCGTCGTCGAGGACACCGACGGCGACGGCAAGGCCGACAAGTCCACCGTGTTCGCCGAGGGCGTGCTCATCCCCACGGGCATCCTCCCGGACAACAAGGGCGGCGTGTACGTGGCCGCCAGCCATCAACTGGTCCACTTCCAGGACACCAACGGCGACGGCAAGGCCGACACCCGCCGCATCGTCCTCTCGTCCTTCGGCACCGAGGACACGCACCACAACCTCCACACGCTGCGCTGGGGCTACGACGGCCACATGTACCTCAACCAGTCCATCTACACCCATTCCCACATCGAGACGCCCCATGGCGTCGCCCGCCTCAACTCGGCCGGCATCTGGCGCCTGAACCCCGACACCCTCCGCATGGAGATCTTCACCAAGGGCGGCTGCAACCCTTGGGGCCATCACTGGGACCAGCACGGCAACTCCTTCTTCACCGACGGCGCCGGCGGCAAGGGCATCTACCACGCCATGGAAGGCGCCACCTACTTCACCTACTCCGACATGCGGCGCGAGGCCGACTCCATCAGCCCCGGCAACTACCCCAAGTTTGCCAGCCTCGAGCGCGTCCACAGCCCCGCCTTCCCCAAGGACTGGCAAGGCAACCTCATCACCTGCGACTTCCGCGCCCATCGCGTCGTGCGCTTCGCCCTCCGCGACGCCGGCTCCACCTTCCAGACCGTGGAGATGCCGGACCTCCTACGTTCCACCAACGTCACGTTCCGTCCCATCGACCTGCGCTTCGGGCCCGACGGCGCCCTCTACGTGGCCGACTGGTCCAACCCCATCATCCAGCATGGCGAGGTGGACTTCCGCGACCCGCGCCGCGACCACGAGCACGGCCGCATCTGGCGCGTCGCCCCCAAGGGCACGCCCATGGCCACCCGGCGCGACCTGTCCAAGCTCTCGGACGAGCAACTGCTCGACCGCACGCTGTCGCCCTCGGGCTGGGACCAGGAGCAGGCGCGCGTGGTCCTGAGGCAACGCGGCCCGGCCGTCCTCAAGGCGGTGAAGCCGTGGCTCGTCGTCCAGAAGGACCCGCGCGCCACCCTCGAGGCCGCCTGGCTGCACGAGGCCTTCGGCAAGCCCGCCGCGGACCTCCTCGCCACCCTCGTCGCCTCGCCGGACCCGCGCCTTCGTACCGCCGCCGCCCGGCAACTCAGCCACTGATCCTCGCGTCGTCCCCGCGAAGGAGGGGATGCACGTAGAAACGGCAGTTGGTCCGTCTGTAGGCCGCGTGCCCTCACGCGGCGGTGGCAATGCCGATTGCCCGGTGCGCCGGGTCAGGGGACCCGGCCTACAGCCGCGTCGAGCCCACCACGACCTCACTCGCAGGGTGAGCCCTTGGGTTCCTGCCCGTGAGCCCATCCTCCCGGATGGGAGGGCCCTTTCCTCGTTTTGAAATCCTCTTCGACTGCCGTTTCTAGGTTCATGGGTCGCTTGAAC
>CAYSGH010000163.1:0-4933 GCA_964430505.1 uncultured Akkermansia sp. | reverse complement strand
GCGGGAGGCGGGAGGCGGGAGGCGGGAGGTGGGACGTGGGATGTGCGGCCTTGGACGGCCGCGCTCCGTGCGTTTCGGGACACACCGGCCCGCTCGCCGCTCGCCGCTTGCCGCTCCCCGCCCGACTACACCCTCTCCGCGAGGGCGGCCTGGCTCGACGCCATCACGTCGCGGTGCAGCGACCCGCCGTGCGAGTCCATGGTGACGACGGCCGGGAGGCGTTCCACCTCCAGCTCCCAGATGGCCTCGGGCGATCCGAACTTCTCGAGGAAGTACACGTTGCGGACGCGGCGGACGCACTCGGCGAGCACCTGGGCGGCGCCGCCGACGGCGTGCAAGTACACGCACCCGTGCTCCTTGCAGGCCGCGAGCGTGCGCTCGCCCATGCCGCCCTTGCCGATGACGCCGCGCACCCCGAAGTCGCGGATGATCTGGCCTTGGTAGGGTTCCTCGCGGATCGACGTGGTGGGTCCGGCCGCCGTGACCTTCCAGCTTCCGTCCGGCTCCTTCATCACGACCGGGCCGCAGTGGTAAATAATGCCGTCACGAAGGCTGACGCCCGGGGGCAGCTCTCCGCCCTCATGCAAGTACTTGTGGACGGCGTCGCGCCCGGTGAACACGACGCCCGTGATGGCGACCTCGTCGCCGACCTTCAACGCGCGCACCTGTTCCTCCGTGAAGGGTGCAATCAATTCTTTCATCGCTGGTTCTCCCTGGGGTCTCGTGAACGGGCTAGTATAACCACTTATCGATGGCTCCGACGGCGGACAGGGCGACGCCTTGCCGGCGATACGCCCAGCACATGTAGCTCACGCTCACGAAGAACGACGCGGGCACGCGGTTCGCGGAGCCAATCTTCACGCCCAGCAGGGTCGTCTTGCCGCCAAAGCCCATCGGCCCAATGCCCAGCTCGTTCGCCGTGCGCAGGATGTCCTGCTCCAGCGCGTCGAGCCGCGGGTCCGGGTTGCGGTCGTCCAGCATCCGCAGGAACTGCTTCTTCGAGTACTCGTAGCCCGTGGCGCGGTCGCCGCCGATGCACACGCCCAGGATGCCGGGGCCGCACCCCTTCCCCTGCGCCTGCAACACGGCGTCGAGGATGACCTTGCGGCACCCGTCGAGGTCGCGGTTGGCCTTCAGCTTCTCGATGGGAAGCGAATACTGCGCGCCCACGTTCTCGCAGCCGCCACCCTTGAGGACGAGGCGCACCTCGAGGGCGTTGCCCCGGTGCTGGTGGAAATGCACGGCGGGCGAGCCCGGGCCCACGTTGGTCCCGTCGTTCTCTCCCGTGATGGAGTCCACGGAGTTCTGCCGGAGGTAGCCCTTGGCCGTTGCCCGCCGCACGGCCTCACGCGCCGTCGCCTCGAAGGCCACCTGGTCGAGCCCAAGGGGCGCATCCACGTAGAAAAGAATGCTGCCGGTGTCCTGGCAGATGGGCTGCGACTTGCGCTTCGCCAGCTCGATGTTGCGCTCGACGATCTGGAGCGCGCTTTCCGCAATCGAGCCCTTCTTCTCGTTCTCCAGCGCCGCCACGAGCGCGCGGTTCACGTCGTCAGGGATTTCCGCCGACGTGCGGCGAATCAGCTCCACCATGGATTCCAGCAACTCGTTCATCCGCCGACAGGCTACGGACGCCTGCTCGACGCCGTCAACGAGGCCCCTTGCGGGACTTGCGCGGGCAGCGCACCAGGCCATGGGCCTACCGAAATCGCGGCAAGCGCCAGATCTCCGCCTCCAACCGTCCCTTGACCACGTCCCCAGGCCTGGCACCGACGCTCTCAAACACCAGCGTCCCGGACAGAAGCCCGGCGCCGCCCCCGCCCTCGGTGGGCATGCCCTCGAAGTAATAGCCCGGGTTTTGGAAGAGGCCGACGCGCAACGGACGGCCCGCCACAAGCTCGTCCGCCCACGCCTGCACCGTCGGCACCCGCAGCGCCGCAAGGCCCCGCAAGGCCAGGATGTTCAACGTCACCGAGCTCGTCTGGCGCGCATCCAATCCCCGCGAGACGGACACGCCCACCTTGGAGAACGCCTGCTCCTTCCCGTCCAGCTCCAAACGCATCGTGGCCGTTCCGTTCGTCAGCCAGTCCGATGGAAACCGTTCCTGGAATCGCGTCTCGAAGTCGGCCGTCAGGCGGCCCCATGGCTTCAACCCCGGCGTCTCGCGCTCCGGCCAACGCCAAGGCCGAGCCTCGCCCTCCAGCTCCGGCCGCAACGCCTCCGCCCGCCGCCGCACAAACTCCCGCGTCCGCTGCATCACCATGCGCCGCCCGCGCCGCTCCGGGGCCGACGCCGACACCACCAGCGCCTCCCATCGGTCCAGCTCGGCCAGCTCCCGCGTGGCGTCCCACCGCGTCGCCAGCAACTCCCGCAGTCGCGCCCGATACCGTTCCCGCCAAGCGGGATCCTGGTACAACGCCCGCGCCAAGAGCCCGGTCGCACGGACCGAGCGCGGCGCGCCCCGTGGCGTGAAGGGATTGGCGCTCCCCAGGCACTGGTCCGCGCCCCATGGGATGAACACCAGCCGCCCGTCGCGCGCGCGCTGGTGCACCAGGAAGTTGTTCTGGTTGTTCGCGTATCCATCCCAATGGTCCACCAGCACCTCCGCCGCCCAGAACGTCAGGAACGCATCGAGGTCCACCCATCGCCCCAGGGCCTCCATGTCCGGCCCACCCGGGCGCCCCAGCGCCCGCGTGACCTCCTCCAGCACCCGAGCCTCCGAAGCCTTTGTTCCGCGCTTGGGCTCCAGCAACGGCAGCAACCCCGGCTCGAAGTCCGCCAGCGTTCCCTCCCAGAGCCCGCCCTCGGCGGAACCCATGGTGCGGGCGAGAAAGTCCCGGTCCACCGGCTCCACCAGCGTGTACACTCCCAGGTTCTCCCCATTGACCTCCACGGTCGCCAACGCCGTCCGAGACGCCGCAAGCCCCAAGGCACGGAACATCCCCATCGCGGCCGAGAGCTGGATCGACGACGCGTCCTGCTGCGTGTTGGCCAGCGTGACCCGACGCCATCCCCGCGGCCCGCGACGTTCCGGGGCGGCCGGGAACTCGATGTTCAGCGAGGGCCGCTCGCGGCTGAACGACCCCACGAAGCCGCGCTTGCGAACGCGGACGCCCTCCCATCGTTCGCCGTCCATGACCAACGCGGCCTCATGGTCCCGATAGCCCCGCCCGGCCGGGCCGTTGGTGCGCTGCGGCCCCAGCAATGCCACGAAGTCGCCCCCGTCCTTGCGCAGTGCCGCCCATTCCTCCCCCGTCATCGTGAGCCGCACGACGTGCAGCAACGATGGGTCAAACCAGGTGGGCGACGCCGCCCTGCAACACGCCATGAGCGCGAGCCAACCCCACGCCATCCATGCCACCCATCGGCACATGCACCGATTCCTGCGCCCGCCTGCAACCCCAGCGTGGCAACGTGTCGTCACGGCCGCCTCAAAGATCCCGCCCGGTCAGCCGCCGGAAGGCCTCCAGATACTTGGATTGCGTGCGCTCCACGACCTCGTCCGGCAGCGCGGGGGCCGGCGGCGTCTTGTCCCATGCCAACGACTCCAGGTAGTCGCGCACGAACTGCTTGTCGAAGCTCGGCTGGCCACGCCCCGGCAAGTAGCCGTCCATCGGCCAGAACCGCGACGAGTCCGGCGTCAGCACCTCATCGATCAACACCAAGCGCCCCTCGTGGACCCCAAACTCAAACTTCGTGTCCGCGATGATCAGGCCACGCTGACGCGCATGGTCGCGGGCATACCGGTACAATCGCAGGCTCAGGTCCCTCGCCTCCGTCGCCCATCGTTCCCCGGCCAGCTCGCAGGCCTTTGCAAACGGGATGTTCTCGTCATGCCCCGTTTCCGCCTTCGTGGCCGGAGTGAAGACCGGCTCCGGCAGCTCCGACGACTCCTGCAACCCCTTGGGCAAGGGCAACCCACACACCGTTCCCTGCGACTGGTATTCCTTCCAGCCCGACCCTGCCAGGTAGCCGCGAACAACGCACTCGATGGGCAGCGGCCTCGCCTTGGCCACGATCATGCTCCGCCGCGCCAGCTTCTCCGCAAACGGCGCCAACTCCTTGGGCAACGGGTCGTCCGCGCGTCCCACCCGATGGTTCGGAAGCCACAGCTCCGTGCGGTCAAACCAGAAGTGCGACATCTGCGTCAACACCTCGCCCTTGCGCGGGATGCCGTTCGGCATCACGCAGTCGAAGGCCGAGATCCGGTCCGTGGCCACGAACAACAGGCGGTCCCCAAGGTCGAAGACCTCGCGAACCTTGCCCGACTTCACCTTCGGGATTCCCGGAAGGTCCAATGACAACAGCGGAGCCAGTGACATTCGTGCGGCGACCTTGCCCGAGCGCCGCCACGAGGTGAAGCGGGGAGAAGGCCGCAGCAGCCTCGTCGGCGCGCACGCGAGAACCCCTTGCTTACGTTTTGGGCGTGGTCGGGTCACGAAGGCCATGGCCTTGGATGGCTTGACGCGCTCGGCCTGGCGAGTGCGGCAGACGTCGTAAACCCGGTCCTTCGTGACGACCCGCTCGGGCAAGTCGTGGGCCACCTCGAAGCCCCTTTGGTGACGGTTGAAGGCATGCATCTGGCCTGGCTCGCGCCATCCCTGGGCGTTGTGAACGGTGCCTTGGAACGCTTCGGGTTCGACGACAGTAAAGACCTTCAGGACGGGACGGCTGTCTGTGGCGAGCCATCGGTATGCAGTCGGTCGAGGGCTAGGTGGAGGAACCGCGCGACGAGGTTGGCCTGGGGGGCGTCGGGGAGAATAAGGAGTGCGCGGAGGCGCTTGTGCTGGGGGCATCCCGACGGGTGCGAGCAGGAAGTCATTCCATGACACGGGCGCATGGGAGCCGCGCTCCTGAGGCCTGGGATCTGGGGTTTTCTGCCACGAAGCACAAAGCATTGGACGCGGGCAGGCCGCCCCGTCACGCGCGCCGCTCC
>CAYSGH010000162.1:0-5026 GCA_964430505.1 uncultured Akkermansia sp. | reverse complement strand
CCGGCCGTGGCCACGTCAGCCATGTGGCCACGTGAGGCTCCCATTCGGCAGGCATCCGGTAGCCCAGCGAGGCGGGCGTTTCGGCGTCGTTCATCCACACGATGCTGCCCAGCCGCCATCGCCATGGCCAGCATGTCCCTCGCCCCGCGCCCTCGAACTCGCACGAATCGCCGGTGGATTTCAAGCGTCCCTACGGGCAGCATCTTCGTGCTTTCACCTCATGAGCGTCTCCTTCCAGTCCCGGCTCGCCTCCGCCACCGCGGCCCTCGCATTGGCCCACGCGGCCTTGGCTGCACCCAAGGTGGACTTCAACCGCGACGTTCGTCCCGTCCTCTCCGACAACTGCTTTGCCTGCCACGGCCCGGACGCCGCCAAGGTCAAGGGCGGCCTCCGACTCGACCTGCGCGACGCGGCCGTCGCCCCGGCCAAGTCCGGCAAAAAGGCGCTCGTCCCGGGCAAGCCCTCCGAAAGCGAGCTGGTCCGGCGCCTCCATTCGACGGATCCCGACGACCTCATGCCGCCGCCGGAGACCCACAAGTCCCTCACGGCCGCCCAGCGCGACATGCTCGCACGCTGGATTGAGCAAGGCGCCGAGTACCAAGGCCACTGGGCCTACCAACGCCCCGTCCGGCCCGCCGCACCCACAGGACCCGACGCCATCGACCATCTCGTCGCGCAGCAACTCAAGGCCGCCAACGTCCAGCCCGTCCCCGAGGCCTCCCGACGCGAGCTCGCCCGCCGCCTCCACCTGGACCTCCTCGGCCTGCCCCCCAACCCGCACGACGTCGAGGCCTTCGTCGCCGACCCCTCCCCGGACGCCTACCCGCGCCTCGTCGAGCGTCTCCTCGCCTCGCCTCACTTCGGCGAGCGCATGGCCATCGCGTGGCTCGACGTCGTCCGCTTCGCCGACACCATCGGGTACCACTCCGACAACCCCCGCAACATCTGGCCCTACCGCGACTACGTCATCCGCGCCTTCAACAACAACAAGCGCTTCGACGTCTTCACCCGCGAGCAACTGGCCGGCGACCTCCTCCCCGGCGCCGGCACCGAGCAGCTCGTCGGCTCCGCCTTCAACCGCCTCCTCCTCACCACCGAGGAGGGCGGCGCCCAGCCCAAGGACTACGAGGCCCGCTACCTCACCGACCGCGTCCGCGCCGTCGGCTCCGTCTGGCTCGGCCAAACCACCGGGTGCGCCCAGTGCCACGACCACAAGTTCGACCCCATCAGCACCCGCGACTTCTACGCATTGGGAGCGTTCTTCGCCGACGTGAAGGAGACGATCATCGGACGGCGCGAGGATGGGATGTTCGTGACCGACGACCGACAGGCCGCCGAGCTGCACCGGCGGCGCGAGGTTCTCAAGGGCATCCAAGCCATCTATGACGGGCCGCATCCCGCGCTGGCCCAGGCCCAGGCCTCGTGGGAGCACCAACTCGCCCAGGCCGTCGCCATCGAGGACCGCTGGACCCGGCTCAAGCCCGCCGCCGCCGATTCCAAGGAGGGGGCCACCCTCAAGGTCCTCCCCGACCACGCCGTCCTCGCCTCCGGCAAGAAGCCCGACACCGACGCCTACACCCTCCGCTTCACCAACGCCCCCTCACGCGTCGCCGCCCTCCGCATCGAGGCCCTCCCGGACGACTCGCTCCCCTCCAAGGGCTCCGGCCGCGCCGGCAATGGCAACTTCGTCCTCACCGAGGTCGTCGCCCGCATCGAACGCCCCGGGTCCGCCCCGGCTCCCCTGCCCTTCTCCGTCGCACGCGCCACCCACGAGCAAACGCTCCACGCCGAGAACAACCCCTACCGCGCATGGACGGCCGCGTCCGTCATCGACGGCGACGCCAAGGGCTCCGGCGCGGGCTGGGCCGTGTTGCCGGACGTGACCAAGCCCCAGCAACTGCTGCTTGCGCTCAAGGAAACGGCCGAAGTCCAACCCGGAGACGTCCTCGTCGTCGAGTTGCAGCAACGTCACGGCCAGGGCAACCACACCCTCGGCAAGTTCCGCCTCTCCACGGCCTCCCACGCCGACGCCGTCACCCTTCCCGGCGCGTTGCCGCCCCCGCCCGAGCTGGCCGAGGTCCTTCGCATCCCCGCCGACAAGCGCGACGCCGCCCAGCGCAAGCGGCTCACGGACGCCTTCAAGAAGCAGGCCCCCGAGCTGGCCAGCACCCGCAACCTCCTCGCTGACGCCACCAAGGCCGTCGCCGACTACGAGGCCACCCTCCCGCGCTGCATCGTCACCGAGCGCGGCGAGCCCCGCACCGTCCGCGTCCTGCCGCGCGGCAACTGGTTGATCGAGACCGGCGAGGTCATGGAGCCCACGCTCCCCGTCGCGCTGTCGGCCGGGTACACCAAGCCCCAGCGCAAGCTCAACCGGCTCGACCTCGCGGACTGGATCCTCGCCCCCGAGAACCCCCTTACCACCCGCGTCGTCATGAACCGCCTCTGGCGACAGTTCTTCGGCGTGGGCTTGTCCAAGGTCCTCGACGACCTCGGCGCGCAAGGCGAGCCCCCCGCCAACCCCGCCCTCCTCGACTGGCTTGCCTGCGAGTTCCGCGACAGCGGCTGGGACTTCAAGCACATGGTCCGCACCATCGTGAACAGCACCGCCTACCGGCGCACCTCCAAGGCCCCGCGCGACCTGCTCACCCGCGACCCCGAGAATCGCCTCCTCGCACGCCAAGGTCGTTGGCGCATCGACGCCGAGATCGTCCGCGACAACGCCCTCGCCATCGCCGGGCTCCTCGTCCCTGACGTCGGTGGCCCCTCCGTCCGCCCCTACCAGCCTGAGGGCTACTGGGAAAACCTCAATTTCCCCCAGCGCGGCTACGACGCCTCGGCCGGCCCCGGCCAATACCGCCGCGGGCTCTACACGTGGTGGCAACGTTCCTACGTCCATCCTTCCATGCTCGCCTTCGACGCTCCCACCCGCGAGGAATGCGCGGCGGACCGCGCCCGCTCCAACATCCCGCAACAGGCCCTCGTCCTTCTCAACGACCCGTCCTACGTCGAGGCCGCCAAGGCCTTCGCGGCACGCATCCTCCGCCACGGACCCGCCGACGACGCCCGCCGCATCCGCTGGGCCGTCCGCGAGGCCCTCGCCCGCGAGGCCACGCCCGCCGAGGTCGAAACCCTCTCGCGCCTGCTCGAACGACAACGCGCCGACTACCGCGCCCAGCCCGAAGCCGCCCGCGCCTTCGTCTCCACCGGCCAATGGAAGCCCCCCGCCGACCTTCAGCCCGCCGACCTCGCCGCGTGGACCGACGTGGCGCGCGCCCTCCTCAACCTCCACGAGACCATCACCCGCTCCTGACCATGAACCCCACCCAGGAATTCCTCCTCGCCCGCGCCCAGAACCAGACCCGGCGCGTCTTCCTCGGGCGCGCCTCCCAGGGCGTGGGCGCGCTGGCCCTCGCCTCCTTGCTCCGGCCCGGCCTCCTCGCCGCCGCCGCATCCGCCAGCAAGGACGCATGGCCCGGCGTCGTCCGGCCCCATCACTTCCCCCCCAAGGCCAAGCGCGTCATCTGGATGTCCATGGCCGGCGGCCCCTCCCACCTCGAGACGTGGGACCCCAAGCCCAAGCTCGCCGAGATGCACGGCAAGCCCATGCCCGAGTCCTTCACCAAGGGCCGCCAAATCGCCCAGCTCCAGGGCCAGAAGCTCACCTGCTACGGCCCCCAGCTCCCCTTCAAGGCCTTCAAGAACGGCATCGAGATCTGCTCCCTCTTCCCCCACGTCGGGTCCGTCCTCGACCGCATCTGCCTCGTCCGCTCCATGACCAGCGAGGCCATCAACCACGACCCCGCCCACATGTTCATGAACACCGGCTCCCAGATCGCCGGCCGCCCCTCCATGGGCTCATGGATCACCTACGGCCTCGGCTCCGAGGCCCAGGACCTCCCGGGCTTCGTCGTCCTCACCTCCCTCGGGCGCGGCGGCCAGAACCAACCCATTGCCGCCCGCCAATGGGCGGCCGGGTTCCTCCCCAGCCGCTTCCAGGGCGTCCACCTCCGCGGCAAGGGCGACCCCGTCCTCTACCTCGGCAACCCGCCCGGCGTCTCCCGCGACCGCCAAGGCCGCGTCATCGAGGCCGTCAACCAGCTCAATGCCCAGCACGACGCCGTCGTGGATGACCCCGAGATCGGCGCACGCATCGCCCAATACGAGATGGCCTTCCAAATGCAGGCCTCCGTCCCCGGCCTCATGGACGTCTCCAGCGAGCCCGCCAAGGTCATGGAACTCTACGGCTGCAAGCCGGGCGACGGCTCCTTCGCGTCCAACTGCCTCCTCGCCCGGCGACTCGCCGAGCGCGGCGTCCGCTTCATCCAGCTTTACCACAAGGACTGGGACCATCACGGCGGCGTAAAGCAGGGCGTCGAGTTCAAGGCCCAGGAAATCGACCGCGCCTGCATGGCCCTCATCACCGACCTCGAGCAACGGGACATGCTCCGCGACACCCTCATCGTCTGGGCCGGCGAGTTCGGGCGCACCCCCATGAGCCAGGGCGGCGACGGGCGCGACCACCACAACGCCGGCTTCTCCGTCTGGATCGCCGGCGGCGGCGTCCGAGGCGGATCCGTCTATGGGGCCACCGACGAGCTCGGCTACGCCGCCGTCGAGAACCCCATCGACGTCCACGACCTCCACGCCACGCTCCTCCGCCTCCTCGGCATCGAGCACACCCGCCTCTCCGTGAAGTTCCAGGGCCTGGACGCACGCCTCACCGGCATCGCCGGACGCGTCATCGACGGGATCATGGCGTAGGACGCCGCCCCGGCATGATGCCTTCCGCTGTTTCCTCCGTGCGCTCCGGACCTCCGCTTGGATTGGCTGCCGCCTCTCACGGAATCGTCCCGTCCCGGGCCCGAGCCCCGCGAAGAAGGTGACATCGCCGTCCCGGCGCTGAGGCAAGCCTCCCGCCAAGACCACGGCAGCGCCGTCCCAGCGCTGCGGCAAGCCCCCCAAGACCGTGGCAGCGCCGTCCCGGCGCTGTTCAACAGCCCCCATCGCCCCATCGCAAGAACGC
>CAYSGH010000161.1:0-5061 GCA_964430505.1 uncultured Akkermansia sp. | reverse complement strand
CACCTGCGCCTCCGCCACCGGCCCCCCCAGCACCCACAACGCCACGGCCCCAGCCATCGCCAAGCGCCCGCCCCGCCCGCCCTGCCTGCCCCCCATGCTCATCCCGGCATCACCGTATCCCGGGACCCAACGCCCGTGCGAGGCTTGGGTTGGATCCGCCATCCGTGGGCGTTCCCAGCGACGCCATCGAACGCGGCCACGGCCAGCGGAAACGGGGGACCATGGTTTCATGGGACCTTGCCGTCCGACGGCCGTCCCGGCCTGGCGAGACCCCGCCACACTTCGGCATTCCCTTCGGAACGCCGCCTTCCCTACCGTCCTGACGTGCGTTTCAGGAAGGTGGCCTTGGTGGGCGTGGGCTTGCTGGGGGGCTCGCTGGGGCTTGCCCTGCGCGCCCGTGGCATCGCCGCGCACGTCGCCGGCCTCGTGCGACGCGACGCGTCCGTGCCGGAATGCGTCGGCAAGGGCGCCGTGGACAGCGCCTCCACCCGGATGGCCGAGGTGGTGGAGGGCGCCGACGTCGTGGTCCTCTGCACGCCCGTGGGCGACATGGCCCGCGTCGCCCGCGACCTGGCCCCGTTCCTGTCGCGCGACGCCTGGGTCACCGACGTGGGCTCGGTCAAGGCAACCGTGGTTCGGGAGGTGTCGCCCGTGCTGCCACCGGGCCGCTTCGTGGGCAGCCATCCCATGGCCGGGTCCGAGCAGGCGGGCGTGGGCGCGGCCCGCGCGGACCTCTTCGAGGGGGCGCGCTGCGCGGTGACGCCCGCGCCGGACGCCCTCCCGGAGGTCGTGGACGCCGTGGCGTCCCTCTGGCGGGCGGTGGGGGCCGAGGTGGTGCGGATGTCGCCGGAGTCGCATGACGCCTGGGTCGCGCGCGCGAGCCACCTGCCGCATGTCCTGGCGGCGGTGCTGGCGCACGAGGTGTTGGACCCGCGGCATCCGGCCGAGGTGGGGCGCTTGTGCGCCACCGGCTTCCGGGACACGACGCGCGTGGCCGGCGGTCACCCGGGCATGTGGCGGGACATCCTGATGGGCAATCGCCCGGCCGTGCTGGCGGCCGTCGCCGACTGGCAACGGGCTCTCCGACAATTCGAGGCCCTCTTGGCCGCCGGGGACGAGGCGGGCATCGAACGTTTCCTCGCCGAGGCCCAGCAACGACGCAATGGGTGGGGCCGCCCCCTGCCCCACCCCGCCCCTGGATCCACCCAACGTTGACGCACCCTTCCCCCTCCCCCCTGCCCATGCCCCTGCCCGACCTCATCGACATCGAGCCCCTCGCCGCCGCGCCCCGCGCCCAGGTCACCGTCCCCGGCTCCAAGAGCATCACGAACCGCGCCCTCGTGCTCGCCGCGCTGGCCGAGGGCACGACGACCCTCCACGGCGCCCTCTGGAGCGAGGACACGCAGGTGATGGTGTCGTGCCTCCAAGCGATGGGCTTCGAGGTCCAGGTGGGGCCCGATCCCGGCGACCCGGCGAACCGCGTCATCCGCGTCGAGGGCCTGGGCGGGCGCATCCCCCGGGGCGGCACCCCGGAGCAACCCCTGGAGCTGCACGTGGGCAACGCCGGAACGGCCGCGCGCTTCCTCTCGGCCATGGCTTGCCTGGGGGCCGGGTCCTATCGCTTGTCCGGCGTGCCGCGGATGCACGAACGGCCCCAGGCCGCCCTCCTCCACGCGCTGCGCAGCCTCGGCTACGCGGTGGACGCCCCCAACGACCGGCTCCCCGTCGTCGTCCATGGACGCGCGGGACGCCGCCCCGGCGTGTGCCACGTGTCCATCGCCGAGAGCTCCCAGTTCGCGTCCGCCCTGCTGCTGTCCGCGCCCCGCGGCGGCTGGGAGGTCGTCGTCGAGGGGACGGCAGACGGCGACGAGGCCCCCTACGTGGCGATGACGTCGCGGTTGGTGGAGGCGTTTCCCTCCCATGGCGGCAGGCTGGACATCGAGCCCGACGCCTCGAGCGGCAGCTACTTCTGGGCGGCGGACTGGCTCCTGCGCGGCGGGCGCCCCACGCCGGCCGACACGTCGCCGGTCGCGCGATGGCCGCGGTCCGGATGGCAGGTGGACGCGCGCTTCCCGTCGTTCCTGCCGTTGCCGCCCGAGGTCTCGCGGGAGCGCCACCTGGGCGACAGCATCATGACCGCCATCGTGCTGGGGCCGTTCGCCGGGTATCCCATTCGCTTCACGGACTTGGGCCGCCTGCGCGTGCAGGAATGCGAGCGGGTGGCGGCGTTGCGCGTCGGCCTGTCCCAGTGCGGGGCGACCGTCTTCGAGGAAGGGGACACCCTCACCGTCCAGCCCTCCGCGCTGCACGGGGCCGAGATCGAGACCCACGACGACCATCGCGTGGCCATGTGCTTCGCCACGCTGGCGCTCCACGTCCCCGGCATCCGCATCCGCAACCCGCGATGCGTGCGCAAGACCTTCCCCAACTTCTTCCACAAGCTCGCCACCCCGGCCCCGCACGGCCTGGGGGCCACGATTCGGGACGCGCGGACCGGACGGCGGCTGGAGGGCGACGACCTGCTGGCCTCATGAGCCTCGCTTCCCAAGGCGGTCGGCTGGTGCTGCCGCGCGTCGTGGCGATCGACGGCCCGAGCGCGTCCGGCAAGGGCACGCTTGCCCGGCGGCTCGCGGCGGAGTTCGGGTGCATCTACGTCGATAGCGGGGCCATGTACCGCACCCTCGCCTGGTGGGCCCTCCAGAGCGGCCTGCGCTGCGAGAAGCCCATGGAACGCGCCCACGAGGACGCCATCGTCCGCCTGATGCGCCGATGGGACGCCCGCCTCCGCGTGATCGACGGTGCGGCATGGCTCACCGTGGGCGGCTATTTTCCCCGGGAGGAGATCCGCTCCGACCGCGTGGAGAAGGCCGTGCCGGTGGTCGCGCAGGTCACGCGCATACGCGTTTGGATGGTGGCCCGCCAACGCGAGTGCGCCGGACTGGGCACCCTGGTCATGGAGGGACGCGACATTGGCACGGAGGTCTTCCCGTTGGCCCCGGTCAAGTTTTTCCTTGAGGCGGACGCCGCCGTGCGCCAGCAACGCCTTGCCAACCGGGGCAACGCAGGAAGCGTGGGTGCGGGACGTGACGCGATGGATGCCACCCGCAGAAAGGGCGCGCTTTACCCGGCGTTGGACGCCGTCCGCATCGACAACACACACCAAAGCCCGGACCAAACCTATGAAATCATGCGATCTCACGTGGGCCGTCTCTTTGCTCCGGCGACGTAGCCGCGCCCTGGGCGCGGGCCTGGGCGCGTGCATCTCGTGCCTCGCGATGGCCGCCGCCCTCGCGGCGTCCCCCGGCGACTCCGTGGTGATCCTCTACCGCGAGGGCAACGCCGATTCCATCGACGTGGCACGGCACTACGCGCGCGCGAGGGCCGTTCCCGACAAGAACCTGATCGGCCTCAAGACTTCGTCCGACGTCACGCTGACGCGTGCCGCCTACGAGTCGGAGATCCAGGAACCGCTCCTCCGCGAGCTGCAAGCCCGAGGCCTCGCGCGGTTCGATCCCGCCGGACCGCCGCCTGCGGCCGGAACGACGTCCGCAAAGTCGCGCTGCACGGAGTCCTCCGTGCGTTGCCTCGTCCTGTCCTTCGGGATGCCCTATCGGATTGCCAACGCCCCCAAGCTGCTGGGCGCCGAGACCAATTCCTTCCCCGAGCCCCTGCATCGCAACAACGCGTCCGTGGACTCGGAGATCTCGCTGCTCCCCATCGCGGGGCGCTACTCGCCCACGGGCATCCTTCCCAACCCCTTCTATGGGACGACGAACGCGGCCGTGCTCACGCCCACCAACGGCGTGTTCCTCGTCGGACGCCTGGACGGCCCCAGCCCCGCCATCGCCAGGCGCCTCGTGGACCACGCCCTCTCCTGCGAAACCAACGGCTTCATGGGCGAGGCCTTCTTCGACCTCCGCAACATCACCTCCGGCTCCTATCGGACCGGCGACCTCTGGATCACCAACGCCGCCGCCGCCGCCATCCGCACCGGCTTCGCCACCCACGTGGACAACCTCCCCGCCACGCTCCCGGCAACCCAGCCCCTCCCCAATGTCGGCCTGTACTTCGGATGGTACACGCAGGACGTGGACGGCCCCTTCCTGCGCAACGAGGTGGAGTTCCTCCCCGGCTCCATCGCCTACCACCTCCACTCCTTCAGCGCCGGCGAGCCCCGCAATCCCTCCAAGCACTGGGTCGGCCCCCTCTTGGCCAAGGGAGCCACGGTCACCTTTGGATGCGTGGACGAGCCCTATCTCGAGTTCACCCCGAACCCCCATGCCTTCTTGGAAATGCTCGTCATCCTCGGGTACTCCGTCGGCGAGGCCGCCCTCGCCTGCCAGCCGAGCCTCTCATGGACCAGCGCCTTCTTCGGGGATCCCCTCTTCCATCCATTCGACAGCGACCTCCGCGCCGTCGAGCAACGCCAGCTTCAGTCCGGCAGCCCGGCCCAAGCCTGGACCATCCTTCGCCAGGTCAACATCCTCATCCAAAACGGACAGTCCCTCTCCGCCGTGCGCGACCAACTCGCCGCCTTTCCCCTCGCCACCAACCACCCCGTCCTCGCCGAGAAGGTGGCCCAGCTCTACGCCGCCGACTCCCGCCACAAACCCGCCAGCGAATGGTTCCAGCGCGCCCTCGAACTCCAGCCCACCCCCCAGCACCGCCTCCGCATCCTCCTATCACTGGCCGATTCGCTTGCCTTCTCCCAGCAAGCTCCCAAGGCCGTCGCAACCCTTCGCACCGTCGAAACCCTCCGCCCCGACTACACCAACCTCCTCTCCTTCCGCCAACGCCAGCTCGACCTCGCCAAGGACACCCTCGACGTCCCCGACATGAGGCGCCTCCAGGACGAGGTCGTCCGCATCAAGTCGCCGCCGCCGGGCGAGTTCAAGCCTGCCCCGCGCAAGCGCTGAGTCGTCGCCGCCCCGCCGCACCTCCAAAAGGCCCTGCGCCCTCACGCGGCACGCGCCCAATCCCCGTGGTCATCGAGGGCTCCCGCTACCGCATGAAGGACCGCGACCCCGCCCCGTGATCCCAGCACTGCACCCGCCGCCCCCC
>CAYSGH010000160.1:0-5071 GCA_964430505.1 uncultured Akkermansia sp. | reverse complement strand
GAACCTACAACCACACGGTTAACAGCCGCGTGCTCTACCATTGAGCTACTCTGGAGTAGCAAAGCGGCGCGCACCGTATGGAAGGCGGGCGCGAAGCGTCAACCTGATTTCCAGCCTTGGCTTGAACATCCGGAGCGGCACCATGCGTCGCACACCGACACATGAGAGCAGCACTACGACTCCCTGCCGTCACGGCCGCCGTCATCCTTGCTCTGTCCGCCTCGCGCGGCCTGGGCGCACCGCTGGAGCTTCGCCCGGAGGACCATGTGGTTCTCGTGGGCGGCGCGCTGGCGGACCGCATGCAGCACACGGGCTACTTCGAGGCCCTGGTCCATGCGCAGTTCCCGGACCACAAGCTCGTGTTCCGCAACCTCGCGGCGGCCGGCGACGAGGTGGCGACCCGTCATCGTTCCGAAAACTTCGGGAGCCCGGACGACTGGCTCAAGCGAACGAAGGCGGACGTGATCCTCGGGTTCTTCGGGGCCAACGAGGCGGCCAAGGGACCGGCCGGCGTCGAGGGCTTCAAGAAGGACCTCGTCGCGTGGCTCCGGCATGTGCGCGAGGGTAACTACTCCGGCAAGGGCGCGCCCCGCGTCGCGTTGGTGTCGCCGGTCCTTCAGGAGCGGCATCGGGATCCCAACTTCGCCGACCCCGCGCCGATGAACGCGAACATCCGCCTCTATGCGGCGGCCATGGCCGAGGTGGCCCAGGCGGAGGGCGTGACGTTCGTGGACTTGGTGGCCGAGAGCGAGCGCGCCTATGCGGCGGCGGCTGCGGCGGGACGGTCGCTCACCATCAACGGGCACCTGTTGTCGCCCGAGGGCGACCAGGCCATGGCGCCCGCGTTGTTCGCGGGGTTGCTCGGCAAGCCCGCCCCGAAGTCCAACGTCGAGAAGCTGCGCCTCGCGGTGAACGAGAAGAACTTCCAGTGGCACCAGCGCTACCGGACGATCGACGGCTACAACGTGTACGGCGGCCGCTCCGCCCTCGCGTACCAGCCGGGCAAGGGCGGGTTCATCTCCGACCGCAACGCGCCCCAGCCCTACGTCTCCAACTACAAGACAATGCAGGAGGAAATGGCGGTGCGCGACCAGCTCACGGCCAACCGCGACCCCGTCGTGTGGGCGGCGGCGCACGGGCGCGAGCTCGAGCCCAACGACTCGAGCCTCCCCAAGGTCCAGCCCGTGGTCTCCAACAAGCCCGGCCCGAAGGACGGGGGCTCCCATGAGTTCCTCTCCGGCGAGGCCGCCATCTCCAAGATGACCGTACACTCCGGCATGAAGGTGAACCTCTTCGCCAGCGAGGAGCAGTTCCCAGCCCTGGTGAAGCCGGTTCAGATGGCGTGGGACACCAAGGGCCGCCTCTGGGTGGCCGCATGGCCCAACTATCCCGAGCGCACCCCGGACTCGAAGGTCGGCGACAGCCTCCTGGTGTTCGAGGACGTGGATGGCGACGGCAAGGCGGACCGTTGCACGCCCTTCATCGACGAGCTCAACGGCCCCACGGGCTTCCAGTTCTACAAGGACGGCGTCTTGATCGTGCAGGCCCCCGACCTGTGGTTCGTGCGCGACACCGACGGCGACGGCAAGGCGGACTGGAAGGAGCGCGTCCTCATGGGGCTCGACTCCGCCGATTCCCACCATACGTCCAATGCCGTGGTGCTGGACCCCGGCGGCTCGATCTACCTGAGCGACGGCGTGTTCCATCGCACCCAGGTCGAGACCGCCTTTGGCCCGGTGCGCAACGACGACGCGGCCATCTTCCGCTTCGAGCCCCGCACGGGCCAGTTCGAGACCTACATCGCCTACGGGTTCGCCAACCCGCACGGGAAGGTCTTCGACCGCTGGGGCAATGACTTCGTCACGGATGCCACCGGCAACAACACCTACTTCGCTCCCGCGTTTAGCGGCCACATCGACTACCCCCGCAAGCACTCCGGCATGCGCGAGTTCTGGAACCGGCCCTCGCGGCCTTGTCCCGGCACCGGCATCCTCTCCAGCCGTCACTTCCCCGACGAGTTCCAAGGCAATTACCTCAACTGCAACGTCATTGGATTCCAGGGCATCTTCCGCGTCCGCGTGACCGAGGAGGGCTCCGGCCTCAAGGGCGAGACGCTCGAGAACATCGTCTCCTCCACGGACCCCAACTTCCGCCCGAGCTGCGTGTCCGTGGGCCCGGACGGCGCGTTGTACTTCAGCGATTGGCACAACCCCATCATCGGGCACATGCAACATCACCTGCGCGACCCGAACCGCGACAAGGTGCACGGCCGCGTGTATCGCATGACCTACGAGGGACGGCCGTTGCTCAAGCCCGAGAAGATCGCCGGCCAGCCCATCCCCGCGCTCCTCGAACTGCTCAAGTCGCCCGAGGACAACGTCCGCGAACGCGCCAAGATCGAGCTCGGCGCACGGGACACCCAACAGGTGGTGGCGGCGGCCAAGGCGTGGTTGTCCGCCCTCGACCGCAACGACCCGGAGTTCGAGCACCATCGGACGGAGGGCCTCTGGCTGCACCAATGGCACAACGTCGTGGACGCAGGGCTCCTCCAGCAGGTGCTGGGCTCGAAGGATCACCGGGCGCGCGCCGCCGCCGCGAGGGTTCTGTGTTACTGGCGCGACCGCGTCCCCGACGCCTTGGCGCTGTTCAAGAAGGTCGCGAATGACGAGCACCCGCGCGTCCGCCTCGAGGGCGTCCGGGCGGCGAGCTTCTTCCGGCAGCCAGCCGCCGTGGACGTGGCGCTGGAGGCGTTGCGCAAGCCGACGGACTACTACCTCGACTACACGATGCGCGAGACGCTGCGGCAACTGGAGCCCGTGTGGCGCAAGGCCGTCGCCGACGGCGCGCCCGTTGCGGCCGACAACCCGGCCGGCATCGAGTACCTCATGCGCAGCGCCAGCACGGCCGAGTTGCTCAAGTTCCCCCGCACCCCCGGCGTCCTCACCACCCTGCTCCGGCGCCCGGATGTTGCGGACGCGGACCGCACGGCCGCTCTGGCCGAGCTTGCCCACGCCCGCAAGGCCACGCGCGTCGCCACGTTGCTCGACCTCCTCGAGGCGCCGGACACCGATGGCGCGGCCCAGGGTGCCCTCGGCCGCCTCCTGCCCGCCGAGTCGCCGAAGGAGGTCAAGGCCCTGCGCGGCCGCGTCGAAAGCCTCGCGATCAAGTCCGCCCATGCCAGTGCCCGCCAGGGCGCCTGGGCCGCCCTCGCTTCAGCCGATGACAGCTTTGACACCGTCTGGGCCAAGGCCTCGTCGGATGTCGGGGCGTTCTCGGACCTGTTGAACGCCGTGCCCTTGGTGCTGGATCCCGAGCTGCGCGGGCGCCTTCGCTCGAAGGTGGAGGTCCTCGCCCGGCAGGTGCCCCCGGACCTCGCCTCCGCCGCCCAGAAGCGGGGCGTGGGCCGGTTCGTGCGCATCGAGTTGCCTCGCCGCGGGACCCTCACGCTCGCCGAGGTCGAGGTTCTCAACGGCGAACGCAACGTCGCCCGCGGAGCCAAGGCCACCCAATCGTCCACGACCAACGGGGGCAACGCCGGCAACGCCGTGGATGGCCGGACCGACGGCGTCTTCGGCTCCGGCACGCAAACCCACACCGCCGAAAACGGCGACCGCCCATGGTGGGAGGTGGACCTCGGCGGCGATCAGGCCGTGGATTCCGTCGTGGTTTGGAACCGGACCGAGGGCGACCTCGGGAGAAGGCTGGACGGTTTCACCTTGGTGGTGCTGGACCGGGACCGTCATGAGGTCTTCCGCAAGGAGGGCAATCCCGCCCCGGCCACTTCCGTGCGCATCCCCGTGGGCGGCGACCCGGTGGCGACGTTGCAACGGGCGGCCATCCGGGCATTGACCTCGATGAGCGGCCGTCCATCCGAGACGTTTGAGTTGCTGGCGGACGTGATCGGTCGCGGAGGCCCGGTGACAGTCTCGGCCGCGCGGGGCATTCGCTCGATCCCGGCGACGGCATGGCCGTCCGCGGCGGCGGGGCGTGCCGCCCAGGGATTGGTCGCATGGGCCAGCCAGGTCCCGGCGGCGGAGCGCACGTCGGCGGACTACGTGGAGACCATCCAGTTGGTGGCGGACCTTGGTGGGCTCGTGCCAGAGGCGGACCGGGCCAGCCTGCGCCGGAAGCTCAAGGAACTGCGGGTCGCTGCGTTCGTGGTGCGTACGGTCCGCGAGCAAATGCGCTTCGACACAACACGCCTCGTCGTGGAGGCGGGCAAGGACTTCGAGGTGACATTCGAGAACGGCGACTTCATGCCGCACAATCTCGTGGTCACGAAGCCCGGGACCCGCGAGGGCGTCGTGGCGGCGGCGTTGTTGCTCAAGCCGGACCAGTTCGATGGCAAGGGCCGGGCCTACCTGCCGGCGTCCTCCGACGTGTGGGGCGGGACCCGTTTGCTGGACGCAGGGCAACGCGAGGTGCTGCGCCTGCGCGCGCCCTCGGAGGAGGGAATCCACGAGTACGTCTGCACGTTCCCGGGCCACGGCCAGGTCATGGTAGGACAGTTGGTGGTGACGCGCGACGTGGACGGCTACCTCGCAGCCCATCCGCAGGCCCCCGCACAGCGCGAGGCCAAGGCGGGCAGCGAATAAGCCGGCCCAACGCCAGGGGCCGGGCGTCGCGTGCGTCTCCACGCCACGCCCGGCCATGTCTGTGGCAGGGGGAAATAACCAGTCCTCGGCGGTAACATCATCCTCCTCCCCGTGGCGGGTGAGCCGGTGACCCCAGCTCCTCAAAAAGGGCCACTCCAACTGCGGCTCTCGCGGAAGCCACGGATGTCGGCTATCAGGTTCACGCACCTACAGGGTGGCACCCCGTAACCCAGGCAACGGGTTCTGAACCGCGAGCCACGGGTCTGTTGCGTGCAAGGCCCGTGAAGCACCGCGTGGTCGCCTTCGCGACACACCGCCTCCGCACCAAAGGTTGGACTCGTGGCTGCTTGGCCACCCTCACCGCAAAAAAAAGGCAACGAGGCCCAGCCACGGCCACTGCGACGGCCCCATCCTTGCCCGTGGAGTAAGTCCGGGCCGTGGAACGTTGCCGCCCCGTCCAACGGACCATCGTCTGG
>CAYSGH010000159.1:0-5127 GCA_964430505.1 uncultured Akkermansia sp. | reverse complement strand
CCTTGGGTTCCTTGCCCGTGAGCCCATCCTCCCGGATGGGAGGGCCCTTTCCTCGCTTTGAAATCCTCTTCGACTGCCGTTTCTAGGTTCACCCGCTTCCCTCCCCCCTCCCGTCCGGATCTCTTGGACGGTCATGGGCCTCGTGCTCCGTCGCCACCAACTTCACGTGTACGGCAAGGACCACGGCTCCCGCAGCTTCGTCGAAAACCGACGCTTCCCCCCAGCCAGGTCATCCCGGGACAAGCCCTCTTCCTCGGCGAACTCGACCAAGCCGAACAATGGGGCCTGGGCCTCCCTCGCCAACCGCCTCAGCGTCCCGGAGGTGCGTTCCGCCGCCACCGCGAGGGGTTCCCGCACTGCGCCGGGGCCGACCCCGAACGCTTCCTCGCCAAGCTCACGCGGACAGCGCGGCGAAACGGTCACAGGGCGCCGGAGGCCGCCCGCCGGGGCCCAAGGACGCCCACTGCGGAAGGGTCGAAACACCCGATGATCCCCAAGCGATCTCGACCCTGTTTTGGATCACGCCGTTTCCTCGCTGAAGGAGTCGTTGTCAATGCGCTGGACGGCGTAGGTGGCAACGCCCGTGACGCCCACGCCATGGTCGATCATGAGGCTGCACAACCGGTTGCCGTCGATGAGGACGATGCGGCTGTCGATGCGCGACGCGTAGTCGGAGGCCTCCTTTGAAAAGGTGGCCGTGGTGATGAAGATGCCCTTGCGCGCCCGAAAGCCCTGGAGTGCCCCTGCGAACTTTTGGATCTCGGGACGGCCCACCGTTTGTTCCCAGCGCTTCGCCTGGATGTAGATCGTGTCGAGGCCCAACCGGTCCTCCTTGATGATGCCGTCGATGCCCTCGTCGCCCGCCTTGCCCAGCGCCTCGCCGGCATCCTTGCGGCTGCCGCCGTAGCCCATGCGGACGAGCAACTCGACGACGATCCGCTCGAAGAACGCAGGCGACGATGCCTTGAGCTTGGACAGGATTTCGCGGGCCAGGCTCTCCCGGAGCGCCTCGAAGGCCTGCTCCATGAGTTCCTCCGGGGTCCGGGATTGTTCGGTGGCCGCGTCCACTGGCGGGTCGTTGGTGTCGTCCCGCCTGCGGTCCCGGGCCTCGGCATATCCCGGCTGACGCTTCAGCACGCGCAGGTCGATCGCCCCGGCATGAGCCTTGAGGAGAGCTTGCCCGCGCTGGGTGATCTGGAAGATGCCCCGTGCGGCCGGCACGATGAGCCCGGCCATGCGTAGGTGCGTCTTCGCCCATGCCACCCGGTTCTTGAACAACTCTTGGCGGCCGCTGGGCAACAGGATCCGCTGCTCGTCCGCCGTGAGCCGAAAATGCGCCGCCAGGTGCTCGATGGACTCCCGCAATGAGTGCTCCTTGCCGTCAGCCAGGAACTCCATGAGCGGGCGCATGACGGACTGAAAGTCGGGAATGGCCATGGCCCGAAAAGGTTGCCCATGTTCGCCACCGGGCGTCGAGCGCGGCGCACTCCAGATGCCGTCCTGTCCCGGCCCGTTGCCGGAGCCTTCGGCCACATGTCGATGCGCTTGGATTCGGAGCACCCCTCGGGCGTGACCGCAGCGACAGGACGTACCAGGACGCATAGGTCGCCCAGTTCCCCTTACATGAAGCCTTCGATGACTTGCGTTTGTGCTCCTCGCTGGGGCTACCGCCTGTCGATCGCCTTGAAGACCCACGAAGGATGCCGCCCGGATGCTCCCTCCTCCCCGGGTGGAAGGCCCAGGCGAGGACGCGCGGAGAACGGCGTTTAGACTGCGAGGAGCATCCTCCCCACGGTGACAACATCCTCGCGAACCCGGTCGCGGCTGCCGGCGTTGCCAGGATGAAACGCGGCGGCGCGGACCGGCCCGTCTTGCCCGGAGCTGGTGAAGTCGCTTTGCAACGACTGCACGGCAAACTCGTAGCCCGTGTTGCCAGCCTTTCCTTCAGCCTGAAACGCCGCCACCGCCGCCGTTGGCCCGCCCACGAAACCCGTGACAGCAAGCAGCACATCGTAGGCGTCCTTGGGCAGCCTTCGCCCGGTCGTCCCGCCAAACGCGTTCAGCTTCAGAACCAACAGGGGGCCAATGTCGGCCACCGCGACGTCGCCCTCCCGCTCCACGCCATATAGATCGAAGCCCTTCACGCTCACCCTGCGCCGACAAGACAAGGCGCGATTCACGCCCGGGACGACGCTGGCCAAGACGTCGTCCACCATCCGGGAACCCGTCAGCGAGAACGGGTCCTCCGTCAGGAAGTCGAGGTAGAGATTCGATCCCCCATGCTTCCGGACGATCCGATTGCCATCGGACTTGAAACCCAAACCCGCCAAGTCCGACTTGATGGTCCCGTATTGGCCACCGGACGCAGCCAGCGCGATTCCGAAATCGACATCCATTGTCACCGCACCCGGCAGGTCCGCCGCCGTGCGCCGGGTGAGATAATGCACCGCCAACCCACCGACGAGCACGAGATCATCATGGTAACGCTCCAGCGAGGGCCACGCCGTGAGCAGCGCCCTTTCCGCCGAGGCCAGGCCGTCCGTCGGGTATTCGTTGAACGTTCCAAACTTGCTCATGCCCATCCCCCCGCGAAGTCCGGCCAGCGCTTCAATTCCTCCGCCTGTTCCTCCGCGCGCAATCCGGCGCGCTGCAAGTCGAGGTAGATTTGGACGTCTGAAACCAGCTGGAATCCCCGTGCCGCCTGCCGCGGACACCAGACGCCCTCGTCCTTCGGCAAAACCAACCGCAACCGGCCCCCGCCATGACCCACGCGGCGGCCCAGCAACCTTTCCTTGATGAGGGCCTCATCGGGAAGCTTCCTGACGTAGGCGGTCACCACCGTGGGAGTTGTGTAGGGATGCCGCAGCCAACCGGCAAACCATTGGGTGAACACGGGTGGGTCGTCGGCAAGGGCCTCCTTCAGCTTCCCCGCCAGTTCCATCGGCTCGTTGATCAACACCGAGTACTCGTGCGTGCGCGTCCGCTTCTCCCAGGCGTCGGCCTTCACCCACGCATCCAGCACCACCTCAGGCTTCGTCACGCGCAACCCTCCCGGCTCTTCCACCGCCCACTCGCACGCCAGCAGTTGTTGCCGCACCGCGCTCACCCAGCCCAGGCTGACGCCCGAGGCTTCCGCGAGCTCCGTGACCCTCCACGGCCGTAGCGGACCCTGCAGCAGGACACGCAGGACCCGTGTTGCGCGCGGCGCAAACAAGGAACGTGTCTCACGCCTCTCCCTGCATGGATTCCCCGGCAAACGCAGCTCGATGAATACTTGGTCGAACGAGAGTCGCGCATTCCCCGCAAGATCCGCGTACCCAATGCCCGCCTCCTCGCAAATCCTCGCTGATTCCTCCGAGATGAAGGGCGCGAGCAGGATCCCATAGTAGGATCCTCTGGCCGGCAGGAGCCTGATGTGGTGCTCCAGTTGCCATGTGGCCGCCCGCACCTCTCGCGGCTGGCCCAATCGAAGCTCCTCGACGACCAGGGTCCACTCCCGGCGGCCTGCCGTCACCTGCGCCAACCAGTCAGCGCGCTCGGCCAAGCCGGGTGAAACCCGCGCATTTTTCTCCAGCGCCGCCAGCTTCAAGAACGGCACGCGCCCCACGAATCCACGCAACAGAGCCTCGAATTGAGGGCCAAAATCCCGCCCGGCCCGCGCCCCACCTGTTCCCATGAAGCCGCGCAAGGCGACGGGGCTGCGCGGATGCAGCAATGGCCCATTTCAGTGAAATGAAGTGTTTCACCCAAAGGTGAAAAATCCTATTTCAATGATGGTGCTGGTCCTCACGGCGGAATCCTGCGTCGGATCCGTCGTTCCAAGGCCGCGTCATCCTCACCGCGTCACGGGCGGAGGCTCCCACGTCTCTTCCCTTCCCTCCCCGAAAAAGCCCCGCAGGCCGGCGGCCCCGGGGACGCCTCACGGCACCTTCACGAGGAAGCTCCGGAACCGCGCCGGGCCCGTCGCTCCCTTGGCGCCGCCGTCGTCGCTCAACACCAGGAGATCCGTCGCGCCTCGCCCCGGCGCATCCACGGCCGCCAACGCCTCCGGATGGAAGTGCTTGAAGCCCGTGTCCTTGACGGGCTCCGGCATCGCCGCGCCGCCCATCCATCGGTACAGCCTCGGCTTGCCCGCGCCTTGCACGCCGCCGCCGATGACAAACCACTCCTCGCCCGTCCAGGTGATGTCGCGGATGCCGCGGCCGCCAAGGTCGAGAAGCAGCGGCTCGCCGAGGCGCACCGTCTTGCCCTCGACGGCCTCCGTGGCGTTGAGCACGGTCGCCACCAACGCCTTCCCCTGCACCAAGGGCGATCGGAAGCCCACCAGCAGGCGGCCATCGGGACCCGCCGCCAACCCCTCGATGTTGATGCCCCCCTTCTCGGGCGCGAGCCGGGACGCCTCCGCCAGCCCCAGCCCTGCATACCGCGCGTCCGCCAGCACGTCGGCCAGCATGCGCCGACACGGGACGCCGACGGCCTCCAGTCGCACGCCATCGCCCTCGCCGACGATCCGGGTGGCCAGCAATCGCTCGCGGCTCGGACGCGCCTTGCCCACCTTGTTGCGGCCATGGGAACCGATCCAATAGACACGGTCGCCCACGCGTGCAGCGCCCTCGATGTCGATCTCCGACGCCTTGCCGTGCACGTCCGCATGGGGTGCCAGGTTCAGGAGTCCGGCCGCCTCGCCGTCGCGGTCCGAGCGGTAGATGCGCAGGACGTTGGACTCGTCGCTGGCGACGGCGAACCACGCCCCGCCGAGCGCGGCCACGGCCGAGGCGTTGGCCATGCCATGGTGCTCGTGAAAGGATGGCCCGGCCGCCGCCAAGGCTGCGGACATCGCCGTCGCCAGCCCAAGGGCGCCCAACCACCGCCCGCCCCAGTGCATCGCCCGCCTCATGCGCCCAAGCTGCCCGCGACCCATGTCCCGCGTCAAAGGCCGTTCGTGCCCTGTGCCGAAAGCCGATCCATCCCGAGGGAGCGGGGAGCGAGGCGCGAGGCGCGAGGGGCGGCAGCTTTGTCGATGTAGCCCTATCCAAGGCCGGAGAGCCGAGGACTTTCCCTCCTCTCCTCATCCTAGAAACGGCAGTTGGGCAGTCTGTAGGCCGCGTGCCCTCACGCGGCGATGGC
>CAYSGH010000158.1:0-5168 GCA_964430505.1 uncultured Akkermansia sp. | reverse complement strand
GCGCCGGGTCAGGGGACCCGGCCTACAGCCGCGTCGAGCCCACCACGACCTCACCTGAAGGGTGAGCCCTTGGGTTCCTGCCCGTGAGCCCATCCTCCCGGATGGGAGGGCCCTTTCCTCGTTTTGAAATCTCCTTCGACTGCCGTTTCTAGGCTCAACCGGCAGCGCCCATGTCCTCGGGCTCAACACCCATTTGTCAGAACCCCGGGGGCCGCGCCGTGTGCCATGCCGTGGCGCGTTGGTAGGCGCGGGCCACCTTCAGGAGTCGCTCTTCCCCAAACCAGCGCCCCAGCAGGCACGTCGTGTTGGGCTTGCTCGCGTTCTTGGCCCCGGTGGGCAGGACCACGCAGGGATGGCCGGAGAAGTTGCCCAGCAGGAGCGCGTCCCCCGTCCAGGGCGGCGCCACCACGGCATCGAAGCGTTCTAACAGCTTCTCCATGTCGCGCGCCAAGGTCATGCGGGCCCGATTGGCCTCCAGGTATTCCACCGCCGGGATCAGGCGCGCGGCCCGGAACTGGTTGGGCCAGTTCCAATCCTCCTGCTGCACCAACCCGTCGGCGCGTCCGTCCCGAACCCATGGCTCGAAGCTGGCCGACGCCTCGGCGTGCAGGATGAGCATCAGCGGCCCTCGCGGATGGTTGGACAGGACGACCTCGGTGACTTCCGCACCCAGTTCGCGCAGCACGGCAACGGCCGCGTCGTGCCGGGCAGCCCCCTCCTTGTCGCGCGCGAGGTCCGCCCGGAGCACGCCCACCTTGAACCCGCGGATGGCCGCCGCGTTGTCCCATCGAAACCCGGCGTTCACGGCGGCGGGATCGTCGTTGTCGGGACCTTGGATGGCGGCCAGGACGAGGGCGGCGTCGTCGGCGCTGCGCGTCAACGGTCCCAGCTTGTCGAGCGACGGGCACAGCGCCATGGCACCCGTTCTGGGAACCCTTCCAAAGGTCGGACGCAACCCCGTGACGCCGCACACGGTGGCGGGCGACACGATGGAGCCGAGGGTTTCGGACCCGATGGCAAACGGGACCAGGCCGGCCGCAACGGCGGCGGCCGATCCGGCGGACGAGCCGCTGGAGCCGGCGGAGGGATCCCACGGGTTGCGCGTCTTGCCCCCGTGCCACACGTCGCCCATGGCCAGCTCGCCGAGGCTGAGCTTGGCCACGAGCACGGCCCCTGCCTCCTCCAGCCGCCGGATCACGGTGGCGGACTGCGTGGCGAGCGTGTTGGACCGGACGGCCACGCCCCATGACGTGGGAAGCCCGGCCACGTCGAGCAGGTCCTTGGCCCCGAAGGGCACGCCATGCAACGGCCCGCGCCACGTGCCGCCGCGCAACTCCGCGTCGGCTCGCCGTGCGGACGCGAGGGCGCGTTCGTCGCACCACGCAACGACGGCGCGAAGCGTGGGGTCGTGACGACGAAGACGATCGAGGCTGAGCCGGACCAGTTCCTCCGACGTCACCTGCCGGGACCGGATCAATGCGGCCAACTCCGCGACGGAAAGCCACGCGAGGTCCTCGTCGCGGGCGGGACGTCGGATCCCTTCCGGCGGCTTCCAGCGCAGGCCGTCCGGCATGGGCGGGACGGTTGCGAAGGGACGGAAGACGAGCGGTTGCGAGACCTCCGGCGGCGTGGGCCGGGCACGGATGGCGTCGATGGCCTCGCGCGACTCGCGGGCGGCGGGCCCGAGTTGACGGGCTTGATCGGCCGTGAAGGGAAGCCCCAGCCCGCGAAGGATGGTGCCGGGTTCGCCGGCTGGATCGGCCGCAGTCTGGCCACGAACGGGAGCGAGCAGGGCGAGGAAGGCCCATGGGGCGAACCACCATGCACGCACGAGACGGGAGCGGGGTGTCATGGGGAGAGTGAGCAGCGAGCGGCGAGTGGCGAGCGGGAGGCGGGAAGGACCTATTTCGCGGGGGCGGTGACGGTGAGCCAGAGGTCCTCGATGGAGTCGCGCACGACGCGTCGGAAGCCTTGGGGCACGCCGTTGTTCTCGCCGGCGCTGACAAGGTCCATGCGCACGGTGGTGACGCGTCCATCCTTGGCGTCCTTGACCTGCACCCGGATGGGCACGGACGCGGGGGCGGCGTTGGTGGCGGCGACGACGCGGAGGGTCACCGACGCATCCTTGCCGGCTGCCTCCACGGGGAGGGCGGCCACGCCGGTGGGCAATCCCTCGATGGACACGGACAGCGGGGCGTCGTGGCCATGGACGCGCCCGAGGGCGACGACGATGTCGTTGGTCTTGCCGGCCGCGACGGTGAAGGCGTGGTCCGTCACGGTGGGGCGCATCGATGGCACGGGGCGAGCCACGGACAGGTGGTACCATCGGTCGGAACCGCCAAGCTGAAGCAGGCTTCCCACGGCGACCACGTAGGAGCCGTCGGCCGGGGCCGTCCATTCGAGGCGTGGATCGCTGCCCGTCGCGTCGTCGTTGCGGGCGAGCTCCTTGCCGGTCGCGTCCTCGACCCGCACCCAGCCATCCAACGCGAAACCCAGGGCGGCCGATTGCACGGCGACGACGAGCTTCTCGCCCTTCCGCACCGTCACCTGGAATCGGTCGATGTCGCCCTCGCGGTCGAGGTTGCCGGTTCGCCCGCCCGGGACGTCCATGGGTTCCGCCTTCGCGACGTCGTCGTTGGGCTCGGATTCCATGGCCTCGGGCCCGTCGCCGACGATGAGGTCCACGAGCGCCTGCCGTCCCTGCACGTGGAAGGGGAACGTGGCGACGCCGGGCGGAATCTTCGTGGCGTCGAAGGCGGCGGGGGCGTTGGACGCGGCGCCGAGGTTCCAGCCGACGGGCCGGAACGGGGCGCGGGCTCCGCGTTGCACGCCCAGCGGGAGGGCATGGCGGACGACCGGCCCCGCGTGGACATGCAGCCGATACACGGAATGCGGCTTGCCCGAGAGCCGGATGTCGGAGTCGGCGGGGTAGGGGAACGTGAAGAACTGAAGCACATGCGGCCCGCCGGTGGTGGCGGTCCATGCGAGCAGGGGGTCGAGGGAACGGCCGTCGTCGTGGTTCCACGCCACCTGGACGTTGCGCGGGTCGAGCAGGCGCAGCACGGGGTCCATGGGCGACATCAGCGTGTATGCCTGCGCCCACGCCACGACGGACTGGCCGGGTTCCAGCTCGACGCGGACGGAGTCCACGTCGCCGTTCTTCTCGAGGCGGCCTTGGAGCACGACGGGCGGGCGGATGGGCTGGGCCTCGCGGGCGGCGTCGTTGTTGGGCTCGGTCTCCGCGACCAAAGGGGAGGCACCGTCGATGATGAGGAACCGCGGCGCGCTGGCGCCCTCCGCATTGAAGGCGCGCAGGAAGTGGACGCCCGCCGACGCCTGCGCCGGGACGCGCAGCACGACCGAGCCGTTGTTCGTGGAAGGCTCGATGGACAAGCCGGGGAGGTCCGACCAGAAGCGCGGGGGCCATGGGTCGAACTTCCCGACCAACGTGACGCCGTTGGAAGCGCCCGGGGCGAGGGCGACGGGCAGGAGGTGGTCGAGGACGGGAACGGCGGCGAGGGCAACGCCGTGGAGGACCACGAGCAGGGCGAACACGGCCGATGCGACCCGCGCCCAGGGCATTCCGTGCGACAAGGGACGTGGGGCCATCCGCTAGGCGAAGAGTTGCTGGATGCGTCGCCCGTTGTTGACGAGCTGGACGGGCCGGCCGGTGTTGGTGTGGAGCACCTCGTTGGGGTCGATGCCCATCTTGAGGTAGATGGAGGCGGTGAAGTCCTCGGGCTTGTGGACGGCGTCGGAGGCGGCGTAGCCCTTGGCGTCGGTGGCGCCGATGACGGCCCCGCGCGGGCAGCCGGCGCCGGCCATGAGGACGGACATGGCATGGGGCCAGTGGTCGCGCCCGGCGTCCTTGTTGACCTTGGGGGTGCGACCGAACTCGCCCAGCAGCACGACGAGCGTGGAGTCGAGGAGGCCGCGCTCGTCGAGGTCGCGGATCAGCGCGGCGATGCCGCGGTCCATGTTGCGGACCTGGTCGCCCTTGTAGGCGTCGAAGAGCTTGGTGTGATGGTCCCAGCCGCCGGAGTTCACCGTGACCCACGGCACGCCGACCTCGACGAGGCGCCGTGCCATGAGGAGGCGCTGCCCGAAGTCGTTGCGCCCGTAGGAATCGCGGGCCTTGGCGTCCTCGCGCGAGATGTCGAAGGCCGCCTGGGCCTTGTCGGACAGCACCAGGCTGACGCCTTGGGCCAGGTACTGGTCGAACGCCACGGCGGGATCCTCGGCCAGCTTGTCGGCGTGGCGCTTCATCCCGTCCAACGCCGCGCGCAACTGCCGGCGCGACGCCGCGCGGCCCTCGGAGATGTCGGCGGGCAGCACCACGTCGCGGACGCGGAACCCGGCCGAGTTCGGCGAGCCGTCGATCACGAACGGCGCGTGCTGGCCGCCGAGGAAGTTGGGCCCGCCGCTGCGCGTGACCGAGGGCATGGAGACATAGGGCGGGATGCCGTCGCGCGGCCCGCGCTTCCAGGACACCACGGACCCCATGGAGGGATGGAAGGTCACGAAGGCCCCGCACGCGACGGGAACGGGCGTGGGACAGCCCGTCATCAGGTAATGGTTGCCGCCGCCGTGGTTCGGGTCCTTGTGGCAAATCGAGCGGATGATGGTGGCCTTGTCGGCGACCTTGGCGAGCTCGGGTACCGCCTCGGAGAAGCGGATGCCGGGCACGGCGGTGGCGATGTCCTTGAAGTTGCCGCGGATGTCCGAGGGGGCGTCGGGCTTGGGATCGAAGGTCTCGTAGTGCGAGGGGCCGCCATCGAGCCACACGAGGATGCAACTGGCGGCCTTTGGGGCGAGGGGGGCCGTCGCGGGATGGCTGCCGTTCTTGCCGCGTGAGGGGGTGCGCGATGCGGTGCCCGCCTGGAGCCGGAATCCGTCCGCGAGCCCAAGGCCCATGAGGCCCCCGAGCCCGAGCTGGAGGAAATCCCGGCGGCGAACGCCCGCGCAGTTGTGCGTTGGCCCGTCCATGGCTAGGGACGCTACCGCCTTTCCCGGCGGATGGGGAACCGCAAATCGCGTGAAAGAGCGGGGAGGCTGTCCGTGCCGGCGTGCAAAGGGGGTGACGTTGCCGGCGTAAAAGTCGGGTGGCGGGGGGGGGAACCCAAAACGCTACCGGAGCACGGCTCCGACGGCGTCGTCCGGAGGTCAAT
>CAYSGH010000157.1:0-5202 GCA_964430505.1 uncultured Akkermansia sp. | reverse complement strand
TCCCGCCTCCCGCTTCCCGCCTATCCCTTGGGCCGTCGTCCTTCCTTGGCCCAGCGTCGCCCGAGCTGGGTTCGGGCGTGATGGAAGAGGTATTGCTGGGCGAGTCCGCCAAAGGGGCCGAAGTGGGTTTCGCTGAAGTGCTCGATCCGGCGTGCCGTGAGGCGACGGGCCTTGGGAAAATAGAGTCGGGCCAGGGCGGCGCGCACCCAGACATCAACGGGGAACGCGGCGTCGAAGCCGAATCCGAACAACAGGGCGCAGTCCGCGACCTTGCGCCCGACGCCGCGCAGGGACATGAGGGCGGCGCGTGCCTCGGGCAGGGGGAGCCGGCGGAGGGACGGGAGGTCGAGCCGGCCTTCGGCGACGGCGCGGGCGGCGGCGAGGAGGTTGGGGGAGCGGAAGCCGAGCTTGCAGGCGCGCAGGTCGGACTCTTGGAGGGCGGCGAGGCGTTCGGGGGAGGGAAAGGCCCAGGCCGTCGAGCCTTCGAGGCCAGGGAGGGGTTCGCCGTGGCGTTGGCGGAGGAGCCGGACGATTTCCTGGATTTGGACGACCTGCTTGGTGGCGGAGCAGAGGAAGCAGGCGAGGGCTTCCCAGGGGTCTTGGCGCAGGATGCGAAGGCCCGGGCAGGCGGTGAGGGCGTCGCGCAGGGGCGGGTCGTCGGGGAAGGTGGCCAGCATGGCCGCGAGGTCCTCGTGGACGCCGAGGTAACGCTCGATGGGGGACCAGTCTGGGATGGGCGCGGCGGCGCGGGCCTCGATGCGTGGGCCGTCACGCCGGAGCCAGACCGCGTGGCGGCCCACGACGCCCGCCCATCCGTCGCGGTGGGGTTCCCATCCGAAGGCTTGGCCGCCGTCGAGGGTGGCGGCGAGGTCGTAGGCCTCGACGGCCCATGCCCGGGCGGTGTCGTGGTGGACGGGGAGGGCGGACATGCGGGGCATGGGCCGCCGTGTGGGCGGCGGGGTTAGTGCCAGCGCAGTTGCTGGAGGCGGCGCGCCACCTCCTCGGCGTTGCTGCGGCTGTTGAAGGCGCTGACGCGGAACCAGCCCTCGCCATTGCGTCCGAAGCCGGAGCCCGGCGTGATGACGACGTTGGCCTCGCCGAGGATCTTGTCGAAGGCCTGCCAACTGGTGACGCCGGCGGGGGCGCCGACCCAGATGTAGGGGGCGTTGACGCCGCCGAGGACCTTGAGCCCGGCGGCCTGGGCTCCCTGGACGAGGACGCGGGCGTTGCCCATGTAGTGCTCGACGAGGGCGCGGACCTGGGCCTTGCCTTCGGGGGAGTAGAGGGCCTCGGCAGCGCGTTGGACGAGGTAGGAGACGCCGTTGAACTTGGTGGTCATGCGGCGCAGCCAGAGCGGGTGGAGCGGGCGCGCCTCGCCGGCGGCGGTGCGGGCCTGGAGGGACTTGGGGACGACGGTGAAGGCGCAGCGAACGCCGGTGAAGCCGCCGTTCTTGCTGAAGCTGCGGAACTCGATGGCGCAGTCGCGCGCGCCGGGGATCTCGTAGATGGAATGGGGGATGCCGGGCTGGGTGATGTAGGCCTCGTAGGCGGCGTCGAAGAGGATGATGGCCCCGTGGCGACGGGCGTAGGCGACCCAGGCGGCGAGTTGGTCGCGGGTGGCGGCGGCTCCCGTGGGATTGTTGGGCGAGCAGAGGTACACCACGTCCACCGGTTCCGAGGGCGGCTCGGGGATGAAGCCGTTGGCCTCGGTGCAGGGGAGGTAATGGATGCCCGCGTAGGCTCCCGAGGCGTCGGCCTCGCCCGTGTGGCCGGCCATGACGTTGGTGTCCACGTACACGGGATAGACGGGGTCGGTGATGGCGATGCGGTTCTGGTGGCCGAGGATGTCGAGGATGGCGCCGCAGTCGCACTTGGAGCCGTCGCTGACGAAGACCTCGTCGTCGGCCACGTCGAGGCCATGGGCGCGGTAGTCGTTGTGGGCGATGGCGGCCCGGAGCCATTCGTAGCCTTGCTCGGGGCCGTAGCCCTTGAACGTGTCGCGCACGCCCATCTCGTCCACGGCCTTGTGGAGGGCGGCGAGGACGGCGGGCGGGAGGGGTTCCGTGACGTCGCCGATGCCGCAGCGGATGAGGCGCTTGGCGGCGTCGGGGTTGGCGTCGCAGAACGCACGCACGCGGCGGGCGATCTCCGGGAAGAGGTATCCCGCCTTCAGCTTCAGGTAGTTCTCGTTGAGATAAGCCATGGCTCGAAACGCCGCGGACCCTAGGGAAGGGGAGGCTGGGACTGCAACGCCGCATTGGGCGCGCCCGTTTGCCCGGCGTTGGATCGGGGCCATGGTCGCGCATGAAGGCATGGGCATGGGCGTTGGTCTGCGGGGTGGCGGCCGCGGGCGTGGGAGGGTTGTTGGCGGGTTGCGGCGCGACGCGCGCGGGCTACGAGTCCGCCCCCCACAAGGTGGTGGCGAGGGACGGGAAGTTTGAGCTGAGAGAATACCCGGACCTGCGCCTCGCGACGACGCGGATGCCGTCGGGACAAGACAGCGGGTTCATGCGGTTGTTCCGGTTCATCTCGGGGGGCAACGAGCGCGGGGAGAAGATTGCCATGACGACGCCCGTGTTCATGGAGCGCGGGGTGGGGGACGGGCAGGACACGATGGCGTTCGTGCTGCCGGAGGCGATGACCAACGCGCCGCGGCCCAGCGCGTTGGAGGTGAGCCTGGCAACGGTCCCCGGCGGACGGTTCGCGGTGCACCGGTTCGCGGCGGGGAAGCCGGAGACGGGCCGGGAGGCGGAGGCCGAGCGCGCGTTGCGCGGATGGATGGAGGGGAGGCGGCTGGATGCCGAGGGACGCCCGATGTTCGCCTACTTCGACCCGCCGTGGATCCCGCGTTGGTTTCGACGCAACGAGGTGATGTTGCGCGTCCACGGGAAGTAAGCGCCGGGGACGGACCCTCGCCAGGACGCCGTCGCCACGGCTCGCCGCGGCGCGGGCCCTGCTTACTTCCGGTCGCGCCACCGTTCCGCCAAGGCGCCGCAAACGACGAGCTGGAGGGGGTGGTACAAGAGGACGGGCAACAGGATGAGCCCGAGCCCCGGGTGCGCCCCGAAGATGGCCTTCGCGAGCGGGATGCCGGACGCGATGGTCTTTTGCGGGGCGCAGAACATGGCGGCGGTCCAGTCGGGGCGGTCAAGGGCGGCCCCGCGCGCCATGAGGTGGGTAGCGAGCATGGCCAGGGCGAACACGACGAGGACGCCCGCGACGGCGATGGCGGTGGTGCCCGCGCCCATGCCGGACCAGACCCGTTGCTTCATGGATTCGCAGAAGGCGGCGAAGACGAGGTAGAGGATGAGCCCGCCCGAAAGGTTTCCGAGGAGCTTCTTGCGGGGATCAATCCAAGGACGGAGCCGCCAGCGCAGGAGTTGCCCGGCGGCCAGCGGGGCGACGAGGAGGAACGAGATTTTCTGGAGGACGCCGCCGAGGTCGGCCGGCCCGCCGCCGGCCTTGGCCAGCCACGTCACCCACAGGGGCGTGATGAACACGCCGATGACGTTGGACAGCGCGGCGTTGAAGATGGCCCCGACGGCGTTGCCGCCGGCGAGTTGGGTGAGCACCACGGACGAGGAGACGGTCGAGGGAAGGACGCACAGGAACAGAAACCCCAGGCGCAGGTCCGGGGCGAGGAAGCGCCCGGCCAGCAGGTCGAGGCCGAGCCCGATGAGGGGAAAACCCAGGAAGGTGAACGACTGGACGAGGAGATGCAGGCGCCAGCGGGATGCGCCCTGCGCCAGGGCGGCCGTGGGCAATGCCATGCCCTGGAGCAGGAAGATCAGGGCGACGCCGACGTCGGTGGTGACCTCCGGTCGGAGCCATCCGCCCTTCGATGCGGCGTTGGGAAAGAGCCACGCGGCGGCGATCACGGCGGGGAGGGACGCCACGAACCAGTTGCGGGCGAGGAAGGACTTCATGCGGGGGGCGGTGTGGGTGGCGCGGGCGGCAGGACGGCCATGACGCAGGCCTCGTTGCGGTTTGCGCACAGCCGGGCGAGGCGGAACTCCAGGCAGGCCGGGGCGAGGCCGGACTTGAGCTGGTCGAGCAACGCATACTCGGCGTCGCCCTTGAACTTGATCGTGACCACCAGCCGCCGCGCCCAGCGTTGACGCGCCCAATGGAGGGCGAGGTCGATGCTGCGTTGCGGGGCCGCGATCACGTCGCAGACGAGCCAGTCCACCGGCGCGGGCGGCTCGAATCGGAAGGCGTCGCCCTGCACGAACTGGACCCTGGCATGGGCCATGAGGTCCTCGCGCAGGGGCGAGCGGTCCACGGCGACGACCCGCGCGCCCCGGGCGACGGCCCAATGCGTCCAACTCCCGGGACACGCCCCGAGGTCCACGACGGTTTGGCCAGGCTCGATGCGTTCGCCGAGGCGGACCTCGGCCTCCGCCAGCTTGGCAAAGGCGCGGCTCGGGGCGGCCTTGTCCACGGCCACGGGGATGTCACCCGCCGGATGGGGGACCAGCGACGCACGCCACGCGGCGGCATCGCCGGGCTTGAGCACCGAAGCCAGGGCGTTGTCAGGGCTGGTCAGCAGCCATTGACACCAGGCTTCGCCGGGTTGCGGGGGCGCGCCGTCGGGCAGGCGGAGTCGCAGGCGTTGCTTCCGACGTCGTCGGAGGATGTCCACGACGGCCTGGTCGATGAGGTGGCAACGATGTTGGCCCGCCGTCGCCGCGCCGTAGCACGGGGCCACATGGAGGCGCCAGGGGGCGTCGTCCGCCACGTTCGCCATCACCTCGTCCGCGATGGACTCGGCGGCGAGACGGATGGATGGCAGGGAAACGTTCCGGGCGTGGGGCAGGGCTTGGCGGGCGAAGGCGATGAGGGGTGGGTGCGCCACGTCATCGACGGCGACAAAGCCCGGCGCGGGTTGGGCCAGGTGAGTTCCGGGCAGGGCTCGTCGAAGCTCGTCGAGCACGTGCCGCAGGGAATCCGGGTCAGTCCACCATGCGTGCATGCGTTGCGCCCGGCGACGGGTGAGGAAGGGTGGGGTGGCCGACGGGACTCGAACCCGCAACAACCAGAACCACAATCTGGGGCTCTACCATTGAACTACGGCCACCACCAACGGAGTCGAACGCTATGGAAACCCAACGTCCGCCGTCAAGCATCGGGGGGCTTCCCATTCCCCGGCGGGTGCACGACCGATTCGTTGTTCGGACCCCTAGGCCCCGAGGGTCAAAACGT
>CAYSGH010000156.1:0-5236 GCA_964430505.1 uncultured Akkermansia sp. | reverse complement strand
GCTCAAACGTTGACCTCCGAGGCTTGAAGGTCGGTGTTCCGACCTTCCCGATGGACCGTGCAGCCCGTAGGGATGGGTGACATGGGCGCGGGATGCGGGGAGCAGAGCGGTCGCGCAAGGCGGGGGCATCGGGATGCGGCCGGGGACGGGCACGTTCCCAGCGCCGATCCGGCCACGGCGTCCGTGGGAACACCGGCAACATCGGGAGGCACCGCCCAATGGACCGCCGAGGCCTCGCCATGGGGGCGTCAACGGCGTCGGTGGGTTCCCACCGGCCGATGCAATGCGAGTAGGCCGGGTCCCCTGACCCGGCGCACCAGGCATGCGGCATCGCCATCGCCGCGTGAGGGCACGCGGCCTACAGACTGCCCAACTGCCTTTTCTAGGGTGAATCCACTGCTTTCGACCCGGGCGCGCCCACCCATGGTTCACGCCCCGATTCCCGGTTCGCCACGGCGTTGCCTTGCCAGACGGCGTCGGGAAGGAGGCCGTCCGATGGCGGGCGTGACACATCGTGGCCGGGCCGCGTCCAAGGGTTGAAACATTCCAGCGCGTGGCGTGTCCTTGTGGTCAACGAATGCGAGCGCACCCCGCCCGTCCCCCCCGCCCGTCGTGGCGTCCGATCCTGGCACTCCCTTGCACGCTGAGCCTGGGCTTCCTGCTGGCCTCCACCGGTTGCCAGCGGGCCAAGGAAGTCCAGGTCCAGGCCGAGAAGGTCCAACGCCGCAACCTGACCGAGACCGTCATGGCGACGGGCAAGGTCCAGCCCGTCACCTTGGTGAAGATCACGCCCGAGGTGGCCGGCGAGATCATTGAGTTGCCCGTCAAGGAGGGGCAGAAGGTCCGCAAGGGCGACCTCCTGGTCCGCATCCGGCGCGACCTGTACGAGGCGGGGCTGCGGTCCTCGCAGGCCAGCCTGCGTTCGTCCGAGGCCGCCCTTGTCACCGCCCAGGCCAACGAGCGCAAGGCCGCCGCCGAGTTCCAGCGCAACGAGGAGTTGTTCCAGAAGAAGCTCGTGTCGGAGTCCGTCCACGACGACCTGCGCACCGCCCTCGAGGTCTCCCGCGCCAACGTCGCCAGCGCCACCCAGCAAATCGAGATCGCCAAGGCCTCCATCAAGCGCGCCGAGGAGGACCTGCTCAAGACCACCATCCTGGCCCCGATCGACGGCACCGTCACCCGCCTTGCCTCCGAGGTCGGCGAGCGCGTCCATGGCACCGGCATGATGGCCGGCACGGAGATCCTTAACCTGGCCGACCTGGGCGAGATGGAGGCCCGCGTCGAGGTGGGCGAGGTGGACGTCGTCCTCATCCAGCCCGGCCAACGCGCCCGGCTGGAGGTTGATTCCTTCCGCGACCGCCGCTTTGGCGGCGTCGTCACGCAGGTCGCACGCTCCGCCAAGACCCAGGGCGTGGGCACCCAGCAGGAATCCACCAAGTTCGAGGTCCGCATCCGCATCCAGGACAAGGAAACCTTCCTTCCCGGCATGTCCGTCACCGCCGAGGTCGAGACCCGCTACCGAACGAACGTCTTGTCCGTCCCCATCCAGAGCATCACCACGCGCGTGCCGGGGGCATCCAACGCGATGGCCCAAGTCACGGGAGCCCAGGCCGCCGCGCCCGACGCGCCCAAGGAGGACTTCCAGGTCGTGACCCAGCGCAAGGCCAAGGAAGCCAACAAGGCCCGCGAGGTCGTCTTCGTCATCCAGGAGGGCAAGGCCCGCATGGTCCCCATCCAACGCGGCATCAGCGACGACACCCACTACGAGGTCATCGAGGGTGTCCAGGAGGGCATGAAGGTGATTACCGGCAGCTTCCGTGCGCTCTCCCGCGAGCTCGAGGACGGCAAGGCCGTCACCACCCAGACCAACAAGCCCGGCTGGTCCCTCTCCTTCAAGGCGTCGGCCGCGCCCTGAGTGCCCCCCCGCTTCCCGCTTCCCGCTTCCCGCTCCCCGATTCCCGCTCCCCGATTCCCGCACCCCGCCATGCCCCTCATCCGCATCCGCGGCCTTGCCCGCCGCTACCAGATGGGAGCCGACACCGTCCACGCCCTGCGCGGGGTCTCCCTCGACATCGAGCGCGGCGAATACCTCGCGATCATGGGGCCCTCCGGTTCGGGCAAGTCCACCCTCATGAACCTGCTCGGCTGCCTCGATTCCCCCACCGAGGGCACCTACGAGCTCAACGGCAAGGACGTGGCGCGCATGTCGGACAACGAGCTGGCCGACATCCGAAACATCGAGATCGGGTTCGTCTTCCAGAGCTTCAACCTGCTGCCCCGTTCCGACGCGTTGCACAACGTGGAGCTGCCCCTCGTCTATGCGGGCATGCCGCGCGCCGAGCGCCGCAATCGCGCCCGCGAGGCCCTGGCCGCCGTCGGCCTCGCCGAGCGCATGCATCATCGCCCCAACGAGCTCTCCGGCGGTCAGCGCCAGCGCGTCGCCATCGCCCGCGCCCTCGTCAACAAGCCCTCCATCATCCTCGCCGACGAACCCACCGGAAACCTCGACTCCCGGACCGGCGAGGAAATCCTGGCCCTCTTCGACGCCCTCTCCCGCCGCGGCAACACCATCATCGTCGTCACCCACGAGGAGGACGTCGCCCAGCACGCGCGCCGCGTCGTCCGCATCCGCGACGGCAACATCGCCGCCGACGAGCCCACGCGCTCCGCCGCCCCGGCTCCGGGGGAACCCGTCCCGCCCGCCGCCCCGGCCACCGCCGCGCCGCCCGTGCTCGCGGGGTCGGCCACGCCGTCGTCCTGACCCCTTCCCCGCCCCATGCGCCTGCACCAGGAGGTCATCGAGTCCGCCCGCATCGCATGGGACGCCCTGCGCGCGAACAAGCTGCGCTCCGGCCTTGCCACCCTTGGCGTCGTCATCGGCATCGTCACGGTCACGCTCATGGGCACGGCCATCAACGGCGTGAACCAGGCCTTCCGCCAAAGCATCTCGTCCCTGGGTGCCGACGTCCTCTTCGTCGGGCGCTTCCCATGGATGGCCTTCGACGACTGGCGGCTGTATCGCAACCGGCGCGAGATCTCCCTTCAGGACGCGCGCGAGGTGCAACGCCAGCTCACCACGGCCTCCGCCGTCTCCATCCAGGCCAACGACAACGGCCCCGTGGTCTATGACCATCGCATGGCCCGCGGCGTCTGGATCAACGGCAACACCGAGCAAAGCCTCGTCACCCGCGGCCTCTCCATCGCGCAGGGGCGCTGGTTCACCTCCTCCGACATCGACTCCGAGCGCCCCGTGTGCGTGCTGGGCTCGTACCTGGCCGAGGGCTTCTTCCCCCACGAGTCCCCCATCGGCCGCAAGATCCGCATCAACGACGCCCAGTTCGAGATCGTCGGCGTCCTCGAAAAGCTCGGGAACTTCCTCGGCGGCTGGAACCAGGACAACCAGGTCGCCATCCCCGTCAGCCGCTTCCGCCTCGATGTCCAGCCGCGTCCCGACTACGAGGTGGCGATCAAGGCCGCCGATCCCTCCGGGCTCCCGGAAACCATCGAGGAGACGCGCGCCCTGATGCGCCGCCTGCGCAAGGTCGAGCCCGGCCGTCCCGACGACTTCGCCATCAACCAGCAGGACGTGTTCGTGAAGTTCTTCCTCGCCTTCGGAGGCACCATTGGGGCCATTGGCCTCTTCATCACCGGCCTTGCCCTGGTCGTGGGCGGCATCGGCATCATGAACATCATGTTTGTCTCCGTCGCCGAGCGGACGCGTGAGATTGGCGTCCGCAAGGCCCTCGGGGCGAAGCGCCGCGCGGTCCTCGTCCAGTTCCTGATCGAGGCCGCCTCCATCACGCTCGGCGCGGGCCTGCTCGGCCTGGCCATCGCATGGCCCATCACGTGGGCCATCGGCCACTTCACGTCCTTCCCCGCCAGCATGTCGTGGTGGATCATCGCCGTGGCCCTCGCCGTCTCCGCCTCCACCGGCGTCATCGCCGGCCTCATCCCCGCCCTGCGCGCCTCGCGCATGAACCCCGTGGACGCCCTCCGATCCGAGTAACCCCATGCGCGCGCTCCAGGAACTCCGCGAGAACGTCCGGCTGGCCTTGTCCGCCATCCGCGCCCACCCGCTCCGCTCCATCCTCACCGTGCTGGGCATCCTCGTGGGCGTGTTTTCCATCGTCCTCGTCATGACGGCCATCCGCGTGTTGCAGGCCAACCTCGAGACGCAGATGTCCCAGCTCGGCACCCACACGTTCCAGGTCCAGCGCTTCCCCGCCATCCAGGTCGAGGGCGGCCCGGAGGCCTGGCAACGCTACGCGCGCCGCCGCAAGTTCCGCATCGGCGACGCCCGCCGCCTCATCGAGCGCGCCACGCTCGCCTCGGCCGTCTCCGTCGTCGTCAACGCCGACACCGCCGAGGCCTCGTCCGAGTTCGGGCGCACCAACCCCAACATCCCCCTCAGCGGCGTCTCCCCCGCCGCCTTCGTCACCCGCAACTGGATCGTCGCCGAGGGCCGCGCCCTGGGCGATCCCGACGCCAACCGCAACGTCTGCGTCCTGGGAGCCGCCCTTGCCAAGAAGCTCTTCCCGCGCGGCTCCGCCCTGGGCCAACCCATCAAGTATCGCGGCATCGCCTATTCCGTCGTGGGCGTCCTCGAGGAAAAGGGGGCCGTCTTCGGCCAAAGCCAGGACAACTTCATCGCCGTGCCCATCGAGACCGTCATGGACCGCTACGGCCGCGAGCTCTCCTTTGCCATCCAGGTCCAGGCCCCCGACGCAGCCTCCTACAACGCCACCGTCGAGCAGGCCCGCGGCATCCTGCGCGCCCTCCGCAAGGTCGCGCCCGGGGCCGACGACGACTTCGAGATCGTCTCCAACGACTCGGTCGTCACCCAGTTCCGCGGCATCACCTCCAACCTTCGCACCGGGTCCGCCGTCATCTCCTCCATCGCCCTCGTCGCGGCGGGCGTCGGCATCATGAACATCATGCTCGTGTCCGTGACCGAGCGGACGAAGGAGATCGGCATCCGCCGCGCCATCGGGGCCAAGAAGCGCAGCATCATGGCCCAGTTCCTGTGCGAGGCCGTCGTCCTCTCCGAGATCGGCGGCATCGCCGGCGTCGCCCTGGGCATTGTCAGCGGCAACCTCCTCAGCCTCCTCCTCCGCGTCCCGCCCGTCCTCCCCTGGGACTGGGCCATCATCGGCCTCCTCGTCTGCTCCGTCGTCGGCGTCGTCTTCGGCACCTACCCCGCCTGGAAGGCCGCCCAGCTCGACCCCATCGAATCCCT
>CAYSGH010000155.1:0-5843 GCA_964430505.1 uncultured Akkermansia sp. | reverse complement strand
GGCTGGGGCCGTGGCGTTGTGGGTGCTGGGGGGGCCGGTGGCGGAGGCGCAGGTGATGCTGCGTCGCGACTGGTGGTTTCGGGCCCCGGGGGGCAACTATGGCGTGATGGAGGTGCGCACGGTCCATCCGGTGCTGGGGCCGGAACATGCCGTGTCGCGGACGACGATCTTGATGGGGCCGTGGCGGCGCACGTTCGAGGCCACGGCCCCGCAGGTGACGGCGTTGGTGGTGATCCCGGCCTTGGTGACGGCCTTCACGTGGGGCTGGATCAAGACGCGCCGGCGGTAGGCCGCCGACGCGCGTGTCTTCAGGGGTTGCAGCCGAGGATTTCCTGCAGCTCGGGCACGGACGCGGTGCCGGTCGTCCCCAGTTGGTGGACGACGCGGTGGGCGGCGGCCATGGCGAGTTCCATGGCGTCGGGGAGCGTGGCGTGTGCGGCGAGGGCGGCGGCGAGGTTGGCCGACACGGAATCCCCCGCGCCGACGACGTCGATGGGGCCGCGCACGGGGAGGGCGGGCCGATGGAAGGCGTGTCCGTCCGGGCTGGCTCCGACGATGCCGCGCTCGGCGAGGGTGACGAAGACGGGGCGTTGGTTGCGTTGGGCGAGGTCGGCGGCGGCGCGTTGGATGTCGTCGAGGTCGTGCACGGGGGCTCCCATGAGGAGGCCGAGCTCGGCGGCGTTCATCTTGAAGATCGAGGGCGGGAAGCCGCGGAGGGAGCGGCGCGAGTCCGCGAGGATGGGCAGGCCCGGGCGACGCCGTGCGAGGCGTTCGACGGCCTGGAGGACGGGCGGGGTGACGACGCCGGTGTCGGCCACGTCCACCTGGTCCATGAGGATCAAGGCGTCGATGTCGTCCGAAATGGCAGCGAGGGCGTCGGCGGCGGCGTGGCAGAGGGCGTGGGGGGTGGGCTCCCAGTTCTTGATGTCCAGGCGGTTCAGCTCGCGCGGGGGTTGGCCGGGCTCGTGCACGAGGGGCTTGGTGTAGGTGAAGGTGCGCCGGAGGGGGGAGCGGATGAAGCCATCGAGGCGGACGCCGGGCTTGGCGGACAGGGCGCGGGCGAGCTCGAAGCCCTCGCCGTCGTCGCCGGCGATGCCGAGGGCGTGGATGGTGCCGATGCCGAGGGCGACGAGGTTGTTGAGGATGGTGCCGGCGGCGCCGGGCTGGCAGCGGACGCGCGTGATGTTGTGGACCACGAGGCCGGTCTCGATGGACGTCTCCGAGCGGGCGGGGTCGATGTCGAAGTAGCGGTCGAGGCAGAAGTCGCCCACGACGGCGATGCGGAGGCGTGGGTAGGCGGCGACGAGGGACTGGAACAGGCGGGCGTCCATGGCGAGGGTCAGCGGCCGACGAGCCGGGCGTGGAGGTGCTGGATGAAGGCGAGGTTGTCGGACTGGACGTAGCGCATGTCGCCGCCCATGCGGGAGAAGCTCTTGCAGAAGCGGAGGTAGTAGGCGGCGCTGTCCTTGGGGGGTTCCCCTTGGGACCAGTCCCAGTTCCCGCCGTCCTGGAGGTCCACGACGAAGATGGAATGGCCGGACACGGGCGGGCGCCCGTCCTGGAAGCGGAGGTTGTGGACGCAGCTCAGGGACTTCTCGAAGACCTGGGGCGCCATGATGGCGGAGCCGACGGAGAGGACGACGCCCCCGTCGAGCCCATCGACGGCCCCGCCGAAGAGGCGGAAGTCCATGCCTGCGGCCCGTCCCACGACGGAGCCGTTGAACATGGGATGGCAGGCGATGATGTCGTAGCCGATGCCCGGGTGGACGGTGACGGGCACGCCGCAGCGGCGGGCCTGGGCCAGGATGCTGGCCTGCTTCCAACGGTGCAGGACCTCGTTGCGGCCGGGGACGAGTTCAAAGCGCGCCTGCGCCCACAGGAGGTCAGAGGCGGCCGACGCCAGGGGGTCGCCGGAGAACTGGGTGGCGAGGGACTGGAGGATGTCGGGCGCGGGGAGGTCGCAGCCGTCCTCAAGGATGTAGCGGCCGAGGGCGACGCCGTAGCCTTCGCCACGCAACGCGCCGGACATCAGGGCGAGGTGGATGTTGCGGCCCGTTTCCTCCCAGGCCCCGAACGTGCCCGTGGCCACGTTGTCCTCGACCGACTCGCTGGACCGCCCGTGCCATGCGAACTCCCAGTCGTGGATGGTGCCGGCTCCGTTGGTGGCGAGGTGGGTGAGCCATCCCTTTTCCATCAGGTCCGTGACCAGCAACGCCGCGCCGTTGCGGAGGAGGTGCGCGCCGTACATGAGGACGACTTGGGCGTCGCGGTTGCGGGCCGCGCGGATCCGGTCGGCGGCGAGGGCCGCCGAGGCCTCGACGGAGGGGGCGACGGGGCGCAGGGGGGCGTCCAGCGGCACGAGGATCTCCAGGGCGTCGGTGAGGCTGCGTCGTTCCGCGAGGGGCCTCGCCCGGAGGCGGCCCAGGTCCAGGGGTCTTGCAATCGGCATGGCTCTTGTGCGCGCAGCGTCCCGCACTTGGGCGGCGCATTTCAAGGTTCGCCTTGGCGGCCGGGTGAGGTCCAAAGCCCGGGGCCGGCCCCGACGCAGCAATTCTTCTATGGCGCCTGAAGCCGAAAAAGGCGGGCGTCGCCCGCGGACGGAATGCGCACCACGCTTTGGAGGCCCACCGCTTCAACGGGCGCGGCGACGACCGTCCATGCCGCCTCGGGGTGGAGGGGGAAACATTGCTGGAGCACGACTGGGCCGGAGGTTCGCCACGACAGGACGACGTCACCCGTTGCCGCGTCGAGATGGACGAGCAAGCGGGGGGTGTCGGGCGCGCTTTCGAGCAGCAGTTGCGGCCGGTCCTGCGGGACGGATTCCCGTTGGACGAACGTGAGGTTGTTGGGGGCGGGGGACTTGAGCAGCAGGCCGTGGTTGGGATGGATCCCATCCAGCCACTGCTCAACCAGCTCGGTGACGTGCCATTCCACCGGGGTGTTGCTGCCCGGTTGGCTGGTGTTCACGGCGAAGGGACTCTCGCCGATCCCCGCGAAGGCGCCCCCGGCCGGATTCCACGGGGACCCCGGGGAGGCGTGCCGCCACGTGACTTCGGATTCCGTCCACGGCTGGGTCACCCGCCAGACTTCCATCGGTTGCCCGGTCGGATTTCCGCCAAAGGCGGTCGAAGCCACCAGCCGAAGCCGGGCGGACAAAAGGCGGTGGCCTGCCGGGAGCACGACCGGCGAGAGGTCGAACTTTAACAGGCTGCGCTGTTCGTTGTCCCCCACGTGGTAAACGGACAAGATGTCGTTTCGATAGTTGGCGTCCTGATAGAACTCCACGGTGCCGATTCTCAGGATCCGGGCGTCGGCGGCGGCCTCAAGGACCCAGGTATCGGCCCTTGCAGCGAGGGTCACCAGGAATCCTGCGGCCACGGCATGAGGCCAACGCCAAGCATCTCGGTGCACGACGACGTTCATGGCCTTGACCAAGACCACGCCATCGCCCTTGCGGCAAGCGGATCGCAGCCAGGGGGGAGGGCAGACTCGCGAGACGGGTTCCTCGACGTTCTCCGTGGGTGGGCCTGGTTCATCCCCTGGGCGCATGGTTTCGAGAAGGCATGTCACCCAGCGCCGTCCGTCCGAGGGCCCGGCACCCCAACCGGGCAGCTTCATGCCAGCCCGTGGCAACACCGCGGGTTACCGCGTCCCTGACGTCATCCGCGCTGAAAGGGCGGCACCATCCCGGGGCGTTGCCCGGGTTGACTGACCTGGGCCGCGCCGATCGCGCTCTCGGGTCCCAAGCGGGGCATCGCCGGCTCGATGCCATCAGCCGACGCGACCCTTGGATCGCCCGTGGATACCCGCTCGTTGGAACCCTGTGAAAAAGGTCGAAGAACCCGGTTGGGGACCTCGGTGCCCTCCGTGAACCCCGCGAGAGACCCTCCGCAAGCCTCCGGTCGTTCCCTCGGGAGGCAGACTCTTGCGGAAGCACGGGGCGCACGGAGTGGGAAGGCTTCCCATGCCCGGTGTCCGTGCGGCGTCGGGTGTCGGGTTGGCCATGGTTCGAGCGGGTTCCCTCCGTCACCCACCCCTTCGTCATGCCCGCGGGAGGAGGGCTGGGGACGGAGTTTGGTTCGCACCGCGCCTACTTCATCCATGCCATCGGCGACGGGAGGCCTTCGTGCCTGGGGGCAGGAGGTGCCGGGATGCGCCGCGGCTCGCGCGGGGCGCGCATGAAGTCGGAGAAGCGCGGGCAGACAAACGTCATGCGCCCGGTTCCGCGTTGCTGGACCCACACGGGGGGATCCTCCTGGTCCAGCCGGATGACGTAGTGATTGCCGAGGGGATCCTCGGCGAAGCGGAAGGTGCGGAGGTTGCGGTTGGATTCGGTCCAGGTCATGGCGGCGCAGGGGTCCGCTGGCGCGTAATGGCGGATGGGCCATTCCTCCGTCTTGTCGCGCCATCGCGGCGCGTGCACCACGAAGTCCTCCCGCAGCACTTCCTCTGCGTTCTTGTAGAGATCCCGAACGCACCGGGGCAGGGGAGCCCCGAGCTCATGCGCCACCGCCTCGAAGTCCGGGGTGCGGAGGCGGATGCGACGGTGGTCGGGATGGCGTGACAGGTCGTCGCCCTCCGGCCACACCAAGGGCCCGAGGACGGTCGGTTCCGGAAGGACGCCGGTTCCGACCGCGACGGAGTTCTCGGGATCGTGGGACGACACGAGGCGCGTGGGCAGGAGCGGCGGGGCCGGTGGCGCGGCGACGCGTAGGCGCGCCGCATCGCGGAGGCCTTCCACCACCTGCAACAGGACCCAGCGGAGGCCGAGGACGAAGCCCATCAGCGCCAGCTGTGTGAGGACGAGGGTCAGGAGGTCCATGGGTTGACGATCCGGAGGCCCCGGGGTGTTTCGATCCACGTCCCCGATGCGCCCGGTAGAGAGTCCCTACCATGGGCGAGGCGGATTCCTCAACCTGGAATCTTGGGCACGAGAGGCGGGAAGCGGGGAGGGGGAAGTGGGGGCACCGAGGCTACTTCATCCATGCCATCGGCGACGGGAGGCCTTCGTGCCTGGGGGCAGGAGGTGCCGGGATGCGCCGCGGCTCGCGCGGGGCGCGCATGAAGTCGGAGAAGCGCGGGCAGACAAACGTCATGCGCCCGGTTCCGCGTTGCTGGACCCACACGGGGGGATCCTCCTGGTCCAGCCGGATGACGTAGTGATTGCCGAGGGGATCCTCGGCGAAGCGGAAGGTGCGGAGGTTGCGGTTGGATTCGGTCCAGGTCATGGCGGCGCAGGGGTCCGCTGGCGCGTAATGGCGGATGGGCCATTCCTCCGTCTTGTCGCGCCATCGCGGCGCGTGCACCACGAAGTCCTCCCGCAGCACTTCCTCTGCGTTCTTGTAGAGATCCCGAACGCACCGGGGCAGGGGAGCCCCGAGCTCATGCGCCACCGCCTCGAAGTCCGGGGTGCGGAGGCGGATGCGACGGTGGTCGGGATGGCGTGACAGGTCGTCGCCCTCCCGCCAAACCCGAGGAACCATGGTGGATGGCTCGGGTTGCGGGACGGGCGCGGGCTCGGGGGCGGGCTCCAGGTCTGGCAGCACCGGCGGCACGGGCGGCGGCAAGGCGGACGCCGAGGAGGACGGTGCGGCGACGTTCCTGCGCGCCCTGCCGAAACGGTTTTCCAGCGCGTTCGTGATCAGCGTGGCGACGGCTACCAGGGCATAGACCGGCAGCAGGTGGACGGCGATGAAAGTCAGGATGTCCATGGGTTCGCCTTCTGGAGCCCGGGGGCGTTCCGATGAACCACCCGGATCCGATTGGAGGAAGGGGATATCATGGCTGAATCGGATTCCTCAACCCGAATTCTTGGCCACGAGAGGCGGGGGGCGGGAAGCGGG
>CAYSGH010000154.1:0-5924 GCA_964430505.1 uncultured Akkermansia sp. | reverse complement strand
CGACGTCAGCAATCCGGCCGTGCCGAGGCGCTTGGGCGGCTTCGACACCAGCGGGGATGCCTGTGGCGTGCAGGTGGTGGGCACCCTCGCGTACGTGGCGGATGGCCTCGCGGGCCTGCAAGTGATCGACGTGAGCGATCCGGCCGCGCCGAGGCGCTTGGGCGGCTTCGACACCAGCGGCTATGCCCTAGGCGTGCAGGTGGTGGGGAACCTTGCCTACGTTGCGGATGGCAATTGGGGGTTGCAGATGATCCGAGTATCGTCGGGCCTCATTCAAAGCCTAACCTTCGCCCCGCCATCGTCGGTTCTTCTGACGAATTCCACGGTTCCCTTGGACGCCACCGCTTCGTCCGGACTTCCCGTGACCTACCGGGTCGTCTCCGGACCAGGCACGGTGACGGGCCATGTTCTTACCCTGACCGGCGCGGGCAGCGTGGTCCTGCGGGCCGAGCAGGGCGGCAGCCCTCAGTTCCTTCCAGCGTCGTTGGAGCGAACCATTACGGTGTTACCGGCCCCGCACCCCCTACAGTTGGCGGGAACTTCATTGTCTTCGGATGGCCGTCTGAGCTTCCGTCTGGAAGGCTTGGCTGGCCGGAGCGTCATCCTGGAATTCAGCATCGATTTGAGAACATGGTTTCCCGTGTCCACAAACACTCTGCCCGGTTTCGTCGAACCTTTGCCAATTTCCGGCAGTGCAGCGGGCTTCTACCGAACGATCCTCGAGTAGGTTGGTTCCAGCCATCGGTCGCATCCGGCCGTTCCGCAAAGCTGGCATGGCCTGGACGCTGGCGTGAAACACATGCCGCAGAAGCCGATGGGGTCAGTCCCGTATTTTCGATTCCGCTGCAAAACCCCCTGCTTTCGGGAGCGTTTTCGCCATGGTCGAAAACAGCCACTTGTTTCACCATGGATTTCGGCTTATGGCGCATTTGGGCAATAGCCGAAGGTGACTTGATGGGGCGATACAACAGGCCTTTGGCCATTGCAGCAGAAGCCATTTTGACATGTGTCTAAGTGCACTGGGTTGCGCCATTTGCGGGTTGGCATCGTCGTTGGAGGCGCGGGCCCAGGGCGTCGCTTCGCCTTGCCCTGGGCGATCGCATGTGGGTGCGGCAGGCCTTTTGTGGTCTTTGTGTTCTTTGCGGCTCCATCCACGGCATCGGGGCATGATGGCCGGAGGTTGAGTGGCCACAAGGAACGCAAAGACCACAGAAGGCGTCTGCCATGGTCGGCCCGGGCTGATGTCATGCGCCGGGCTGCGACCCCGTCCGGGGTCGATGGCTGAATGGGATCCGGGTTCCGGTGGTGTCGCTGGGCTCAACCACCGGCTACCATCTGGCATCCCCCCGGGATGCGGCCGAGCTCAGACCAAGTGACGGGCGGCCATGAGGGACTTCTTCGACAGCTCCAGCTTGTTGGCCGCGATGGTCGAGGACGAGCCCGGCCACGAGTCGGCGTTGGCCGCGCTGGCAGCGTCGCGTGACGGCCACGCATCGACTCATTCCTTGGCGGAATGCTTTGCCACGCTGACGGGCGGTCGCATGGCGGTGCGCCTGGCTCCCTCCGAGGCTGCGGAGTTGGTGGACGTCAACGTCCGGCAGCGGCTGACGTTGGTGTCCTTGACGCCGGCGGAGCACGCGGCGGCGCTTCGGACGGCGGCGTCCGAGGGCGCAAGGGGTGGCGCCGTGTACGATGTCCTGTTGCTCGCGGCCGCCAGGAAGTGCCGGGCCGACCGCATCCACACCCTCAACCATCGCCACTTCGCCGCATTCGCCCCGGACCTAGTGTCGTGTCTCAGAAATCGCTGGCGTTTCGTGGCTCCAAGAAGGCCCCTGGGCAACGCGGGCGGACGGAGCCTGTTCGTCCCTCGGCGGAAGGATGACGGACGAACCACGAAGCGCAGGGGCCTTCTTGGAGCCACCCGAAGGGCCGCAGGTCTTTTCGCGTCCCACGTCGTTGCTCGCTCCTTACAGACCACCTCGGGTCTGCTCGTTGCTCACGCCTTGTGGGACACGAAAACCCCTCGCGGCGAAACACCCGCCATTTCTGAGACACGACACGAGGCGATCGCTTGGTTCAGGGCGATGCGGGTTGATGGGGTTGGGCGGACCGACGTGCCCCAGCCGCTCCATCCGTTCCACGAGGAGCCCTTCGCCTAGAACACCAGCCCGGCAGTGAGGAGAAAGGTTCGGGGGAAGCGGGGGCCGTAGGTGTACGCGGCGTCGCGGTAGCGTCCGACGTCGAGGTCGGACTGGTACGCGTTGCCCAGGTTGCGGCATCCGAGCGTGAGGCGCGCCTCCATGCCCCGGTCCATGCGCCACGTCCGCGTGACCGAGGCGTCCCACACCGCAAACCACGGGGCCGAACCCATCCGGTTTCCCAGTTGCTGCGGTTGCCCTGGATAGCTGCCCAGCAACGGGCTCGGGTCGCCCGTCAGGTCGTTCAGGACGTGCGGCACCAGCATGGGGCCCGTTACCCGCAGGCCCACGAACGCCTCCCAGCCGTCGCGCCGGACCACGGCCTTGAGCGTCCCGTGGCGGTCGGGGACGCGAATGAAGCGGCTGGACTGGACGGGCGGGTCGAAGGGGTCCGACCCGTCGAGGTTGCCCAGGTGAAGCTGGGGCCGGTCAAAGCGCGATTGTTGCTCCACCCACGACGCCTCGATGCGGAAGTCCGGCGACGGCACGAGGGCGGCGTTCAGCTCGACGCCGCCCACCCACGCGTCGTCCGCGTTGACCTTGGTGCGGCGCAGGATTCCGGGCTCGGGCTGGTCGGCGTCGATGCGATTGAAGAACGTCCCCTCGATGCGGGTGACGAAGGCGTTGGCGTCGAGGATCCATGGGCCATTCGGGCGCCATTCCGGGCCGATCAACGCCGAGTAGGAACGTTCCTCGCGCAGCGTGGGGTCGCGCCGCACCACCTGCAGGTCGCCGCCGACGTTGGAGATGTGAAGGTCCTCGTCGAACAGCTCGGGCGCGCGGAACCCGGTGCCCAGCGAACCTCGCCAGGCCCATTCGGGCGACGGTTGCCACTTGCCCGCGACGCGCGGGGACACCACGGGCTCGGGCAGCAACCGATGGAAGTCGGTGCGCACGCCGCCCACCCATTCCCATCGGTCCGACGGGCGCCATCGGTCCTCGAGCATGACGCCGACGTTGCGGTAGTTGTCGGCGACGGCCCGCGAGGAGAAGAGGTCGGTCAGGGTTTCCTCGCGCAGTTGGAGGGCGCCGGTCCATTGATGGTTTTCCATCCCGTGCCACGTGAGGCGCGCGTCGCCGAGCCACTGGACGTCGCGGGACCGTCCGAAGCCCAGCCCGGGGACGAGGTCCACGTTGAAGGGCGGGATGGGGTGGCCATTCGGGTCGGTGGGAGCCAAAGACGCGGGGGGCAGGGTTGGGTCCCAGTCCGGGTCCGAGGGGCCGCCCAAGGGTCCCGTGCCGCCGTAATAGGTGTCGCGGTCCAGGTGGGTGAAGCCGCCGGACAAGCGCGAGGACCAGTTGGAGTCCCATTCCTGGTCCCAGGCGAGGGTGAGGCCGTGCCGGCGGGAGCGGATGGCCTCGGCGATGCCGGTGGTTTCGGGCGGGCGCGCGAGGGCGTTGCTTGCCATTTCGCCGCCGCGTCGTTGTTCATGGGTCCAGAGGTAGTCGGCGACAACCTGGCCGTCCTCGTTGGGCTTCCACCAGGCGCGGGCGCCCGGGGCGACGAGGGAGCGGCGTGCGACCTCGGAGAAGCCGTCGCCATTGACGTCCACGGCTTCGAGCCGGGATTCGAGCCCATGCAACGTGACGCCGGCGCGGCGCTTGGGGTCCACGAGGTGGGCGGCCCCGAAGAGGTCGCGGTTGGGTCCGGCGGGGCGGCCGGCGCCTTCCATGACGCCCGTGGAAAGCTCGAGGAATCCACCGGGGGCCCGGGCCAGCCTGGGGACGAGGTCCACGGAACCCGCGACGGCCCCGGGGCCGCTCAGGACGGAGCCGGGCCCCTTCACGACGTCGATGCGCTCGACGAGGCCGACGGGGATTTGTTCGAGGCCATAGGTGGAGGCGAGGCCGGACTGGGTGGGGAGGCCGTCCTGGAGCAACGCGAGGTAGCGTTGGGGGAGGCCGAGGAGGCGGATCTCGGTGGCGTTGCAGTTCTGGCAGGTGACGTCGATGCGCAGGCCGGGGGTGTATTCGAGGGCGTCGGAGAGCCGCACGGCCTGCCATGCGCGGGCATCCTCGGGTGTGACGGACTCGACGCGCACGGCTCCGCCAAGGTCGCGCGTGCCCGCCGGGGAGTCCGTGATGACTTGGCGAAGGGTTCGGCCGACCTCGGCGTCCTGGGCCTGGGCGGCGCCGGCGAGGGAAAGGACGAGCAATTGCCGTGCGGCGTGGGCGGGCAGCATCGCGCGGGTGCGCCGCTTGTGGATGCCGATGGGATGGAAAGGGTGCGGCGGCATGAGGGATCGCGGTCGCGCCTTCATGCCGCGTGGGTGCGCTGGCGACGGGGCAGGGAGCAGGCCTGGCAAGGACCCGCAGGGCGGCCGTGAGGCCCGGCCTTGGCCGACCCCTGACACCGATAGCTGTCGATCCCGAGCGGACGCATCGGCGTCTCCTACCCGTATCTGCGGAGTTGTCCAATGGGAGCGTGACGGGCGGCGTTGGGCCGGGAGACGCGCCTCAAGGAGTGGCTGCGGTCGCCCAAGGTCGAGCAGGCCGCGGGGCAGGGCTGGGATTTCGGAAGAAGACGAACGCGTTTGCCGGATGGGGCTGGGCGCGAGCGACTGCATCCGTGCGAACGCTGCGGCCGGTGCGTGTTCAGGAGGCATCGGCACCTCATGGGTGCCGGGCGTCCGCCCGCCGGGTCCGTGTCGGTGGACGGGCCCTGACAGGGTGGCCTCGTCACGGCCATTGCGTCCACGTCATCCCCGTTGCCTCGCAATCGTGCAACCGGCCGCTCGCGCTACTTGGAGTCGAGGCCTGAGCCGAGCTGGGCGGGGGTGAGCCGCGAGTCCCAGCCCGAGGCGGGCACGTCCGCGCCGGCGATCCAGGCGAGTCCGTTGACCACGGCCTTGCGGAAGCCCTCATGGCTCCAGTTGCGGTGGAAGTGGCCCCCGGTGAAGCCCATGCCGCGACCGCCGCCGGGGCGTTCATAGACCCACATGAGGACCTGGGCCTCGCCCCGAGCGACGGCCGCGCGGACGGCGGGGTTGCCACTGTGGGGGCCATCCGGCCGTTGCAGGGTGGCTTGGGGCGGGACCACCGCGAGGATGGGCGTCACGCCCTTCATGTCGGGCACGAAGCGCATGTGGTAATACCATTCGTCGTTCACCTCGAAGGGGGCGACGCCGCGCGTGACGGGGTGGTTGGGAAGGGACTGGAACCGCGCGGTCCAGGTCGGGTTGACGGACCAGAACGTCTCGAAGTAGCCGCCGGTCCAACGGAGCATGGCTTCGCCCGGATCACCCTTGGGCACCTCGACGCCGTAGTGCAACGCGGCGATGCCAACACCCTTTGCGGCGAGGCCGTCCAGCAACGCGAGTCGATCCTTGGCGATGGCAGGATGGCCGTTGCCGCCATCGGCGTACATGACGACGGCCCGTGCGCCCTCGAAGACGGCGTTGTCCTGGGGCCAGCCATTGGTGACGACCACGGCCTTGAAGCCCGGCACCTGCGCGAGCGCGGCGGCAAGGACCTCGCAGCCGGCCTTGAACTCGTGCTCGCCGCGCCCGTGCGAGGCGCGCCCGGCGAGCAGGACCACCTTGCGCTCGATGGGGTCCGCACCCAGGGCCATGGCCGCCGCCAGCAGGCACGCGGCCCCGCTTGTGATCCAACGCTTCGTCATGGGCTGATCCAATCACGCGACGGCCCCCGCGGCCACGCCCAAATCCGGCGCGGCGCTCGTGGGCGGCGCTCGTGGGCGGCGCTCGTGGGCGGCGCTCGTGGGCG
>CAYSGH010000153.1:2925-5982 GCA_964430505.1 uncultured Akkermansia sp. | reverse complement strand
GCGGTCAAATCAAGGCGCGAACCGTCGGCGTGCATCCGCCCCGGCGCACGTGAACTAGGCCCGGGCCCGTGAATGGCCACCCGCGATGGATTCGGAGGGCCGGTCGCGCCGGCGCACGGGGCGACCCACACCCATGGCCGCCGACGTTCTGTGGGATGGCGGGCGATCCCGGCGTTTGTCGCCGCGCCTGCCGAGACGGGCTGTTGTCAGGTGGGCCCGTCAGGCGGCGGGTTCCCACAAGGGGATGACCTGCATGCGTTGCACGTGGACGAGGCCGCGGTCCGTGATGCGGAGCTCCGGGATGACGGACAAGGGGATGAGGTTGAATCCCATGTAAGGCAGGATGCAGCCGGTGGCGTCCCATGCCTGCTTCAGCTCGACCGTTTGGCGGCGCACCTCCTGGGCCGTGGCGTCCGACATCAGTCCGGCGACGGGCAGCGGCAGGTGGGCCTTCACCACGCCTTGGTCCACGACGACCACGCCGCCCTGGGACGTGCGCAACGTGTCGAGGGCGAGGCGGAGGTCTGGCTCGTTCGTGCCGGCGAGGATGATGTTGTGGGCGTCATGGCCCACGGAGCTGGCGACGGCTCCCGACCGAAGCCCCAGCCCCTGGAGGATCCCATGCCCGACGCGCCCGGAGCCCTGGTGCCGCTCGACGACGGTGACGAAGCACAGGTCGCGCCCCGCGAATTGGTCCGACCAGGGCACGTGGGCCTGGAAGGGAAGGCGCTCGTGGAAGGTGAGGATGCCGGGCAGGGCGACGCGGAGGACGTTGGCCACGGCATCGCGATCCGGGAGGGCCGGGACGAGCGGGACGTTGTCGGGCACATGGACCGTCTGGTACGCCGCGCTGGGGTAACGGAACCGGTGGTGTTCGAGCTGGTCCGCCAGCAGGTCGGTGATGCGCCGGTCGCGGACCATGCATTGGCCGCCGTACCAGGTGGCCTGGACCTGGAGGTCGTCGTTGAGCAGGACGATGTCGGCGCGGCGGGAGTGGCCAAGGGCTCCCAGCTCGCCATCCATGGCGTATCGGGTGGCGGGATGAAGGGATCCCATGCTCCAGGCGACCTCGCGGGACACGCCGGCCGCGATGGCCTGCCGGACCACCCAGTCGAGTCCGAACACGAACAAGTCGTCGGCGTCGCGGTCGTCGGTGCAGACGCACACGCGCTTGGGGCTGGCTCCGAGCTCGGTGACGGCACGGATGGCCTGGGGCAGCGAATGCCAAGGCGTGGCGGGGTTGCCGCCGCGGAGGAAAATCCAGAGCCCGGCCTCGAGGAAGTCCGAGGCGATTTCCCGGTCGATCGACTCGTGGGTGTCGGTGACGCCGCTGGCGGCATAGGCGGCGACGAACTCGCGGCCATAGACGTGGCCACAGACGGGGCGGCCGCGGCGGAGGGACTCGGCAAGGATGCCATGGCTGCGCTCGTCGCCGAGGGCGACCGGGATGAAGTCCATCTTCTCGCCGAGGGCGACGGCCTCGGGCCAGCGGTCGAAGAGCCCGGCGATCTTTCGCGGGGTGAGGTCGCCGCCAGCCGTCTCCAGGGTGGGATTCGTCGCGGGAACGGTGCTGGGGACGGTCAGGAAGACGTTCAGGGGGGCTCGGCGTGCGTCCTCCAGCATCCATTCGATGCCGTCCACGTCGCAGACGTTGCCGATCTCGTGGCTGTCGCAAAACAGGGTGGTGGTGCCGTTGAGCAGCGCGGCCTCGGCGTAGGCGCAGACGGTCATCATGGAGGACTCCACGTGGACATGCGGGTCCACGAGGCCCGGCGCGAGAATGCCCCCCTGGACATCCTCCGTCGGGGCGGCCAACCCCATGCGCCGGGCGTCCCCGGCCGCGCGGACGGCGGCGATCCGGCCCCGCGAAATCCAAACCTCCCGTCCGCCAAGGACTCGGTCCGTGTAGGTGGACAAGACCCGTGCCCCGGTCAGGACGAGGTCCGGGGCCGTGCGGCCGGAGGCGACGTCGGCGAGGTGGCGCGTGACCTGCCAGAGTGGGGGGACGCTTTCACGATGGTTCATGGGAGCCTTTCGATTGGGACCGGGGTGGGGGTGCCGTGAGCGGCACGTGAGGGGAAGTGGAGGAGGCGTTCTTGCCTTGGAGGGGACAAGCCTCGGCGGGACGAATGGGTCTCGATGCGCCCATGCATGGGATCGGGCCTACTGCACCCAGAGCCACCAACCGCCGACGCCAAGGGCGGCGGAGCCCGAGGCGTACAAGAGTCCCCGGTAGGCCCGGGAGGGGCCCGCGGCCCAGCGGCGGCAGGCCCAGCCGATGCATGCGGAGAAGGCGGTCATGGCCACCACGGTGCCCAGGCCGAATCCGCCGATGTAGGCGGTGGCTGAGGCGATGTCGGGCAATGCGAGGGTGGGGAGGACTCCGAGGAAATGGGAGCTGCCGGCCAGGCCATGCAACGCCCCGATCCCGAGGGCGGCGTGCCCGTGGCGATGTCGGGGCCGGGAAGCGTCCGAGGGCTGGGACCCGGGCAGGTGGGGTTCCCCGTGGTCGGCGTGGGCCTCCGGGTGGGCGTGGGCCGGGGCATGGACGTGCACGTGCTCGTGCTCGGAGCCGTCGTGGGCGTGGCGATGAACGTGGACCTGGACCTTGAGGCCTTGACGGATGGCCCAGACGCCGACGGCCAGGAGCAGGACGCCGACCAAGCGTTCGCTCCAGGAGGACAGGGCTTCCAGAGGCAGCGCCTCGCGCAAGCCGAGCAACAGCAGCGCAACCAGGCCGACGCCCAGCCCGTGGCCGAGGCCCCAGCGCAACCCTGCCTGCCAGGCGGGGCGATGCCGCTGCAACGACAACGGGGCGACGGCCGCGAGGTGGTCAGGGCCCGACACCACGTGCAGCAACCCCACCACCCACCCTGTCCATGCGGCCACGATCACGATGCGGCCGAGTGTGGGCCGTTGGACGGGGAGGGCAAGCGTTGCTCCGGGCGTCCTGGGGTTTCCGGAGGGACGGGAGCGGGGGGCGGGGGGCGAGGAGCAGGGGCCGAGGGGGCGAGGGGGCGAGGGGGCTCCATGTCAGGCCATGGGGCGTCGCGTCGC
>CAYSGH010000153.1:0-2825 GCA_964430505.1 uncultured Akkermansia sp. | reverse complement strand
CGAGGGGGCGAGGGGGCGAGGGGGCTCCATGTCAGGCCATGGGGCGTCGCGTCGCGTGAGGACACGCGGCTTCCGGGAGGAGGCGCGGGAACTAAACCCTTGGCGTGGGGGCGTGGTTGGGGGACTAATCCGGCGTGGCAACGAGCGAGGTGGAGGCCGGCGCGGCGGCGACGACGGACAAGTTCCCGCCGCAGGTGAAGTACATCGTGGCGATGGAGGCCTGCGAGCGATACAGCTTCTACGGCATGAAGGGGATCCTGGCCGGCTACATCACGGGCGAGGTGATGAAGGGCGGGTTGGGCCAGACGGCGAACAAGGCGACCGAGTGGATTCACTGGTTCATCATGGTGAACTACTTCACGCCGCTGCTGGGCGCGTGGATTTCCGACAAGGTATGGGGCCGGTACCGCACAATCCTTTGGATTTCGCTGTTGTATTGCGTGGGCCACGGCGTCCTGGCGATGGCGGACGTGTTGTACCCGATGGTGACGGTTGCGGGCGGCGCGTCGCTGGAGGTGGCGAACCAGGCGGCGGTGCAGGGGCGCACGTGGATGCTGGGGTTGGGCCTGGGCTTGATTGCGTTTGGGGCGGGCGGGATCAAGCCGTGCGTGTCGGCGTTCATGGGCGACCAGTTCACGAACGCCAAGTCCTCGTTGTACGAGAAGGCCTACGCGGCGTTTTACTTCTCGGTGAACTTCGGGTCCTTCTTCTCCTTCATCACGATCCCATGGGTGGCGCGCACGCATGGGTACGCGTGGGCGTTTGGGATTCCGGGGATCCTGATGGGGGTCTCGACCATGATCTTCTACCTGGGCCGACGCAGGTACCGGTGCGTGCCTCCGGCTCGCGAGACGCGGTCGGCGGGGTTCTTTGCCGTCTTGCTGGAGGCGTGGGCGAATCGTCGCCCGGGCGTGGGCTTTTGGGAGGGCGCGACGTTGTCCGGCCGATACTCGGCGGCAGAGGCGGCCGCGGCGGCTTCGGTGGCGCCGGTGTTGTCGGTGTTTGCGTTGATCCCGCCGTTTTGGGCGATGTTCGACCAGCATTCGAGCACGTGGATCTTGCAGGCGAAGGCGATGGAGCCGTGGAACCTGGGCAGGTTCCAGGTCGGGGGCGAGGAGATGCAGTCGCTGAACCCGCTGCTGGTGATGCTGCTGGTGCCGTTGGTGACGCTGGTGTTGTACCCCTTGTGCGGGAGGTTCCTGCGGGTGACGCCGTTGCGGCGGATTGGGGTGGGGATGTTCATCGCGGGGTTGTCCTACGTGGTGGTGGCGTGGATCCAGCAGCGGATTGGGGCGGGGGAGCGACTGAGCGTCCTGTGGCAGGCGGTGCCGTACCTGATCCTGACGACGGCGGAGGTGCTGGTCTCGACGACGGGTCTCGAGTTTGCGTACACGCAGGCGGCGCAAAGCATGAAGAGCACGATGATGAGCTTCTGGCTCCTGACGGTGGCGGCCGGGAACTTCCTCGTGGTGCTCATCACCAAGTACGGCGGCAAGACCGGGTCGGATGCTGTGACGCCCGGGAGGTTCCTCACGTACGCGCTGATGACGTTTGGCGTGGCGGCGGTCTTTGTGTTCGTTGCGATGGCGTACCGGTATCGGGAGCAACCCAAGGCCACCCACGTCGGGGCCTAGGGAGCCGCATGGGGCATTGGGAAAGGAATTTCACATGTACAAGGTCAAGGGAGCGGATGGCGGGGTGTACGGCCCCGTGTTGGCGGTGGTGATCCAGCAATGGATCGCGGAGCGGCGGCTCAACGGGGACTCGTTGGTGAGCCCGGATGGCGGGGAGGATTGGAGGCCGTTGCGGGATTATCCGGAGTTTGCGGCGGCCTTGGTGTCGGCCGCGTTGCCACCCACCTCGACGCAGGGTGGATGGGGCGACGCGAGGACGGGCCGCGACGGTGCGCTGGCCGCGGCGAAGACGCCGGGCCTGTTGCTGGTCGTCTTCGGGGCCATCATGGCGATGTTCACGCTCATCGGCATGGCCTCGATGGCGGCCCAGGCTCCCGGGACGATGCCGACGCTGCCCCCGGAGACGCCGGAATGGCTGCGGAACCTGATGCAAATGCAGGCCAACATGCCGCCATGGGTTTCCTGGGCGCAGGTGGCGCTGGGCTTGGTCGTGGACGCGCTGATCATCTTGGGCGGCGTGCAGTTGATGCGGTTGGGCAACCGGGGCTTGGCGATGACGGCGGGTATCCTGGTCATGGTGCCATGCTTCACGAGCTGCTGCTGCCTGCTGGGGCTGCCCTTGGGGATTTGGGTGGTGCAGATGTGCTCGGCCTCCAACGTGCGGCCGCATTTTCGGGCCTAGGCCCCGGGTGCTGGAGCCATGGCCATGACGCATTCGGCTCCACCCGTGATGGGGCGCGGGCGCCCAGTGGACCGGGGAGGCGTGGGCTGGCGGATGTGGCTGGGCTGGGGGGCGGCCGGGGTGTTGGTGGCTTGGGTATTGTGGCGGAACGAGCCTTCGGGGCAGGTGTATTATCCTCGGTGTTACCTTTACGTGGTGACGGGCCTCCAATGTCCCGGATGCGGGGTCTTGAGGGCCACGCACGCCTTGCTGAACGGTCGTTGGGACGCGGCCTGGCGATTGAATCCCCTGTGGGTTTCGCTCTTGCCGCTGGTGGGATGGGGCGGTGTGGCAGGGTTGCTCAGGGGCCTTGGGCTTCGGGTTTGGCAACCCTGGGCGCGTCCCTGGGTGTTGGGGGCGGTGCTGGGGCTTGCGGTGGCTTACGGCGTGGCTCGAAACATGCCGTTCTGGGGATCATGAACCTAGAAACGGCAGTCGAAGAGGATTTCAAAACGAGGAAAGGGCCCTCC
>CAYSGH010000152.1:0-6079 GCA_964430505.1 uncultured Akkermansia sp. | reverse complement strand
CGCCCAAGCGCCTCGGCACGGCCGGATCGCTCACGTCGATCACTTGCAGGCCCGCGAGGCCATCCGCCACGTACGCCAGGGTGCCCACCACCTGCACGCCACAGGCATCCCCGCTGGTGTCGAAGGCGCCCAAGCACCTCGGCGCGGCCGGATCGCCCACGTCGAAGATCGCAAGACCGCCTCTGTGCATCGCCAAGTAGGCGCGGGTGCCCTGCACGAACAATCCCAGCACGGCCCCACGGGGAATGCCCGGCCATTGTCCCAGCCGTTCACCAGCGAAGCCGGGTTGATTCCATGTCCGCGTGAGCGATGCCGGGAGGTAGGTCGCATTGCCCGACTGCTCGGCCACCAACGTGACGGCCCCGGCGTGGGTCACGGTCACCGCGCCATCGGCAACGACCGCCGGGCCTGCCTGGACCCGGAAACTCACGGGCAGCCCGCTGTTGGCGGTCGCTGTCAACGGATACGCGCGACCCCAGACCAACGGCACCTCGGCCGCCGGCGAGGTCCACGTGATGACGTGCGCCTCCTGGGCCGATATCGACGAGGCACCACCGATCAGGAACAGCAAGGCAGCCAGAAAACGGGCAGCATGGGAACGGCGCTGTGGAAACTGCCCGCAGGAGGCTGGGACATTGCGTGCGGCAACCAGTACCCCGCATGAAGGCAACTCAATCATACTTGGAGCCATCTCCCCTCCATGGTCTTCTGGCCTCCCCGTTTTCACAAGCATCCCACAGGAAACGGCCATGAGGGCTTGAACAAAGAATTGGGTCGCGTTTGCAGCCCCATTCCCGGGCACGCCCTTGGCAAGATCGTTCGCAAGCACGGCGCCGAGGACCTCGCCCGGAGCTTCGACTACTGGAGCCACCTGGTCGTCCTGGTCTTCTCCAAGCTCTCGCACAACTTTGGCCTCAACGACCTGTGCGACCAGACCGACATCCACTCCGGGGTCCTCAGCACCATTCGCGGCGCCCGGCCCGCCCGGCGCAACACCCTCTCCCACGCCAACAAGAAGCGCCCGGCCGTCATTGCCGAGGAGTTGTTTTGGACCACCCGCGACCATCTGGTTTCCCAGGCCCCCGGCTTCGGCAAGCGCCGGTTCCCGGGCAGGCTCGGGAAGCTTCGCAAGGCCATCCACATCATCGACTCCACGACGCTGGAACTTGCGGCCAACTGCATGGACTGGGCCTCGCATCGACGTCGCAAGGCCGCCGCCAAGGCCCACGTGCGCCTCAAAAGTAAGCATCCGGTGAAGGACCCGGTTCCCATCGTCGGCGTCCAACGACCGCCCCAAATCAAAGGACCCCATGGCAACCCACCGCAACAACCCGCACCACGTTGGTGCGTCGCCTTGAGGGACCAGGGAAGACCACGCCACCACGGCGCCACGATGCCCAATGTTCCATGGAAAGGGATACTCCGATTGCCCCGCCCCCGACCTTCCCAAACTCAAAGGCAATGCACGCAACCGCGCTGGCATCCCTGCCGGGATGCGCGGGGTTTATTGGGGACCGGTGACCGGTGGTGTCGCTTCGCTCACCCACCGGCTACACGCTCGGATGCCTCCGGCATCCACCGCCCGCCATCGCTCCGCATCGAGGTGCGCCTGGCATGATCCCAACGCGTGTCCAACATCACCTTGGTCTGAGATCGGCCGCATCCCGGGGGGATGCCAGATGGTCGCCGGTGGTTGAGCGAAGCGACACCACCGGAACCCGTCGCCCGCTCGATTCACGCACCCCGGCGAGGGGGGCCAGAACGAATGGGAAACGGTCACGCCAAGCAACGAAACGCCCGCGATTTCTGAGACACGACACAGGCTCCGCTCCTCGCCGAACGGATCCTCGCGTGCGAGCAGGCGATCATCGCCGGCCAAGGGACTTGCTGGGGGACATGTCTCCCGGATGGGGCAGCGTTCCCTCCGCGAGGGTCAGCGACTGCGCGAAAACCCGGGACGCCTGATCGTGTTGGCTGGCGCGGGTCCAGTGTGCATCGCCGGAAGGGGGAAGGAGGAAGAACGAAGGACGTCGATGGGTGAAGAAGACGCGCCCGTCGGCCTTGATTCCAGCGGCATTGCAGATCGGCAGAATTCACGGCATGAGGGAATTGCGGACACGTTGCCCCCGTTCCCGGGACCCACAGTCCATCGGGCCCTCGCGTGCCACGCCCAGGTGCATCCTCCGCTCACCGCTCGCCGAGCGCCACCGCCCGATCACCGAGCGCCGCCCGGCTCGTATTCCACCAGCGGCTCCACCCCGGAGCCGACGGAACGCAACCCCGCAAGGCCCTGCGCCATGCCATCCGCCTCCAGTTGCACCAGGATGTTCCCCAGCACGGTCGCCTCGGCCGGGCCGGCGACGACGCGTCGCCCGGAGGCGTCGGCGGTCAATTGGTTCAGCAACGCGTTTCGCGAGCCGCCCCCCACGATGTGGACGGTGTGGATGGGCTCGCCGGACACCTGCTCCAGCAACGACAACGTCCGCGCATATTTCACGGCCAGGCTTTCCAGGCAGCACCGCACTACTTGGCCCACCGTGTCGGGCACCGGCTGCCCCGCCCGGCGACACGCCTCGCGAACGGCCTCCACCATGTCGTCGGGCATCAGGAACGCCGGGTCGTCCGGGTCCACCACGCTGCGCCATGGCGCGGCGGCGGCCGCCTCGGCGACCAACGCATCGTAGGACGGCAACGCGCCGCCGCGTCCCAGCGCCGCGCGGACCCGTTGGACGAGCCAAAGGCCCATCACGTTCTTGAGCACGCGCCATGTCCCGGCGTGCCCGCCCTCGTTGGTGAGGTTCGCCGCCAGGGCATCGTCGCCCAGCAACGGCTCGTCCGTCTCAAGGCCCACCAAGGACCATGTCCCGGAGCTGATGTAGGCCCAGCCCGGCCTGCCCGTTTCGCGCGTCGGCACGCCCACGACGGCCGAACCCGTGTCATGCGTGGCGGGCAGCACCACGGGAACCGGACCCAGGCCCGAGTCGGACGCCACCTCCGGCAGCAAGGGCCCGAGCCGCGTGCCGGGAAGGCTCAATGGAAGCAAGGCGTGCGTCGGCAACCCGAGGTCGCCCAGCAATCCACGGGCCCAGTCGCGTCGGCGCGGGTCGAGGAACTGCGTCGTGGTGGCGTTGGTGAACTCGCAGGCGACCTCGCCGCTGAGCCGGGCGTTGAGCCAGTCCGGCACCATCAACACGGCGTGCGCCCGTTCCAGCGCGCCGGGATGACCGCGCGCGTGCGCCATCCATTGGCACAGCGTGTTGATCTCCATGAACTGCACGCCCGTCTCCGCGAAGACCCGCTGGCGGCCCAGGCGCCGTTCCAGCTCCGCCACCATCCCCCGCGTGCGCGGGTCGCGGTAGCAATAGGCCGGCTCCAGCATCGCGCCGTCGCGCCCCGTCAACACGTAGTCCAACGCCCACGTGTCCACGCCCACGGACGCGACGGGCCCCAACCGGGACGCGCGCCGCAACCCGTCGCGCACGCCCTCCCAAAGCCGGGGAAGATCCCAGCGCAACGTGCCCTCCACCGTCACGGGCCCGTTTGCGAACCGGTGCACGACCTCGAGCCGCAGCCGCCCGCCCTCCCAATGCCCCGCCACCACGCGGCCGCTCTCGGCCCCGATGTCGATCCCCAGGTAGGTGCGCCGCGCCATGGCTCGTCGTTCCCGTTGGCTCCCGCCCCGTCCGGCCGCCGCCTCAGCCCTGCGCGGACGCCTTCAACGCCGCGACGGTCGCCGCCAGCGAGGCGGCATCCGAAACGCTCAGCACGGTGGCGGACTTGTCGATCCGCTTCATGAACCCGGCCAGCGCCGCGCCCGGCCCCAGCTCGATGAACCGCGTGAAGCCCTGGCCCAGCAACCAACGCATCGACTCCTCCCACCGGACCGACGACGTCACCTGCTCCATGAGCACGCCCGGGATGGACGACGCGGCGCCGTGCGGCCGGGCCGTGACGTTGCTCACCACCGGGACGCGCGGCTCCGCCCACGTCAACGTGGCCAGGGCTTCGGCCAGCTTGGGCTGTGCGGACGCCATCAACGGCGAGTGATACGCCCCGGCCACGGGCAACGGGATGGCCTTGCGCGCGCCCTTGGCCTTGGCCAGTTCCACCGCCGCCGGGATGCGATCGGCGTCGCCGGAGATCACGATTTGTCCGGGGCAGTTCAGGTTCGCCAGCGTCACGCCCGCCTCGGCGCACACCTCGCGCGTGGGGGCTTCGTCCAGCCCGATGACGGCCGCCATCGCGCCCCGGGTCGCGTCGCACGCCTCCTGCATGAAGCGCCCGCGCATCCGCACCACGCGCAGCCCGTCCTCAAAGGTCATGGCCCCGGCCGCCGCCAACGCCGTGAACTCGCCCAAGGACAACCCGGCCGTCGCCTCGAAGGCCAGCCCCGGCACCGACTCCTTCAACAACTCCAGCGCCACCCAGCTCGTCAGGTAAATGCCGGGCTGGGCGTTCTCCGTGCGGGTCAGCTCCGACTCCGGCCCCGTGAAGCACACCGCCGACAACCCGTGCCCCAGCGCCTCGTCGGCCCGCCGGAACAACGCCGCCGCCGTGGGAAATGCCTCCGCAAGGTCGCGCCCCATCCCCACCACCTGGGCCCCCTGCCCTGCAAACAACAACGCCGTCTTGTGCATGTCGCCCAAGACCCAACCACACCCGGCCGCGCGAGGAAATCCCCGAACCGGCGCGTTCGCCCGGCCGCGAGGCCCGCATGGCAGGCCGGGCCTTGTCCTGCGCGCGAGCCCTCGTCGCACGGCCATCCGCCTGTTTTCGGTTTGCCAGCGTCGCGCGGCATCTATAGGGAGTGACCCACATCACGGAATACTCACGAGGAACGCACCATGCCGAATGCCTTTCACGCATCGATTGAGGGAGCCCAGCACGGGGCCAAGTCGTTGGAACAGTTCTTGGACTATGCCAAGGCCTCCGGGGCCTCCGGGGCGCAGCCCAGCAACTACATGCTGGGCGACGGCAAGGGCGGGTTCCGCAAGCCCAAGGACATCCGCGCCGCCTTCGAGTCCCGCGGCATGAAGCTGGACGGCATTTCCGCCCACTGCCCGTTCTGGGTGCACACGTCGGCCTGGACCGGCACGAAGTCCGGCAACCCCTTCATCCCGCCCGACGTCGCCAAGGAGTCCCCCGAGAAGATCGAGAAGTGGCACGAGGCCTACCTTCTCAAGCTCATGGACCTCGCCGCCGATCTCGGCATGAAGACGATCCCCATGTTCTGGGGCGTCGCCTTCGGGTGGGAGGTGGCCAGTGGCTATCCCTGGGGGTTCTGGTCCGGCGCGGGCTTTGACCTCGTCAAGGAAGGCCAGGAACGCTTCGTCAAGAAGACCGCCAAGCTCCGCAAGAAGGCCAACGACCTGGGCATCAAGCTGTGCCACGAGATCCACCCGGGCACCGGCGCAATGTGTGCGGACGACTTCCTCATGCTCGTCCAGATCTGCGACAACGACCCCTGCCTCGCCGTCAACGCGGATCCTTCCCATTGCTGGGAGGGCGAGGGCTGGGAGACCCGCTTCCTCAAGGTCGGCAAGTACATCCATGCCGCCCACGTGAAGAACTTCGTCATCCGGCCCGGGTTCCCACTGCGCGCCATGGAATCGAACTGGCCCAAGCGCGCGATGCAGTTCACGGACCTGCCGTCGGGCGACCTCAACATGCAGCGCTACGTTGAGCTGCTCCTCCACGTGGGTTACCGCGACCGCTACTGCAAGCTCAACGGCACCGACAGCGCCCCGCTCGTCGTCGAAGCCGAGTCCGCGCATCGCGACCTCGACCACACCAGCGCCAATGGCATCGCCTACGTGCGCGACCATTGCTGCTGGCCCGCCGCCGGGGGCAGCTTCGAGGACGGCATGGGAGCCTGATCCGCGCTCGGCCTCCTTCCTCCCGCCGTTCCTGCCCGCCCTGTTGACCGGGGTGTCGCAAGGCCGGGACCCTATCCGCAACGCACGGGGATCTCCCCAAGGTGCCAGGTCATGGCCCTTGGGGACCGTCGATGCATTCGGGGCGGACGTGTGGCTGGCACTTCGTTGCGTATCCCTCGGCACGGTGAGCACCCCGGCGAACC
>CAYSGH010000151.1:0-6112 GCA_964430505.1 uncultured Akkermansia sp. | reverse complement strand
CCCGGCGCACCGGGCATGCGGCATCGCCATCGCCGCGTGAGGGCACGCGGCCTACGGACTGCCCAACTGCCGTTTCTAGGTTGAGTCCGGTTCCCAGCAACCAAGGGCCGACGCCGGAGCCGCCGAAGCCGATACGGCCGAAATGCCCGCCACGCCCGCTCGGTGACGCCGGACCCGATCGAAGGGCTCAGGCGCGAGGCCCCAAGACCTTCGACAGGGGCCGCCCCTTCGCCAGCTCGTCCACCAGCTTGTCGAGGATGCGGATCTCCCGCATCAACGGGTCCTCCACCTCCTCCACGCGCACGCCGCAGACGACGCCACGCACGCGGAGTCGCTCCGGATTCATGCAGGGCGCGTCACGGAAGAACGACGCCATGTCGGCGCCTTGTCGCACGACCTCACCCAGCGCGTCCGAGCCCCAGCCGGTCAGCCACTCGATGACGGCGTCCAGCTCCGCCCGGGTCCGGCCCTTCCGTTCCACCTTCGCAAGGTACAGGGGATACACGCGTGCGAAGGGCATGGCGAAGATGCGATGCTGCGTGGCCATGGGATCCCCGTGCGGTCGCTAGGCTAGGCCAAGATTCCGCGGATGACCTCGCCGTGGACGTCCGTGAGGCGGCGGTCCACGCCGTTGTGGCGGAACGTGAGCCGCGTGTGGTCGATGCCCAGCAAGTGGAGGATGGTGGCGTGGATGTCGTACACCGTGGTGGGGTTGGCGCGGTCGCGGGGCTTGTAGCCCCACTCGTCGCTTTCGCCGGCCGTGACGCCGCCGCGCACGCCGCCGCCACACAGCCAGTTGGTGAAGCAGTACGGGTTGTGGTCACGCCCCTTGCCGCCCTGCGAGCTGGGCATCCGCCCAAACTCCGTCGTCCACAAGACGATCGTGTCGTCCAGGAGGCCCCTCTGCTTGAGGTCCTCGATCAGCGCGCTGGCGCCCCGCGCAAACCCGGCGGCCAACGCACCGTGGTCCTGCCGGATGTCCTCGTGAGAGTCCCAGTTGCGCCGCGGGAAGCTGTTGTCGTTGCCGCTCCACACCTGCACGAAACGAACCCCGCGCTCCACCAGCCGCCGCGCCACGAGGCACTTCGTCCCGAAATGATGCGCCTCCTCGGCCGCGTTGATCTCGGCCGGCCACGTCGGCGGGTTGCGCCGGATCCCGTACCGTTCCAGCAGCCAGTCGGGCTCGCGCGACACGTCCATGGCCTCGGGCGCCGCCAGCTGCATGCGCGCCGCCAGCTCGTAGCTCCGGATGCGCGCGTCCAGCCGGGCGTCGCCCTTGCGCGTGGCCGCATGACGACGGTTCAACGCGGCCATCAACCGGTGCCCCTCCTCCTCGCCGCGGCTCGTCACGTACCCGCCCGCCTTGCCCGGGAACAGGTCCGCAATCGGGGTCTCGCGGCCCGGATACAGGATCGTCCCGGCATGTTGGCCCGGGAGGAACGCAGCGTCCCAGTTCTTGGGGCCATTCGACGCAAACCCGCGGTGGTCCGGCAACACGACGAACGACGGGAGGTTCTCGTTAAGGGACCCCAGGCCATACGCCACCCACGCGCCCATGCCGGGGAACCCGGGCAACTGAAACCCCGTCGATTGAAGGTACGTGGCCTGGCTGTGGACCCCGGTCTTGCCCACCAGGTTGTGGATGAAGGCGATGTCGTCCACGACGCGCCCGAGGTCCGACACGACGTCGCCCAGCGGCTTCCCGGACTGCCCATGCGGACGGAACGGCCACACCGGCTTGAGCCACGGGCCCAGCCCGTTCTGGAAGGCCTCCACCGGCTCCCCGAAGTCGCTGGGTTGCCCGTCGCGCTTCACCAGCTCGGGCTTGTAGTCGAACAGGTCGATGTGGCTGGCCGCGCCCGCCATGAACAACTGGATCACGCGGCGCGCCCGCGGCCGATGGTGCGCGCGGCCCGGCGGCAACGGCCCGGCGGCCGTCCCCTCCGCCAGGAGGCCCTCGCCCGACAGCAGGCTGGCCAAGGCGATCCCGCCCAGCCCGCCGCCGGAGCGCCACAGGAAGTCGCGGCGGGAGAAAGGCTGCTGGCCCGGAACCGAATGATGGAACGGTGAGGGATGTCGCATGGCGTCAGTCCACGTACACGAACTCGTTGAGGTTCAGGAGGAGGCGGCACGTGTGGGCCAGGCCATGGATCCGCGCGTGCGAGGCGAGGGCGTCGCGCTCCTCCGTGGTGGGTGGCCGGCCCAGGGCCTCGGCGTGCGCGCGGGCCACGCGACCGGCGAGGTCGCCCGGCATCGCCTCCAGGCGCGCCGCAAAGTGCCGGGACATCGAAAGCATCATGGGATTGTTCAGCAACGCCAGCGCCTGCAACGGCGACGCCCCCTCGTTGCGACGCCCCACCTGCATCGACGGGTCCGCGCAGTCCAACACCGTCATGAAGGGCTGTTGCTGCGACCGCACCACGAATCGGTACACCGATCGACGATGCGACCTCGGGTCCTCCGGGTCATGCAGGTGGTACTCGTAGTGCGGCGAATGCTCCGGGCGCTCGATGACGAAGTCCTGGAAGCTCGGACCGCCCATCCGCAGGTCGAGCTTGCCGGACACCATCAACACGGCGTCCCGCACGGCCTCGGCCTCGAGCTTCCTCCGGGTTTGCCGCCACAGCAGGCGGTTGTCGGCGTCGAGGGCCGACGCGCGTTCCTGCGCCACGTCCGACCGCTGGCGGTAGGCGGCGCTGGTCACGATGAGCCGGTGCAACGCCTTCAGGGATTGGCCTCCATCGCGAAACTCGACGGCCAGCCATTCCAACAGCCCCGGGTGGCTCGGCAACCCGCCCATGCGGCCGAAGTCGTTGGGCGTGTCCACCAACCCCTTCCCAAAGTGGTACTGCCACACGCGGTTCACGATGGAACGCCACGTCAACGGGTTCTCCGGCCGGGTCAGCCACCGCGCCAGCGCCGCGCGGCGCTCGCCCTCGGCGTGCCCCTCCGCCAAGTCGAAGCGCGTCGGCAACCCCGACACGCACGACAACGTCCCCGGCCCCACCGGCTTGCCTGGCTTCTGCACGTTGCCGCGGCTCAACACGTGGATCGGGCGCGGCTTGCCGCCCTGTGCACCCGTGCCCGCAAACGCCCCGCCGCCGCGATGCACCGTCGCCACGTAGGCCACGCTCTGCGGCGGCAGCGCCGCCAACGCCGCCTTCGCCTCCGCAAGGCCCCGCTCCAACTGCTCCCGCTCGGCCGTCTCGGCGGGCAACGTCGCCTTCTCGATCTCCCGGTCCCGGTCGCGTCGCAACGCCGCCACGTCCACCGCCTCTCCATCCATGCGGCCCCCCCCGGGCGACCAACCGTCGGTGAGGTTCACGCGCTGCCAACGCGGCGGCCCCTCGATGGAATCCAACGCCGTCACGGCCTTGCCCCGCGCCCAGTTCGTCCCGCCGGGCCCCAGCACCTGCAGCTCCGCCAAGGCGAAGATGTAGTCGCCCGACCGGGTCGCGAGCCGCGTGGCGGTCACGCGGACGTGCCGCGCGCGAACGCCCTTCGCCACGTGTTCCTGCGCCCGCAGCTTGGGATGGGCCACGTCCGCCGCCGTGCGGTCCGCCACCACCACGACGCCGTCTTGGAAGAGGGGGTCGTCGGACGCCTCCACGCGGTATCGCGGCGGGAATCCAAAGCCCTCGCCAATGCCCGCGAAGTCGTCCTTGCACGGGTGCAGGACAACCTTCTCCAACGCCTCGCTGCGACCGAGATCCACCTGGACCCACTTGGCCGCGTCCGCCTTGGTCTCGATGTGGCTGTGGTAGCCGAACGCGTCCGAGCCCTTGGCCGCCTTCACCGCCTCGTCGATGCGGCGGTCGAGGTCCTTCACCCCGTCGCCCGCCCGGGCGAGGACCACTTTGTCGAGGGCATCCCGCCGCGCCATCAGGGCCTCCTGTCGTCCCGTCCACTCGGCCCGTGACCGCGCCACCGCCGGGTCGGCGTCATACTTGCGGTCCGCCCGGTCCACGGCGGCGAACACGGCCTGCAAGCTGTAGTAATCCTCCTGGCTGATGGGATCGAACTTGTGGTCGTGGCACTGCGCGCATTGGACGGTCAGGCTGGCGAACGTTTGGATCGTGGTCGCCACCATGTCGTCGCGGTCGAGGTGCCGGGCGACCTTGCCGTCGATCTTGCTCTCCGGGACCTCTTCGTGCCCGATGAGGTCCCACGGCCCCGCCGAGACGAAGCCCATGGCCTCGATGCCATCGCGCGTGCCGGGAAAGAGGACGTCGCCCGCCACCTGTTCCTGCACGAAGCGGGCGTAGGGCTTGTCCTCGTTGAGGCTGCGGATGACGTAGTCGCGATAAGGCCATGCGTTCGGCCGGGGCTTGTCCTTGTCGTAGCCGTGGGTCTCGCCGAAGTGCACCACGTCCAGCCAATGCCGCGCCCAACGCTCGCCGTGGCGCGGGGACGCCAGGAGGCGATCCACCAGCTTCTCGTACGCTCGGGGATCCGGGTCTGTCTCGAAGGCCGCCACCTCCTCGGGCGTGGGGGGCAACCCCACGAGGTCAAAGCTCAGGCGCCGGATCAACGTGCGCCGGTCCGCCTCGGGCGACGGATGGAGGCCGCTGGCGGCAAGGCGCGCGTGAAGAAACGCATCGATGGGATGGGCGGGATTCGTGGCGCGATCTGCGGTGCCGTCCGCCATGGCGGCCGGGATCGCGGGCCGGGCCAAGGGCCGAAGCGACCACCAGTCGCGGCTGCTGGCCTTGTTGGCGCGCGGTGCATCCTCCGCCACCGCAGGCCCGGGAGCCACCCACGTCCACGCTCCGAGGAACGCCGATCCTGCGAGGGCACAAAGCTCCCTGCACCACGATGAAGGACGCGCGCCGGACATGGCCTCATGAGAACCTCATGCGCCCCGGTTTTCCAGCGGGGAAAACGGCGGCCGGTCGGCCCGGGCGCCGGGCCTCCGGGCACGAGGCGTTCCTGCTTTCCTTGGGCCGGGGGCCCGGCATTCGCCGCCACGTACTCGGCCAACGCCTGGATCCCGTCGAATCGCAACCCGTTGAGGAAGACCGTGGGCGTCGTCGTCGCCCCGATGGCGCGGGCCTCCACGACATCCCGTGCCACGGTGGCCTTGAAGCAGGGTTCGCGGAGGTCGCGCTCGAACCGTTCCATGTCGAGGCCCAGTTCCCGCGCTCCTGCACCTCAGCAAGGTCCGCCCGAATCCGGCCCCGGTGCCGGTGCTGCCGCATCGACTCCAGCAACCGTTCCCGGTCCATGCCCATGGATCGGGCCGGTTCGCCCAACCGGTGGGCCGTGGGCGTGCCCGCATGCACGCCGAGCCGCGCGCACCCGTCCCAGGAGCGGCCCTCGTCCAACGCCGCCAGGGCCGCCAGGTGGGAAAGCAACGCCTCCGCGTCCCCTCGCAGCGGCTGGTTCTTGAACACCCGCCGCACCCGGCCGGGAAAGGCCGCCTCCACTTCGGTCAAGGCCCGCGACTGGACCTGGCAAAACCCGCAGCGGAAGTCGGTGAACTCCACGATCACCACGGGCGCGTCCTCCGGTCCCCGTGCGGGCGATCCGCGCAGGTCCAGCGCCAATCGTTCCACCGCCAGTTCCGCCCAAGTGGGCGGCGGCTTTGGGGGCGGCGTTCGCAGGGCCTTCCGAATCGCCTCGGCTCCTTCGATGCACGCGCCGTTCGCAAACAAGACCGGCACCGCCCGCTCCCCCAGCCCGCGTGCCTCCGCCACGTCCTGCATCACCGCCGTGCGATGCACCCGGTGGTCCATCGCCTCCTCGAACGCCACGGGGTCCAGCCCCGCCTCCCGTGTCCGCCGCGCGAGCCCCGCGCAGTGGGCGTTTCCAACATCCACGAGCAACACCCCCGCAAGCTCCCACTCGCCAGGGCCGACCTCCGTGGCGACGCCGTCCGCCGCGCCGCACGAGGCGGCGAAAATCAGGGTCAGCAACCAGAGATTCGCCCCTGCCATCCATCGGCGGGCCCCCGCCACCCACCGTTCCCATCAGCCCGGCATGGCCCCGTGTGGGCCGAAGATTCCCCGAAGCCCGTTCCCGCCTCGCTTGGACTCAACCTAGAAACGGCACTTGGGCAGCCTGTAGGCCGCGTGCCCTCACGCGGCGATGGCGATGCCGCATGCCCGGTGCG
>CAYSGH010000150.1:0-6507 GCA_964430505.1 uncultured Akkermansia sp. | reverse complement strand
TCGCCGCGTGAGGGCACGCGGCCTACAGACTGCCCAACGGCCGTTTCTAGGGTGACGTGCCTCTTCCAAACCAAGTGCCCAGGGGATGACGCCGGCCCACCCGCCGAAAACGTCGAGGACCCGCTCCTGATCCTGCACGACCGAGCCACGATCGAGCGCACCCCGCCCCGACGCTCGCGGGCGACCGCTCCACCGAAGATTCGGGTGCGCGACATGCGCCCGTCGGGTTCGGACGGAGCGGTGGCGCGAACGCCCCATCCCCGCCCCGATCGGCGCATGTCGCTCCCCCCCCAACACCCGCCCATCTCCGTCCCCCTTCGCCGTAACAGCCGAGGCGAAACTTTAGATGCTTTTACCCTTTGTCGGGGAACGCGGGGGCGTGGGAAAGAACGTGTCCATGGTTTTGTCCTGAGGAACGCCAACATGAAGACACAAGCCCTCAATGTCCTCGCCCTTGCCCTTGGAATGGCGATTGCCTCGGCTCCAGCACAAGCCCAGTTCCAAAAGAGGAGCGACCTCGTGCTGGAGCAGGTTGCCCTGCTTGAAAATGGGAACTGGCTCGGAACGGGCGACACTGGCGTTTACCTGAGCGCGGATCAGGGCGTCACCTGGACCAAGGCGGCGTTCCCATCCCAAGGACGGCCCGGGCTTGCGATTGCCACGCGATCCGTCGTAGGCGGCGGCCTGACCTTTGTCGGGGCGCTCGATGACGGGATCTGGCTCAGCCGCGACCATGGCACTAACTGGACCTTCACCGGCCCCGTCGCCAGCAGCTTCGGGACCGGGATTGGCCGGATGGCCTACAATGGAACCGATTACGTCGCGGGCTACTTCGGATGGCCACGCGGGCTGTATCGATGGAACGGGACGGGATGGGACAATACGCTCGCCGTACATGACGGATGGTCACTGCTTGCGGCAGCAAATGGGAGGTTTCTAGCCGGCCTGGTTGATGGTGGCGTCGTGTCCTCGGACGATGGGGGCAGGACATGGCGCAAGCGGCATCCGGAATTCCAACTCCTTGCCCGAACGGCCAACGCGGTCTTGGGCGTTAGCACATCGTCCGGCGTCGTGCGTCGCTCCGACGACAACGGGGACACATGGCGGGAGGAAGGCTCTGCTGTCCCGGTGGCCTCCATTCGACACGTTGATCATCCTGCCGTGTATGGCGGAGCCCTTTATGTGCCTGTGCATGGCAGTGGCATTTGGCTACGTCGGCCAGACCTCACCTGGACCCGTGTCCTGACCAATTCCGGGTTTTGCTCGGTCTATGTCGTCGGTCCATCGCTGGTCGTCGCATCCCAGGAGGGCGTGTTCCAACTGACGGATGAGTCCGCCTTCGCCCGCATCCTAGTCCAACCCCAATCCCTCACCGCCAACCTCGGCGACACCGCCACGTTTTCCATCGTCGCCACCAACGCGACCACGTTCCAATGGCTCAAAGACGGCACCCCATTGCCAGGCGCGACGAATGCCACCCTGACCCTTACCAACGTCCAGCCGCCACGGATCGGGGATTATCAAGTGGTGGCAGGCAATGGTTTCGGCTCCGTCACGAGCAGCGTGGCCACGCTTTCGATCAACGGGGTCAACCCTGGGATCTGGAAGGGGTTGGTGGGGTATTATCCGTTTGATGGATCCGGTTCCGATCTCTCGGGACTTGGGAACCATGGTGTGGAGAACCATGTGTCCTATGCCATGGACCGCTTTGGACAGCCGCGGGCGTCCTTGGCGCTCTCGGAGACCAGCCGGCCAAACTCGATGGTGGTGACCAACGCCCTTTTTAGGTCCGGCCAGATCGACTTCACCATCGGGGTATGGGTTGCCCTGACGGCCATGGCCGAGGCGGGTGAGATTGGCACCGTCTTCAACACGTTTCCGCATCCGGGCATCGCCATGGGATTTGGGACCCCGGGCAAGCCGGGTGAGATGCGCTTTGCGGTCGGCACGGGTCAACAGTGGGCCAGCGTGGAGGCCTTTCCCGGCATCACGGGTTGGGGTTGGAACGTTTGGAAGCATGTCGTCCTCGCTAAGACCGGCTCGACCCTACGCCAGTACGCGGACGGACAGTTGGTGACCGAGGCATCCGTGGATTCGCAGTTCGCGGTGGATTGCAGCTTGATCTTCGGTTCTGCCACGCTCGGCGGGCTCATGGGGGAGACTGGATACAATTACCGGGGCCTTTTGGATGATGCTCGGATTTACAACCGCGCCCTGTCCGACTCCGAGGTGGCCGCCCTTTATGCCAGCGAGCTTCCGCCGGCGGCGGCGATTGGGGTTCCGCCGGACTCGGTGACGGCGTTGGTGGGCGGGACGGCGACGTTGTCGGTCGGGGCGACGAATGCCTTGGGCTATCAATGGTTCAAGGACGGCGTCGCCCTGGATGGGGCCACGAGCACGAACTTGGTGTTGCCCAACCTGCGGTTGTCGGATGCGGGGAGCTATTGGGTTATCGCCACCAATGTCATGAGCCGGGCCACCAGCGCCCCGGCCGTCGTAGTGGTCCACATGCCGCCCGCCATCGTGTCCCAGCCTTTGGACACGACCGTGGATCCCGGCGGGAGCGTGACGTTGGCCGCGTCGGTGGCGTCGTTTCCGGCGTCGGTTTTGCAATGGTTCCGGGAAGGCGTCCCGGTGCCGGGCGCAACCAACGCCACGTTAGTCTTGGGTCCGGTCCAGGCGGCGGGGATGGGCTCGTATCAGTTGGTGGCGTCCAATGTCGTGGGAACGATTTCAAGCCAGGTGGCGCGCGTGACCGTGACGGGGGCCGACCCGGCGATTTTGGGCGGGTTGGTGGCGTACTTGCCCTTCAACGGCGGCGTCGCGGACGAGGGGGCCTGGAACCATCCCGTGGTTCTGCAAGGCGCGTCGCTGGCCACGGATCGGCGTGGGAGGGCGAATGCCGCCGTTGCCTTTAATGGGGCGGGCGACTTCGTGGAGATCCCGGATCATCCGGCCTTCGCGACCATGAACTTCACCGTCGCCTTGTGGTTCAACCCGGTGCGCCGCGCGGGCGCGTCGGGCGGGGGCGATGCGGAGACGTTGTTCTCGAAGGGGCCGGGCTCCATGGACCTGCAACTGGGCACGTCGCCGTTGGGCGCGGGTGGCATCCGGTTCCGGCCCCGGGGCGACGGCACATGGGACACGACGGGGCCGGCGTTTGGGACCAATCGTTGGCAGCACGTGGTGGCGGTGTACGACGCGTCGGGCGGCGCGGTGCAGGTGTATCTGGATGGCGTGGCGCGTCCCATGGCAAGCACGGGCGTCGTGGTGCCGAGCCTGACGACCACGACGAACGGCCTGAGGCTGGGCCTGCGGCACGATGGCACGGGCGGGTTCCTGGGGCGGTTGGACGACGTCCGGGTGTATGCGCGGGCGCTGGGCGCGTCGGACGTGCGGGCCTTATTGGCGAGCGAGGCGGCGGCCCCGGTGATCGTGGATCAACCCCAGGACGTGCGACGCGTGGAGGGGAGCCGGGTGACGGTGTCGGCGGGCCTCCTGGGCGAGCGCCCAATGGCCTTCGCGTGGAGCCAGGCGGGCGCGACCCGGGTCGTGACGGGCGAGTCGCTGGAGTTTGCGTCGTTGGGCCGTCAGGACGCGGGCTTGTACAAGCTGGTGGTGACGAACGTCCACGGGACGGCCACGAGCCGGGCGTTCACGGTGGACGTCTTGTATGGGCCGGAGCTGGTGTTCGAGCCCACGGACACGTCGGTGAACGCGGGCGCGACGGTGCGGCTGGGCGCCGGGGTGGATGGGAACCCGGCGCCGACGTTGCAATGGACGCGCGATGGTCGGGCGTTGCCCGGTGCGACGAACAGCACGTTGACGCTCGCGGGAATCCAAGTGGGGGACGCGGGCGTGTATCGGTTGGTGGCGTCGAACGAGGTGGGGACGGTGACGGGGCGCGAGGTGCGGGTGTCGGTGTTCTACGCGCCGACGATCACGGGCCAGCCCCGGGCGTTGACGGTGGATCATGGGAAGGGGTTTCAGGTGTCGGTGGAGGCGTCGGGCGTGCCTGCCCCGACGTTCCAATGGACGCGCGGGGGCGTGGCGTTGCCCGGGGCGACGAACGCGACGGTGCGGGTGGCGTCGGCGACGGTCGGGGACGAGGGCGAGTATCGGGTGGAGGTGCGGAACGATCTGGGGACGATCCAGAGCGAGCCGGCGTTGGTGACGGTGCGGCGCGTCGCTCCGGTGATTGGAGGATTGCCGGGGAGCCTGGAGGTGGCGGAGGGCGAGGACGTGGCGTTGGCGGCGGCCGTGGAGGCGATTCCGTCGGCGACGTTGCAATGGTTGCACGAGGGGGAGCCGTTGCCGGGGGAGACGAACGCGACGTTGAAGATCGCGCGGGTGCGAGGCGTGGAGGCGGGTCGTTATGCGTTGGCGGCGACGAACGTCGCGGGCGGCACGGTGCGCGAGGTGGTGGTTGGGGTGAAGGCGTCGTGGCAAAGCCTTGGGCTGGCGTTGGACACGGGCTTGGACGTTGCGTGGCCGTGGCCGACGGCGACGGGATGGCATTACCAGACGACAACGAGCCACGACGGCGAGGACGCGGCGCGGTCGGCAAGGATCGGCGGGTATCAGTCGAGCGAGATGCGGCTGCCGTTGCGGGGTCCGGGGAGCCTGACGTTCTGGTGGCGGACGTCGTGCGAGGAGGGTTGGGACTACGCCGAGGTGTTGGTGGACGGGCAGAGGAAGGGGCGAATGACCGGGGAACGGAACTGGGCGGCGGTGCGGTTGGAGGTGCCGGAGGGGTTGCACACGGTGACGTGGCGGTATGCGAAGGACGGGAGCACGGACGAGGGCGAGGACGCGGCCTGGGTGGACGAGGTGGCGTGGACGCCGGAGACGGCGGGGGTGCAGCCGGCCTGGGTGGAGGTGGTGCCGACGTTGGAGGGCGGGTACCAGGTGCGGTCGATGGGGGGCGGCGCGGGGCGGGCGGTGATCCAGTCGTCGGCGGACCTGGAGACGTGGAGGGACGTGGTGGTGGGGACGGGGAAGGGCGGGGTGTTGAGGGCGCGGGTGGAGGGGACGGAGGGGGCACGGTTCTTCCGGGCGAGGACGGGGAACGGGAATTGACGTGGGTTGGGGGGGCGGGGGGATGGCGGCGCGCCCCGCCTGCGACCCATTCAGGGCGATGGACTTGGATTCGCACCCGAGAAAGCTTGGTCCAGCAAGGTCTCGATGTCCCGCCAAGCACAGACGGCGAAGGAGGTTCGAGTCTGGGAAGCATCGCCGCCATACACCACCGCGCCCCGGAGCGATGGCATGAGGCCGGCGAGCTTGGCGAGGGGCAGGAACCAGTCCCCGGCGACCGTTTGGCCGGACTTGCACTCCATGGCCAGCAGCCGCCCAGGGCCCACCTCGAGAAGCAGGTCCACCTCGTGCCCATGCGCGTCTCGCCAATGGTAGAGGTCTGGCGTGCGACCGCGGTGGCGTTGGTACTTCAGGCATTCCGACGCCACCCAGGTCTCGAAGAGGGGTCCGCGGAGCGAGCCCAGTTCCACGTCTTCCTCGCGTCGGAGCCCGGCAAGCCATGCCGCGAGGCCCGGGTCCACGAAGTACAGCTTGGCGGCCTTCACCAGGCGCTTGCCGAGGTTGGAGTGCCACGGGGGCACCAGGTGGACAACATGGCTGGCCTCCAATGCCGAGAGCCATGCCTTGGCCGTGTGGTGCGTGACGCCGCAATCGGCGGCCAATGCCGACAGGTTGAGCACCTGCGCCGTGCGCGTCGCGCACATCCGAAGGAATCGCTGGAAGGTCCCCAGGTCGCGCACCTGGACCAGTTGCCGAAGGTCCCGCTCCACGTAGGTCGTGGAGTAGTCCGCAAACCACGTTCCGGGTGGGATGCCCCGGTCGTGCACGGGGGGGTAGCCCCCTTTCCACAAGGCGCCGTGCAACGTCGGCGCATCATGCTGTCCCGAGACGAGCTCCCGCCATGAGAACGGGAGCAGGTGCAGGTGGCCCACCCGACCGGCGAGCGACTGGGAGATGCCTTGCTGCAATCCGAACTGAAAGGAGCCGGTCAGGACGAAGCGGCCCATGCGCGGGTCTCTGTCGAGGCAGCCCTGGAGCGACGAGAACAGGTTGGGGGTGCGTTGCACTTCATCGAGGACGGCGCCGTCGGGGAAACGGGCCAGGAACCCGCGGGGATCCTCGATGGCGGAAGCGCGCGTGTCGGGGTCCTCGAGACTGACGTAGGGCTTGGTGGGAAAGGTGGCGCGGGCGAGGGTGGATTTCCCGGCTTGGCGGGGGCCGGTGAGCGCGACGGCTGGGTACCATCGGGCGAGATCAGCGAGGCGAGATTGCGCGGTTCGATGAACCATGTCTCTGCATCGCAGGGGGATGGCGGATTGGCAATTGAATTGCTATTCCTCCGGGACGAGCCGAAGGCCGGAGATGGCCGCGCTCCCGGTTGGGCGTCGCGTGCCCCATGCGCGGCGCACCCGCGAGCATCCTCCCCAACCGCGCCGGGTCAGGGCATCCGATCCGCAGGCTTCACACGGT
>CAYSGH010000149.1:0-6741 GCA_964430505.1 uncultured Akkermansia sp. | reverse complement strand
CCTCGTTTTGAAATCCTCTTCGACTGCCGTTTCTAGGTTCATGGGTCGCTTGAACCCAGGTGGAACGCCGAAACGAAGACGCCGGCGAGGATGTTTCCTCCCGGCGTCGGCGGTCATCGGCGTCCCGGTGCGAGGGATTTTCGGGTCCCGCGAGGCGCGAGCGACGACGTGGGACGCGACAAGACCCGTGGCCCCTCGGATTGATCCGAGAACGCCGGGTGCCCGGGCCCTACTTCTTCTTCTCGTCCTTCTTCTCGTCCTTCTTTTCCGCAGGAGGAACGATGGTGAGCTCGGCGCCGGTGTTGACCTCGCAGCCGGGCAGGGCTTCCTGGAGCTTCTTGGCGCCCTCGGGCGTCACCTTGGTCTGCCACAGGTAGAGGCTCCGGAGGTGCTTCATGCCCTTGAGGTGCTCGATGCCCGCGTCCGTGACCTGGGTGCCGTACAGGTTCAGATAGACCAGGTTTTGCAGGTTCTTGATGCGAGCCAGCCCGGCGTCCGTGATGGCCGTGCCCTCGAGGCTCAGCACCTGGAGGTTCGCGAGCTTCTCCAACGCCGCGAGGCCTGCGTCCGTCAACTTGGTCGTGCCCAACCGCAGCTCGATGAGGCTCGCGAGGTCCTTGAGGGGTTCCACGGTTTTGTCCGTCACCTCCGCGCCCTTGAGACGGAAGTTGGCCTCGCGCCACGGGGAATTCTGCGCCACCGGACGCGCCTCGACGCCTGCCTTGGCCAACGCCGCCAGGGCCGCCGCCTCCGCCGCCGATGGCTTGAAGTCCTTGGGCAACTCCGGCAACGGAGCCAATGGCCTACGCGGGGCCGCCGGGACCGCCGGGGGCAACGCCGACGCCGCGCCCGCCTTCGCCGCCACCTTCACCACGAAGCCGTCCGGCCACTTCGCGCCGCCCTCGATCCACGACTTCAGCGCCGCCACCTTCTTCTCGGCCAACGGCCCGCCCTCCGGCGGCATCGCCTCGTCGTTGTCCTTCGGCAACGTCACGCGCCGGATCAGCTCCGACTTGCCCACGTCGCCCGCCACCACCGACGCCGTGCCGCTCTTGCCGCCCTTGAAGGCGTCCGCCTTCCCGTCCAACCGCAGCTTGCCCTTCTGCTTGTCCTCCCCGTGGCACTGGATGCAGTGCTCGGCCAGGATGGGGGCAACGTCCTTTTCAAAGTCCACCTGCTCGGCGGCCCGGGCGATCCCGGCGGCCAACGACAGGCCCGTGGCGATGATGGCAATCTTCTTCATGAATCAGGGCGCTCGTCCGACGCCGACCCCACGTGGATTCATTCAACGCGCAGGCCGCCGCCGGGAACGTGGCTGTTGTACACGCGCCGCCCCGGCCGTTCCAACCGCCAATTCACGCCCCGGGCAGGGTGGGGAGCGGGGAGCGAGAGGCGAGGGGCGAGGGCGATCTCGACGGTGCGACGGCGTGGCCGGGTGAAGCCGGGACTCCGTGCGCGTCGAAGGTTGGGCGGTGGGTGTGGCGCGCGGCCCGATCCGCTTCGGGCAAGACCGAGACGGTCTTGCTACCTTCTCCGACCGCGTCCGATTCTCGACAGGACGCACGGTTCCCGCCTCCCCGCTTCCCGCTTACCGCTTCCCGCCTCCAGCTCCCCGCTCCCCGGCCCGCTCACCCCCCCACGTGCCGTGCCAACGCCGCCTCCGCGTCCGCCAACACCCTCGCGCGGTCCGCCTCCGGGCGCTTCTGCCAGGAGCGAATGATCGTCGCCATCCGCGGGTTGTTCCCGAACCGCCCCGCGTGCACGTCCATGAACCGCCAATACAAGACGTTGAACGGGCAGGCGTCCGCGCCCGTTTTCACCTTGGGGCTGAAGCGGCAGCCCTCGCAGTAGTCGCTCATGCGCGACAAGTACGCCCCGCCCGCCGCGTAGGGCTTCGTCGCCATGAACCCCCCGTCCGCGTGCAACGCCATTCCCAGCACGTTCGCCGCCATCACCCAGTCCTGCGCGTCCACGTACATCTCGTTGAACCAACCCAACGCCTCCGCCGGGCGCACCCCCGCCAGCAACAGGAAGTTGCCCAGCACCATCAGCCGTTGGATGTGATGGTTGTACCCCGTGTCCAACGCCTCCCGCAGGACCGTCGCCAGGCACTTCATCTCCGTGTCCCCCGTCCAGAACCACGCGGGCAACGGCCGCTCCGCACCCAGCCCGTTGCCCTCCGCGTACCCCGGCCCCTTCAGCCAATACACGCCGTTCACAAACTCCCGCCAGCCCAACACCTGCCGCACGAAGCCTTCCGCCGACGCCAGCGGAACCCGCCCCGCCCTCCAGGCCGCCTCGGCCGCGCGCACGCATTCCAGCGGCCCCAGCAACCCCAGGTTCAGCATCGGGGTCAGCATCGAGTGAAACAGCCCCGGCTCGGACGTCAGCATCAGGTCCTCGAACGCCCCAAACTGCGGCAACCGCTCCTCCACGAACCGAGCCAGCCATCGCAACGCCCCCGCGCGATCCACCGGCCATCCGAACCCCTCCACGTCCCCCGGATGCCCGGCAAACTCCCGCGTCACCATCGCCATCACCTCCCGCGTGCAGGCGTCCGGCTTCTCCCAGGCCACCGCCCCCGGACGCGGCGAGCCCGCCTTCCGCCATTCCGAGACGCCCAGGCGATTCTCCGCGTCCAGGTTCCATTGCCCGCCCGCCGGCGTCCCGTCCGGCTCCATCATCACCCCCAGCTCGCGCCGGACCCTCCGATAGTGATGCTCCATCAACAGACGCTTCGAGGTACCCGCCCATTCTCGGAACGCGTCGCGGCCCACCAGGAACAGGTTGCTCGGCACCACCTCCAGCCGCAGCCCCGCCGCGCCCGCCATGCGCGGCAACGCCGCCGTCGTCGTCCAGTCCGAGGGAGCCATCACCCGCACCGCCTCCGGCTGGAACCGTCGCGCATGGGCCCCCAGCGCATCTCCGAACGCCGGCGTTTCCTCCAGCCGATGGTAATCCACCCGCCAACCCGCCCGGCGCAGTTCCTCCGCGAAGTGACGCATCGCCGAATACACCAGCACCAGCTTGCGCCGATGATACCGCCGATGCGCGCCCCGCGCCCGCGACTCCACCATCAACACCACGTCCCGCGCCGGGTCGAGCCCCGCCAAGGCTGCGTTCCCCATCGTGAGCTGGTCGCCCAAGACCCATGCCGTCCGCATGGGCGCATCGTGCACCCGAACACCTCCCCGCCCAACAAACTCCAGAAAATCCGCGCCCGCCCGGCCAACGCGCCGCCCCCGGTCACCCCGGCCTCAGCATCAAGATGACCGCCACGACCAGCACCAACAGCAGCACCAGGAAGCCCCCGGGACCCAACAGGAGCGCCGGCACCGCCAACACCGGAACGAACGCGATCAACAGCAGCGCCCACGTCTTCCGGCCTGCCCGGCTCATGGCTCACCCCTTCCGCGCCGCCCCGTCCCGCCCGGCCTTGCCCCGCTTGGCCGCCAAGGCCTCTCTCAACCGGCCCAGGGGCAACGTGTTCACCACGTCCTCCGACCGCAGCCCGCCCTTGCGCGCCAGCCCGGAGCCCAGCCGGAGATAATCGAAGTGCTCCAACCGGTGCGCGTCGCAGTTGATCACGCATCGCACCCCCAGCCGACGCGCATGAGCCCACTGCCGCCAGTCCAGGTCCAACCGGTACGGGCTCGCGTTCAGCTCGATCCATGTTCCCGACGCCGCGCACGCCTCGATCACGGCGTTGAGGTTCACCTTGTACGCATCGCGTTCCAGCAACAGCCGCCCCGTGGGATGTCCCAGCATGTGCACCCAACGATTGCTCGCCGCCGCCACCAGCCGACGCGTGTTTTCCGCCTCCTCGCCCGAGGGCACGTGCAGGCTGGCCACCACCACGTCGAGCCGCGCCAGCAGCTCGTCCGGCAGGTCCAGCCCATCCTTCAGCACGTCCACCTCGATCCCCGTCAGCAGCCGAAACTCGTCGCCCTCGTCCTCCAGCCGCCGGTTCCACGCCTCGATCTCGCCCAGTTGCCGCAGCAGCCGCGCCGGGTCCAGCCCGTTGGCCTGGAACGACGCCCGCGAATGGTCCGTGATCGCCCAGTACGCCAGCCCCAGCGAGCGGGCGTGCTCCACGATCCCCTCCAACCGGTCGCGCCCGTCGCTCCAGTCCGAGTGGTTGTGCAACGACCCGCGCAGGTCCGTCCATTCCACCAGGCGCGGCGTCGGATGCTTCTCCGCCATCGCAAACTCCCCGTGGTCCTCGCGCAGCTCGGGCGGGACGTAGTGCAGCCCCAGCTCGCGGAACAAGTCCTCCTCCGTCCGGCATTCCACCCGCAACGCCGGGTCCCGCGTCTCCTCGGTGGACCGGAACAACCCGTACTCGTTGAGCCGCAGGCCCCGCGCGATGGCCCGTTGCCGCATCACGATGTTGTGTTCCTTGCTCCCGGTGAAGTACGCGAGCGCCGACGCAAACTCGACGTCGGCCACCACCCGCAGGTCCGCCTGGATGCCGCCGCCGAGGATGACCGACGCCTTGGTGTCGCCCCGCGCCAGCACCGCCTGGATGCCCGGCAAGGCCACGAAGAAGTCCAGCACGGCTGCCGGACGCCGCGACGACACGACGAAGTCGATGTCGCCAATGACCTCCTTCCAACGCCTGAGCGAGCCCGCCGTCGAGCAGCGCGTCACGTCGGGATGCTCCCGCAACGCCGCGAGGATGGGCTCGGCGGCGGCGATGGCGTCCACGAGGCGATGGCGCGACGCGAACTGCCGCTTGAAGGCGATGGCCTCGAGGATCTTGGACTGGGACTTGTCGCCGAAGCCGTCCAGGCCCGCCACGCGCCCGCCCTGGCAGGCCGCCTCCAGCGACGCCACCGACTCGATGCCCAGCTCCTCGTGGAGCTTGCGGACCTTCTTGGGGCCGAGCCCCTGGATGCCGAGCAGCTCCAGCAGGCCGGGCGGCACCGACGCCTTGAGTTCCTCGTGGTAGGGCAGGCGGCCGGTGCGGACGAGGGTGGTGATCTTCTCCTGCAACGCGGCCCCGATGCCTTGGACCTCGCCGAGGCGATCCTGCGCGACGAGGTCCGCGATGGGCTCCGTCAGCCCTTCGAGAATGCGGGCGGCGTTGTGATAGGCCCGCGTCTTGAACGGGTTCTCCCCCTTCAGCTCCAAAAGGGTCCCGATCTCGGCCAGCACGGCGGCGATGGCGTCCTTGTCCACGGGCACAGGCTGGCCCGGCGACGGCGGCGCTGGAAACTTGAAACTTCAAGCGGCCATGGCCGCCGTGCTTGGATGGGGCCGTCGCACATGGAAGACACGAACGCATTGGTGGAGCAACGAAGGGCCAAGCTCGCCGCGCTACAGGCGCGGGGCATCGATCCCTTCCGCAACAAGTTCACGCCCGGCATCGGCTGCGGCGCCGCCCGCCAGGCCTTCGACAACGGCACCCTCCCGGAGGGGGCGCCCGTCCGCATCGCCGGCCGCATCACCGCCCACCGCGACATGGGCAAGTCCCAGTTCGTGGACCTCAAGGACGTCACCGGCCGCATCCAGGTGTACGCCCAGAAGCAGGCCCTCGGCGACGACGCCTTCGACGTCTTCAAGCACCTTGACCTCGCGGACTTCATCGGCGTCACCGGGACCTTGTTCCGCACGCGCACCGGCGAGCCCTCCATCAAGGCGGACTCCTTCGTCATCCTTTCCAAGGCCCTGCGCCCGCCGCCCGGCAAGTGGCACGGCCTCGAGGACACCGAGGTCCGCTACCGGCAACGCTACCTGGACCTCATCGCCAACGACGACGTCCGCCACACCTTCCTCCTCCGGTCCGCCATCGTCCGCGAAATCCGCTCCTTCTTCCATGGCCGGGGCTACGTCGAGGTCGAGACGCCCATGATGCAGGCCATCCCGGGCGGAGCCGCCGCCCAGCCCTTCAAGACCTGGCACAACGCCCTCGGCTGCGAGTTCTACCTCCGCATCGCCCTCGAGCTCTACCTCAAGCGCCTCCTCGTCGGCGGCATCGACAAGGTCTTCGAGATCGGACGCAACTTCCGCAACGAGGGCCTCTCCCGCCGCCACAACCCCGAGTTCACCATGCTCGAGGCCTACGAGGCCTACGGCGACTACGACTCCATGATGGAGACCGTCGAGTCCCTCATCCGCCACGTCGCCCGCGCCACCCTGGGGACCGAGGTCATCGAGCACCGCACCCCCCAGGGCGAGGTGTACAAGACCATCGACCTCCGCCAGTGGCGCCGCGCCCGCTACAAGGACCTCGTCCGCGAGAAGGCCGGCGAGGACTGGTTCCGCGTCACCCCGGAGGAACGCCGCCGCCGCGCCGTCGAGGACCTCAAGCTCGCCGGCGACATCGCCGCCGGGTACGAGGACTTCGAGGTCACCGGGGCCGTCTTCGAGAAGCTCGTCGAGCCCACCCTGATCCAGCCCACGTTCGTCACCCACCTGCCCCGCGAGCTCGTCCCCCTCGCCAAGCTCTCCCCGGACGACCCCACCACCGTCGAGGTCTTCGAGTGCTGCATCAACGGCCAGGAAATCTCGCCCGGCTACACCGAGCAAAACGACCCCGTCGAGCAACGCGAACGCCTCGAGCACCAGGCCGGCGGCGAGCAACAAAAGCTCGACGAGGACTTCCTCGTCGCCCTCGAGCACGGCATGCCCCCCGCCGGCGGCATCGGCATCGGCATCGACCGCCTCTGCATGATGCTCCTCGGCCAGGAAAGCATCCGCGACGTCATCCTCTTCCCCCAGCTCAAGCCCCGGTAGGCC
>CAYSGH010000148.1:0-6871 GCA_964430505.1 uncultured Akkermansia sp. | reverse complement strand
ACTGCCGTTTCTAGGTTCACCGCCATCGCGCTCCGCACGGCCCGTCGAGACGGCGTGCGGTGCGCCGATTGGAGGGGGCTCCGCAATCACGTCGCGTGGGCCCGGGGGGGGACGATTGCGTCTGCTTGCGTGACGCCGGCGGCCTGCTCGGGGCAGTCCTTGCCCCCGTTGCGTCACCGTTGGATTCGGGCGGAGCCGCCTTGGGCGAAGGCCTTGACCTGCTCGACGGTGGCCATGGTGGTGTCACCGGGGAAGGTGGTGAGGAGCGCGCCGTGGGCCCAGCCGAGGCGGACGCAATCCTCGGGGGATTCGCCGGCGAGGAGGCCATAGAAGAGGCCGGAGGCAAAGCCGTCGCCGCCGCCGACGCGGTCGTGGACGTCGAGCTCGCAGGTGGGCGCGGAGTAGGTGTGGCCGTTCATCCAGGCGACGGCGCTCCAGCTATGGCGGTTGGTGGAGTGCACCTCGCGGAGGGTGGTGGCGACGACCTTCACGCCGGGGAAGGTTTTGACGACGTCGTCCATCATGGCGACGAAGACGGAGGGATCGAGCTTGGAGGCGGCGTGGACGTCGGGGCCCTTGAGGCCGAGGCCCTTTTGGAGGTCTTCCTCGTTGCCGACGAGGACGTCCACGTGCTCGACGATGCGGCGCATGACGGAGAGGGCCTTGGCTTGGCCGCCCCAGATGTTCCAGAGCTTCTCGCGGTAGTTGAGGTCGAAGGAGGTGACGGCCCCGGCGGCCTTGGCGGCCTTCATGGCCTCGATGATGAGCTCGCCGGTGGTTTCGGAGAGGGAGGCGAAGATGCCGCCGCTGTGGAACCAGCGGACGCCCTGGCCGAAGATTTCGGGCCAGTTGAAGTCGCCGGTCTTGAGCTGGGCGGCGGCCTCGTTGCAGCGGTTGTAGAAGACAACGGGGGCGCGGACGCCGAGGCCTTGGTCGCTGTACACGGTGGCCATGTTGGGGCCGTTGACGCCGTTGTGCTTGAAGCGCTTGTAGAACGGCCGGACGCCCATGGCACGGACGCGCTCGGCGATCAGGTCGCCGATGGGATAGTCCACCATGGCGGAGACGATCGCCGTGTTGAGGCGGAAGCAATCCTGCAGGTTGGCGGCGCAGTTAAACTCGCCGCCGCTGACGTGGATCTTGCATTCGGTGGCCTTGCGGAAGGGGATGATGCCGGGGTCGAGGCGGTGGATGAGGGCGCCGAGGGAGACGAAGTCGAGCGCGCCGCCGGTGGGGATGTTCAAGCCAGTCTTCATGAAGGTGTGCCTAACGAATGCGGCGGAGCTTGGGGAGAACGTGGCAAAAGTTCAACCGGCGGGTGCGTCAGGGTTTTCGCGTCGGCGTGTCCTGCTGGATGGCCCCGTTGCCGAAGGGGCGCGCGGTGCTGCGTGAGCCGTCGGACCACGTGGTGAGGGTGGCGGTGCCCAGGGGCCGGGTTTGGCCGCGCACGGCGGGTTGGCCAGGCTTGGATTGGGTGGTGAGGGTGCCGTTTCCGAACGGTCGTTCCTGCGCGGTGGTGCCATCGGACCAGCGGGTGATCGTGCCCTGGCCGAAGGGTCGCGTGACGCCGGTGAGAACCGTGCCGTCGGCGGAGCGTTCCCGGGTGATGGTCCCGTTGCCAAAGGGACGGACGTCGGCGCGGGTGGCGTCGGTTCGGGTGGTGAGGGTTCCGTTTCCGAAGGGGCGCGTGACGCCGGACCGGGGCTTTTGGAGGGAGGGACGCGGGGGTGGAGGCGGGACGGCCGCTGGGGACGCGGTGGCCGGCTTGGCCGTGGGCGGATTGGCGGCGAGCGCGATGGATGCGAGGAATGCCAGCGCGAGGAGGGAGCACGTGGTTTGCATGGGTCCCAGGGTGGCGAGGCTGGCGTTGGGAGGGAGGGCTTAGTCGCGGTCGAACGACGCCCGGCCCTGATTGGGGACGGGTTGGGCGAAGCGGGGATTGTCGCCGTCGGGATACTCAAAGACGCGCCCCTCGAAGTTGCGGACGAGGACGCGTCCGGGTTGGCGTGCGAGGGTGTAGTTGGGATTGACGGGGACCTTCCCGCCGCCACCGGGGGCGTCGATGACGTACTGGGGGACGGCGTAGCCGGTGGTGTGGCCGCGGAGGGATTCCATGATTTCGAGACCCTTCTCGACGCTGGCGCGGAGGTGGGCGCTGCCGGCGATGAGGTCGCACTGGTAGAGGTAGTAGGGTCGGACGCGGCAGAGGAGGAGCTTGTGGACGAGGGCGCGCATGACCTCCGGGGAATCGTTGACGTGGCGGAGGAGGACGGACTGGTTGCCGAGGGGGATGCCGGCGTCGGCGAGGCGGCCGAGGGCATCGCGGACCTCGGTGGTCAGCTCGCGGGGGTGGTTGGCGTGGATGGAGAGGAAGAGGGGGTGGAAGCGGCGAAGGGTCTCGCAGAGGGTGGGCGTGATGCGTTGGGGGAGGAAGATGGGAACCCGGGAGCCAATGCGGACGAACTCGACGTGGGGGATGGCGCGGAGGCGTCCGAGGAGCTCGGCGAGCTTGTCGTCGGAGAGGAGCAGGGGATCGCCGCCGCTCAGGAGGACGTCACGGATGGAGGGGTTGGAGGCGATGTAGGCGATTTGGCGCTCGAACTCGGGATGGAAGTCATACCCGCTGGCGTTGCTCACGAGGCGGGACCGTGTGCAATAGCGGCAATAGGAGGCGCAGCGGTCGGTGACGAGGAACAAGACGCGGTCCGGGTAGCGATGCACGAGGCCCGGGACGGGGGAGTGTTCGTCCTCGCCGCACGGGTCGGACAACTCCCACGGGGAGCGGTGGGTTTCGTCGAGGCGCGGGACGACCTGCCAGCGGATGGGGCAGTGGGGGTCGTTGGGGTCGATGAGGCTGAAGAAGTGGGGGGTGATGCCCAGGGCGAGCTTGGATTGGCCGGCGAGGATGGCTCCGGCGCGCTCGGCGGGGGAAAGGGTGGGGAGATGGCGTTCGAGCTGCTCGACGGAGGTGACGCGGTTCTTCATGTGCCAGCGCCAGTCGTTCCAGTCGGAGTCGGGAACGTGGGCCCACGGGCCGCGAGTGGACGGATGGAAGGCCTTGAGGGCGAGGAACTCCGGGGAGGAAGGCGGCGTGATAGCCGGGAAATCGTGCTCCATGAACGTGGGCGACCCTACGGTGGAACCGTGGGGCGTCAATCGAGGGCTGGGCGGGGGGCGAGGAGCGGGGGGCGGGGAGCGAGGGAACGGGGTTATTGGGAGGGGCGTTGGGTGGGGATGTTGAGGACGAAGCGGGTGAGGCCGGGGGTGGAGTGATCGAGGAGGAGGTCGCCGCCGAGGTGGCGTGCGAGGTGGCGGCTCAGGGCGAGGCCGAGGCCGGAGCCGCCCGGCTTGGAGGAGTTTTGGGGAATGAAGAGGTGCTCTCGGGCGGCCTCGGGGATGCCGGGCCCGGAGTCCTCGACCTCGATGCGCCAGGCGTGGGCGGGGGTTGGGGCGGCCTTGAGGGTGATGGAGCCGCGTCCGTGGAGCGCCTGGGCGGCGTTGACGCAGAGGTTTTCGAGGATGAGGAGGCAGAGGTTGGCGGCACGGTTGTCGAGGGTGGGTCCGGGCTGCGGGGCGAGGTTCCATTGGAGGGAGGCGGCCTCGGGTGCTTGCTGGCGGGTCTTGCGGGCGGCCTCCGCCAGGATTTCGTCCATGGGGACTTCAAAGGCGGCGAGGCCTTGCTCGTCGCGGAGGACGCGGACGACGTCGTCGATCATGGAGCGCATGCGGCGGGTGGACTCGGCGGCGTCGGCGGCGTTGGAGCCGGAGGCGACGGCGTGCTGGAGGGAGGCAAGGGGGTTGCGGAGGCCGTGGACGAGGTGGGAGGCGACGGCCCCGACGGCGGAGGTACGGGCGGCGAGGGAGAGCTCGCGGTTGGCGGCCTCGAGTTGATGGGAGCGAGCGACGAGCTGGCGGTTGGCGGCGTCGAGGCGGCGGAAGGCGAGGTGAAGGGAGGCCGCGAGCAGGCTGCCGACGAGGAGGAAGGCGAGGAGGGCGCGGCGTGCGAGTCCTTGGTCGAGGAGGGCATATTCGGAGGCCAAGCCGGAGGCGTCGAAGGCGAGGTAGGCGATGCCCAGGAGGTCGGGTTGGCCGGTGGGGCGAAGGGGGAGCCAGAGTTCCAAGCGCGGGGGCTGGCCGGGGATGAAGCGTGGGATGGGGGAGGCGGGGATGGGGCCGGCGGCAGTCCACGGGGGCGAGGGACGCGAGTCGGCGTGGCCGAGGAGGGTGAGGAAGGGATGGCCTTCGGGGCTGAAGAGGTGGAGTTCGAGGAGGCCCGGGAGCTCGGGCACGACGGAGGCGTCGAGGACGGCGGCCATGGGATCCTCGGACTGGCCCGGGCGGGGCTCGGAGAGCCGTTGCTGGACGAGCGCGGCGAGCACGGAGGCGTCGCGTTGGGCGAGTTGGCGGCGGAGTTGGAGGCGGAAGGGGAGGAGGACGGCGGCGATGGCGGCGGCGAGGAGGAGGAGGGCAGCGAGGATGGCAGGGGTGCCGGGCGGGAGCCTTTGGGCCGGGGGGATTGGAGTGCTGGCTTGCATGGCGACGCGTGGGGGACGGCTAGAAGTCGGCCTCGATGCCGGCGATCCACGTGTGGGAGCGGTACCGGTCGGCGGCGACGTTGGAGTCCTGGCGTTCGTGGAAGTATTCGGCGTAGGTGCGAAGGCGGGGCGTCCAACGATATTCGACATGCGCCTCGACGTCGGTCTCGACGCGGGTGCGGGGGATGGGCTCGAAGACGGAGATGATTTGGAGGGCAAAGTCGTAGGTGGACCAACGGGCCTGCGAACGGAAGCCCCACTTGCCGGCATCAAAGCGCGTCCCGAGGGCGGTTCCCACGCGGGTGTAGTCGGAAAACCCAGCCCCGTTGTCGGCTCGGGTGACATGGAATCCACGGAGGGTGGTTTGGAAGCGATGGGCAACGTTCCACGTGTGACGCCAGACGGCCTCGAAGCGTTGGTCGTGGGTCGTGAGGAGGGTGCCGGCGAGCGGTTGGCCCAGGGGGTCGGTTTGGAGTCGGGTGTCGAAGGGTCGGGCGGTGTCTTGGAAGGAGAGCTCGAAGGCGGAGTTGGTGCCGTAGGCGAGGCCCACGAGGAGCTTGGGGCCGTATTCCCAATGGCTGGAGACGGGGGCCTTGAAGAGCTGGCGATTCACGGGGAGGCCAGCCTCGACATACAGGTGGGCGGGGAATCGATAGCGAAGGGTGGGGGCGAGCATGAGGCTGTCGCCGATGGCGCGGATGAATCCGGGGTCGCTGGCGATCTCGGTGGCATCGAAGGCTTGCTCGGCGTGGAGGTAGGTGAACGCGACGGAGGGCACCCAGGTGCTGCCGTACCACTTGTAGGAAGCCTGGGAGAGGACGGTGCGTTCGCCGCGGACCACGGGGTCGGAAGGGGCAATCTCGACGGGGTTGAGGTAGCGGCGTTCGTCGGCGGAGGCGTAGAGGGTGAAGGCGTGGCCATCGACGGGGAGGCGCGTGGCGAAGAACTCGAGGCCGGCGACGACGAGGGGAGTGTCCTGGGGGTTGAAGGCGGAGAGGAGGGCGTTTTGCTTGTGGCCGCCCGCCGCGCGGACGGTCAGGAGCTTGTCCCAGAAGAGGCCGAGGTCGGGCTGGGGATGGAGGCCGGGAAGTTCGGGCGGGCCCGCGAGCGCGAGCGCGAAGGGGAGGAGCGCGATGAAGCGGGCCAAGGCGTGGGCGAGGCGGCGCATCTTGCCGTCCCCCGGACGGGCAGCGCGGACGCAAAGGAAACCGGGCGCGGGGCTAAATGCGGCGGCGAGCATGTGGGGGAGGCGCGGGACCGGTCCGAACGGCATCGTGGATTCGCCAGGGAGGTTGGGCGTGGGTGGGACGGGATGCCGACAACAAAAAACCGGCGTCCAGCGGGGAAGCTGGACGCCGGCGAGCCCGCGGAAGTGGGTTAGTTGCGCCCCTTGCCCTTGCCCTCGGTGCCGCCATCAACGGCCCCGCCGTTTTCCTTGAGCTTGGCGCGGAGGTCGCGGACCTGCTCGCGGATGTCGGCGCGGAGCTGCTTGGTGTCCTCGAGGAACTTGTCGCGGTTGGACTTGAGCTGCTCCTTGAGCTTGGCCTTGTCCTCCTCGGTGGCACCGCGGATCTGGGAGATGAGGGACTTTTGCTCGTCTGCGAACTTCTTGGCGGCGTCCTGGTATTGGGTGACGAGCTTCTTCACATCCTCGGGCAACTCAACGTTCTTGGGGATGCCGATGCGGGGGATGTCGAGGCCGGGTCGGCCAGGGCCGCCGGGACGGCCGGGACGGCCGGGGCCGTCGCCTTCGGGCTTGGCGGGCGGGTTCTGGGCCAGGGCACCGAGGGCGATGACCGTGGAGGCCAGGATGGCGAGGTGACGGAACAGCTTCATGATGAACCTTTGTTTTGACTTACGTTTTCTGCCGGGCGGCTCGCTCGTGCGAGCCGTTGGACAGTCTGGGAGGTGATCAGCAACCGGGGTGCCAAGGGCCGGTGGCGGATCGCAAGCCCCCCCCAGAGTGGGCGTTTTGTTGGGCTTTTGGACGGTTTCGGTCCGCTGGCCCGACCGGGTCGAGGGTGTGGGAACCGTCACTCGGGCGACGGGATGGGTGGGCTCCCCGCAGGCGGGATGGGTCCTTGGGGGAATTCACCCAAGGTTGTGGGGCTCCGTGGGTGACAACCCTTGGGTGGAGCCCGTGGCGCGCTTGGGCTCGACGAGATCGTTGCGGTCCAACCCCACCACGCACGCCGGGGAAAGTCCGTTGGCCATCCAACGATGCGGCGCTTCACGCGGAACCAATAGACTCTCCCGAACGTCCTCCGCGCTCTCCCGAACGTCCTCCGTGCTCTCCCGAACGTCCTCCGTGCTCTCCCGAACGTCCCGCGTGCTCT
>CAYSGH010000147.1:0-7248 GCA_964430505.1 uncultured Akkermansia sp. | reverse complement strand
CGCCGGAGGCTTGTGGGAAGAGGGAGAACTGGAGGTCGTAGGAGCCGTTGGCGGGGCGGGACTGGTCGGCGAGGCGGCCTTGGTAGGTGAAGGCGGTGCCTTGCTGAGTGCCTTGGGCGACGGCCTGGGCGGGTGCCAGCGCCAGCATCAGCAGCAACGCCGGCGTCAGCATCAGCAGCAGCATCAACATCAGCATCCGCGCCCATGCCGTGAGGAAGGCGATGGGCGGCAGGGGAGTTGGGCTCGGCGCGTGCATGGCGTGGGTGGGTGAGGAGCCGCTCACTGGACGCGCATGATGTAGGCGAGAACGTAGAAGGGCGGCAGGGAGGAGAAGCCACGGCCCGAGCCAACCTGCGACGAGGTGGCGGAAAAGCTGACCTCGTGCGTATGGGCCACCCCAGGGATGGAGTACGACGCAAAGCTGAGACCTGTGTAGGGACCGGCCCTCCTTGCACTCTGATCACGCCCATACGTGGGGGCATGCAAACCGTCGGCGACCGAATTGGAGACGTAGAAATGGGAGTGAACGCCATTCTGCGACGTGTTCGAGCTGGGCGGGTCTATCACGTGGGTGTGGGCTGCCAGGTGATCGAGCGTCAACGTCTGTGACTCCTGCCCTCCCACCTGGGCCATCGTCCGGGTCGTGAGGTTGGTGCCACTGCCCTGCCCGAGGACGAATCGGGCGCGAAGGTCGGGCGTCCTGCGGCCCATGACCTCTCGGCCGTCGCACAACGCCCAACCCGTGGGCACGTTGGTGCCCGACCACACCACAATGCCGCCCAGGGGAATGGTCCCGAGCCCGGCAAACGCTTGCGCCGTCATCATGCCGGTGACGGTGCCCGCACCGGGGCTGGAGAAGGTGGTGGTGGTCAGCGTGCCGCCGACGTCGAGGCCGGCGTTGGGTTGCTCGACGTTGATTCCGACGCTGTCCCCAGAGACCCGTAGGATCGGGGTGCCATTGGAGCTGACGAGGGTGTCGGCGGTTCTGGCATGGGCGGCCAAGAAGGCGTAGGGCTGGGAAATCATCTGGAAGCGCGGCGGCAACGTCACGTCGGATCCCCCGACGCCGACGCCCCGGGCGGTGACTTCCAAATAACGGGCGCTGCCCCCGCCGGACATCATGGCGGCGTCTAGGCCGATCCAGGGCTCAATTCCCTGGCTTTGGCCCTCCCCGAGGGCGGCGCTGTATCGGCCTTGGTCCACCAGCACGGTCTGGCGCTCCGCCCACAACGGGTTGCCGCCAACGGGCGAGGCGAAGATGCGGAAGATGAGGTCGTAGTTCCGGGGGTTGGGGGAGCCCAACGGCGTCCCGGACGCATCGACGAGGAACCCTTGATGGTTGAGCACGAGGGGCGGACGCGGGTTGGGGGGAGAGCGCTGACCGGGGACGCTCGGCCGGATCAGGAGGACGCCGTTGGCGGTGCCCGCATAGTTGGGGTCCGTGATGGAGGCGGCCACGGCGTAGGAGCCCACGTTCACCGGCGGGTTGGTGCTCCCGTTGTAGGTGGCGGTCCAAGGGAGGCCGACCGGGACGGTGGCGACGACGACGCGGCGGGGGGAGCCGGTGTAGGCTTGCTCCAGGTTGCCCAGCGTCATGGTGGCCACGCCCTTGGTGACGACGAGGGTGCCGGAGGCGCTGCCGAAGAAGCCGGGTGCGTTGACCGTTGCCACGACCGCATGGCTTCCCACGACGGTGGGAACCGTCGTGCTGCCGTTGTATGTGACGAGGGTGGCAACGCCGGACGGCGTCGTGGTGACGCTGACGGGGCGTGGGGTGCCGTCGTACTCCTGGGCGAGATCGCCAAGGGCGACGCTGACAGGGGTTCCCACTCGCAGCATCAACTCGCCGTCCACGATGGAGAGGGAGGAAGGCAGTCCGCCCGCGCCAGCGCCCGAGAAGGTGACGGCGGAGGGTTCGACCCCGGCAACGGACCCCGCCGAACCCTTGGCCACGAGCTTGTAGTTGCCGGCCGCCAAGGCGGTGCCGGAGACGGCGACTTGCAGCACCGTGGCAGCGGACACGTTCAGGGTCCCCTGCGTCATCGTGAAGGCCGGCGTGGACGGGCCAACCGAGAGAGCCAGGGTGCCGGACGTAGCTTGGATTGCGCCGCGCAAGACGGCGGTCCCGCCGGAGTTGGCAAGGGCTTGGGATGCCGTCAACCCAAACGTGGAGGACCGCCCCGAGACATCAAAGGTTGCCCCGGCGGCCACCGTGATCCGGGGCGTGGAGGCGAGGGATCCGGACCCGGTCAGGGCCAGGGTGCCACCGGACACGACGGTGGGGCCGGAATAGATGTTGTTGCCCGACAACGCCATCGTGCCGGCCCCTGTCTTGGTGATGGCCCCCGTCACCGACTGCTGACCGATGCCGGCGGTCACCGAGAGGTCTGGGGAGGCCGCGCCGTCGGCGACATCAAACACCAGGGTGTCATTCGGATTGCTATGTCCGATCCGGATGCATCCGCTGATGAGCGCACTGCTGGAGTGGGCCAACGTCGTCACCGTCGCGCCGCCCCCCATGGAGAAGTGCGAATCGGCGGCGGCAACGCTCACGCCGCCGTTGGAGCGCAGCTCGCCACCGGTCATGCGGAAGGCCACCCCCCAGCCGTTCCCGCCCCATGCCCCAGACTCGGCAAGGCCGCCCTGGACCGTGACGACCGTGATCCGGCCGCCACTGAAAAACCCGGCAGCATGCCCGCCCTCCAACAGCAACCGACCTTGCGAAGCCACCGTCACCGGCCCGCGCAGGACGCCCATGCCCGAGTCGTCCGACACCAACCGGAGGGTGCCGCGATTCACCAGCGTGCCGCCCGAGTGCGTCGCCACGCCCTGCAGCGTCAGGATGTCGTCCCCGTTCTGGGTGACGGACCCCGTCCCCGAGATGGCATTCCCCATCGAGCTGTTGCCGCTGCGGTTGAAGACCAGGCTCGCATTGCTGGCAACGACAACGTTGCCGGAGCCCAGCGTGCCTGTGGTGCCGCCATTGCCCACCTGGAGGGTACCCTCCGAAATCGTGGTGACGCCCATGTACGAGCTGTTGCCCGTGACCGTCAGTGTTCCAGCCCCCCGCTTGACGACGGTGCCCGTGCCCGAGATGGCGTTCCCCAACGTGATGTTGTCGCTGCGGTGGATGACGAGGCTGGAGTTGTTGACGACGTTGCCGGAGCCCAGCGTGCCCGTGGTGCCGCCGTTGCCCACCTGGAGGGTGCCCTCCGAGATCGTGGTGACGCCCGTGTACGAGCCGTTGCCCGTGAGCACGAGCGTCCCGGTCCCGCGCTGGAGAAGGGTCCCTGCACCCCAGATGGTATTGCCGACGCTCAGTGTGTCGCTGCGGTCAAACACGAGGCTGCCGTTGTTCTCGACATCGGCGGCGCCAAGGGTGCCAGCGGTGCCGCCCACGCCCACCTGAAGGATTCCCGGCCCGCCGATGGCCACGTTGCCGGAATGCGTGCTGTCCCCGAGGAGGGTCACCTGCCCGCGAGACACGAGTGCTGGCATGGCCCCCTCAAACGCCAGGAGGGTCGAGAGGCCCACGCCCTCCTTGAGGAGGCTAGGCAATCCCACCGGATGGAGCAGCAAGCCGCTCCCCGACACGTCCGACAATGTCCGCGCGCCCGTTGATCCAAATGGGAAGGCGGCGACGAGGCCGCTTGCCGGGCCACTGATGGAGCCCACGGGCATGAACGACTGCACCTGGCCCTGCGTGCGGCCCACGCTCCAGATGCGGACGTCGGCGATGCGGCCGGCCAAGAAACCGTCTCCCCATCGGCTGCCCCCGATGAAGTTCGTGCCCGACGCCGCCACGGAGGCGAGGGCCGTTGCCGTGCCCGATGCCACGGCGAGGCCGTTGATGTAGAGGGTGGCGGAGCGGTCCGAGTTCAGGACCCCTGCGATGTGCGACCACGTGTTGAGGGGCAAGACGGAGGTGGCGGGTGCGGTCAGGCTGAGGACCGGCTCCGCGCCGATGTTCACGATCCACTGGGGGCGTCCCGTCGTCTCAAAGCTCGTGGTGACAATGACGTTGTTGGTGCGGTTGCCGTAGTCCACCATCCGCCCGTAGTTGACATGGCTCGTGGGATACACCCAGCCCTCAACGGTCAGCGCCCCGCTGATGGCAGGGGTAGAACTCGTGAAATGGGATCCCGAGCCGTTTAACAGCGCCACCACGGCCGAGTCCGTTGGAGCAACCGTTGGCGACGACGGGGATGCGACCTGGAACTGGACCGACCCCGTGGACCCGTAACTGAGGGTGCGGTTGTTGCCGCTGACGTCGTTCAACGGGGCGACCCCGGTGGCTCCGAAGGGATAGGCAGCCACAAGCCCCGTCCTGGCACCATCCACCGACCCCACCCCCATGCCTGCGCGGATGTCGGACTGGGACCGGGCCACATTCCATACGCGGACGTCCGCGACGGACGCGTCAAGCAGGGCGTCTGAGGCCCAGTTGCTTCGGCCGATGAAGTTGGAGGTTCGGCTGACGCTCTGGGGCAGCGAGGATGCCGTGCCTGTGGCGACCAACTCGCCGTTCACATAGAGCAAAGCCGAGCGATCCGAGTTCAAGACGGCGGCCACGTGGGTCCACGCATTCAGCGGGATGGCATTGGGCGCCGTCAGGTCCAAAAGCCCCGTTGCCCCTGAAAGAATGGTAAAGTTCGGTCGGCCGCTCGTGGCAGAAGTCGCGGAAAGGATGATGTTGCCGTTGGCGGTTCCATTGCCGAGATCCACCACCCTCCCCCAGCTCGCATGGGAACGTGGGTGGACCCAACCCTCGACGGTCAGAGGGGTGCTCATGGCGGGCAGGGTGGGAAGGACCAGATGCCCGGCACCGTTGAGCTGCGCCGACGACGTCCGCAGGGATGGCGACGCGGCTGAATGGAAGCGCACGGTTCCGGATGGGGTGAGCGTACGGTTGTTGCCGCTCACGTCGTTCACGGCGGCTTGGCCGGTCGAGCCGAAGGGATAGGCCGCCACAAGGCCCGTGGCAGGCCCCGTGATGGAACCCACGGCCATGCCCGACTGGATTTGGGCGTCCGTCCGGCTCGTGGACCAGACGCGGACGTCGGCGAGGGCAGCGTCCAGCAAGGCCTCTCCTTCATTCCGGCTCTTTCCCAAAAGCCCGGACATTCCCCCGGAGGCTGCAAAGGGCGCCGTGCCGCTGGCCGTGCCCGAGGCGACCAACTGGCCATTGACGTAAAGCCGGGCCGTACGGTCCGGATTCAAGACGCCCGCAACATGGGTCCAGGCGTTCAGGGGGATGGGGTTGGGTGCGGAAAGGTTGAGGATGCCGTTCCCGTTCAGGACGACGTAGAGCACGGGACGGCCCGAGGTGCCCGAGCTGGCCACCAGCAGCACATGATTCTGGGCATTGCCCACGTCCACCATGCGACCCCAGTTCGCATGACTTCTGGGATTCACCCAGCCCTCCAAGGTGACCGAGCCCGTCGCACTGAGGTCCGGAAAGGACGCCATCGTCAGGAACCCCTGGCCATTCAACTCGGCGGACGTGGCGGAGTGCGCCCCGGGCGCGGCAACGGGCGACGACGGCCCGGCGGTTTGGTACAGGATGTTGCCGGAGGGGGTCAGGGTGCGGTTGTTGCCGCTGACGTCGTTGAGGGGTGCCTGCCCGGTGGCTCCCAAGGGATAGGATGCGACCAGCCCGCTGGAAGTCCCCGCCAACGATCCGGCGCCCATGGAGGCCACGATTTCCGCCTCCGTACGCGCGACGGTCCAGATCCGGACGTCGGCGATGGACCCATTGAAGCGCTTGGACCAGCTGCTGTTTCCGATGAAGTTGGAGGTGCGACTCACGGCCTGGGGCGCGGCCGTTGCGGTGCCGGAGGCCACCAACCGACCATTGATGTAGAGGCGGGCCGAACGATCCGAACCGAGAACGGCCGCGATGTGGGTCCAGGTATTCAGCGGGATGGGGCCGGGGGCAGACAGGTTCAAAACGCTCGTCGTACCTGAAATCACCTCGAAGCTGGGTCGGCCTGGTCTGCCAGCCGTGGTCTCGGAGTCGCTCGCAGAGGTCAGCAGGACGTTGTTGTTGCCGGCGCCATTGCCAAGGTCCACCAAGCAAGCCCCGCCGACGTGGGACCTTGGGTTGACCCATCCCTCGATAGTGATGGCAGTGCCCAAGGACGGGAGGGTCGGCAGGGAAAGGCTTGAGGTGCTGCCATCCATACGGACCGACGACGTGGTCTGAGCCCGCCCGGGGGCCACCCACGGCCCCAGGAAGCCCACGATGGCCACTAGGATGGCCATGGCGGACCTCCACCCACCCGGCCCTGTCCAACGATCAAGGCGACCCGATGAATCGCCACGGAATTTGAAGTGCATGCGCCCTTTGATGGACGGGTCATGACCCTTGTGGGCCATAACTCGTTCCCTTCCTGCATCGCACGACCCTTCTGCTTTCTTACAACAATTCGGTTGATGACCCGTTTTTTGCGATTCCTAGCCGTTTTCGGCGGGTTCCAGCACGGCAAGAACCACCGGGAACCCAGGGCGCGACCCGTTTGATGCCATCGAACCGGGCATGCCCTGCATGGAACCCGTGATCGCCTGCGGCGCGGCCCATGCCTGCCCGGGGCAACGTCCCGGATTGGTCCACCCACGAGCCAGCCAAGCCGTGAAGGGGTGCGACCTCCCATGGTTCAAGTCCTCATGCCAGGGTTGGCCCGCCCTTTTCAGGGCTCATGGCTTCGGGGGGCGCGAGAACCCGGGGCGTGGCGTCGGGTTGACATGGGGATGCCCCTTTGGGACGCCACTCCCTCGGCCAGGGCATGGGATGCCCGGCCTGCTCGCAACCGAATGCCCAGATGATGACCGGGGGTCTCCCACCGAAAGCGACGGGGAACCCCATTTCTGTTGGGCGCCCCCCTCCGGGCTGCCGGCAAGCCCAGCACCCTTGGGGATGGATTCACATGGAAGCGGCAATGGGGCAGGCCGGAGCCCGCATGAGAGCCCACGGCCCACAAGTGGATCTCTCCTGTTCCACAACCAAAACCGTCGAAGGAACCCAAATCGTCGGCCTACTGCACCGTCGCCCGGAAGAATGCCTTCTCCGGCACGCCGTCCGACGGGACGTGGATCCGCAGCAACTGCGTCCGCGTCGCCACGAAGTCCCCGCGCAACGGCGCGTTCGCGCCGTCCGTCGCCAGTCGAAACCCTGCCCCCGTCCAACCGTTCAAGTCCGTCGAGTAGCGCACCGAATACCTCCGGCCCGGGATCGCCAGGAACTCCATC
>CAYSGH010000146.1:0-7419 GCA_964430505.1 uncultured Akkermansia sp. | reverse complement strand
CCCGGCGCACCGGGCCTGCGGCATCGCCATCGCCGCGTGAGGGCACGCGGCCTACAGACTGCCCAACTGCTGCCGTTTCTAGGCTCACCGATCGGCGTCCCTCCTCCCGCCCGTTGTCCGCCGCCGGCCTCTCGCCGAGGACGTGGCCGGTTGGGTCATCGGTGGAAGGAGTGCTTCCACGGCGGGGCCTGCTTGCCCTAGCGTCGGCGGGACGGGCGCATGATTCGTTCCTTTGCCTTCACCACGCAGGGCCGGTTGCACAGCCGGGACATCGAGATGTTCCTGATGCCGTCGTTGCTGGCGGACACGAACCTGTTCCTGTGGGTGGACCTGGAGGACGCCACGCCCGACGAGGCCCGGCGCATCCTGGAGGGCGTGTTCCACTTCCATCCGTTGTCGGTGGACGACTGCATCCACGTGAGCCCGTCGCCCAAGGTGGACGTGTACGAGCCGAAGGAGGACGACCGGTTTGCGCCGTACCTGTTCATGGTGATCCACGCGGTGGACTACAGCCGGAAGGACGGGGCGTTTGCGACGAGCGAGCTGAACTTCTTCCTGGGGCGGAACTTCCTGGTGACGTTCCATGCGGTGCCGTTGCGGAGCGTGCAGATCGTGGAGGAGCGGTGCCTGAAGAGTACGGTGCACGTGGCGCGGGCCCCGGACCGGGTGGCGCATGCGCTGCTGGACTCGCTGGTGGAGAACTACCGCCCGGCGCTGGAGGAGCTGAGCCTGGAGATTGGGGACCTCGAGACGGAGGTGCTGCAAAACCCGAGCCCGAACATCCTGCAAAAGATCATCGCGGTGAAGAAGGAGGTGCTGCACCTGCGGCAGATCATCGGGCCGCAGCGAGACGTGCTGGCGCGGTTCGCGCGGGGCGAGTTCAAGCTGATCCGGGGCCACCTGGTGCCGTATTACCGGGACGTGTACGACGGGCTGTTCCACATCGGCGAGCGGGCGCAGGCGTACTCGGACTCGTTGTCGGGCATCTTGCAGGTGTACCTGAACGTCTCGTCGAACCGGACGGGCGAGGTGATCAAGGTGCTCACCATGATCACGATCATGACGACGCCGTTGATGATCGTGGGGACGTGGTACGGCATGAACTTCAAGGGCATGCCGGAGGTGGACTGGCGCTGGGGCTACCTGTACGCGGTGGTCCTCACGGCGCTGAGCACGGCGGGGACGTTCATCTACTTCCGGCGCAAGAAATGGCTGTGAAACGCAAGGGCGCAGGGCGTTCGGTCTTCCTGGAGAAGGTGCTGGGGCGCATGGACCGGATCGGGGCCGAGGGGCTCCAGTCCGTGGTGCAGCGGCTGGCGCGGGAACGCTCGTTCCTCGAGACGTTGTTCAACGCGATCGAGGAGGGCGTGGTGGTGGTGGATGCGGCGGGGAAGGTGGCCTACTTCAACGCCCAGGCGTCCCGGCTCCTCGGCCTTCCCGAGGACGGCGTCGAGGGGGAGCCCATCAGCCGCTACCTGCCGGACCTCGAATGGTCGCGGCTGCTCGCGCCCGGGGACGACGCGGCGTCCGCGGTGCGGCGCACGGAGTTCGAGGTGCAATTTCCGCGGCCGCGCTACCTGCGGTTGTACACGGCCCCGTTGGATGGCGGGGCGACCGGCGGCGCGGGCCTCGCGTTGATCCTGCACGACGCCACGGAGGCGCGTCAGCGGACGCACGAGGCGGTGGAGAGCGAACGGGTGCACGCGCTGACGCTCCTGGCCGCCAGCGTGGCGCACGAGATTGGCAACCCGCTCAACGCGCTGCACATCCACCTCCAGTTGATCGAGCGCGACGCCCGCAAGCTGCGGCTGCTCTCGGGGTTGGCCGCCGCACCGACGCCGGGCCGGCGACGGCATCGGGCCACGCCGGACACGGCGGACTTCGGGGAGGTGCTGGACCGCGTGGAGAAGTACCTGGCCGTGGCGCAGGGGGAGATTGGGCGGCTGGACTACATCGTGACGGAGTTCCTCCAGGCCTTGCGGCCCACGCCACCGCGGCTGCGGGAGGGAAGCCTGAACGAGGCGGCGCAGGCCACGTTGGACCTGCTGAGGCCCGAGTTGGAGAATCGCGGCATCACGGTGCGCGACGCGTTGGCCAAGGGGTTGCCGGAGGTGCGCTTTGATCCCGGGCAGGTGAAGCAGGTGCTCGTGAACCTGGTGAAGAACGCCATGCAGGCGATGGGCCCGGGCGGGACGCTCACGTTGTCGTCCGGCGCGGGCCCCGATGCGGTGTGGGTTTCCGTGGCGGACACGGGCTGCGGCATCCCGGCGGAGCAGGTCAGCCGGTTGTTCGAGCCCTTCCACACGACCAAGGAAAAGGGGACGGGCCTTGGGCTCCTGGTGGTGCAGCGCATCGTGCGCGCACATGGCGGGCGCATCGAGGTGTCCAGCCAGGTGGGACAGGGAACCACCATCCGGTTTTGGATCCCCCTCGCCGAGCCCGCCCCTCGCTTGCTGGGGTCGCCCCGGCCGACGGAGGGGTGAGGCCGCCGCGACGGCGGTCGCACGCCCCCTCAGGCCCGCCCGATGGCGGGCAGGCTCGCGGCGGCGATGGCTTGGCCGTGGCGCTTCTCCTTCTCGTCGGGAACGTGGAAGACCACGCGCCCCGACAACTCCGGGAACTCCACGTCCAGCGCGCGCCGCGCCTCGGCAAGGATCACGTCGCCGCCCTGGCCGGTGGTCACGCGGCCGAGGATGAGGAGGTGGCGGAGGTCGTAGAAGTCGGCCCAGTGCGCGACGGCGTAGCCCAGGCAGGTGCCGATCGTCTGGTAGATGCGCAGGGCGCGCTCGTCGCCCTGGGCCATGAGCGACTGGACGTGCTTGAGCTTCTCCGGGAGGGGCAGCTTGGGATCGACGTCGATGCCGGCCGGCGCCAGCAACCGGCCCACGGCTTGTTGGCTGAAGAACTGGACGCCACAGCCCGCGTCCCCGCTCCACTCGTCCCGCGGGCCGTCGGGCCGGTAGTCCACGGGCGAGAATGCCAGCTCGTTGAGCCACGTGGTGATGCCGCCGTCGGCGGTGACAAACCCCGCCGCCGTGCTCGTGCCCATGGAAAGCCCGAGGACCGAGTTGATGCCCAGGGACATGGAGGCGGCCAGCGCCGTGACCTCGCCGTCGTTCACCACCTCGAAGGGAATGCCGTTCCACTCCCGGCGCAGTTCAAGGAACAGGTTGCGCACGTGCCGGTCGAAGCCCTCGCGCGAGACGCCCCGGAACAAGGACGCCACCTTCACCTGGTTGTTGACGTACACGCCGGCCGCGCTGCCACCAATGGCGTCCACGCGCGGCAGGTGCGCCGCCGCCCGCCGCAGCGAGTCCATGATGCCGTCGTGGTGGTAGGCCGGGTCCTTCTGGAAGTACGGGTCCCAAACAATCTCCTCCGAGAACAAGACCTTGCCATCCTGCAACGCGGCGACCTTGCGGTCCGACCCGCCCAGGTCGAACCCGATGCGGCAGCCCTCCAGATGGCGGCCCAGGGGCGCGGTGGACGCCCGGGCGGCCGGGAGCTCGCGGGTGTGGACGACCGTGATGGGATGGTCGTAGATGCGCTGCCCGATGATCTCGGAGTCGAACCGTCCGACGGCCGTGTCCTGGTAATGCCGCGCGAGGTCGGTGGCGATTTCGGCGGGCCCATCCACCCAGACGCGCCACCCGCCGTACGTCCACAGCAGGCACTTCACGAGGCGTTCCACGAAGAAGGCATTCGCGGCCGCGCGGGGATCGGAGGCGGGCAGGACGCGAATCCCGAAGTGGAACGTCGATCCGTCCAGTTGTTCCAAGGCGAGCCGCACGGGAACGGAAGCGGCGGCATCGAAGGCGCGTCGGGCCAGGATGGCCGGGCGGAAGCCGGGGTCGAGAACGGGCAGGACCTTGGGGGAGACGAGGAACGGGTTCATGGGCGAGGAGCGAGGAGCGAGAAGCGAGGAGCGGGAAGCGGGGAACGGGATCGGGACATGCGGGGGCCCGGGCCTTCACGGGCCCCCGCGACGTCGATGCCGTCGTTACATGTGGGCGATGATGGCGTCCCCGAACTCGGAGCACTTCACCTGCGTGGCTCCCTCCATGAGGCGCGCGAAGTCATAGGTGACGCGGCGGCCACCGATGGCGCCGTTGAGCCCCTTGAGGATGAGGTCGGCCGCCTCGGTCCAGCCCAGGTGACGGAACATCATCTCGCCGGAGAGGACGACGGAGCCCGGGTTGACCATGTCCTTGTTGGCGTACTTGGGGGCGGTGCCGTGGGTGGCCTCGAAGATCGCGTGGCCCGTGACGTAGTTGATGTTGCCGCCCGGGGCGATCCCGATGCCGCCCACCTGCGCGGCGAGGGCGTCGGAGAGGTAGTCGCCGTTGAGGTTGAGGGTGGCGATGACGTCGAAGTCCTCGGGGCGGGTGAGCACCTGCTGCAGGGCGATGTCGGCGATGGAGTCCTTGACGAGGAGCTTGCCGGACGCGAGCGCGGCCTTTTGCTCGGCGTTGGCGGCGTCCTCGCCCTGGGCCTTCTTGGTCTTTTCCCACTGGGCCCACGTGTAGGTCCTGTCGCCGAAGTATTGGGAGGCGACGGCGTAGCCCCAGTCGCGGAAGGCGCCCTCGGTGAACTTCATGATGTTGCCCTTGTGCACGAGGGTGACGGACTTGCGGCCGTTGCGCAGGGCGTACTCGATGGCCGAGTGGACGAGCCGGGTGGTGCCGGAGTAGGAGACGGGCTTGATGCCAATGCCGACCTGCACGGCGGCGTTGATGTCGGCGGCTCCGACGCGGTCCCAGAACTCGCGGGCCTTGGGCTCGGTGCCGAAGCGGATCTTGTTGAAGTCCTTGGGGAAGTTGGCGGCGAGGAAGTCGAGGAACTTCTGGGCCTCGGGGGTCCCGGCGGCGTACTCGATGCCGGCGTAGATGTCCTCGGTGTTCTCGCGGAAGATCACCATGTCCACCTTCTCGGGCCGCTTCACGGGGCTGGGAACGCCCTGGAAGTACTGCACGGGGCGGAGGCACACGTAGAGGTCGAGGAGCTGGCGAAGGGCGACGTTAAGGGAGCGGATGCCGCCGCCGACGGGCGTGGTGAGCGGCCCCTTGATGCCGACGAGGAACTCGCGGAAGGCCTCCACGGTGTCGTCGGGCAGCCAGGTGTTGAAGCGCTTGAAGGATTCCTCGCCCGCGAACACCTCCATCCAGGACACCTTGCGCGACCCGCCGTAGGCCTTGGCGACGGCGGCGTCAAAGACGCGTTCGCTGGCGGCCCAGATGTCCGGGCCGGTGCCGTCGCCGCGAATGAACGGCAGGATGGGGTGGGAGGGTACCTGGAGCTTGCCGCCGGAGATCGAAACCTTCTCGCCCGACGGAACAGTGCATGTGGTGTACGGCATGGTGCGCGCGTGATGTGAACAAAGATGGCCGGAGGGACCTTCCCGCCCGGCACGGCCCTTAGGTCTAATCAATCCGGGCAAACGGCGGCAAGAACCCTTCCTGTCCCGGAACCGCCGCCGCGTGAGGGCGCGCGGCCTTCAGCATGCCCCACCAGCGCTTCTTGGATGACTGCCGCCACCCGAATCGTCCCGGCCAGGACGTGCCTCGGAACGACACCCTGCGGGCTTGCCCGTGGGTCCGGCCCGAGGGCCAGGCATCGCCACTCCCTCGCAGGCCCGCCACGCGATCCGGTCGCAGCGCGCCCGCGAGGCAAGCGCCCGGTGGGAGGGCTGGAGGCCGCCCGCTTGGCTCCGGCTCAGCCCTGCGCGTGCGCCAGAGCCTTGCTCCCGATGTCCGTGCGCCACTGCGCGCCCTCGAACTGGATCGCGGCCACCGCGGCATACGCCCTGCGCCGGGCCTCCGCGACGTCGTCGCCCGTCGCGGTCACGCCCAGGACGCGACCTCCATTCGTCACGACGCGCCCCTCCCTCAACGCGGTGCCCGCATGGAACACCTTGACCCCGGGCAGGGCGGCGGCGGCATCGAGGCCGCGGATCGGGAGGCCCTTGGGCGAGGAACCCGGGTAGCCCGCCGACGCCATGACGACGCACACGGCGGCGCCCGGCTTCCAACGAAGTTCCCGGCCCGCGAGGCGGCCCTCGGCGGACGCGAGGAGCAGGTCGGCGAGATCGTCCTCCAACCGGGCGAGGTACACCTGGGTCTCGGGGTCTCCGAACCGGGCGTTGAACTCGAGCACGCGCGGCCCCGATGCCGTGAGCATGACTCCGGGATAAAGGAGCCCGCGGAAGTCGATCCCCTCGCGGGCGCACCCGGCCAGCCATGGATCCAGGATGGCCCTGCCCACCGCATGGAGTTGGGCATCCGACAGGAAGGGCGTGGGCGAATAGGTGCCCATGCCGCCGGTGTTGAGGCCTTGGTCGTTGTCGAGCGCCCGCTTGTGGTCCTGCGCGGTGGGAAACAGCAGGGCATGGGATCCGTCGCACAGCGCGTGCAGGGAGATCTCCATCCCCTCCAGCAACTCCTGCACGACGATCCGCGCGCCGGCCGTTCCAAACGCCTTCTGGACGAGGATCTCGTCCACGGCGGCCTCGGCGGCGGCCACGTCGCGACACAGGAGCACTCCCTTGCCAAGGGCGAGGCCGTCGGCCTTCACGGCGCAGCGTCCCTCCAGCTGGCGGCAAAAGGCCTTCGCCGCGTGGGCGTCCTCGAAGGTGCCGGCCCGTGCCGTGGGCACCCCGTGGCGCTCCATGAAGTCCTGGGAGAATGCCTTGGAGGACTCAAACTGCGCGGCGCGTTGGTTCGGCCCCCAGATGGTGAACCCCGCCGCCCGGAACCGATCCACGACGCCCAGCGCCAGCGGGTTGTCCGGCCCCACGACCGTCAGGTCCGGCCGCTCGCTCCGCGCAAACGCCAGCAACCCTTCGAGATCGTCCGCGGGGATGGCGACGTTGATGACGGGCGCCCCAGCCCGGGTGACCTCCAGCGCGGTACCCGCGTTTCCCGGCGCGCACCACAGGGTCGCAACCGACGGCGACTGGGCCAGCTTCCAAACCAGGGCGTGCTCGCGACCGCCAGAGCCAAGGACAAGGACCTTCATGCGTCCGCCCATTGAACCCGACGGCCGCCACCGGTGGAAGCGCGGGAAGGACTGGGCCACAAAGGCGATTGCACGGGGACGAATTGGGTGCTTGGTAGATCCCATGGGACACAAGAAGGCCCACCTGCCCACGAAGGATTGCGCGGCGTGCGGCCGCCCGTTCGCCTGGCGCAAGAAGTGGGAGCGCTGCTGGGACGACGTCCGGTTCTGCTCGGATGCCTGTCGCCGCGGCAAGCATCCCCTCGCCCGGCCGAGCGTGCGATAGGTCGGTGGAGGGCCGATTCTCCGACGTTGCCTCCATGCGCCGGAACGACAACCCAGCACCCGAACCGCATCGCCATCAGGACCACGAATCGTCCCCCCACGGGCACACCCCCTGACGCCGTGGCGGAAGGGCGGGCACCC
>CAYSGH010000145.1:0-7656 GCA_964430505.1 uncultured Akkermansia sp. | reverse complement strand
TCGCCGCGTGAGGGCACGCGGCCTACAGACGGCCCAACGGCCGTTTCTAGGATCAGACCAACCCCACCTCGCCGCCCCGCCCCCCAGCCCCAATTCACCCCCGCCCCGCCCCGCTCCCCGTCTCATCTTCCCGCCCACCCGAAAGATTCCTCCCAAAGGCCGCGTTAAAGGATTGAGATAGTCCAAAGCACCAGAAAAGGAATCACCATGCCCGCAAAGAAACCGACTCCCTCCACGGCCACGACTTCGAGCGCGTCCGCGTTGACCGCGAAGCCGCCCCGCCCCGCCCAGCCCGCCACGAGCGCCGCCCAGCCGCGCGGTCGGGTGGGACTTTCGCTGCACATCGGCCTCAACAAGGTGAACCCCGCCCACTACGGGGGCTGGGATGGCGCCCTCAATGCCTGCGAGGCGGATGCCAACGACATGCGGGCCATCGCAAAGAAGGCGGGATTCAAGACCACCCAACGCCTCACCGCCACCGCCAAGGCCACCACCATCATCAAGGACATCAAGGCCGCCGCCGCCAAGCTCAAGTCCGGCGACATCTTCCTTCTCACCTACTCCGGCCATGGCGGGCAAATGCCCGACACCAACGGCGACGAGCCGGACAAGCAGGACGAAACCTGGGTCCTCTTCGACCGCCAGCTCGTCGATGACGAGCTCTTTGCCCTGTTCGGGTCCTTCGCCAAGGGCGTCCGCATCTTCGTCCTGTCCGACAGTTGCCACAGCGGGACCGTCACCCGCGCCATGCCGACGGAGCCGGTCACGGGGCCCGCGCCCCGCCTCATGCCGCCCGCCGTCGCCGCCCAGACCTACGCAGCGCATCGCCGCACCTACGACAAGATCCAGGCCGCCGTGCCCGCACGCGCCGCTTCCAGCAAGGCCACGCTCGCGTCCGTGATCCTCATCTCCGGCTGCCAGGACAACCAGGTCTCCCTCGACGGCGTGCGCAACGGCCTCTTCACCGGCACCCTGCGGTCCGTCTGGAACGAAGGCCGCTTCACGGGCAGCCACCGCCGCTTCCGCGACCACATCGCCGCCCGCATGCCCGCGTCCCAGACGCCCAACTACTTCGTCGCCGGCGGCTCCAACGCCGCGTTCGCCGCCCAGAAACCCTTCTCCATCTAGCCCCGCGTCCCGCCAGACGGCGGCGGCCATCCCCTTGATTGCCGCCGCCGTTTCAGGGGAGCCTGCGCCCGTCACATGCGCGCTCCCGTCCATGGCCCCTTCCTGTCCGGCGTCATCGAGGGCTTCTACGGCCCCACGTGGTCCCGCGCCGAACGCATCGAACTGCTCGACCACATGTCCGCCTGGGGCCTCGACACCTACCTCCACGGCCCCAAGGACGACGTCCACCACCGCGCCGCCTGGCGAACCCCCTACCCCGCCCCGGCCGCCGACGACCTCCGCTCGCTCGCCTGCGAGGCCCACGCCCGCGGCATCCGCGTCGCCCATGGATTCGGCCCCGGCCTCGACGTCCGCTACGGCGACCCCGCCGACCTCGACGCCGCCATCGCACGCTTCATGCAGGCCCGCGAGCTGGGCGTGTCCGTGTTCGTGCTGCTCTTCGACGACATCCCGGACCGGATGCACGAGGCCGACGCCCGCCGTTGGGGCACGCTGGCCAAGGCCCAGGCCGCCTTCGCCAACGCCATCCTCGAAGCCCTGTCCCAAGACGGCCCCGCGCGCCTCCTGTTCTGCCCCACCCCCTATTGCGGCCGCATGGCCCAACGCGCCCATGGCGGGCCCGGCTACCTCCAGGACCTCGGAGCCGCCCTCGCCCCGGGCATCGACGTCTTCTGGACCGGCCCCGAAATCGTCTCCGAAACCATCACGGAGTCGCACCTCGACGAGGTCGCCGGCTGGCTGCGTCGGCCGCCCGTCCTGTGGGACAACCTCCACGCCAACGACTACGACGGCCGCCGCGCCTTCTGCGGCCCCTACTTCGGCCGCCCGCGCGGCATCCAACGCAAGGTCCGCGGCATCCTCTCCAACCCGAACACGGAGTTCCCCCTCAACTTCCCCGGCCTGCACTCCATGGCCTCCTGGCTGCGTGCCGGGGAGGATTGGGACGCGCGCGCCTCCTACCTCGAAGCCCTGCGCGCCTGGCTGCCGCGCTTCGAGGGCTGGAAGCAACCCATGCCCTTCGACGACCTCGTCCTGCTCTGCGACTGCCATTACCTCCCCTACTCCGAGGGGCCCGGAGCCGTCGCGTTGCGCACCCAGCTTCGCGCCCTCCTCCAAGCCCCGCCCGCCAACTGGGGCCCCGAGGCCCACGCCATCCGCGCCTCCCTCGCGCGGCTGCGCGACGCCTGCGCCCGCGTCGCCGACCTCCGCGACCGCGCCCTCTTCGCCGCCTGGAGCCGACGCGTCTGGGAACTGCGCGAGGAAATGGACCTGCTCGAAAAGTACGTCGCGTGGCATCTCCACCCCGCCACGCGCGACGAGCCCTTCCAGTCGGACTTCCACCAACCCGTGACGTACCGGGGCGGCATGGTCGCCTCGTTGCAACGCCTGCTGCGCCTCCGGCCCGACGGCACCTTCACCCCCGCGCCCCTCGACGACGCCCCCTCCCCATGAACGAAGACTTCACCCTCCGCCCGGCACGGCCCGGGGACGAGGCCGCCGCGTATCACGTCTGCCTCAAGACGGGCGACTACGGCCGCGACGGCGAGCCGTTCTACCGGGACGACCCCGACGCCCTCGGACGCATCTTCGTGGGGCCGTACCTCGCGTTCGAGCCGTCGTTGGCGTGGGTGCTGGAGGATCGCGACGGCGTGTGCGGCTACGCGCTCGGGGCCTTCGACTCGGCCGCGTTCTACCAACGCTACGAGACCGCATGGCGCCCGCGCCTGTGCCGGGACTTCCCCATGCCCCAAGGCGACCCGGCCTCGTGGACGCGCCCCCAAAAGGTCCACGCCTGGTACCATCACCCCGACTACTTCCAGCCCGAGCCGCGGGCGCAGTACCCGTCCCACCTGCACATCGACCTCCTGGAACGGGCGCAAGGCCGGGGCTGGGGCCGACGCATGTTGGAACGCGTCATGGACCAACTCCGCGCCCTCGGCTCGCCCGGCGCGCACCTGGGCGTCGCCAACCCCAACGTCGCCGCGCTCGGCTTCTACCGGCGGCTCGGCTTCACCGAGCTGGTGCGCGTGGGCGAAGGCGCGGACGGCTGCATCTACCTGGGCAAGGTGTTCCAACCCGTCGCCGGAAACGGAGGCCGCCCATGAACGCCCTCCTCCGGGCAACGGGCCGCCGCGCCATGTCCCTCCTCACGGCGGCCGGCGACAACGCCTACCTCGCCGCCGTCCGCTCCGGCATGGTCACCGTCGTGCCCCTGACCATCCTCGGCGGCCTGTTCATGGCCTTCGCGTTCCTGCCCATCCCCGGGTACGAGGAACGCATCAAGGGCTGGCTGCCGCTGCTGGACCTCCCGGTGCAGGCCACCTTCGGGATGCTCGCCGTGCTCGCGTGCCTCGCGGTGGCGTCGGACCTCGCGCAACGCCTCAAGCTGGAACCCTTGCCGGCCTCCGTCACCGCCGTCGTGGCCTTCCTCCTGCTCCAACTCAAGCCCGGTGGCGACGGCCTCGTCATGGCCGGGCTCGGCTCCGCCGGGCTCTTCACCGCCATCCTCGTCGCCCTCGTGTCCGTCCGCGTGCAACGCCTCTTCACGGACATGGGGCTCGTCATCCGGCTCCCCGCCGGCGTGCCGTCGGTCGTGCAGGAATCCTTCCTCTCCCTGGTCCCCTTCGTCGTGGTCGTGTCCGGGTTCTGGGCGTTGCGCCACCTCCTCGGCGTGGACGTCCAGGGGATCGTCTCGGCCGCCTTCAAGCCCCTGGTCTCCTCCCTCGACACCCTGCCGGGCATCCTCGCCTACGCCTTCGCCGTCACCCTCCTCTGGTCCGTGGGCGTCAACGGCGACAACACCATGGACGCCATCGTGGCCCCGGTGTTCCTGCAATACCTGGCGGACAACGTGGAGGCGTTGAAGGCCGGGCAACCCATGCCGCACGCGACGGCCAACGGGTTCTTCACCACGTTCGTCAACGTGGGCGGGACGGGGGCCACCTTGGCGTTGGCGCTGGTGCTGGTGCGGTCGCGCGACGCCGGGTTCCGGGCCGTGAGCCGGATGTCATTGCCCACGCAGGTGTTCCAGATCAACGAGCCCATCTTCTTCGGGCTGCCGGTGGTGCTCAACCCGGTCCTGATGGTCCCCTACATCCTCAACGCCCTCCTGCTCACCGCCGGCAGCTACCTCCTCATGGAGGCCGGCTGGATCCGGAAGCCCTTCGTCTCCGTCCCATGGACCACCCCGCCCATCATCGGGCATTACCTCATGACCGGCTACGACTGGCGCGCCGCCGTCTGGGGCGTCGTCTCCCTCCTCATCGCCATGGCCGTCTATTACCCCTTCGCCCGCGCCGCCGAACGCCAACGCCTCGCCAGCGCCATCAAGGGATAGCCCCGCCCGCGCCCGTGCCCAGGCCCCGGCCCGGACATGGGCCGCCCCCCTCGGCCCCATCCCCTCCATCATCCTGGTCTCCGACACCCCATGGCCCACCGGCGGAGCCACGCTGGCACGCCTCGCCGCCCAACACGCTCGCGCGGGTTCCGGCTGACCGCTTACATCCTGCCACGGGAACTTCAGGCGATTGCGTCGCGGTTTGAGAACACGAAAAGCCCGCCCTCGAGGACCTCCGCGTTGGAGGACGCCCCACACGTGGCTGGCCCGGCCATCCAGGCCCCGACGAAAGTCCACCACCTCGACGGCGACGAACACCCGCCGGCTGGTGGTCTCGATCAGCACGGGCGGCGGAGGCCTTGGGAAACACGGAGAATTCGGGCAATGTCGATGGCCCAACCGGCTCCCGGATCGTCGGACGAAGGCCGCCACCGCTCCACCTTACGTAAACCCGGTGCCCTGGGCGTGGGAGGCCGCGGGCGTTGGCGTTTGCGAGAGCCGTCACGCGCTAGCCACAGACCCAGTAGTGAAGCTAGAAGGCCTAAAGGACCTACAGCTCGCCAAACCGTCGCAGGCCAAGACCTCCCTCCCGATACCGGCGCACCCATCGTTCCGGTTCCGCTGGCGTCACCCGGGAATCCCCTCCCTCTCGCTCCGTGTTCACCCGCCCAACCTGCCGAGCATCCCGCTGTCGCGGGTAGATGTGCCCAGCTTTCCGATCACAAGATAACTCCTTGGCTAAGGTGGCGGGGCCCATCTTGTTGGCGTGGGAGAAGGTGTTACGCTGGACGCGCCGGGCGCCGCAAATGATGGACAGGACGCCGGAGTGAGTGTCGGTCTGGTCGGGCGCCTGGTTGAGGCCAAAGCCGTGCGAGACCATGGGGCATGCCACGACGACCAGATGGCTCCAGCACTCGAGGGTCCGGGCAGAGTCCTTGACGCCGTGTTTGCGAACGATCTTACCGAGGGCTTGCCGGGGAATGTGGTTGCAAATCGGCTTGTCGATAGAATCCTTGGCAGAGATAGAGATTTTCCGCTTCTCATACGCCTGTCGAACGACAGACGCCTGCATCAAATCAACCATAACTTGGCTTCAAGCCCTCATGCCCGTCCCTCTTGGGACACCCGTGGCCGAAATCCATGGCAAATGCGACCAAAGAACTGGTGCCCTCAACGATCATATGAGCGAAACGAACCGACCTCGTCGTGGCCACTTTCAGTGCCAACCCGCAACTGTCAGCGACGAAGTGTGGTATTCGACCGCAGTTGCCTGGGTCGACGCATGGGGTTCCGACCTTTATGGCGCAGTGCGGGCTGCGGAATGCAATGACCCTTCCGCTGATATGGACGGACCTGTTGCCCGTACCTATGTGGCATTGGTGATGATTGGCCGCGCGTTGGACCTCGATAGGCAAAACAAGGATCCCGCGTTGAATGCTGCCTTGGATTTCGTCCTCCTGCCAAGAATGATACAAGTGGCGGCTCAAGGCTTCAATAATCCAATCGTGGGCCGTACCTTGCAGGATGCTATTTGGTTGCGTTGGTCTTGGATGTTCCCATACATGACTCTTCGGTCAGTCATCTGGGAATGCCACCGGAAGATAGCATTGTCACGGATTGATGCTCCAACGATCCGCAGATGGTATCAGGACGTACGCAGGCAAGTTGTTGAACATGTTCTCCGAGAGACATCGCAAGCTGACACGATCGTCCAACGGATGTTTAAGCGCACAGCGCAACAGCTTGGCATTGACTGGAGCGACATCCTGCGCTCGTCCTACGACGAGCAGAGGAACGTATTCCAAGCCATCTACGATTCCATCCTCGCGCATCCCATCCTTGGGCAGATGCCAGACGAGGCGCGCATAGAACTTGGCAATCTACTCGGGAGGCAGTTCCAGGCGAAGCGGGATGAAATCGCGCGGGAAGAGATCCTGAAGGTCACGGCCCCGAAGGCGGACAAAAAAACGCAGGCTGGAATCCTGAAGGCCCTTCCCCGGATCGTAAAGTGGGCGAACCTTGGCATGTTGGACGACGCGCATTTCCGGGACGCGGTGGCTCCCTTGCTCGGGTTGGCTTCGCTTGATTCGGCAATCGTGGAAGAGACCGTTGCCATAGTAAAGGAGGGGCGACACGTGTCGGGTGCGGCGCGCCAAATACTCTTGCATTCGATGTATGAAAAAATGCGTCAGGTGTCGAGCTTGAGCCGAGACCGCATTGAATCGGATGTCTTCTATGTAGCATCTTTGAAGCACATAAAGCTGGTTGATGTTGCGAGTAAGACCCAGCCGATGGAGGGATTCGATGTCCTAAGCCGAGAGCACTTTAGCAATGAAGCTGGTTTCGAGCGTTTCCGTCAGGGGTATGAACAATTCCTTGTCCTCTCGACCTTGATTTTGTCACTGCTATTGGGTTTTTTGACCTACCGGTACTTCCGACTGATTCTGGATGACTTTGCCATAGCGACGTTGGTGTTCTCCGAGATTGGGGCTGTCGGCTTCTTTATTGCGTCTGGTTTTTGGGGCTATTGGCGATTTAAGGCTTCGCCATGGGGAAAGCGTTGTCTTCAGATGCTTGTCTTTTCCGCGCTCGTCTTCCCGATCTTGGGTCTCGAGCTGGTCGTTGGTGTAAATTGTCTTCTGGATGCGTCTGCTTCCACTCAGACCAAGGCGATTGTTGTTTCGAAACGAGAGCAACACAGCTCTCGGCGCGGACGGAGGAGAGATTACTACGGGGTACGTGTAGAATTCTTGAGGGACGATGCGAAGAGCGCTTCGGTGGCGGTCAGTTCTGCCGCTTTCGCTAAGCTTAGCACAGGGGACAATATCTTGATTCGTACGAAGCGCGGGCTGCTAGGTCTCGAGTGGCTGAATGCAAGCGCCCCGTAGGGGCCCTTCACTGCGTTTTGCCAAGATCATTAGAAGAGGTCCGACGGCAGGGGGCAAAGCGTGGTAGCCGGATACTACAATGGAGAGGCCAACGGGTTCGGTCCCGAATCACTAACACCCCATTGCACCCTAAATCGGAGCGCACGGCGCGCCAGAACCCTCGGACCCCGGGAATTGCGGGTCCTTGGCGGATTCGGGAGCTTTCAGAACCTGGGCTTTTGGGCAGCTATCTAAATCCATTTGCAAAGCCACGACCGGCTGTCCCACGGGGTCATGCAAACCCCGGGAAATACGCCTGCGATG
>CAYSGH010000144.1:2469-7664 GCA_964430505.1 uncultured Akkermansia sp. | reverse complement strand
CCCGGCGCACCGGGCATGCGGCATCGCCATCGCCGCGTGAGGGCACGCGGCCTACTGCCCAACGGCCGTTTCTAGGATCATTCCGGAGGCCTCGCGTTTCCCTGTTTCCGCCTCGCAGGTCCGGTCTTGGCCGCGTCGGTCCGGATGGGGCTGGATTACCGGGTCCCAATGGCCCGGAGACCCGCCTCCGTCCGGAGGAAGATGCGCCCGTTGGAAATGGCCGGCGTGCTGACGGTGTATTCGTTGAGCGGGTTGCGAGCGAGCACCTCGAGCCGCGGCGCCGCCCGCACCACGATCGTGTTGCCTTGCCCCGTCGTGAAGTACACCCGGCCCGCCGCCGCCACGGGCGAAACCTTCACGTTGTCGCTCGTCAGCCGCTCCTGCCAGCGTGCCTCCCCCGTCCGCAGGTCCAGGCACGACGCCATGCCGTCGTCGCGAATCGAGAACAACATCCCGTCCACGATGACCGGCGTGGGGCAATCCGTGGAAAACCGCGTCGAGGTCCAGAGGCGTCCATCGGCCGGAACCTCGCCCTGGGCCCCCGCCTTCACGGCCACCGTGTAGCCCCGGTTTTGGAACCCGGACGCGACGGCCACGATCACCCCGTCGGCGGCCGTGGGCCCGGCAATGGTTCGGCCGTAGGGATGCGGCACGTTCAGGCCGCCCAGCTTCCAAAGGCGGTTGCCCGTGGCCGGGTCATACGCGTCCAAGGCTTCCGCGCCCGCGACCACCAGCTCCGTGCGGCCCCCCCACCGATGCACGATCGGCGTCGAGTAGGAGTCCTTTCCCTCGTCCTTCGCGGGATAGCTGCGGTCCTTCCTCCACGCGTCCTTGCCCGTGCGTGCGTCGATCGCGAGCACGTAGGAGTCTGCGCCTTGGTGCATCCGGACCACGAACAACCGCCCGTCTTCCAAAACGGGCGAGGGCCCAAAGCCGTGGTTGGTCTTCAGCGGGCCGAAGTCCTTCACGAGGTTGCGTTGCCACTGCACCGCGCCGTCGAGGCCGAGGCACGCGAGGTCGCCCGTGCCGAACAACACCCAGACGCGTTGGCCGTCCGAGACCGGCGTCGGCGTGGCCATGTTGTGCAGCTCATGCGACGGCAGCCGTCCGCGCGCGACCTCGACGTCCCAGGCCACGGAACCCGTGGCGACATCCACGGCCATCACGTGCAAGCCTTGGTCCTCTGTCTGCGTCGTCACGTATGCGCGCCCGCCCACGACCACCGGCGACGACGCTCCCCGGCCCGGCAACGGCCGAAGCCACGCCACGTTCCGGTCCTTCGACCATTCGAGCGGCACGTCCTTTTCCGGGCTGACGCCCAACCCGTCCTTGCCCCGCCAGCCCGCCCAATCCGCGGCGTTCAGCAACCCTGCCGCCAAGGAAACGTTCGCAACCCAAAGCCAAGCACCCAGCGTCTTCATGGAAGTTCCCGCATCGTGTCGCGGACCGCCCAGCGACGCCAGCGGACGTTTCGGCCCGTTGCCTCGTGGCAACGACCAATCACCCCTCTCCCCGCAACCTCCGCAGCGCCGCCGTCATCGAGGGAAACGCCATCGACTCCGGCTCCATCTCCAGCGGGTGCACCCATGCCAATTCCTCCGCCTCTTCCACGGCCGTCGCATCCGATGGATGGAGCGCGCGCGCCGTGAAGAAGAGGTCCAGGACGCGATACTCCACGCCGCGGAAGGCGTAGCGGTTGGGCCATGAACCGAGGAAGCGCAGGCCCGTCACCTCCAACGCCACCTCCTCGCGGACCTCACGCGCCGCCGCCGCCTCGGCGGTCTCGTCGAAGTCGATGAAGCCCCCCGGCGGGGCCCATCGCCCCCGCGCCGGCTCGCGCGATCGCCGCAGGAACAGCACCCGGCCATCGTCGCGCGCGGCGAAAACCGCCACGGCCACCGTGGGATTGAGGTAGTACACCCAGCCGCATTCGATGCATTCCATGCGAGGCTCGTCGCCGGGGGGCAGCGCCCTCGCGCAGCGCGGGCAATGCACGAACGACGCGCGGGGTGGCAAGGCCTTCATCCGACGCGCCTCAGCCAAAGAACGGCCTCAGGACCCGGCCCGCCACGCGCAGCGCCGACTTCCGCCCTTCCAGGTCCCTCCCAAACGTGTCGTCCTCGACCTCGATGCATACCGGGCCGCGGTAGGTCGTCTCGCGCAACGTCCCCAGGAACCGCCCCCAGTCCAGCTCCCCATGGCCGGGGATGCGCGGCTGATGCCACTGGAGGGGATGGGCGAACACGCCGACGTCGTCCAGCCGGTGCCGTTGGATGCGCACGTCCTTGGCATGGACATGGAACAGGCGGGACTGGAACTCGCGAAGCGGGGCGAACGGGTCCATGTACTGCAACACCATGTGGGACGGGTCGTAGTTGAGCCCGAGGTGGTTGCTGGGGATGTCCGCGAACATGCGACGCCAAATGGCCGGGCTGGTGGCGAGGTTCTTGCCGCCCGGCCATTCGTCGCTTGTGAAGAGCATCGGGCAATTCTCAATCCCCACCCGGACTCCGACCTCCTCCGCGTGGCGGACCAACGGGCGCCACGTTTCCAGGAAGCGCGGCCAGTTTTCGTCCAGGCCCTTGGTCCAATCCCGCCCGACGAACGTGTTCACCACGCCAATGCCCAGCGCGGCCGCCGCATCCATCACCCGTCGCAGGTGCTCCACCGCCTTGCCCGAGACCGCCGGGTCCGGGTCCAGCGGGTTGGGATAGTAGCCCAGCCCCGAGATGGAGACGCCATGCCGCTCGCAGGCGGCGCGCAGCGCGGCGGCGGATTCCGGCGTGACGGACGCGACGTCGAGGTGGGTCACCCCCGCGAACCGTCGCTCGGCCTTGCCCGTGGGCCAGCACATGACCTCCACGGCCGCGAAGCCCTCGGCGGCGGCCAGCGACAGCACGTCCTCCAGCGACAGCTCCGGCAGGATGGCGGAGACAAAACCCAGCTTCATGGACCGTTTGTGCGATGCGAGCGCGCCGCGTTCAAGGCCGGATTCCAGCCAACGGCCTCCGGGGGCGGCACCGCCTTGGCCGAAGGACGAAGGAGTTGCGGAAGCAGATCGAGCAAGCACGCCCGATCCAACTGAACCTAGAACCGGCAGTTGGGCAGTCTGTCGGCCGCGTGCCCTCACGCGGCGATGGCGATGCCGGCTTAGGCGATTTGCAGCACGTGCTGGTAAAACGCGATGGCGTCGTCCGGGTTGTCCGTCACGAGCAGGTTGCTTGCGATCCAACGCGGCGCGCGCCCGCTTTCCACCATCTTGCCGAGCTGCGCCACGAGGTCGCGCCAGTACAGGTCCGTGGTCTCGCGCCCGAAGAACACGATGGGCTCGCGGTTCAACAGCCCCAGCTTGATGTCGGTGAGGGTGAGCCCGATTTCCTCCAGCGTGCCCACGCCGCCGATGCAGAAGAGGTGGAACCGCGCCACCTCGAACCACCGCTGCCGCATGTGGCGCGAGCCGCCCTGGAACATTTGGTAGAAGCCGACGGCGGGGTCGATGTTCTGGTCGGCGTTCTCGAGGTAGTTGGAGCCAACCATCAATCCCAGCGACTGCCCGATCTCCGACACGTGCTTCATCACGCCGCCGCCGCCGCCCGTCAGCAGCGCCAGGCCGTCGCCGAACAACGCCTTGAACCGCGAAAGCAGGGTGGCCAGCCGGTTCTGGTCCGCGTCCGTGAGGTCCATCACCGACCCGTACACCGCCATCACCAGCGCGTCCTGGAACTCCTGCACCCGGTCCTCCGGCGCAAAGAACGTCCGCCGCTCCTTCTGCGTCAGGCGCGCCACGTGGCGCAGCAACGGGTTCGCCCAGTAGATCTCCGTCCCGAAGTCCGCCAGGTCCGCCATCCGCACGTGGTCGCGCTCGGAGAAGAAGGGGCCGCGCTCGGCCGACGCCTGGCGAAACACCAGCGACTTGAGCGAGCCCGCCGCCGCCGCCGAGAGCAGCTCCGGGTACTCCACCGTGTCGGGGAAGTACTCGGAGAACAAGGTGACGGGCCGGTCCGTGGGGATGCGGTGGCGCTCCGCGAGGTCCTTGGCGCGGCGCCGCATGGCCTCCGGCGAGCGATGGAGGACGTGGCGCGGCGCATGGAGCGCACAGCGCGCCCCGCCCATCCCGGACACCAGCCCGGTCACGATCTCGCCCATCGCCATGGGGGCGTCCTCGTGCTCGCAGATGACGCGGCCCGGGGCGCCCCCGGACAGCTTGCGGGCCGTCTGGAAGAGGGCCTCCACCTGCTCGAACGCGGCCGTTCCCGCCGACGCAGGCGCGACGTCCCCGACGGCCACCATGCTCCGGCGCGGGTAGTCGCGGCGGTCCGCGCGGTAGATGCGCGCGCGCGCCCTCGGGTTGACCACGACGGACTGGGAGGTGTTCTCAAATTCAAGGAACACCTTGGAGAGGCGCGTCTCCAGCGGGTCCAGCACGCGCGCCGAGAGGTGCGCGGCGGAGTCCGACGACTCGGTGTCGAGCACGAGGTAGTGCTGGTTGAGGAACATGGCGCAACTCGTGATCACTCCCTGCCCGGGATGCAGCACCAGGGCGTCGATGTTGCGCCGCGACTGGAGCGCGTTGAGCAGGTCCTTGCCGTAGTTGCGGTTCAGGATCGTGAAGAGCTGGTCGTGCGTCACCGGGGCCCCGAACTCGTAGAGGCAGAACTGCGGCGCGAACTCGACCGCCCCGTCCGAGTTCAGCGAGTATCCCTTGGGCAGCAACAGCTCGCGCGCGCCCAACGACGCGTGGATCTCGTCCGCCGAGCAGCGGTCCGCCGGGTCGCACGCCACCAGCCGCCCAATGCCGACCCCCGGCACGAGGCATTCCGGGAGCAACGGCTCCAGCTTGTAGGAAGGAATCAACGCCCGGCCCCGCAACTCGATGTGGCAGTGGTCGGACTCGTAGCGCACCTCGGCCGCCGGGTTCAAGGCGATGCCCAGACGGCAAATCCGGCTCCGCGCCGCGAACAATGCCGAGGCCCCATGGTCGATCCGCCTCCGAAACGCGTCCGGCATCGCAAACCTCGCCGTGCAGCGAAACAGGCCGGGGCCGTCGAACTGGATGGACTCGATGATCCCGTCGGGCGTGTGCGGCGTGAAGTAGTGCATGACCTCGTGGAAATGACGTGTTGCCCAACGCTGTCCATTCCCTTCCAAAGGGCAAGGAGGGACCGTCGGCCCCTTCCGCCGCGGGGCCCGGGCGC
>CAYSGH010000144.1:0-2369 GCA_964430505.1 uncultured Akkermansia sp. | reverse complement strand
CCGGGCGCGGCGTGGGTGCCCCGTCCCGCACAACGGGGATTTACCGGCCCCGGAGATTCGCACAGCATCGCCGCCATGCGCGTCCACTACCTTGGGGCCACCCGCACCACCACGGGTTCCCAGTACCTCGTCGAGGTCAACGGAGCCCGGCTGCTGCTCGAGTGCGGGCTGTTCCAGGGGCGGCGCGGCGAGTCGATGGAACGGAACCGTTCGTTCTCGTTCGATCCCGCAAGCATCGACGCCGTCATCCTCAGCCATGCCCACATCGACCATTGCGGCAACCTTCCCAACCTGTGTCGCAAGGGCTTCCGGGGGAACATCTACTCCACGTTTGCCACGCGCGACCTCGCCGCCGTCCTGCTGGCGGACTCCGCCGAGATCCAGCGCTCCGACGCCGAGTTCCTCTCGCAGCGCCGCGCGAAGGAGGGGTTGCCCCCGGTGGAGCCGCTCTATTCGGCGCAGGACGCCGAGCTCGCCGTCCGGCACTTCGTGGGGATCAACTACCACCGGCCCATGCCGGTGGCGGACGGCGTCTCGCTGACGTTCGCCGACGCGGGACACATCCTCGGCTCCGCGCAGGTCATCCTCGACGTGCGGGAGGACGCGGGGCGCTTTCGCTTCGTGTTCTCCGGCGACATCGGCCGCCCGGACCAGGAGATCCTCCGGGACCCGGAGCCGGTGGCCGACGTGGACTTCCTGCAGGTCGAGAGCACGTATGGGGCCAGGGAGCACCATGACGCCGTGAGCCAGCGCGACGAGCTGCTCCGGCTCGTGGGCGCGGCCCTCCAGCGAGGCGGGAAGGTCATCATCCCCGCGTTTGCCGTGGGGAGGACGCAGCAGCTCGTGTACGTGCTGAACCAACTGCACGCAAGCAACGCCCTCCCGCGCGTCCCCATCTTCGTGGACAGCCCCCTCAGCGTGAACGCCACCGAGGTCTTCCGCCTCCACCCCGAGTGCTTCGACGACGAGACCACCCGCTTCCTCCGCGAGCAGCGCAACCCGTTCGGCATGGAGAACCTCACCTACATCCGCGAGGTCGCCCACTCGAAGAGGCTCAACGACCTCAAGGAACCCGCGATCATCATCAGCGCCTCCGGGATGGCCGAGGCGGGCCGCATCCGCCACCACCTCAGCAACCATGTCGGGGACCCGCGCAACCTCGTCCTGTTCGTCGGCTATTGCGCGGAGCACACGCTGGGCGCCCAGATCCTTTCGGGACGCTCGCCCGTGAACATCCTGGGCAAGCCCCACGCCGTCCGTGCCCAGGTGGCCGCCATCGACTCCTTCTCCGGCCATGCCGGACGGTCCGAGCTTGCCGCCTACGTCCGTTCCCTCGGCGGGACCCCGCGCCGGATCACCGTCGTCCATGGCGACGAGGACCAGTCCCTGGCGTTCGCCGAATTGCTCCGGGGCCTCCATCCCGACGCCGATGTCATCGTGCCCGTGCCCAACCAGGTCGTTGAGTTTGGAATGGCCGACGCGCCGGCACGCCGATAGCCTCGCGCCGTGAAGGAGAAGATTCCGAACGATGCGATCCGGTTTGCCACCTGGGGCGTGGTCGTCGCCTTGATTGTCAGCGTCGCCTGGTTTTTTCGCGCGACGCGCGAGGGCCTCGATCAGCAGGCGATCGCCCAGGTTCACTCCCAATGGCTCATGGGGCTGAACCTGCTGGTGGCGGATGCACAGGCCTACGCCAAGACCGACGCTTCCATCGTTCCCTTGCTCAACAGCATCCTCGCCACCAACCCGCCGGCCCAAGCCCCCACTCGCTAGCCATGAACGACGAATCCGGGTCTCCATCCTCCCGTGCGTCCAGCGCCTCCATGCGCGAGGTGCGCCTGCAACTGCTGTTGGCGGCGAGCCTTGTCACCTTGTTCATCGCCCGACAGGCATGGATCCAGCACGGGGCGGTCGTCGCGTCCAGGCCCAACGTCGAGAAGCTCCGGGCCGAGCTGGCCAAGATGAACGGCATTCGCGACGCCTTCGCCCGCTTCGGGGGCGATCACAAGGGCTTCGTGCCCATCCTCAACAAGTACGGCATCCAGCCTCCCAGCGCTTCCACCCCGAGCCTGCCCAGGCCATAGGCGCATCCCCTCCCACCCGGGCACTCGGGCAGTCGGATCGCTCCTTCGCTTCTTCCATGCCCAGAGGACGGAGCCATGCGCTGGCTCCTTGGACCCGTTCCCACTCCGCCGTGCCCATGCCTCCATGCGAGGCAGGGTCGACAGCCATCGCTGGGACGTGGGGCGGCCGCGGTTCCAAGCGCTCAACCAAGAAACGGCAGTCGAAGAGGATTTCAAAACGAGGAAAGGGTCCTCCCATCCGGGAGGATGGGCTCACGGGCAGGAACCCAAGGGCTCACCCTGCGA
>CAYSGH010000143.1:0-7788 GCA_964430505.1 uncultured Akkermansia sp. | reverse complement strand
GCGTCGCAACGCCCGCACGACGCGCCGCAACGCCCGCACGATGCGCCGCAACGACCGCACGACGCGCCGCAATGACCGCACGAGGCGTCCCAGCCCGTGCACGGTGCACCGCGGTGTCGTTGCGGGTCGCGGATGGGGTCGCGGGGTTGGGCTGTGCCGCGCGGTGTTATCTTGGGGAAGGTTTTCACCCAAAGACGCCAAGACGCGAAGGGGCGGGGGTGGTTGGACCTGCCGTGCAGTCTGGAGGGAGGGGCGACCTGTCGGACGTGTTGAAAGCTCTGGGCCTCGCAATGGGTTGCCGGTCATTCTGCCTGAGGCCACGGGCCGGCGACCTAGGTTCCACCCGGTCACGATGGGACTCGCAACGGGCCGAGGCATGGCGACAAAATGCCCCCCGGAAACCGATGAAGACCGTCCGCGATGCCTGCGCCCTTCAGCCCAACGCGCTTTCCAGACGCCCATCAAGCGGGATTCGCTGGTTGATGGCCTGGTTCACCGCCTGCTCCTGAAGGAACGCCCCAAGAGGGGAGCCCAATTCACATGAGCATTCCCGTTTCCACGCCGACGCCCGAGGATCTCCGGCGTTGGTCGATGTCGGAAGAAGGTCAGTTCTTGGAGCGGAAGTCCGCGTGGGAGGGGCCTCCCGGCAAAAAGCACCCGCGCAAGGCGAAGGACATCGCAATGGACGTCGCCCAGACATTGGCGGCCATGGCCAATGCCGACGGCGGTGAGTTGATCGTTGGGGTCGAGAATGATGGCACCGTGACGGGATTGGAGCTCGCCGAGGACCGGATTCCGTTGGTCTTGGGCGTGCCGCAGGATCGGAACTATCTCAATCCACCGGTGCCCGCCCGTGTTCGCCGCGTGCAGACTCCTTGCGGCAACTGCCTGCTGCATTTTGCCGTCGATGGGAGCCCCAATGTCCATTCGGTGTCCGGAGGACGCTACCTCCTCCGGATTCGCGACCGAAATGAACCCTTTGACGCGGAGCAAATGGCCGTCCTCAAAACGGCCAAGGCTCAGGGGCTATGGGAGCGTTCTTTTCCACCCGGCGCGACTTTGGCCGACTTGGACGAACCCTTGCTGGCAAGGGTGGCACCCGAGGCGTGGAATGGCCGGCCGCCATTGGAAATCCTGCGAGACCGCGGGCTGGTGGTGGAGCGTGGTGGCGAATGGGTCCCGACCCTGGTCGCCCTGTTGCTGTTCGGCAGAACGCCGTCCCGTTGGCACCCGCGTTGCGGCATCGACTTCGTTCGTTGGCAGGGCACCGAGCGGCGGCATGGAGTGGACCTCAACGTCGTGAAGCGTTTCAGCATCGAGGCTCCGCTTTGCACGCTCATCCGAAAGGCCTACGACGCGATCCAGCCGCAGATCCCGGAGCGACAGAATCTCCAGGACCTGTTTTTCAAGGAGAGGCTGCAGTATCCCACGTTTGCCTGGCAGGAGGCCTTGGTGAACGCCGTGGCGCATCGTGACTACGCCATCCAAGGGGGTGGCATCGAGGTCTGGATGTTCGACGATCGGATGGAAGTCAGAAGCCCCGGGGCACCGCCCGCACCGGTGACGGTCGAGGCGTTGAATCGTCGGGAACACCTTCACCTTTCCCGCAATCCCCTGCTGGTGCGCGCCCTGGCCGATTTGGGATTCATGCGGGAACTGGGCGAGGGCATCCCAAGGATGTTCGACGAGATGGACCGGGCCGGTTGCCATCCTCCTGGGCTAGCCATTCTTGGAGGCATGACCTTCCAGGTGATTTTGCGGAATCAGCCCATTTATGACCGCGCCACGTTCGTGTGGTTGAGGCAGTTCGAGGCTCTGGGTCTGAGCCTCGACCAGAAGAGGGTCCTTGCCGCCGCCCATTCCCACGAGGATCGGTTCACCAGCCGGGACGTTCAGGCGCTGCTGAAGACGGACATCTACGGCGCGTCGGCGCTGATCAAGGACCTCGCCCGAAAAGGGGCGGCACGATCCGCTACCAAAGGCAGCCGGGTTTACGAGGTCGTCCTTCCCCTTCAGGCCAAGGAGGACATGCCGCCCGAATTGATGCGTGTTCTGGCGATCCTGAACCGGAAGGGAAGCCTTCGTAACCGGGACCTACAGGATGCCCTTCGAATGACGCGCATCACTGCTACCCGGAAGCTCAAGGATTGGGTGGATGAACAATGGCTCCAATCGCCTCGGAAGCGCGGTTTGGGTGCACTCTACGGTCCCGGCCCCCGCCTATTGAATCAGTCTCCCATTGCATCTTCGGCGGCTGAGCGTGATGCAATGAGCGTTGAGGCTGATGCAATGGAACGTCGGAGAGGCCAGCCCGGCGCCGTCTCATGAACCGTTTTTCATCCCGTCGCCAGCGACTCGATCACGCCTATCTGGCGCGGAGACTTGCAGGAGCAAAGGCCTACCGGCGCATCGCGGGGTATTTCCGGAGCTCCATCTTCGAGCTGGTGGGCGAGGAAATCGCCGGCATTGGGAAGGTCCAGATCGTCTGCAACAGCGAGCTGGACGCGGCCGACGTCGTGGTGTCCCGGCACGTGCGGGAGACGGCGTTGATGGAACGTTGGAACGAGGCGCCCGCCGAGGTGGAGGCCCTGCTGCACCAGGAGCGTTACCAGCGCCTCCATGCGCTCCTCCAAAGCGGGCGGGTCGAGGTGCGCGTCGTCCCCAAGGACCGCGTCTTCATCCACGGCAAGGCGGGTGTCATCGAGGCGGCGGATGGAGGCAAGACGTGCTTCCTGGGATCCATCAACGAGACCAAGAGTGGGTTTGCCCACACCTACGAGATCCTCTGGGAGGACGACTCGCCAGAGGGGGTCGCCTGGGTTGAGGAGGAGTTCGATGCACTGTGGCGGGATTCGTATCCCTTGCCGGACGCCATCCTCGCCGAGATCGACCGGCTGGCCCACCGGGTGGAGGTGCGATGGGACGACGTGGCTCCGGCCGACGTGCCCGCCGCCGCGCTCGTGGAATCGCCCATCTATCGGGGCGGCGAGCAGTTGCAACCCTGGCAACGCGCCTTCGTGACCCTCTTCCTCCAGCACCGCGAGACCTACGGCAAGGCGCGCCTGTTGCTGGCCGACGAGGTCGGCGTTGGCAAGACCTTGTCCCTTGCGGCCAGTGCCATGGTGGCGGCCCTTCTTGGGGACGGGCCCGTGCTCATCCTTTGCCCGTCCACCCTGACGCTCCAATGGCAGGTGGAACTCCACGACAAGCTGGGCATCCCCGCCGCCGTGTGGTCCTCCACGCAGAAGGTCTGGCTGGACCCGCATGGGCACGTCATCAAGACGCGCGGGGCGGAGGACATCGGCCGATGCCCCTACCGCATCGCCATCGTGTCCACCGGCCTGATCTTCCATGGGTCGGACGAACGGGAGGTCCTGCTGGGGCGTCGCTATGGCACCGTGATCCTCGACGAGGCCCACAAGGCCCGGCGCCGCGGCGGCATGGGCGGCACGCATGACGCCTCCAACAACCTCCTCGACTTCATGCTCCGCATCGGGCCTCGGACCCGGAACCTGTTGCTGGGCACCGCCACGCCCATCCAGACGGAAGTGGCCGACCTGTGGGACCTCCTGCGCATCCTCAACGCCGGGGCCGACTTTGTCCTGGGGCGCGAGGCGGTCAGCCTTTGGACGGATCTCCCGCGAGCCCTCCCCATCGTGAAGGGTGAGGAAACCCCGCCGGACGAACGCGACGCATGGGAATGGCTGCGAAACCCCCTTCCGCCCGGACATGAAGATCCACTCCTGGTCACCCTGCGGTTGCAACTCGGCGTGCCGGATTCCGCCTTCTTCACCGACCGGGGCTTCGGCTCCCTCGAGTATTTCGCCCAGCAATGCGTGTCCGAGACCCTGGCTCCCGGCTTCTTTGCCCGGCACAACCCCGTCGTGCGCCACACGGTCCTGCGGCGACGGCAAACCTTGGAGGATGCGGGGCTGTTGGAGCGGGTGGCCGTGGAGGTGCATCCGTCACCCGAGGCGCCGCCCGACGCCTACCTGGGCATGCACTTCGAGGGGCTTGGGCTCCTGACCAATCATCCCTTCAACCTTGCCTACCAAGCCGCCGAGGACTTCACCGCCGCCCTGCAACGCCGCACCAAGGCGGCGGGGTTCATGCGTTCCATGCTGTTGCAGCGCATTTGCTCCAGCTTCGCCTCCGGGCGAGCCACCGCCTCCAGGATCCTTCGGCGCGAGACCCTCGACGACGACGCCCCCAGCCTGGCCCTCCAGCCCTTGATGGCCATCACGCCCGCCGAGGCCCAACACCTCCAAACCATCGTGGAGGAACTGTCGCGGCCGGAGGCCCATGACCCGAAGCTCAACGCCGTTCGTTACTTCCTCGAAACCCACCGGACCGATTCCCGGACGTGGCTCGAACACGGGTGCATCGTCTTCAGCCAATACCATGACACGGCCCAGTGGGTGGCTGCCCAGCTTGCCTTGGCCTTGCCCGACGAGCCCGTGGCCGTCTATGCCGGCGCCGGCAAGAGCGGCATGTTCCGGGGCGACGCCTTTGCATCCATCGAGCGCGAGGACATCAAGCGGGCGGTCAAGCGACGCGACGTGCGGCTCGTGGTGGCAACGGACGCCGCCTGCGAGGGGCTCAACCTCCAAACCCTCGGAACGCTCATCAACGTGGACCTCCCATGGAACCCCTCCCGCCTCGAGCAACGCCTCGGACGCATCAAGAGGTTCGGCCAGGCCCGTCGCTCCGTGGACATGCTCAACCTCGTCTATCACAACACCCGAGACGAGCAGGTGTACCGCGTCCTCTCCCGTCGCCTGAAGGACAAGTTCGACATCTTCGGCGGCCTCCCGGACACCATCGAGGACGACTGGATCGACAGCGAGGAACGGCTCCGTGCCATGATGGACGAATACGTCCACCTCAGGGACCAATCCCGGGACGTCTTCGAGCTGCGCTACAAGGAAACCATCGACCCCGACCAGAACCGCTGGGAGCTGTGCTCCCGGGTGCTCGCAAGAAAGGACGTCGTGGACCGCATGTCGGAGGCGTGGTGAAGGGGGGATGGTTCAAAGGAGGATTCAGAGGGAGGAGTCATGCAAAGCGGATACCAAGGCTGGCTCGGCCTTGTCCCCTGCATCGCGGACGGGGTCGCGGGGTTGGGCTGTGACGCGCTGTGTTGTCTTGGGGAAGGTTTTCACGCAAAGACGCGAAGGCGCGAAGGGGCGGAGGTGGTGGGAGCGATCAGGAAGCCCGAAGTCTTGGACGACGTGTTGGATGCGTAGCGAGCACGGGAGCCGGGCGACCGGTTCCTGGTTGTTCCGAAGGGGTGTCAGCGCTCGCTTGAAGGGAGCGACGGAGCGGACGCCGTGTTGGTGAGGGCGCTGGCAGTCCTCCGGGTGCGGTCCACCCATGGCATGGCCACCAAGGGTGCACCCTTCGCCATTCGCCATTCGCCATTTGCCCTTCGCCCTTCGCCCCCGCCCCTCGCTCCCGCCCCTCGCTCCCCGCCCCTCGCTCCCCGCCATTGGGCTTGAGTCGGCCCGTTGGGTTCTCTTTCCTCGCCGCGTGCGAGCGGAGGCATTGAAGGCGGCCAAGCGGCTGGTGGTGAAGCTGGGGACGGGGGTCCTGACGGACGGGCGAAACCGTCCCGACCTCGTGCAGTTCGCTCAGTTGGTGGCGCAGGTGGCGGCGTTGCGGCAGTCGGGGCACGAGGTGGTGTTGGTGACGTCGGGGGCGGTGGGCGCGGGCATGGGGGTGCTGGGGTTCGAGCGGCGGCCGGGGAGCCTTGCGGAGCGGCAGGCGTGCGCGGCGGTAGGCCAGTCGCGGTTGATGGCGACCTACGAGCAGTTGTTCCGGCACTTCGAGCAGCCGGTGGCTCAGGTGTTGCTGACGCACGAGGACCTGGCGGACCACGAGCGGCACCTGAACGCGCGCAACACGTTGCTGACGCTGCTGCGGCACGGGGTGCTGCCCATCATCAACGAGAACGACGCCGTCTCGGTCACGGAGCTGAAGTTTGGCGACAACGACCGCCTCTCGGCCCTCGTGGCGAGCCTGTTGCCGGCCGACCTTCTGGTGATCCTGACGACGGCGGACGGATTGGTAGAGGACTTCGGGAAGCCCACGGCACGGCTGGTGGACGTGGTGGAGTCCATCGACGCGCGGATCGAGGCGATGGCGGGCGGGACGACCAGCGCGACGGCGACGGGCGGCATGGCCACGAAGATTGCGGCGGCGCGCATCGTGGTGCGGTCGGGGATCCCCTTGGTGATCGCGCCGGGACGTCGGCACGACGTGCTGGGGCGGATCGTGTCGGGGCAGGCGGAGGGAACGTTGTTCCTGCCGGCGAGGGGCCGGTTGCCGAGCCGGAAGCGTTGGATTGCGTTTTACCATCATGCGCGCGGCGGGGTGCGGGTGGACGCCGGGGCGGCCGAGGCGCTGACGTTGCGGGGCCGCAGCCTGCTGGCCGCCGGGGTCACGGGGTGCGAGGGCGACTTTGGGCGCGGGGACGTGATCCGGATCCTGGGCCCGGACGGACGGGAGTTTGCGCGCGGGCTGGCGCGTTGCGACGCCGCCGCGCTGCGCGAGGGACGTGCGGGCCGGGACGAGCTGGTGCACCGGGACGACCTCGTGCTGCTTTAGGACGGAACCACCCGAAGCCCCGCGAGATCCCATCATGAGAAAGCCGCCGTCGAGGAAGCTGTCGCCCATCCGCCAGGTGCTGGAGGTCATGTCGGCGTTGCGTGCGCCGGATGGGTGCCCGTGGGACCGCGAGCAGGATCATCGGTCGCTGCGATGGCACGCGGTGGAGGAGGTGTACGAGCTGCTGGACGCGATCGAGGCCGGCGACGAGCCGGAGATGGTGGAGGAGCTGGGGGACCTGTTGTTGCAGGTGGTGTTCCATGCGCAGCTCGGGAGCGAGCGCGGGGCGTTTGACTTCGAGCGCGTGTGCCAGGAACTGGCGGACAAGCTGGTGCGGCGGCACCCGCATGTGTTCGGCGACGTCAAGGTCCGCGACGTGGACCAGGTGTGGGCGAACTGGGAGAAGATCAAGCGGGCGGAGAAGGCGGGGTCGGCGCGCGAGCGGCGGTCGGCGCTCGACGGGGTGCCGCGGAGGATGCCGGGGTTGATGCGCGCGCAGAAGCTGTTGAAGAAGGGGGGCAAGGCCGGTCTGGTGGAGCCCACGAAGGCGTCGGGCCGCGTGGATGCCGACGAGGTGGGCCGTCGGTTGTTCGAGCTGGCGGCGTTGTGTCAGGCGAAGGGGTGGTCGGCGGAGGAGCTGCTCCGGACGGAGACGCGTCGGCGGGAGCGGGCGATGCGCCAGGAGGAGGCGCGGCGGAAGCGCGCCAGGCCGCCCGGGGGCGGGTGAGCGGCACGAGGAGGTGCCTGCGCTGCGGAACCACTCGTTGCCCGGGCGAGTGGGTGCTGGGAACAGCGCCGGGACGCCGCTGCCACTTCCCTTGGGGTGGGTCACGCGAAGGTGGTAGCAAGACCGTCTCGGTCTTGCCCGAGGTGCCACGTTGCGGGGTGTGTCATGCGAAGGGGCGAAGGGATGGGGGAAGAGGTTTCACGCCCGCTCCGTGTTCGCTGTGTCTTTGTGAGAGGCAGGTTCCCGAGCTGTCGAGGGGGGCGGGGCGATTCTCTCACGGAGGCGCGGAGGGCACGGAGGTTTGGGGAACGGCGTGCGAGGTCCGTCCTGCCTTTGCGTCTTGGCGCGGGGATGATTCGCCCAGCGCCGGGACGGCGCTGCCACGTGCGTGTGTGATGCTGATGAGACGAACCGATGAAAGATCGAGTACGACGCTGACATGGCGTCGGGTAGCC
>CAYSGH010000142.1:0-8151 GCA_964430505.1 uncultured Akkermansia sp. | reverse complement strand
CTAGCATCGACGCACGCCCCGGATGGACCTCATCCTTCGCCCCATGACAATGCGTCGGGCATGGATGCGCAAAGGTCTCGGGTCGCTGGCCGGCTGCTGCTCGCTGCTGGCGTCCGCCGACCCCGTGCGCCTGCGCAACGCCGGCTGGCTCCCCGAATGGCTGGAGCTCCGCACCGAGCAGCGGACCCGATACGAGTCCTTGGACGGGCAATTCCGCGCGGGACGCACCGGCAGTGACCAGGCCCTCGCCCTGCGCACCTCCCTCTCGGCCGACGTGCGTCTCCAACCCGTGGGCCTCCTCCTGGAGGGCATGGACTCCCGCCAATACCTCTCCGACGCCGGGTCGCCCATCGAGAACACCATGGTGGACACGTTGGAACTCTTGCAGGCCCATGCGCGATGGCACGCCGGACGCCTGGTGCCCGGCGGCACCAACACCGTCCGCGTCGGGCGCGAGACGCTCGACCTCGGCATGAGGCGCCTCGTGGCCCGCAACGCCTTCCGCAACACGATCAACTCGTTCCTCGGCGTGGATTGGCTCTGGCACGCCGACGGCGGCGGCTCCGTGCGTGGGTTCTGGTTCCTTCCCGTCAAGCGGTTGCCCACCGACGCCGACCGCCTCCTCGACAACGAGCCGGGGTGGAACACCCAATCGTGGGACGTCCAATTCCATGGCCTCTACGCCGAGTCGCCCACGTTGACAGCCGGGCTCAAGGCCGAGGCCTACTGGCTCCATCTTCAGGAGGAGGCCGCCCCCGACACCCGCCGTCGCCGACTGCACACGCCCGGGATTCGACTGTATCGCAACCCCGCCCCGGGCCGGTGGGACGTCGAGGTCGAGTCCGCCGTGCAGCTCGGGTCTTCCCGCACCGCCACCGGGATCGTCGGGCGCGACCTCGACCACGTTGCCTACCTCGTCCACGCCGGGGCCGGCTGGACCTTCGACGCCCACGGCAAGCCCAGGGTGGGGCTTCGCTTCGACGAGGCCAGCGGCGACCGCGACCCGTCCGACGGAAGCAACGGACGCTTCGACACGTTGTACGGCGCGCGCCGCTTCGAGTTCGGGCCCACGGGCCTCTACGGCGCCATTGCACGGGCGAACCTGCGGTCGCCGGAGGTCGTTGCGACGATCAAGCCGTTCCAGGCTTGGGAGGCCGGCGCGGGATGGCGTTGGGTTTGGCTGGCCGAGGCACGCGATGCCTGGACGCCGGGCAACATCCGGGATCCGGAGGGCCGTTCCGGCACCCATGTCGGGGACCAACTCGAGCTGCGCCTCCGCTGGGATGCCCTTCCCGGCAACCTTCGCATCGAGGGCGGCATGGCCCATCTCTTCGCCGGCGAGTTCCTCCGCCGCGCCCCCAACAGCACCCGCCAAGGCGACATCCAATACTTCTACGGCGAGATGACCTGGTGGTTCTAGCCCCGGATCCCCGTCGGGCCTTCCGCCGCGAGCCCTGCGGCGGCCGCCGTTGACCCCCACGCTTCCACCCCGGAGAAAGGCCGTGAAGGGACACCCAACGGCACCAGCGCCCGCCATGCCCCGCGTTGCATGCAAACGGCCGACTGATCCTAGAAACGGCAGTCGAAGAGGACTTCAAAACGAGGAAAGGGCCCTCCCATCCGGGAGGATGGGCTCACGGGCAGGAACCCAAGGGCTCACCCTGCGAGTGAGGTCGTGGTGGGCTCGACGCGGCTGTAGGCCGGGTCCCCTGACCCGGCGCACCGGGCAAGGGGCATCGCCATCGCCGCGTGAGGGCACGCGGCCTACAGACTGCCCAACTGCCGTTTCTAGGATGATTACCCCGCCTCCGGCCATCCCAAACGCAGGGGCGAAGCAAGGGGGCGACGCTGGCATTCCTGCCGGGATGCCTGGGGTCGTTTGGCGACCGGCAACCGGTGGTGCTGCTTCGCTCAACCCCCGGCTACCAGCTCGGATGCCTCCGGCATCCACCATCCCGCGTCCGCCCCATGTCCACGGGTGCCCGGTATCGTCCCGAAGCGCCCGTCATCCTCCGGGAGCGTGCCGGCCAGCATCCCCGCCTGCGCCCGGCCACATCCCTCCGGGATGCTTCGACATCCGTCTTAGAACGAGCGATCTCCCCGCTCCCTCCGCTCTCCTCGCTCCCCACTCCCCGCTCCCCGCTCCCCGCGCTCAACCGACCGCCTTGTGTTCACCGAAACTTGTCCCGCAACCGGCCCACGTACCCGGCGAGTTCCAGGTACGCACGGCCCACGACCTTGCCAGACGCATCCCGGACCCGGCATGCGCCCTCCCAGTACGCCACACCCCCCAGCGGGTCCGCGATCTCCTGGGCCTCCAGCAACGGCTCCAACCGCAACGTCAAGGTCCCCCGCCCTTCCCGCGCCGGAGCCACCAGTTGCACTCGGTTCGGGTAGCGCGCCCCGGTCAACGGACTCGTCCAATGGCCCTCCACCTCCCAGCGGAACCGATCCGGCCCAACATGCCGGGGCGTCGCGTCCGCCCCCACCCACGCCAAGGTCGAGAACGGGTCCGTGGAGCCGTCCTCGCGTCGCATGCGGTAGGCCATGACCTCCGATCCGTCGTCGAGGAGGATGCAGGCCCAATCCCATCCGGCCTGGCCGGCCTCCAACTGGCTGGAGCTGAACTCGTGGTCCATCCACGAAGCGCCCGTCACGGCCGACGTCACGCCGCCGAGGCGCGCGGTTCCCTCCGTTCGCAACCGCGTGAACGTGAGGTAATGGCTGGACGCCGTGGGATCCCTGCCCTTGCGCGACACGCCGTTCGTCCCAAAGGCCACGACGGGCTTCTCCGCCACGAGGCGCAGCTCCAGCGACGCGTCCCCGCGAACCCCCGCACGCAGCTCGAAGGTTTCCGGGCCGCCGCCCGCTGTCGTCCGCACGAGGCTCCACGCCCCGTTGCGTACCTTCAGCGTCTCCTGGGCGGCGGACGCATCCCAGCCCTCGCGATTGATGCGGGACTCGTGCAGGAACCGGCCGCCGGCCACGTCCGCGACCGCGCAATGCGCGAGGTGGAGCGGCGCGTGCGCAAACAAGCCGGGGCTTGAGGCATCGTGACCCGTCGCGGGCGACGGGCCCGCGTTTCGGAAGAAGGTGAGTTGATAGCCGAGCTCCCGTCCGTCGCCCGTCGTCACCTGTCCGGTGACGTACCACCACTCGATCTTGAAGCCGTCGTGGCGGCCGTGGTCCCTGGGGAACTCAAACCGCCGCCCGGGCTGGGGGACGAGGAAACCGTCGGGCGTGCGCTGGGGCGGCGCGAAGTCCTGCCCGCGCGCGTCCGGCCAACCCGGCCATGCCCCCGCCACCGCCACCGCGCACGCGAGTGCGCCCGCCCGGAGCCATCGCCATCGACGCATCGTCTTCATCCGGTTCATTCCTCCCGATCCGACGGCAGCTCCGCCCCCCATCGCCCCACGCCCAGGGACACGGCGGTGGCGCTGGCCAGCACCATGGCCATCAACGCGGCCATCGTCGCCCACGGCACCGTGTATTGAAGGGTCCATCCAAACGTCTGGCGGTTCACCACGAAGATCAGCAGCCATCCCAGCCCCAGGCTCACGACCAACCCGCCCAGCCCTCCGACCAACGCCAGCGTCGCGCCCTCCGCCGCCGTCGCGCGGGCCATCTCCCCGCGCGTCATCCCGAGCGCCCGCAGCGTCGTCAACGTCGCCCGGCGCTCCAGCAACACCGCCGCCAGTGTCATTCCCAGCCCCGCCACCGCCACCACGACGCCGATCAATTCCAGCGCGTGCGTGATGGCGAACGTCTGGCGGAACACCCGCAGCACCTCGCGCCGCAGGTGCGCGTTGGTCAGCACCTGCAACCCCGGGTGCGCCCGCCGCAGCGCCGCCCTCGCCTCCTCGTCCACCGCCCCCGGCTTCAAGGCCAGCACGATGCTCGAGGCCATTGTCGTCCCATGCCATCGCTCGAAGTGCACCCGCTCCACCACGACCGACCCGCGCTCGTTGCCGTAGTCCGAGAACACGCCCGCCACGCGCAGCCGACGCGTCCCGGTGGGCGTGGGCAGCTCGATCATGTCGTCCTGGGTCGTCCCGAACCGCTCGACGAACGCCTCGCTCACGAGCGCGAGGCCTTCGTTCCGTTGGGGATCCCAGATCGCATCGTCCCCCGGGGCGTCGCGCCAGGCCAGCGGCGCGTGCCGGCGCGAGAAGGCGAGGTCCGCCCCAGCGAGGATGGTCTCCCCCTTGGCCAACTGGACCGGCGTGGCGTGGATGACGTTCCAGTCCGCCACCTCGGGCCGGGTGACCACGGCCCGCCAGGTGGCCTCCGGGATGCGGTTCTGCGTGGACGCGCTTTGGGCTCCGTCGCTGGAAATGTAGAGGTCCGCCTGGAACGTCCGCTCGATCCAACCGCGCATGGTGCGGTCGAAGGACGCCACGAGGATCGCCATGCCCGACGTCATCGCGACGGCGACGAGCAGCCCGGCGGCCGCCAGCCGATGGCGTCCGGAAGGCTTGCGAAGGTGGGCCAGCGCGAGGTGCAGCGGGGCGGAGCGCGCGGCCACGCGGCCCAGCGCGCGCGCGGCGGGGCCGAGCAGCGCCCCGGCCACGACGCCGCCGCCCAGCACCCACGCCAACGCGGCGCCGTAACCCGCCGCCGGGAAGCGAAACCCGCCCTCGAATCGCAGGGGGCCGAGGCGGCTCAACGCCCACCCCACCAGCACGGTCGCCAAGCCAACCCACGGGCGCGTCCACCATGCGCCGGCCGTCGGCTGCGGCGCGTGCCGCACCATGACGTGCGCCGGGGGTTGCCCCGAGGCCACCCGCGAGGGCCACCACCCCGCAACGACGGCCGCCAGCACGGACAACACGAGCGCACCGGCCAGTTCCACCCACGACATCGAGGCGCTCCGCACGCTGGTGGCCTGGTACAGGGCGTTCATGGTTCGCCCCACCAAGCGCACGGCGCCTTGCGCGCCCGCCCAGCCCATCAACGCCCCCACCAGACCGCCCGCCAAGCCCAGCAGGGCGGCCTCCGCCAGCCATGCGCGCCGAATCGCGCCCGCCGTCACGCCCAGCGACCGGAGGATCCCGATCTCCTCGCGTCGCCGCACCACCGCCCCGTCCAACGCCTGGAACACGAGGTACAAGCCCACCAGCAACGCCAGCAATGACAGGATCGTCAGGTTCAGCCGGAAGGCCCGCGTCATCGTCTCGCCCGCCTCACGGCGCTCCGAGGGCGTCGCCAAGCGCCAGCGTCCCTCGCCCAGCCGCGCCAGCACGGCCCGAACGTCCTCGCGCCGCTCCGCCAACGCATGCCCTGGGGCGACCCGAAACTCGACGCGGTCCAGCCTCCCCGTGCGCAGGGACACCCCTTGCAGCGCGGGAAGGTCCATCACCAGCATGTTCGGAGGCGGGTTGGGGCCGTCCGCCGCGCGCGGGATGATCCCCGCCACCACCAGCTCCCGTTCGGCGTCGTTCACCAGCAATCGCAGGGCCGACCCGACCCGCAGCCCGTCCAGCCGCGCCCGTTCCTCGGGGACGAACACGGCCGCGCCGTTGGTGAACACGCCCCAGAAGGCCAGCGCGGCCCTTGCGCTCGCGCTGGAGGGCTCCTCGGCATCCGAGGGCGCGCGCTCGCCCGGCGTCGCATCCGTCGCCTGGCCGAACCACGCCCGGTCCTGGCGTCGGCCCACGGCGGCGTTCTGCACGGACACAAGGTCCACGCCGACGAGGGTGAACGTGGGGCGTTCGCCGATGGACTCCGCTTCGCTGCGGCGCGGCGGCGTCGCCGTGGTTTCGATCACGGGCACGAGGTCCACGGCACGCGCGCCGAGGGCGTCGCGCATCTCCACGAGGACGGACTCGGGGAGGTCGCCGGCCGTGGCCGTCACGACCCAGTCGCTCTCCTCGGTGACGAGCCCGGTGAAGTTGGCGAAGCTGGCGACCGCCGCGCGGTTGGCGAGGCGGATGGACAGGTACACGGCGACGCCGAGGGCGAGGATGCAGACGAGCAACGCCGTCTGACGCGGCTCGCGCCGCCAATGCCGCAGCGTCGTGCTGCCGAGAAGGAGCCGAAGGATGCCCATGGTTGGCGTGCCCGGCGGGTTAACGACGTTCCTCGCGTTCCACCCGGCCGTCGCGCAGGTGGATGACCCGGTTGCAAATCCGCGTGGCCGCCAGGCTGTGCGTCACGAGCACCAGCGCCGTGCCCGTCTCGCCTCCGATCTCCCGCAGCAAGGCGAGGACGTTGTCGCCGTTGGCGCTGTCGAGGTTGCCGGTCGGCTCGTCCGCCAACAGCAAGGACGGCCCGTGGGCCAGCGCCCGCGCGATGGCCACCCGCTGCATCTCGCCGCCCGACAACTGCGACGGCAAGGCGTCGGCCCGGTGCGACACGCCCACCCGCTCCAGCAAGGCCGCGACGCGCGCCGCCCGCGCGCCCGCCTCCATCCCGGCCAGGCGCAAGGGGAACTCCACGTTCTCCGCCGCCGTCAGCGTGGGCAGCAGGTGGAAGAACTGGAAGATCGTCCCCACCCGGCGGCGCCGCAGCCCCGCCAACGCGTCCGAGTCCATCCGAGTGACCTCCTCGCCGTGCACCCGGATCGAGCCCGAGTCCGGCCGGTCCACGCCGCCCAGGCAGTTCAGCAACGTGGTCTTGCCCGACCCCGAGGGCCCGACCAAGGCCAGCCGTTCCCCGCGTTCCAGCCGAAACCCAATCCCACGCAAGACCAACCGCTCCCCGTAGGATTTCTGCACGTCCACCACCTCCAAGGCCGCCGGCGATCTCGCTTCGTTCGTCTCCAAGATGTCCCAGCGTGCCATCGACGCCGCCCCCGGCAAATGCCCGCATGCACACAATATGCCTCGCGAGGGATCGCCGGGCACGTGCCGCGGGCAGCCCCCACGTTCCCGGGCACGGGCTCATGCCCCTTCACGATGTCCCGCATCGGGGCGGCCGAGGACGTCACGACATCGGAAGGCGCGGGATGCCGCGTTGCCGCCCCAGCACAACGGCGATAGCGTGGACGTCATGAGTTGTTCGCTCGGGCGTTCTTCCCGTTCCCCGGTTCCACCGCAGCGACGGCCGCTCACGCTGACGCTGGCGCTGATGCTCCTGCTGCCGCTGCTTTCGTTCGTAGGCCCGGCCGGCTGCGTCACCAGCCAGAAGCAACGGTGGACGCAGCGCGTCGGGCAATACACCTACGACGACGCCGTGAAGGAGCTGGGCCCGCCGGAGAGGAAGGAAACGACGTCGGATGGAACGTTGGTGGCGGAGTGGGTGCTGCGCCGCGTCCAGACCTACGGGGTTCCCTCGGCTGGCTGGGGGATGGGCTGGGGATGGCGCGGCCGCTGGGGCATGGGTTGGGGTGGCACGGACATCCACTCGACCCCCGAGGTGTCGTTGCAACTGCACTTTGGGCCTGACAAACGGCTTCAAACGTGGAAGGAAGTCCTGCGCTAGGCATGTCAGGGCACGAAACATCGGAGGTACACGTGGGCGCGTTTGGGTGGCTGAACCGCCTGCTCATGTTCCTCATTGTGGCCGCCATCGCGGCGGCCGCCGCCCTGAAGTACGTCCCCTTGGTGCGCACCAACATCCGCCTCGTCGCGCGCGAACAGGAACTCAAGGATTCCATCGCCCAGAAGCGTGCCGAGTCCGCCCGCCTCAACGCGCGCATCCGCCAGCTCCGAGACAACCCGCGTGCCGTCGAGCGCGAGGCCCGCGCACAGCTTGGCCTCGCCCGAGCCGACGAAATGGTTCTCTGGATCAGCCCCTCACTTCCCAAGGCGAGTCCCACCAACGGTCTCGTGTCGCCTTCCTCGGTCGGACAGCGCCTGCATTGACACGCGGGTCGGGTTGGACCTGCGGCCCGCCCGGTGGCGGGGTCGCAACGTCCACGGCCGCCGGGTCCCGAGCCCGGGCGGCAGGAGGACCAAGCCGCTGGAACGTAGGCGGTGCTCCCCTTCGGCCCGGCCCCCTTCCCGACTTCTTTGGAGCCCGCAAGCGGCTCACGGCGTTGGATGAGGTGCCTCCTCGACGCCAAGGGCCGAGGAAATGAGCCAGCTCGACCGTTCGAAGACTTCTAGCCATGCCAAATCAGCCTAGAAACGGCAGTCGAAGAGGATTTCAAAACAAGGAAAGGGCCCTCCCATCCGGGAGGATGGGCTCACGGGCAGGAACCCAAGGGCT
>CAYSGH010000141.1:0-8153 GCA_964430505.1 uncultured Akkermansia sp. | reverse complement strand
GATGCCGGAGGCATCCGAGATGGTAGCCGGTGGTTGAGCGAAGCGACACCACCGGTACCGGGTCCCCAAGAGATCCCATGCATCCCGGCAGGGATGCCAGCGCCGCCCGGTGCAGCGCCTGCGCGTTGGGTTGTGTTTTCGCGTCGGCCTCCGCGTCTCCGCGTCTCCGCGTGACCATTTCCCTCCCCGGTCTGGCACCCCTGCCGGGGTGCGTGGCTGGAGGGGGGCGATGGGATCCGGTGGTGTCGCTTCGCTCAACCACCGGCTACATCCTGGCATCCCTCCGGGATGCTTGCGGGGCGCGCGCTGGGGGGATGCGGGAGATGCGTCGGGATCATGCCGGGCACGCGACGGAACCATGCCGCGCACGCGTGGGACCATGCCGGTCGCACGAGGATGCGTGGTGACGCGAGGAGGTGGATGCCGGAGGCATCCGAGATGGTAGCCGGTGGTTGAGCGAGGCGACGGCAGCCGCTACGGGTTCGGGACGACCATGCCCTCCACCCATACGCACCTCCTCCATCACGTGATCTTTGCAACGAAGAACCGCGAGCCCTTGATCTTTGAGCCGTGGCGATCCCGTTTGCACGGATACCTTGGAGGTTGTGTAAGGGGGTTGGACGGCACACCCGACGCCGTCGGGGGCGTTGCGGACCACGTTCACCTGCTCGTGGGATTGAAGCCGACTCATTGCCTGGCCGACTTCATGCGCGAGATGAAGAAGTCGTCGTCCACCTGGGCGCAACACGTGATCCCTGGGTTTGGCTGGCAGGAGGGCTATGCGGCGTTCTCGGTGAGCGCGTCCGCACGCGGTACGGTGCGGGACTACATTCGGAGGCAAGAGGCACATCACCGGCAGACAACGTTCCGGGAGGAGTTGGTGGAGTTCCTAACCAAAACAGGGATGCCCTTCGACGAGCGGTACCTCTGACAGGTGCCCATGGATGCCAGAGGCATTCGAGATGGTAGCCGGTGGTTGAGCGAAGCGACACCACCGGTTGCCGGTCCCCAAGAGATCCCATGCATCCCGGCAGGGATGCCAGCGCCGCCCGGTGCAGCGCCTGCGCGTTGGGTTGTGTTTTCGCGTCGGCCTCCGCGTCTCCGCGTCTCCGCGTGACCATTTCCCTCCCCGGTCTGGCACCCCTGCCGGGGTGCGTGGCTGGAGGGGGGCGATGGGATCCGGTGGTGTCGCTTCGCTCAACCACCGGCTACATCCTGGCATCCCTCCGGGATGCTTGCCGGTCGCACGAGGATGCGTGGTGACGCGAGGAGGTGAATGCCGGAGGCATTCGAGATGGTAGCCGGTGGTTGAGCGCGGCGACACCACCAGTTCCCGGTCCCCAAAAGACCCCATGCATCCCGGTAGGGAAGCCAGCGTCGCCGCGTGCATCGCCTGTGCGGTGGGTTGGGTTTTCGCGTCGGCCTCCGCGTCTCCGCGTCTCCGCGTGATCATTTCCCTCCCCGTTCTGGCACCCCTGCCGGGGGTGCTTGGCTGGAGGGGGGCGATGGGATCCGGTGGTGTCGCTTCGCTCAACCACCGGCTACATCCTGGCATCCTTCCGGGATGCTTGCGGGGCGCACGAGGATGCGGGGTGGACGCCGGCGGGGCGTCCGGCGGGGAGCACGTCTTGGGGATGAGCTGGATATCCGCCGTGCACGGGGCGGCAGCCGAAGGGAGGGATGGCCGCCGTGCTACAAGGCGGAGGCAAACTCGACGGCGCGGCGTTCGGACCAGTAGGTGTCGGAGCCGAGGGAGACGAAGCCGACGTGGCCGCCGTGGCGCGGGGCCTCGAGGTGGAGGTGGGGGTGGGCGTCGGCGGCGGCGTGGGGGAAGCAGGCCTCGGAGAGGAAGGGGTCGTCCTGGGCGTTGACGAGGAGGGCGGGGACGCGGATGCCGGCGAGGTAGGCGTTGCTGCTGCTGCGGGCCCAGTAGTCCTCGGCGTTGAGGAAGCCGTGGAGCGGCGCGGTGTAGCGCTCGTCGAAGGCGCGGAAGTCGCGGATGTCGGAGTAGCCCTCGAGGGAGACCTTGCCGGGGAATTGCCCGGCCTTGAGGGCCATGCGGGCGCGGAGGTCGGAGAGGAAGCGCCGCATGTAGAGCTTGTTCTCGAGGCGGCCCATGCGGTCGGCGGAGCCGCGCAGGTCCGTGGGGACGGAGAACGCGATGCCGCCGGCGACGGGGCGGGGGAGGTTGCTGCCGCGTTCGCCGAGGTACTTGAGGGTGAGGTTGCCGCCGAGGCTGAACCCGACGGCGACGAGCTTCTCGAACCGGCCACAGGCGAGGACGGCGTCGATGACCTCGGCGAGGTCGGACGAGGAGCCGCTGTGGGTGAACTTGAGGAGGCGGTTGGGCTCGCCGGAGCAGCCGCGGAAGTTCCAGGCGACGACGTCCCAGCCGGCGGCGTTGAAGGCGCGGGCCATGCCCAGGACATAGGGGCGCCGCGAATGGCCCTCGAGCCCGTGGGAGAGGACGGCGACGCGGCGTGCGCCCACGGGGGCGATGTCCACGTCGAGGAAGTCGCCGTCGGCGAGGTCGATGCGCCGGCGGTGGTAGGGGAGGTCGGGGACGCGTCGGCGCAGGGTGGGGAAGACGGTTTGCGCGTGCCCGTCGCGGAGGAGGCGGGGGGCGACGTAGGACGATGGCTCGACGCGTGGCAAGGGCGTCCTATTGCCAGGGGGCGACGGATTCGAGGCCCCAGACGTCGGGGAGGGGCTGGCGCTTGCGGACGACGGCGGCCTTGCGGCCGTTGACGAGGACCTCGGCGGCGAGGGGGCGGGAGTTGTAGGTGGAGCCCATGACGGAGCCGTAGGCGCCGGCGCTCATGAAGGCGAGGAGGTCGCCCTCGCCGACCTTGGGCAGGGGGCGGTCCTTGGCGAAGGTGTCGCCGGACTCGCAGATGGGGCCGACGACGTCGGAGGGGATGGTGGCGCCGCCCTTGCGGGTGAGGGGGACGATCTCGTGGTAGGAGTCGTAGAAGGCGGGGCGGATGAGGTCGTTCATGGCGGCATCGACGATGACGAAGTTCTTCTTGCCGGTCTTCTTGATGTATTCGACGCGGGCGAGGAGGACGCCGGCGTTGCCGCTGAGGAAGCGGCCGGGCTCGAGGAGGATGCGGAGGCCGAGGGGGCGGAGGAGGGGGACGAGCTCGGCGGCGTAGGAGGCGGGGGTGAGGATGCCTTGGCTGGCGGGGCTGGCCCACCAGGCGGGGGAGCCGGAGGCGAGGGCGTCCTGGTAGATGATGCCGATGCCGCCGCCGATGCTGAGGAACTCGAGGCCGTGGCGGGTGGCGAGCTTGGAGGCGAGGGGTGCGACCTTTTGGACGGCCTGGCGGAAGGGGCGGACGTCGGTGAGCTGGGAGCCGATGTGCATCTGGAGGCCGCGGAGGCGCAGGTTGGGGAGCTTGGCGGCGCGGGCATAGACCTTCTCGATGGACTCGAAGGCGATGCCGAACTTGTTCTCGTAGGTGCCGGTGGTGATTTTCGCGTGGGTGTGGGCGTCCACGTTGGGGTTCACGCGGACGGCGACGGGGGCGATCTTGCGGAGGCGGGTGGCGACCTGGGAGATGCGCTGGAGCTCGGGCTCGGACTCGACGTTGAAGGAGTAGATGCCCTGGCGGAGGGCGTAGGCGATCTCGTCCTCGGTCTTGCCGACGCCTGCGAAGACGCAGCGGGAGGGGTCGCCGCCGGCGGCGATGGTGCGCGCGAGCTCGCCGGCGCTGACGACGTCGAACCCGCTGCCGAGGCCGGCGAGGGTGCGGATGACGGCGAGGTTGGAGTTGGACTTCATGGCGAAGCAGACGAGGCGGTCGAGGGGCTCGAGCGCGCCGTGCAGCTTGCGGTAGTGGTCCGTGAGCGTGGCCTGCGAGTACACGTACAGGGGCGTGCCGTGCTTCTGGGCCAACGAGGCGAGGGACACGTCCTCGCAGAACAGCTCCTTCCCGACGTAGCGAAACGAATGCATCGGGGCGGAGCGTGCCAAAGGGCGGGAGGAGGGGGCAAGCGGGAGGCCGCCGTCCTGCCGGGGGCATGGGGTGGGCGGGGCGGGCGGGCGCGTGATGGATTGGGCGGTTGCCCCGGGGCGGGGAAGTTGGCTAGAACCTTCGCCCGTGCCGCAACAGCACACTCTCAAGAATCCGGCCACCTTCAGCGGGATTGGCCTTCACGGTGGGAACAAGGTCAGCCTGGCGCTGCTTCCGGCCCCGGCGGGCCATGGCGTGCGCTTTCGGCGCGTGGATCTCGAAGGCAGGCCGGAGATCGAGGCGCGGGCCGAGCTGGTGGGGGAGACGCAGCGCTCGACGACGCTGGCGAAGGGGTCGGTGAAGGTCCACACGGTGGAGCACGTGCTGGCGGCGCTGGCGGGCGCTGGGGTGCACAACGCGGTGGTGGAGCTGGACGCCAACGAGCCGCCGATTGCCGACGGTTCCGCGAGGGAGTTTGCGCGCATCATCCGCGAGGCGGGCACGGTCGCGCAGGCCGAGGCGCTGGAGCCGTACAAGGTCACGGCGCCCATCGAGATCACGCTGGGGGAGACGTACATGGCGGTGTTCCCGCACGACACGTTCAAGGTCACGTGCACGAGCGCGGACAAGGGCGGGCGCTTCACCCAGTTCTTCAGCACGGAGGTCAACCCGTCCACGTGGGACAAGGAGATCTCGCACGCGCGGACGTTTTGCTTCCTGGAGGAAATCGAGTTCCTGATTCGCAACGGGCTGATCAAGGGCGGCTCGCTGGAGAACGCGATCGTGATCCGCGACGACGCCATCCTGACCAACGAGCCGTTGCGCTACCCCGAGGAGTTTGTCCGGCACAAGATCCTGGACATCATCGGCGACCTGGCGCTGGTGGGGCGGCCGTTGCTGGCGCACGTGATTGCGGTGCGCCCCAGCCACAAGGCCAACACGGACCTGGCGAAGGCGATCCTCGCGCAGATGCGCCGCCCCATCGAGGCGGCGCAGACGTTCACGCCGCCGCCCCCCGCCGGATCCGCCGGCGGCAACGCTCCCGTTGCAGCGCCCACCCCGCCGTCGCCGGCAACCCCTGCGGAGCGTGCCCCGGAGAGGCGCGCGCCGTCGGGTTCCGCCTCGTCGGGGGCCGGCAATGCCTCGGCCGTGGCGCACAATCCGGATTCCCCCGACCTCATGATCCGGGACGGGGCGACGTTGGACATCATGCAGGTGATGCGGTTGCTGCCGCACCGGCCGCCGTTCCTGATGGTGGACCGGGTGACGAAGATCGAGGGGAACAAGATTGTGGCGCTGAAGCAGGTGACGATGGGCGAGCCGCACTTCGAGGGGCATTTCCCGGGCCACCCGATCATGCCCGGGGTGTTGCAGCTTGAGGCGATGGCGCAGGTGGCGGGCATCCTGATGATGCGGCAGGCGGAGAACTCGGGGAAACTCGCGTACTTCATGTCGGCCGAGGACGTGAAGTGGCGCAAGCCGGTGCGTCCGGGCGACTCGTTGGTGATCGAGGTCGAGATGACGAAGGCGCGCGGCAAGATCGGGAAGGCGCGGGGCGTGTGTTCGGTGGATGGCGAGACGGTGTCCGAGGCCAACGTGACCTTCATGTTGATTGACCGCTGATACCGTCATGTCCCAGATCCATCCCACGGCCATCATCCATCCCGGCGCGGTCCTTGGGGAAGGCTGCGAGGTGGGCCCGTACGCCATCGTCGGGCCCCACGTCGTCCTCGGGGCCGGATGCCGCCTCCATGGCCATGCCATCGTGGACGGCCACACGACGATGGGGGCGGGCAACGAGGTGTTCCCGTTCGCGTGCATTGGGGGCAAGACGCAGGACCTGAAGCACAAGGGCGGGGTCACCTTCCTTCGGGTGGGTGACCACAATGTGTTCCGCGAGTGCTGCACCGTGCACGCGGGCACGGCCGAGGGCGCCTGCACCACCGTGGGGTCGCGCAACCACTTCCTGGCCACGACGCACATCGCGCACGACTGCCAAGTGGGCAGCCACGTCATCATGTCCAACCTGGCCGCCATCGCGGGGCATGTCGTGGTGGAGGATCACGCGGTGCTGGGCGGGATGGCGGCCGTCCATCAGTTCGTGCGCATCGGCCGCTACTCGATGGTGGGCGGTTGCAGCAAGGTGGTGCAGGACGTTCCCCCGTTCATGATGGTGGATGGGAACCCCGGGGAGACGCGCTTCGTGAACAAGGTGGGGCTCGAGCGGGGTGGGTTTTCCGAGGACGCCATCGCCACGCTGACCAAGGCCTACAAGATCCTGTTCCGGTCCGGCTTGACCACCGCCAAGGCGCTGGAGCGCATCGAGGCGGAGCTGGAGCCAACGCCCGAGATCCACCAGTTGGCCGAGTTCGCGCGCGCCAGCCAACGCGGGTTGACCAAGTAACGCACCCGGCGTCGCGCCTCCCATGTGGCTGCCGGGGGATCCCACTCGCCGGAGCCCGGCCGGGCCACGTCCGGAGGCCGGGGATTTCCCGGCCCATTTCCGGCGTTCCCTCGACGCTCGCGGCGCGGCACGATGACCCGCGCGAGGAACCACGATGGATGAAGGACGTGCAAGGGGAGCCAGCAGGCCGAGCCCAGTTCCCGGTGGGGCCGGTCCCGCGCTCGGCTCCGGATCCGCGGGCGATGGCGGGGCCCGGCCTTGGGCCTGGGCTTGGGTTTGGCGGGCGGGGTTTGCCTCGTTGGTCGCCTCCATGCTGGTCGAGGCGGGTGAGTGGCAGGGACGGCCCTGGGGACGCATGCGGGCCGTGGAGGCGTTGGTCTCGCGTGGGCCTGCGCCCGGCCTGTCGCGCATGGAGCCCGCGTCCACCGGCGTGACCTTCACCAACCGCCTGTCGCTGGAGCGCCAAACCACCAACCAAATCTACCTCAACGGATCCGGCCTCGCCCTCGGCGACATCGACGGCGATGGACGCCCGGACCTGTTCATGGCCGGGCTCGACGGTGGCAGCATCCTGTACCGGAACCTCGGCGGCTGGCGCTTCCAAGATGTCACCGTCGCCAGCGGTTCCCCGGCCTCCGGGCTCGACGCGACGGGCGCGGCCTTCGTCGATGTCGAAGGCGACGGCGACCTGGACCTGATCGTCAACTCCGTCGGGGGCGGCACGGTCGTCCACCTCAACGATGGCAAGGGGCGCTTCATCAAGTCCGCCCTCCTCAACCCCGGCAAGGGCGGCATGTCCCTCGCGCTGGCCGACTACGACGGCGACGGGTTCCTCGACCTTTACGTGGCCAACTACCGCACCGTCACCCTCCGCGACCAGCCGCAGACCCAGTTCCGCGTCGTGCCCGTCAACGGCGTCCCCACCATCACCGCCGTCAACGGCCGTCCCACGACGGAGCCCGACCTGGAGGGCCGCTTTACCTACACCCCCGCCGGTGGCATCGCCGAGCACGGCGAACAGGACGTCTTGCACCGGAACGACGGAAAGGGCGGCTTCGCGCCCGTCGGTCCCGAAGCCGGCGTCTTCCTGGACGCCGAGGGCAAGCCCGACCTCGCGCCGCGCCATGACTGGGGATTGTCCGTCCTGTTTCGCGACCTCAACGGCGACGGACGGCCGGACCTGTACGTGTGCAACGACTTCGACTCCGTGGACCGCATCTGGATCCACGACGGCAAGGGCCGCTTCCGGCCGGCGACCCCGCGCGAGTTCCGCAACACGTCCAAGTTCTCCATGGGCGTGGACGTCGCCGACATCGACCGCGACGGCCGCGACGACGTGTTCGTCCTCGACATGCTGAGCCGGAGCCATGCCGTGCGGCTGACGCGCATGGACAAGAGCATGGAAGCCACCCCGCCCGGGCAGCCCATGCACCGCGTCCAGCTCGGCCGCAACACCCTCCACCACGCCCGCCCCGACGGCACGTTCGCCGAGATCGCATGGTTTGCGGGGGTCGCCGCCACCGAATGGTCCTGGACGCCGCTCTTCCTCGACGTGGACCTCGACGGGTTCGAGGACCTGCTCGTCACCGCCGGGCACGGGCGCGACGACATGGACACCGACCAAGGCCTGGCCCTCCAAGCCATGCGCAAGTCGCGCCGCATGACCCCGGCCGAGCACCTCGCCATGCGGAAGTCCACGCCCGCGCTCCCCGCGCCCCGCCAACTCCATCGCAACCTCGGCGGCCATCGCTTCGCCGAGGTTGGGCGCGAGTGGGGCTTCGACCACGTGGGCG
>CAYSGH010000140.1:0-8316 GCA_964430505.1 uncultured Akkermansia sp. | reverse complement strand
CACCACCGGATCCCATCGCCCCCCTCCAGCCACGCACCCCGGCAGGGGTGCCAGAACGGAGAGGAAATGGTCACGCCAAGACGCCGAGCTCGAAGACAAAATCCAAAGGCCCACCAGCCCGAAACTCAATAACCGAATCTAAATCGAAGTGGCGACCTGAAAGGCCAAGGCTTGGGGCACCTGCACCGCCCCATCATGCCAAAGGCTGCTTGGACACGACGAACCCAATGCCCTGGTCATCCGTCACGCAGGCGTCAGGCCGCACGACCGCGTTCATGGGGCAGTGCCCTCCACAATGCCGATCTCCTCCGGCGTCAGGCCGTAAAGGGCGTAAACCTGTTGGTCGATCTCGCGCTCCAAGGCGCTCGTGTCGGCAGACTGATCGGCCGCCTTGAGTTCAAGAATCATGTCTACAATGCGCGAAATGGCATCAGTCGTCTTCCTCTCCGGAGCAGGCATTGGGAACTTGCGAACGTTTGCGATTAAGACCTTCTGGAAGGTAACTTTTTCACGATCCAAAAATCGCCTTCCGTGGTAAAAGTTAAGCAGCTTGGAGTTTAGCAATGCCAACAATAGCTTGAGCGGCACCCCGCAATCCTCTTTGGCCAATATCGCGAATCCAATCTGGGAGTGATACAAGGGCCTTGTGGTGTAACCCGCAAAAATCCGGGGCGGCCTGCCCGATGCAATTTGACGAACAATGATTCGCTCCTCGGTAAAGAAACGTCGCTCTCTGGGAGCACCTAGCCAAGGCCCATATCTAAGCCATTCAGAAACAGAATCCGAAACAGCAAATGGCGTAATGTTTGTCCCGCTGATTAGCGGGACGTGTTCGGCACTCAGTTTCCGATCCGAGTGAAATTGCCTTTCCTCAATTAATTTGGCGCTGTGCCCTTTGTACTTATCGTAGGGCGTTAGGCCCAGGCAGAACTCCGCTACATCCCCAAAGCGCCGAGCTGCCCGTTCGATCTTAGCGCATATTGCATCATCAGCCTCGGATGAAAAAATACTGAACCTTGCTTCATTGTTGGCCGCCCAGTCTCTTTTGGCGAACGGAATGTACCGAACCTTTCCGAAGTCGATTTCTTCGCAATTTCCGTAAGCCGCCGCCTCAACATTTGGAGTTGTTGAGCCTCTTCGAGCAAACAAAAGCATGGTTTCAACGACGGCATTTTCGAAGACGCCATCAGGCAACTTAACGATGGCTGTCAGATCCGGTAATATGAGCTGCCGCAGTTTCGAGTATGACTCACCAACTAATAACGAGTTGGGGATAATGAAGCTCAGAATCCCATGATTGGAACTGAGCGCTCTGCCCTTCTCGATGAACAATGCATAAAGGTTGATGCGATTCTTTGCTGTCGTGAACAAATCAAAATATAGGCGCGATGCGTCGCCCGGAAGCGCCTTCACGTCAATGTACGGCGGGTTGCCAATCACGACATCAAAGCCGTCCTTCAGGGATCGCCCAAACATCCAATGCGGGTCGAAGAAGTCGGCGGAGGACTGTGGGTCGAAGGGGTCCCAGGCGGCGAGGTGCTGGGCCTTTTTGGCGACGTCGGAGCCTGGGTTGGCTCCGAGGCCCTGGAGAAGGGTGTCGGCGATCCTTTGGCGCAGGCCCTTGATCTTCCGTTGAAGGGCGAGTTTTTGGTCGCGGCGCTGGATGGTGAAGTGGTTGTGGTAGGCGGTTTCGATCTCCCGTTCGATGGGCTCGATCAGGCTTCGCAGGAACAAGTCGGGCTCGGGGATGGGCAGCCCGATGAGGGTGTCGGCGGCGACGAACTTGGTTTCGAGGTTGGGGAGGGGGCGGATGCCGTGGTTGTCCTTCTTGCTGCGGTTGGTCTTTTGGTCGCAGACGAGGGAGATGAAGAAGCGGAGCTTGGTGATTTGGATGGCGATGGGCTGGATGTCCACGCCGTAGAGGCAGTTCTCGATGAGGTAGAGCTTGCGGCCGTAGTCGTCGTTGTTGTCGGCGAAGGCGGCCTCGAGGGCCTCGCGCATGGGCTGGGAATCGAGCTTGGCGAGCTGGGTTTCCTTCCAGCGCTGGTTGTCGGGGTCGAGCTTGCCGAGGACATAGACGAGCTTGTGGAGGACGCCCATGGGGAAGGCCCCGGAGCCGCAGGCGGGATCGAGGATCTTGAGGGAGTCGATGGCCTGGATGAGGAGGGCGACCTCGTCCTGGGTGAAGGGGTGTTGCCGCTCGGTGTAGGCGAAGAGGATGTCGAGGCCGGCCTTGGCGTCGGGCTCGGTCATGCGGGCTTGCTGGACGAGGCGGCGGGAGAGGTGGGCCTTGAGGGATTCGTCCACCATGTAGTCCACGATGGGCCGGGGGGTGTAGAACGATCCGGTCTGCTTGCGTGCGGTGGTCTTGGTTTCCTCGTTGTAGGAGGCCAGGAGGTTTTCGAAGACCTTGCCGAGCAGCTCGGGGTCGAGGGCGATTTCCTGATCGATGGGGGTGTTCTCGACGATGGTGAACTTGTAGCGGTGGAGGATGTGGATGAGGCCGGTGACCTTCTCCGACTTGCGCTTCTTGTCGCCATAGACGTCGGAGAGGTCGGCGGTCGCGTGCTGGGCGAAGAAGAGGCGGTCGGGGATGGACGGGCGCTTCTTGGGATTGCGGGAGAAGCCGTCGAGGTAGCGCTTCCTCTCGGTGGCGTCCTCGGTGCGGTCGAGGCACTCGAAGAGGCCGCCGTTGAGGAAGGGGATGTCGGCGAAGTGGGCGAGGGCGTCCTCCTGGGAGGCGGCGAAGAGGCCCTCGTAGCGGTAGAGGTTGTTGACGTCGTGGGTGCCCTTGTTTTTCAGGAAGCCCTCGTCCGTGGCGAAGGCCCGGTAGGGCTTGCCATGGCCATCCTTGCCCATGCGCTGGTTGAGGGTGGCAAAGAACAGGTTTTGGAGGACGGCGAGGTAATAGGTGGAGCCCGTGGCGGACTCGGGGTCAAAGCCCTTGAGGAGCTTGGCGACGTCGGCGGGATGGAACAGCGCGGCCGGGATGAGCCCCTTTTCCTTGAGGAACCAGCAGAAGATGAGGCGCGTGAGGAGGCGGATCAGGCCGGTGGCGCGGCGCTTGTCGTCGTCCGGCTCGAGGTCGGCGGGGAACTCGACCTGGGGAAGCGCCCAGAAGTACCAGTTGGCCAGCTCGCGGTAGAAGCGCTCGTTGAGCAGCTCGACGTTGAAGATTTGCTCCCACGCGGCATGGAGGGCGTCGAAGTCCGCGATGGGCTTCTTGTGCGGGTGGACCAGGTTGGGGAGGGCCAGGGATTGGAGGATGTCCAAGTGGCCCCGATGCGGGCTGGTGACATGGACGTCGCGGATGAGGGTGGCCTTTTCGAGGACGTCCTTGGTTTCGTCGAGCTTGTTCCGGCGGCGGTTGATGACGGCGAAGGTGAGGTGATGGCCGTGCTTGAAGATCACCAGGACGGGCATGGGGAAGAGCCGGTTGACCTGGCGCGCGATGGCGGAGAACGAGCCCCGGGGGTATTCGGGCTGCTTCAGCCCGATGGCGATGAAGACGTAGGACTTGAGCAAGCCGCGCTGGACGGAGTCGTCGGTGAAGAGGCTGGTTTCGCGGCTGAGTTCCTGGTCGGTGAGCTGGAAGAGGAGGTCGGCGGACGTCCACTCGGAGACGAGGGCCTTGGCGGGGTCGAAGGGTTGGGCGGAGGCGAAGTCGTCGAGGAAGTCCTGCGGCCGGGAGCCGGCATTGGGCAGGAACCGGTCGCTTTGGTAGCCGAGCCTGGCGAGGAGCTGGCGGGCGGCGTCCTTGAGCGGGAGGGATTGGAACAAGGCGAGGGCGGTCTGGATGGCGGCGGACATGGCTAACGAAGCTCCTTGAGTTCGCGTTTCAACTCCCGGGCCAGCTCGGCCTCGGTGGGCAGATGGAGTTTGTATCGGCTGGTGAAGATCTTCCGCGATTGGTCCGGGCCGAGGAGATACCGCACGACGGCATCGTTTTTGTCGGTGCAGAGGATGAGGCCCAGGGTTGGGTGGTCGCCCTCGGTGCGGCTCCGATGGCCGGGCTGCCAAGGCGGGGATTCCATCGCTCCCCCGCGCGGCGGATGAGCAACCCGGCCCGCCGCATCCACCATGGTGGGCCCGGATGGATCCGGCCGCCGTGCGTTCGGCATGAGCCCCGGCGGGAAAATCGAACGCAGTGCGTTCGATTTGTCGCCGTCACCCAGCAAGCCTCGATAGGCGAGGCAAAACGCCCGGCAATACTCCAACTGCCGCACGGACCAGCCCTTGCCAAAGTCCCGTGTCAGCCTTTGGGAAATGTCCCAAAGGAGGGCCTCGCCATACCCCGCGCGTTGCCTCCCCTGCTGTTCGCCCTCGATCATTTCCCTCCCAACCAGCCAATAGGCCACGACCTGGCTGGTGTTCACCGTGCGCGCCACCGCCGCCCTCGCCGCTTCAAGGATCTCCCGGATGCGCCCGTACACCCCAGACACGGCCCTTGCAGGGACTGGGGCGGATCGGGGTCTGGTCGGCTTCCTGGCCTTCATGGCATGTCGCGGATGACGAGCCACGTGACGAGGTCGAGGTCGGTCTTCTCGTGGACATGGTCCTGGGCGCTGGGCAGAACAAAGCCGCGCCCGGATTGGAGAACGGTTGTGGCGCGCTTGCGGAAGGTGGCGGCGAGGGAGTCCACGGCCTTGAGCAGGAGCGTGTCGTAAGCCTTCATGTCGCGGCCGTGCTGGGTCTGTTGGTCGAAGAGGTTGCAAAGCTGGGCGTAGGCCTCCGCCTTGCCGGAGCAAAGAACGCGGTAGATCTCCAAAACCTGCTTCGGCTGGGCGAAGCCGAACCGGACGTTGCCGTCGTCCATGACATAGACCAGGAAGTAGGGATGGAGCGGGTTGATGGACTCGAGGGGCCCGGGCTTGGGATCGGGGTCGCCGCCGCGTTGGCCTTCGAGCCTTAGGCAAAAGATGACGCCCGGCCCGATGACCTTGTAGTCCGGGTGCGGCGGGACGCATGCGTAGAGGCCGAAGGGGGCGGCCTCGAGCGCGGCCTTGTTGGATTCAATGTATTTCAGGAGCTCCAGGCGGAAGTCGTCGAGGGTGAACTCGGTGAGGGAAACGCCGCCGCCCAAGTCCTCCAGGTCCAGGATTTCGTCCTTGAGCCTGAGGAGCTGCTTGTCCCGATAGCGCAGGTCCTCGGAGATCATGTCCTCGATCTCATCGTTCTTGAGGACGTTGTCGTCGAAGGTGGCGGAAAGGTCCACGAGGGCCATGCGGGCCTCGACGCGGTTCTTGAGCTTGATGTATCGGTTGAGGTCCTCCGTGGGCCAAAAGTTCACGAGGTGGACGCTGGCGTTGACGCTGCCGATGCGGTCGATGCGCCCGAAGCGCTGGATGATGCGGACGGGGTTCCAGTGGATGTCGTAATTGATGAGGTAATCGCAGTCCTGGAGGTTTTGGCCCTCGCTGATGCAGTCGGTGGCAATGAGGAGGTCGATTTCCCCGGACTGGGGCATGGAGGGAATCTTGGCGCGTTGCTTCGACCGTGGGGAGAAGTGGGTGAGGATCTCGGCAAAGGCCGTGCCGCCGAAGGTGGCGCGCGTTTCGCCGCCGCCGCAGACAAGGGCCACGTGGATCTGGAGGTCCCGTGTCGCCCAGTCGAGGAGGGATTCGTAAAGATACTTGGCCGTGTCGGCAAAGGCGGTGAAGACGAGGACCTTGCGATTGGGCTGGCCCAGCTTGTTGATGGACGGGTTGGCCACCTTGGCGCGGATGAGCTTCTTGAGCTCGGCGAGCTTGGCGTCGCTCTCCGGCGTGACGTTCCTCGCGGCGTTGTGGAGGATCCTAAGCTGGTCCTTGTCCCGCTTGAGGGCCTTGAGCCATCCGTCGTTTCCATCGAGCCGCAGGTGGTCCAGGCGGAACTTAAGCTTGCCGCCCACCTGCATGGCCGCCTCGGACTCCTCGTCGGGGTCCGGGTCGTCCCATTCCACCGGCAGCTCGGGCGACCCCGGGCCTTGGCCGGGCCGGGCCTTGAAGTCGCGGATCTTGTCCTCGAGGGCCTCGATCTTGGCGATGGTACGTTCCATCGTGATCTCAAACGACTTGATGGAGCTCTCGAGTCGCTTGAGGAAGTTCGACTTCATCATCCCGATGAGGAAGTCCTCGCGCTGGGCCTGGGTGAAGTTGCCGAACTTTTGCTCGTACTCGGGCTTGTGCTCCTCCTTGACGAAGCTTGAGGGATTGAACAACGCGAGCCGGTAGCCGGTGATCTCGTCGTTCAGCTTGTCGTAGGAGATGAACCGGTTTTGGAGGTCAATCTCCGGGAAGACCGAGAGGGGTTTGCCCCGGGAGGGAAACCCGCCGAGCTGGGCGACGGCGGACTTGTAGTACCGCTGGATGTGCCTGCGGGAGCGGGCAATGGTGAGCTCGTCCAAAAGTTTGAAGAACGCGGCGTTCAGCCGCTTGAGGAGGTCGCCCGTGCGGCGCTCCTCGGCCCTTTCCTTGGCCCATCCCGAAAAGACCTTTTGGGCGGACGACAGCGTTTCCTTAAGGCTGCCCACCCCGATCGTCCTGGCGAAGGCGTCGTCGCGGCCGCCGGTCAGGAGGTAGAGCTGGTTTCGAAGGTCCTTGAGGTCGTTGTTGACCGGGGTTGCGGAAAGCAGCAGGACCTTGGTGTTCACCCCCGAGCGGATGATGTCCTCCATGAGCCGCTGGTAGCGGCTCTTTCGCAGGGCCTTGCCGTCCTCATCCGCCTTGCCTGGCTTGTTGTTCCGGAAGTTGTGGGACTCGTCGATGACGACCAGGTCGTAGTTGCCCCAGTTGACGGTGGCGAGGTTGATGTTGCCCGAGGCGCCGGTTTCGCGGCTGAGGTCCGTGTGCGAGAGGATGTCGAAGCGGAAGCGGTCCTCGACGAACGGATTGAGAACGCTGTTGGAGGTATAGACGTCCCAGTTGTCCCGGAGCTTCTTGGGGCACAGGACAAGGACGCGGTCGTTCTTGAGCTCGAAGTACTTGATGACGGCCAGCGCGACGTAGGTCTTACCCAAGCCCACGCTGTCCGCGATGATGCATCCGTTGTGGCGGATCACCTTGTTGATCGCGCCCTTGACGCCGTCCTTCTGGAACTCAAAGAGCGCCTTCCAAATCCCCGTCTCGAAGAGGCTGGTCTTTCCAAGGTCGGCGTCCGTCTTGCCGGCGTCGCCCACGAACTTCTCGAAGACGTGGAAGAGCGTCTTGTAATAGATGAACTCCGGCGTGGGGTTGTCGTAGAGCTGCTTGAGATAGGCGAGGACCTCCTGCTTCACGTCCCGGACCATCGACTCGTTGCGCCACAACCCATCGAACCATTGCTTGAGGGCACGGCGGTCTCGCTCGCCGTCCACCACCATGTTGAGCTCGATGTTGTTGCCAGACCTCCCAAGCCCCAGCCCGCGCACGGTGAAGTTGGAGCTCCCCAAGACGGCGTCCTCAACCCCCTGCTGGGCGATGTGATACATCTTGCCATGGAGCAGGTTGGATCGCTGGATCGTCTTGATGTCCACCTTGCGCTCGATCCAGTCCGCGCATTCCCTCGCAATGCGCCGTTGCTGGAGCTTGTTGGCAAGCTCAAGGCCGGTCGCGTCGATGATGAAGGCCTTCTTCTCCGTCTTCGCCGGGTCCAGGCGATTCACGAAGGACGGCTCCCCAAACAGGAAATCGAGGTGGTCGATCCGTTCCAACTCCTGCTGGAGGGCCTCGTAGGCGTAGATCGTGAAATAGGCGGAGACGATGGAGAGCCTCGACCCGCCCTGGATCTTGGCGCGAAGGAAGTCGGCCATGGTTCCCTGGCCGTGGTTGTCAATCAGGCCTGACGTGGGAAGCGGCGGCTGCATGGGAGGGATTGGGGGTGACTCCGTTGGCTCGGGGGCGCCGCGGATGGAACCTCACGCCGGGCGGCCTGCATGAGCCCACGTCGAAGGTGGTTCCAGGCGTTCCGGCGCAAGCCCGTCATGGTCGGCGATAGTGTCATGGAGCCGTTGGTGCGTCGTTGTCGTTGCCGACCCTTGGATACCACCACGCCACGGGTGATGTGAAGGCTGTCCGTGGGCCGCCCCCCCCGGGGCGCTGCCTGCGGCAGACTCTCGGCCTGTTGCCCGTTCAAACGGTCGGATGCCGTCGGGTGCAAGGATGCCCGGGAGTTTGGACACAAGCAGTCGGACCCTCTGGGAGGGAGCGAGGGGCGGGGGGCGGGTGTGACCTTCATGGCGTGCAACGATGGGGAATGGGAGGGGTCAAATGCCTTCCCACGGGCGCACGATGCGTCGCAACGACCGCACGATGCGTCGCAACGACCGCACGATGCGTCGCAACGACCGCACGATGCGTC
>CAYSGH010000139.1:0-8480 GCA_964430505.1 uncultured Akkermansia sp. | reverse complement strand
AGTTCTGCTGGAACTCGGCCTTTTCCTTGGAGATGTGGATGTTGCCATCCTTGTCCTCGGGACGCTCGATGAGGACGTCGATGACGTCGCCCACCTTGACGGTGTCGAAGTTCTCGAAGTGGCCGGCGGGGACGACGCCCTCGGACTTGCCGCCGACATCCACAAGGACCTCCTTGGGACGGACTTCGATGATGGTTCCCTTGACGATTTGGCCGGCCTCGAATTGCCGGTTGTATTGCTTGAGCAGGTCCGCGAAGGACGGGGTATTGGCTGCCATCGGACGATGTGCGCCGCCACTAGTGCGGCCGCGCTAGGATGCGAACGGGGAGACTCTTGCGGGGCGCCGCCGGTTCAGGGCGTGCCCGTGGGAAGCTCCGTGCCTGACGACTCACCGACGTTGCGGTTGGCAACGGAGGTTGACGACTAGGTTCATGGTTAACGGTCTTTTCTCAGCCCAACATGGGAACCGCACACGCGGCCCCGGGCGACCCGCAGGCTATCGGGGCGGGGCGGGGGAACAAGGACGAATTCCGCGTGGGCGCGCATCCTTGGGACGCACCCCGATCCAGCAGAGGGCTCCCAGGAGGCCCAACATCGCCCAGCGCCGCCGCGAACCGCGTGCAAGCTCCGGCCCGCCCTGGACGTCCACCGCCTTCACGCGGGCCCCCGGGCGGCCCGGCGATGGGCGGGCGGGCCGTGATGGCGTCGCGTCTTCATGCCCGGGACAAATCCACGTTGAGGGGAGGAACCCATGGCGGATAACCTTCCCGCACGTCCTTGAGCCAGCCCCCATTGCATGAACCCGCGCTTTGAATCCCAGGTCGCCGTCGTCACCGGCGGGGCCGACGGCCTTGGCAAGGCCATCGCCGCGCGCCTCGCCTCCGAGGGTGCGCGCCTGGCCCTGTTCGACCGCGACCCCGCCATGCTGTCCCGGACGTCCGCCGAGTTTGCCGCCCGGGGCTGGACCGTGACGACCGCCGTGGGGGACGTGTCCCGCGAGTCCGACGTCGCCTCGGCCCTCGATGGCTTCGCGGCCGCGTTGGGGCGCATCGACGTCCTGGTGCATTCGGCGGGCATTGTGGGGCCGACCAACCGGCGCATCCTCGACGTCCCGGTGGAGGGGTTCGACGAGGTCCAGGCGGTGAACCTTCGCGGGAGCTTCCTCGCCGCGAAGCACGCGATCCGGCACATGGCGCCGCGCAACTACGGGCGCGTGCTCCTCATTGCCTCCATCGCGGGCAAGGAGGGCAACGCCGGCATGTGCTGCTACTCCGCGTCCAAGGCCGGCGTCATCGGGCTGGCCAAGTCCGTGGGCAAGGAATACGCCGAGACCGGCATCACGGTGAACGCGCTCGCCCCCGCCGTGGTCCGCACGGCCCTCGTGGACAACATGCCGCCCGAACAGGTGCGCTACATGACGGACAAGATCCCCATGCGCCGTTGCGGCACCCTGGACGAGGTCGCCGCCATGGCCGCCTTCATTGTGTCGCCCGAGGCCGCGTTCAACACCGGGGCCGTGTTCGACCTCTCCGGCGGCCGCGCCACCTATTGAGGCGGCCGCGCGGGACGGCCCTGCGCGTCGCGGGCCGGTGGGACGCCGGAGGCCGGGCGGCCGTGGAGCGCTTCAACGGGCCGAGCCCGCCGTGAGGTATGCCACAAGGTCGAGCACCTCGTCCTTCGCAAGCCCGTTCACCATGCCCTCGGGCATCCCGGACACCGGGTGGACGCGGCGCACCCGAATGTCCCCGGCCTTCAGGACGACCGGCTCATCCGCGCCGACGGGACGGAGGGCGACCGTGCCGTTGGACTCGGATTCGACGCGCCCGACCCAGGTCTCGCCGGAAACGGTCTCGATCTCGGCCAGGGCATGTTCGGGGGCGATGACGCGGGACGGATCCAGGATCGATTCGAGAATGGCGGCGGCGTTGCTGCGTTGGCCCACGTGGGACAAGTCCGGCCCGACGCTTCCACCCTCGCCTTCGATGCGGTGGCACTGGTTGCAGCCGACCTTCTTGAAGGACGCCTTGCCGGCCGATGGCGAGCGTCCGCCGGGGAGGGATCCGAGGTCGCCCGCGAAGTCGGAGGTCTTCCATGCGCGTGCCGTGGCGGGGCCGGGGTCGAGCCGGGCGATCCATTCGCGGAGGAGCGCGACGGCGCGCGCGTCCACGGCTTGGGAGACGAGGGGTGGCATCTGGCCGCGGCCGCGGGTGGAGACGCGATGAAGAAGGACGGAGCGGTCGGGGGCGCCGGGAGCCACGAGCATGGCGTCACGCAGGCCGAAGGTGTCGTGTTGCGGACGTGCGTCGATGACCTCCATGCGGTCGCGGGCCGTCACGAACTCGAGCTGCATGCGGGCGTTGCCGCCACCGGCCTCGACATGGCACGGCGCGCAGTTGGCGTGGAGGTAGGACCGCGCGCGTTGCTCGACCTCGAAGGCAGGATTGAATGGATCCACCAAGGCCGTCTTGGGTGCAGCCTTGGGAAGCGGGTCCGCGAAGAACCCGGCGTCTGCAAGCGCCTGGATTTGGGGCACGGCCCTTCCCCCGGGCTGGACGTGGTCGCGGTGCATTTGCACGTCGCTCAACCCCAGCACGAAGCCGGCCGCGCGGCTGTGGCACCCGAGGCATTCGGAGCGGCTGGGGAACCGCCAGCGCTGCCGACGGAGGCCGTCGGGCGCGTTGGCGTCCGCCCGTTCCACCTCGGCGTCCATGCCCGCCGCCGGCACGAGGTCGGCGTCCGTCTGGTCCGCATTCCATCGATACGAGTAACCGGCCCAGCGCCCGTCCTGGCGCGTCAGAAGGCGGGATTCGACGCGGCGTGAACGGGCCCGCGAGCCGTCCGCGCCCGGGAACCAGAGCGTCTGGACGACGACCGCCCCGTCCGGCAGTCCCCAACCCCGGTGCTCCGCGTGGGTGATGCGGCTGTCTCCGGGCAATCCCAGCAACCGGTCCGCCTCGGCCCCGTCGGCCCAGCCGGGCGCGTTCACGGAATAGGCCAGCACTCCTGGAGCCGGGGCAAGGTCACGCGTGGAGGCGAAGACGCCCGTCTCGCTGAGGCGCCTTGGGAAGGCCACGGCCCCGCGGCCGTTCGCGCCCGTTCCATGGCCGCCGCCGTCGCCTGGCGCGGGCACCACTTGGTGCAGCCCGCCGCCGAGGTCGGTGAGGAGGAGTTCGCCGGCGTGGGACAATCCAAAGGACGTGATGAGGTGGGGCGTGGCGGCAATCTCGCGATGCCACGCGACGCGGGATCCGTCGTGGAGCCCGGCCCAGATCCGGCCGGTGGAATGGTCGCCATAGACGTAGGCTCCTTCGAGCGAAGGAAGGCGGCCGCCCCGGACGACGACGCCGCCGGTCAGCGAGCGCGCCTCGCTGTGATGATGCTCGAAGGTGGGCGGGACCACGGGCGTGGGGCCGCGCCGGCGGTTGCGATAGAACAGGTGGCTGCCCTCGTACACGCTCCACCCGTAGTTCTCGCCGCGCCGGACGAGGTGGGCGGTTTCCCACAGGTCTTGCCCGTTGTTGCCCACCCAGACCTGCCCGCTGACCGGGTCCACGGCGAGGCGCCATGGGTTGCGCAGGCCGTACGCCCACAACTCGCCCCGCGCCCCCGGCAAGCCCACGAACGGGTTGTCCCTCGGGATCCCGTAGGCGCGCCTCGGGTCGGGGCGGTCCACGTCGATGCGCAGGACCGCGCCCAGGAGGTCGTCCACGGTCTGTCCCGAGTCCCACGTGTCGGAATCGTTCGAGCCATCGCCTGTGGACGCGTAGAGGAGTCCGTCGGGCCCGAAGCCCATGCCGCCGCCGTCGTGGCCGCCGGAGCGCCATTCGATGAGGACGCGCTCGGACCCGGGGACGACGGCCCACGGCGGCTGGCGTTGGACGGTGACGCGTTGGATTTGGTTGGTGCGCTCCGGTTCGCCGGTGCGGCCGTTGGAGAAGACGAAGGCGAACCCGTTGGTGGCGTAGCCCGGATGGAACGCGACGCTATAGACCAGGCGTCCTGGAATCTCCAGGAACGGCTCGGGGGAGGAGGAGGACTGGCCCTCTTGGATCCGCACGACGCGCGAGGGACGGCCGGGGTCGCCGCCTTGCAGGACGACGGCGAGGTGGCGCGTGCCGGGCTCGGCGATGACAAAGACGGGGTTCTTCAGCTCAACGTGGGGAAGGTAGGGGCGGGTGACGAAGGGCAGAGGCGGATCCGGCGTGCCCACGACACGGGACGTCGTCCATGGCACGCGGCGCGGCGACGCGGCGCCGGAGGCAGTGGACTCCGAGGCCGTGGTCGAGGAGGCGATGAGGACGGCGGCCGCGCAGGCGGCCATGGCACGAGGCCCCGTCGCACCCGGACGCGGGAGGAACGCACCTGCGCGGGGGAGGCCGCGTTGCATCACGGGTCGTTCGCGGTCGTGGTTCATGCGCCGAGCACGCGGTCGCACACGGCGAAGAAACGGTCGATGTCCGCCTTGCGGGTGTGCACGTGGGAGGAGATGCGGAGGCGTTGCCCACCGAGGACGCCGATGTTGGCGGCGCGCACGGCCGTCCAGAGGGACTCGAGCTTCTCGGGCTTGAAGCGGATGGAGACCATGGCGCGGTAGAGGCGCGGGTCGTTGGTCGTGACGACCTCGATATAGGAACGGCGGCCCGCGTGTTCGAGGACGTGCCGGGCAAGCTCCTGCTGGCGGGCATAGACGACGTCCTCGCCAAGGGCCTTGAGGAAGCGCACGCCCGCGATCATGCCGTCGATGGTGGAGCGGTTGTTGGTGCCGACCATCATGAACCGCGCCGACTTGAGCCCCTCGCGGTTGTCCCACCCGCCGCTGGCAACGGTCGGCCAAAGCTGGCCCAGGGATTCGGGACGCCCGTACAGGAGCCCGCAGCCGGCCGGGGCGAAGAGCCACTTGTGCGGGCTGCCCGCGAAGAAGTCGCAGCCCAGTTGCCGGAGGTGGACGGGCATCTGGCCGTCCATGTGCGCGCCGTCGAGGACGGTAAGCACTCCCTGGGCGCGGGCGGCCTCGCAGATCTCGCGCGACGGCAGGACGAGGCCGGTGGGACTGGTGACGCCGCTGAAGCTGAGGACGCGGGTGCGCGGGCCGATGGCCCCGACGAGTCGCTCCAGCAGCTCGGACGGGTCGCGTGGCGTGACGGGGATCTCGACCTCGCGCACGACCACGCCGACGCGGGCGGCCTTCACGCGCCAGCAGGAGATGCCGCTGCCGTGTTCCTGGTTCGTGGTGAGCACCTCGTCGCCCGGCTTCAGGTCCAGCCCTGCCGCGATGAAGCTCATCGCCTCCGTGCAGTTGTGGGTGAAGGCGATCTCCTCGGGAGCGCACCCAAGGAACGCGGCCATCTCGGCGCGCTCGGGCTCCAGGGACTCGTAGCCCCAGCGCGGCACGGTGTCGGTGGCGTACTCGGCCCCGCGCGCAAGGGACTCGAACACGGCGTTCAGCACGGGCCGTGGCATGACGCCGAGGCTGCCGGGGTTGAGGAAGGCTCGGTCGTCGGGCAGCAGGAACTGCTCGCGGCGCACGCGGGTCCAGTAGGCCTCCGGGTCGCGGACGCGAAGCGTCGCGTCGGGGAGGGGCGGGGGAGGCGTGCCCAAGGCGGGCGCCGATGCCGCGCCCTGGGACGTGGGAGGGGGCTCGGCAGGGCCTGCTGACGCGGCCGTGTGGCCCCACGTGGCGGCGCCGAAGGCAGTGGCCGCGCCGCCGCCCGCCAGGCGGCGCAGGGCATGGCGTCGGTTGATGGGAGAGGTGGCTGCGCGTGGGTTCCCCGGCGTGGCGGCGGGCTGCATGGGCTACTTTCCTTCCTTGAACGCAACGCAGCTAATCTCGACGCGGAACCCGAAGACGATCTCCACCCCGCCGACGGTGGCGCGGGCGGGGAACCCGTTCTTGAAGTAGGACGCGTACACCTTGTTCATCTCCGGGTAGTCCTGGATGTCCTTGAGATACACGGTGGCGTTGACGACGTCGTCGAAGGTGTAGCCCTTCTCCTTCAGGATGCGGCCGATGTTGTCCATGACCTGCCGGGTCTCGGCCTCGACGGATTCGCGGACGTCGGCCCCCTCGGCGGTGCGGGGGACCTGGCCGCTCACGTAGAGCGTGCCGCCGGCCTGGCGCGACGGGCTGAAGGGGAGCTTGCTCAGGGGGACCGGCTTTTGGGCCAGCGCGATGAACGCGAGTCCGCCCACCAACGCGGCCGTGGCGGCGACGACGAGGTTTTTCTTCATGCTCATGGGATGCGTCCTCGTTTCGCACCATTGAAACGGCCGTGGCAAGCCCGCAGATCAGGTCGCGGTCGATGGCCCTGGGGAGGGCGGAGGCAGACGTGAAGTCGGCGCCCAGGCGGGGATTGCCATCGGGCAACGTCAACGGGACGATGCGGGGCAACCATGAAAAGATTGTTGTGTCTCGTCGCGTCCCTGTGGATGGCCGTATGGGTGCAGGGCCAGGATTGGGCCAAGGCCCGGCTCGAGAAGTCGCCGCGCCATGGCGAATGGATCACCGTCCGGCACGGTCAGCGCGACGTGAAGTGCTTCGTCACGTATCCCGAGGTGCCCGGCAAGGCGACGGCCGTGGTGGTCATCCACGAGATCTTTGGCCTGACGGACTGGGTTCGGGGCATGACGGACCAACTCGCCGAGGCGGGCTACATCGCGATCGCGCCCGACCTGCTTTCCGGGACCGCCCCGAATGGCGGCGGGACGGCGGAGCTGGGGTCGGGCGACGCCGTCCGCAAGGCGATCAGCGGGCTGGCTCCGGACCAGATCACGGCGGACCTGAACGCGGTGGTGGGGCATGTCTCGCGGTTGCCGGCGTGCAACGGCAAGGTGGCGGTCGCCGGCTTTTGCTGGGGCGGGGCCCAGTCGTTTCGCCTCGCGACGAACAACAAGGACATCCGGGCGGCGCTGGCCTTCTACGGGACGGGCCCGGACAAGGCCGAGGACGTGGCGCGCATCGTGGCGCCCGTGCACGGCTTCTACGCGGAGAACGACGCGCGCGTGAACGCGACGTTGCCCGTGACGGGGGACCTCATGAAGAAGGCCGGGAAGGCGTTCGAGCCCGTGACGTACCCGGGCGGCGGGCACGGGTTCATGCGCGCCGGCGAGGATCCGGCGGGCAACGAGGGAAACAAGAAGGCGCGCGAGGCGGCGTGGAAGCGGGTGCGCGACATCCTCGGCAAGCTCTAGGCCGACTCACGCCGCCAGGCCGGCCGCATGGGCGGAGGCCCATGCCCACTGGAAGTTGTAGCCACCGAGCCAGCCCGTGACGTCCACGACCTCGCCGATGAAGAAGAGTCCGGGAACATCCCGCGCCTCAAGGGTCTTGGACGAAAGGGCGTCGGTGTCCACGCCGCCCAGCGTCACCTCCGCCTTGGGATAGCCCTCGTCCCCGGCCGGTTGGATGGTCCAGTCGGTAATCCCCTCGGCCAATGCAACGAGGTCGCGGCGGGAGCATTGCCCAATGGGCCGGTCGGGGGCGCGCCCGGCGCACCAAGCGTTGGCAAGGCGTTCGGGCAGCAGCGTGCGGAGCGCCTGGCGCGGCGTTTGCCCGCGGCGTTCGGGGGCGGACAACCACGCGGGGACGTCGAGGTCGGGCAGCAGGCTGACGTGGATCGGGTCGGCGGCCTGCCGGTGCGACGACGCCTGGAGGATCGCCGGGCCGCTGAGGCCGCGGTGCGTGAACAGGACGGCCTCGCGGAACGCCGGAGCCTCCGGGCCGGTGCGGACCTCGCACTCGATGGCGATCCCGGAAAGGTCCGCGAAGGCCGAGGAATCGTTGGGCAGCCACGTGAGGGGCACCAAGCCGGGACGCGGCGGGATGACGCGGAGGCCGTGGGCGCGGGCCAAGTCATGCCCAAACGACGTGGCCCCGAGGCGCGGGAACGAGAGCCCGCCGGTGGCGACGACGACGGAGGAACATTGGAAGGTGGCCAGCGGGGTTCGGACGACCCACGGACGGGCGTCGGAGGGGTGGTCGCGCTGGACGGACTCGATGCGCGAGTTGGGGAGGATGCGGGCTTGGACGGCGGCGCACTCGGCCTCGAGCAGGGCGAGGATCTGGCGCGAGGATTGGTTGCAAAAGAGCTGTCGGTGCTTGCGCTCGTGCCACTCGATGCCGTGCTGCTCGACGAGCTGCAGGAACTGGGCCGGCGTGTACCGGGCGAGGGCGGACTTCGGGAAGTGCGGGCTGCCGTGGGTGACGTAGTTGGCGGCGGCGGCCCCGAGGTTGGTGAAGTTGCAACGGCCGCCGCCGGAGATGAGCACCTTGTTGCCCGGACGGGCCTGGTGTTCCAGAACCACGACGGAACGGCCCTGCGCCCCGGCGACGGCGGCACAGAAAAGGCCCGCCGCGCCGCCGCCGAGGACGACGACGTCCACGAGTTGGTTCATGGGGTGGGTCGGCACGGCGTGCCTGAAGGATTCATCCTAGAAACGGCAGTCGAAGAGGATTTCAAAACGAGGAAAGGTCCCTCCCATCC
>CAYSGH010000138.1:0-8556 GCA_964430505.1 uncultured Akkermansia sp. | reverse complement strand
GGAGGGCCCTTTCCTCGTTTTGAAATCCTCTTCGACTGCCGTTTCTAGGCTCACCGGCCACCGACGAGGCTCGGGACGATTTCTGCACGGCGGCGCGGAGGGCCTGCGTTCGTGCCCGCTCCGCATCTCGCATGATCCCGTGGGCGGCCGCCGTGGCATGGAACAAGACCGAGACGGTCTTGCTACCTCCCCTGTGCGCGGCGTTGCCACCTGACGGCGGGATGGAGGGCAACCCCGTCTGACGTCGGTGGCCTCATGGGGCACCAGTTCCGGTGGTGTCGCTTCGCTCAACCACCGGCTACAATCGATCATCCCTCCGGGATGACCCGGACCCCTTCGCCCGCCGCTTCCCTCTTCCCGCTCCCCGCTCCCCGCTCGCCGCTCGCCGCTCGCCGCTCCCCTACTTCTTGTCCTGCTTGGCCTGCTTCTCGGCCTCGGCCTTGAGCTGGTCCTGCTGGGTATTCCACTTGTCGATCAGCTCGTTGAACTGCTTGACCGTGGTCTCGTGCTGCTTCGCCAGTTCGTTGAACTTGCCCACGACCTGGTTCCGGTCCTCCACGAGCTTGCTGTAGTCCGCCTTGAGGCGCGTGACGCCCTCGTTTTGTTGGCGGATGGCGTCGTTGGCCTTCTGGAGGCCCTCGACGTAAATGTTCAGGACCTTGTTGGTACGTTCGAGGGCAAGGTTGGCGCCATTGAGGGCCACCTTCAGCTCGTTGCGCTCCTTCTTGACCTCCTCCTCACGTTGCAGGGAGGCCGAGCGCTCCTTTTCGATGCGCTGGATGTCGTCCTGGAACCGCTTGCCCTGCGCCTCCACCGCCACCTTCTCGTCGTTCAGCTTCTGGCGCTCGCCTTGCAACTCGTCCACCCGCACCCGCAGGCGCGTCTCGCGAACCCACTGCACCGCGCACAGCCCGCACAGGCCCAGCGCCAGCACGATCAAGATGCCCACGCCCACCGAACCCGACGCGCGCCGCGCCCACGTTCGCCGACCGGATCGATTCTTGGTGTCCATTCCTTGTCCTTGTCTGTCCGATGCAACCGACGGGCCAATCCTGTTCCCGCCGTCCTTTTTGTCAAAACCCGCCATCCAGCGCCGCGATACCAGCCCCTCCGCCATGGCCGGGCCTCGGCGGATGGCACCCAGCCTGTCCCAATTCGTCCATCCTGCGCCCGGGGACGCACCCCCTGCCCCATCAGCCCCGCCCGCACTGGGCCTCATGGCGCAGCGCATGGTCCAGCAACACCAACGACGTCATCGCCTCCACCATGGGGACCGCCCGGGGCAACACGCACGGGTCATGGCGCCCGCGCCCCTTCAAGGTCGTGTTCTGCAACTGCACATCCACCGTGTCCTGCTGGTGCATCACCGTGGCGACCGGCTTGAACGCCACCCGGAAGTAGATCGTTTCGCCGTTCGAGATGCCCCCTTGGATCCCGCCGCTTCGGTTGGTCACGGTCCGCACCCGGCCGTCCACGGACCGGAACGCGTCGTTGTGCTGGAGGCCCGTCATTCCCAGGCCGTCAAAGCCCGACCCCACGTCGAATCCCTTGCTGGCGGGCAGGCTGAGCATGGCCTTGGCAAGGTCCGCCTCGAGCCGGTCAAACACGGGATCGCCCCAGCCCACCGGCACGCCTCGCGCCACCCCCAACACGATGCCGCCCACCGAGTCGCCCTCGCTCCGACGCTGCTCCACCAACGCGATCATGCGGGCCGCAGCCTCCGCGTCCGGGCACCGGATGATGTTCGCTTCCGCGTCCCGCGCCTGCACGGTCTCCGGGTCCACCGAGCACTCGATGTCCTGGACGCGCGTCACGCAGGCAAGAACCTCCACCCCCCAACGCTCCCGGAGCACCTTGCGCGCGACGGCTCCCGCCGCCACCCGCCCGATCGTCTCCCGCGCGCTCGTGCGGCCCCCGCCGGGCCATGCCCGGTGCCCGTACTTGGCCTGGTACGTGTAGTCCGCGTGAGACGGACGGAACTTCGTGGCCATTTCCCCGTAGGCCTCCGGACGAAAATCCTCGTTGCGCACCATCATGCTGATGGGCGTCCCCAGCGTCCGCCCCTCGAACACGCCGCTCAGGATCCGCACCGTGTCCGTCTCCTTCCGCGGCGTCGTGATGCTCGACTGCCCCGGCCGCCGCCGATCGAGGTCCGGCTGGATGTCGGCCTCGGACAACGCCACGCCGGGCGGACATCCGTCCACCACGACCCCAACGCCCCCGCCATGGCTCTCGCCCCAGGTGGTGATGCGGAACAAATGACCGAACGTGTTTCCCATGCGCCTTCGGCATCCTGCCCCGCCCGGGGCGTCGGCAAAAGCGTGGAATCGTGGGGTGCCCCGGGGCGGCTCAACCCTTCCCGCCCCGCGCGAGTCCGCCTGGCTTGGGCGCAAGGCTCAGCAACAGGCGCAGCACATCAAACCAGAACGGCGCGCCCAGGCTCATCGCGGCCGCCGCCACGAGGATTCCCACGGCCTTTTCCAACAGTCCGCAAAGACCCGGGCGCATCCCATGCGGTTGCCAACCCAGCGGCATGGGAAGCTGCGCCAGCGACGCCTCGACGGCCGCCAAGTGGGGGACCCCGTTCGTCGTCGCCGCATCCCTCGCCAACGTTTGCACCGCGTCGTTCAGCGAGCCGCGCAACGTGCCGTTGGACGCCACCACCCGCGTGATGTGGAACAGGTCGGCGTTCGTCGCGAAGGCCACGGCCACGGCGATGATGCCGAGCGACATCGCGACCTTGCGCCGGTACCACCCACCCACGCGTTCCATCACGCGGTCGTAGTGGGCCACCACCCGCTCCCGGAACATCCGGAGATCCCCGCCCGCCCGTTGCGTGGCCTCCACCCAATCCAGAAGCAGCGGACGGGCCGGCTCGTTGACGGGAAGGTTGCACACCTGGTCCATCAGTTGGTCCAGGGTCGAGACGAGTTCCTCGGATCCGCGGGACACCTCCTGGATCAAGGCGTCCGCAAACACGCCGCCCTCGATGGCGGAAGGCGGGTTCTTGAGCACGTCCCCGTCCCGCGCCAACGAGGTCAACAAGGGGTTCCTGAGGAGCTGGTCGAAGAGACGCCGGGTCGGCGGGCTTGGCTCCTGCGGGTCACCAGGCGAGTTCAACAGGCTGGCCAACCCCTTCAACAGGTCGTGGCCGCGGCTGCGGAAGACCTTGGCAATGATCTCCTGGATCGCCGAGCACACCAGGCTCAGGTAGGCGAGGATCAGGCAGACCGCGATGCAGGTTTCAATCCAGGGCATGGGAGATGGGGAGTTGGGCTTTGATGCGGCATCTCGGAGTCGCGCCTCCGCGATCTCCTTGGCGGGGTCAGGTTGCCCGGGTGCGCCAACCGGACGCAATCCCAAGGATGCCGCCACCGGGACGTGACATGGGGGGGCTTCCCCATGCTTGCCCTTCGGGCGGCCGCGCTTCCATCCTGCGCGCCCGTGGCGAGGTTCCTCATCCTGCTCTTCATGGCCTCATGGGTCGTCCATGCGGCGGGTCGGCGCGTCCCGAACCCCGCCCCGGCCGCGGCCCCGGCGGGTGCCCGATTCACCAACCTCGTCGCATGGGGCCGTGAAATGGGCTTCCAGCCCTCCGAGCCCCGGCGCAACGGCGAGCTGCTGCTGGTCAACCCGTCCCTCACCCTCGCCTTCAAGGCCGACAGCCAGTCGATGACCTTCGACGGCGTGGAGCATCGGTTGACCTCGCCCGTTCGCCGTTCGCCCAAGGGCCTGCAACTGGCCATCCGCGACATCCAAACCACGCTGCTGCCCCTGCTTCGGCCGTCGCATCGCCCCGCCCACCGGCCCGTGCGGACCGTCGCCATCAATGCCGGCCACGGCGGCAAGGACCCCGGCAACACCGAGGGGCGCCGCCAGGAAAAGCACTACACCCTGCTCGTGGCCGGCGAGATCCGGCGCAACCTCGAGCGCGCCGGCCTCAACGTCGTCGTCGTCCGCCCCTCCGACACCTTCGTCTCCCTCGAGGACCGTCCGGCCAAGGCCGCCAAGGCCAAGGCCGACCTCTACGTGAGCCTCCACTTCAATGCCTTCGATGGCCCCGGCTCGGGCGACGTGGCGGGCGTGGAGACCTATTGCCTCACGCCGGCCGGAGCCAGCTCCACGAACGACGCCGGCAACCACGGCGGATCCTGGCACCCCGGCAACCGCTTTGACCGCGACAACGTGCTCCTCGCCCACCATGTCCATCGCGCCATCACCGGCGGCACGGACCTGAACGACCGCGGCGTTCGCCGCGCGCGGTTCAAGGAACTCACCCTGCTCCAGATGCCCGGCGTCCTCGTCGAGGGGGGCTACATGACCCATCCGCAGGACGCCGCCTCCATCTACTCCCCCTCCGGCCGCGCCGCCCTCGCGCGTGCCATCGCCGACGGCGTCCTCGCCTACAAGCGACTCGTGGAACGCACGCCGTGAGACGCCACCCGGCCGGGGCTCAACGCCGGCCCTGATACGACTCCTGCCCGTGCCGTGCCTCCACCAACTCCCGGGCCCGTGATCGCCATCGGTCCTGAGCTGCCGGGTCCGGGGCCATGTCCCACGCAAGGCCCCACTCGCGCGTCGCATCGTCGCGCATGGCCGCCTCGAAGGCCTCGCGAGCCACGCCCCGCGGCAAGGGCTGGATGCTGCCCTGGATGAGCAGGCAGCCCCGCGTTCGCCGTTGCGCGGCGCCCGCGATCTTCCGACCCCCGCTCAGGACATCGAACTTCTCCCAGCCCTCGAAGCATCGCCCCGGACCGCTGGTCTCGCAGCAGGCCGCGAGCGTCGCGGGCACCCCCAAGGCACGCAGCGCCCGCGCGATCCATTGGTGCATGCGCTCGTAGCTTTCCACCGCGCGCAGCCCATGCCACGGGTGCACGGCGGGAACCGCCAACGCATACGTCCAGTCCTCGAGGTGCGGCACCAGCCCGCCGCCCGTCGGCCGTCGCAGCAACGGCCGCAGCCGCGTCCATCCCTCGACCTCGGTCCGTGCCTGGAAGTAGCCAAACGTGGCGGCCGGCGACCGCCACCCGTACCAGCGCAACACCGGCACCCCGGCCGCGCCCAATCCCAAGCCCTCCAGCAACGCGTCGTCCAACGCCATGTTGAGGACCGGGTCCGTCGGCCCGTCGTGGATGAATGCCCACCGCTCCATGGCGCTTCCTAGGCCGCCCGCCGGAGGAGGGCGGTCACCGCCTTCAGCAGGGCGCTTGCCTCCGCGTCCGTCCCAATGGTGATCCGAAGGTACGGGGCGAGCTGCTCGGACGAGAACCAACGCACCAGCAGCTTGCGTTCGCGGAGCAACCCCAGCCATTCCTGCGCCGGAGGTCCCGGGGGACGCGCCAGGAGGAAGTTGGTGTCGCTGGGCAACACCTCCCAGCCCAGCCCGCTCAGCTCGCGGCGAAGGCGTTCCCGCGTCCGGATGATCCGGGCGAAGTTGCGGCGGTAATACGGCAGGCAATCCAGCGTCGCCTCGGCCGCCACCTGCCCCAGCCCGTTCACGTTGTAGCTGTCGCGCACCCGGTCGAGCGCCGCCACCACGTCCGCATGGGCCACGCAGTAGCCCACGCGCTGGAAGCACAGCGAGTAGGACTTGGAAAAGGTGCGCGTGACGATGACGTGCGGATGGCGCAGCGCGAGCGGCAGCGCGTCCTCGCGCGCGAAGTCCACGTAGGCCTCGTCGAGCACCAGCGGCCCCCGCTGCGCCGCGCACAAGGCCTCCAGCTCGGACCGCAGGTACCCACGCCCGCTGGGCGCGTTCGGCGTCGTGACGAGCGACAGCGCCGCATCAAACCGCCACGCCCGCCCCTTGCGCAGCGCGCCGACCGTGGGAAGGCCAAAGTCCGCCTCCAACGGCACCGCCCGGGCCAGCGCCCCGTGCGTCTCCGCCAGCACGGGGTACAACGAATAGCACGGCCACAGGTACTGAACCGTCGCCTTGGCCCGACGCGCCTCCGGGACCGCCGCCGCCGGCTCCACGAACGCCCGGATCAGGCACGCAAGGACCTCGTCCGAGCCATTGCCCACGAACACGTTCGACGGCTCGCACCCGTGCAACCGGGCCAGCTTCTCGCGCAGGGACGACGACGTCGGATTGGGGTAGAGGCGCAGGCGGCCATCCGCCGCCTTCCGCACCGCGCGCAGCACGCCGGGAGCCGGGGGGTACGGGTTCTCGTTGGTGTTGAGCTTGATGAGCCCCGGGATCTTGGGCTGCTCGCCCGGCACGTAGGCATGGAGCGAAAGCACCAAGGGCCGGACCATCCGGGCAACGGGCGAGGCGGGGGCGGCGGTCGGCATGGGGGGGAAGGCGAGGGTTACTTGTCCGCCCGGATGGTGGCCGAGCGACCGTGGGCATCCAGCCCCTCCGCCTTGGCGAACACCTGCACGGACGCCAACGCCTGCTTCAGCGCGCCCTTGCCATACTCGACGACGCTCGTGCGGCGCTGGAACTGGTCCGTGGTCAACCCCGCGAAGCAACGGCCCGCGCCGCCCGTCGGCAGCTCGTGGCTGGGCCCCGCCACGTAGTCTCCCAGGACCGTCGGCGAGTAATCCCCCAGGAAGATGGCCCCGGCCAGGGTGATCTTCTTCGCCACGTCCCGCGCATGGGCCGTCATCACCTCGCAATGCTCCGGCGCAATCCGGTTCACCAACGCCACGGCGGCGTCCATGTCCTCCACGTGGATGAGCCAGCCGTTGGCCTTGAGGGCCTTCTCGATGAAGGCCTTCCGCGCCAGCTTGCCCAGTTGCCGCGCAACCTCCTTCTCCACCGCCTTGAGCAGCTTGCCCGACGTCGTCACGAGCCAGACGCGCTCGTGCCCGGAGCCATGCTCCGCCTGCGCCAGCAGGTCCGCCGCGACGAACTTCGGGTTCGCCGAGTCATCCGCCAGCACCAGCACCTCGCTGGGCCCGGGCAACAGGTCCACCGCCACGTGCCCGAACAACAACCGCTTCGCGGCCACGACGTAGGCGTTGCCCGGCCCGAACACCTTCTGGACGGGGGCAATCGTCTTGGTGCCGAGCGCCATCGCGGCGATCGCCTGCGCGCCGCCCACCCGATAGACCTCCGTCGCGCCCGCCGTGCGCGCGGCAAACAGCAACGCGGGGTTCACGGAGCCGTCCTTGCCGCACGGCGTGCACACCACGATCTCCGGGCACCCCGCGACCTTCGCCAGCGTCACCGTCATCAGGACCGTGGAAACCAACGGGGCCGTCCCGCCGGGGATGTAGATGCCCACGCGTTGGAACGGGTCGAACTTCTCCCCCACCGCCGCGCCGTGCTGGTTGCGGGCCTGCCAGTCCTGGCGCAGCGACCGCTTCGCAAACGACTCGATGCTGGCGTGCGCCTCCGCGACCGCCGCCCGGAGCGACTCCGGAACCTCCACGGACGCCGCCATGAACTCCGCCGTGGTCACCGCCAACTGCGAGGCCGCCACCTTCGCCCCGTCGAACTTCTCCGTCAGCTCGGCCAGCGCCGCGTCGCCCTTGGCGCGAACCTGCTCCACGATTCCCCGGGCCCTCTCCTCCACGTCCGGGTCAAACAAGCTCGAAGTGCGCACGGCCCGGTCCAGTTGCGCGGCAAAGTTGGCGTCCGTATGACGCGTCACGTTCATTGGGGCCAGCCTATCGCAAGTCGCGCCAGCAAGTCAAAGCACGCGCCTCGCAACCCTCACGACGCGAACCGGTAGCCGACCCCGCGCACCGTCTCCACGCACCCCGCCGCCTCCCCCAGCTTGTCCCGAAGCCGCCGCACGTGCGTGTCCACCGTCCGCTCGTCGATCGTCTCCCGCTCCCCCGAGGTCCACACCTCCTGCAGCAACTGCTCCCTCGACTGCACCCGCCCGCGCCGGCGCGCCATCACCGTCAGCAACCGAAATTCCGTCGCCGTCACGTCCACCCCCCGCCCCTTCACCAACACGCGATGCCCCGGCACGTCGATCATCAACTCGCCAAACGACAGCACGTCCGCCGTCGCCATCGACGCCGGCGACCGCGCCATGCTCCGCCGCACCCGCAACACCAGCTCCCGCGCGCTGAACGGCTTCGCCACGAAGTCGTCCGCCCCAAGCTCCAGGGCCAGCACCCGGTCCATCTCCGTGGCGCGCCCCGACACCATCACCACCGGGATCCGCTCCGTCAGCGGGTCCCGCCGCAGCCGCTTGCACACCTCGAACCCGTCCATGTCCGGCAGGTCCATGTCGCACACCAGCAGGTCCGGCCCCAGCGACCGCGCCATGTCCAGCCCGCCCTTGCCCGTGCCCCGGTCCACCACGTCCAGCCCGGACGACCGCAACGCCTCCACGATGCCCTCCCGCGTGGACTCGTCCTCCGCCATCACCAACACCTTGGCCATGGTGGCGATCGTCCTGCCATCGACCTTCCAAACCATGGCGTCCCGGTTACATGTCCGTGACTTGCCCCGGCTGGCCCCGCCGGCCCGCCGCCATCCCCGCGCCCCGCCCTCGCACCCTCCCGGACGCCAGGCCCCGCCGCCCAGGACGTTTTAGCCCAGAAACGGCCGTTGGGCAGTCTGTAGGCCGCGTGCCCTCACGCGGCGATGGC
>CAYSGH010000137.1:0-8936 GCA_964430505.1 uncultured Akkermansia sp. | reverse complement strand
CGGGAGAAAGCTCCGGAGATCTCGGGAGAAAACTTTCCTGCTGGGAGAAAGCTCCCGGGTCACCCCGCGAACCCATCCGGACCGGACAAAAGCCCCCAGACCAGCGCCAATCTGCGGCGGCAGGCGGCAAGCTTCCTGACGCGGCAGGGCCGTTGGCGCGACGCAGGCCCGGCCGACGTCACAGTCCGGCCGACCCGTCATGACGCGGGCGCGGCGCGGCAAGTCGAGGCTCGATGACAGGGATGGCCGGGGCGATGCGGCGGACGTCGGGAGGGAGGGACCGTACAGATTGACCACGCGGCCGGCCGACGGCCGCCAGGTCAGCCGGTCCGGATCTGCGGCACGGTCGTCGGGGGGGGCGAGGTCGCCGGCGGCGGTGGCCCCCCGTCCCGTCCCGTCGTGCCCGCGCATCCCGCCAACCCCGGGGCGTCCGCTCCAAGATGTCCTTCTGCGGGTGCGTCCCCAGCCTCCCGAGGATGTCGCACAGGTACCCATACGGATCCACACGCAGCCGCGGACACCTCACCATCAGCATGAACAGCGTCGCAGCGCGGTGGCCCCCCACCTCACGGCCCACGTGCAGCCAGTTCCTCTCCTTATGCGGCGCTCTGCAAAAGGAGATGAACCGGATGTTCATCGGGCATCCCAGGCCGGGTGGCGGGGCGCGGTGATTTACAGCCTGCTGATCACGGCGCGGCGGACCGCTTTGGATCCGGCGAAGTGGCTGGAGGATTGCTCCGGAGCATCCCGACGGCGACGACGGCAAACCTGCACGAGCTGCTGCCTGGAAACTGGAAGCCCGCGACGGCCTGACCATGCCGGTCCGGGATGGGCGCTCACGAACCGGCGATTCTCTCATAGCCGCCGACGACGGGAACCATGTCCTTCACCGGACGCTTACTGTATCTGCCGGGTGCTCAACGTGATGCGCCCCTATCTGGAAGGAGTGCTCGAATGAAGCAGAAGGGGCGAAACATGGCCGCGCCACCTGTCTCCGGGCTGAGCCTCGCCAGTGAGAGGTTCGTCTGGGGCGGCTCGCCGATCCTGGTTTCGACCCGGCATCGGCGTTTGCGCGTTGGACTTCGACGTGTCCATTGAAGGGGGCGGCAGGTTGACAAACGCCATTGCAACCATGCATTCTGTTAACACCATGAGCTCTCACGAAGCATCCCCGTTTTCCGCCCGCCTCAAGCAGGCGCGACTCATGTGCGGGCTCTCGCTTCGGGAGTTGGCCGACAAGATCGGGGGTGCCGTGTCCTACGCCGCCTTGTCCAAGTACGAACACGGCGTGATGCAGCCGTCGAGCCGGGTGCTGATCGCGCTCTCCCAAGCGCTGTCGCAGAGCCCGGACTTCTTCTTCCGCCCCTTCCGGTTGGAGCTGACCGGGGTGCGGTTCCGAAAGAAATCGGTGCTTGGCGCGTCGGCCGAGAAGGCCTTTCTTGAACGCGCCCGCGACCACTTCGAGCGCTATCAGGAAGTGGAGGAATTGGTGGGCGACGTGCGGCGGTTCGAAGCCCCGTTCGCGGGGGATTCGGTGGACACCGAGTTGGCCGCCGAGGGATTTGCGAACCGGTTGCGCGAGCAATGGCGTCTGGGAGTGGACTCCTTGCCCAACATCCAGGAGCTCTTGGAGGAGAACGGCATCAAGGTCTTTGAACTCCAGACTGACGACCGGCGCTTCGATGGCCTCAAGGCGGACACCGAAATGGGGCCCGTCGTCGTTATCGCCAGTTGGCTGCAGGGCAACCTGCCCCGGATGCGGCTCACCGAGGTCCACGAACTCGCGCACATCGTGCTGCCGCTCGCCGAGGGAATCTCGGAATCCGAAGAGGAGAAGTTTGCGAACCGGTTTGCGGGGGCGTTCCTCCTTCCCGCGGACACGTTCCGCAGCGCATTCGGCAAACACCGCCATCAGCTCGGGATCGGCGAGTTGATCGAGATGAAGCGCACCTTCGGTGCGTCCATCATGGCCATCATGAAGCGGGCGGAGCAGCTCGGGCTCATCAGCACGGCGACTTTCAAGCGCTTCTGCATTTACGCCAACGAGCACAAGTGGCGTTCGCTCGGCGAACCGGGTGATGATCAATGCGTGCACCGGGAAGCCTCCGGCCGATTCCGCAGGCTGGTGCTGCGGGCAGTCGCCGAGGATGTGATCTCTATCTCCGCCGGGGCGGAGCATCTCGGCGTCGACCTCCAAGACCTGCGCAAGGAGCTGAAGACCGTCATCGCCTGACGCCCGAATGAAGGTAGCGGTCAAGGATGCCAACGTGCTGATCGACCTCGTCGAAGGCGATCTTCTGGGGCTTTGGTTTCGGCTCGGAATCGAGACGCATGTCCCCGATCTCGTGCTCGAAGAAATCAAGAACCCGGAACAACGGCGCATCGTCCTGGCAATGGTCGAGGCGGGTAACCTCAAGGTCGGGACATTCGACTCGACGCAGGTGATCCGGATCGACTCCTACAAGCGCGCGTACCGGGTCAGCCTCGCCGATGCCGCCGCGATCCTGCTCGCCGAGGAATTGCAGGCAACCCTGCTGAGCGGCGACAAGCTCGTGCGAAAAGGTGGGCAATCCCTGGGTATCGAGGTGAGGGGATTGTTGTGGGTTTTTGATGAGCTCGTTCATCGTGAGCTGCTCGATGCCGCCGATGCGGCGCTGCGGTTGAATCGAGTTGTCGAGGCAGGCGCCCGTCTGCCTGCCGAAGAGGTCCAAGCAAGGCTGCGCAAATGGCGGTCCGATTGATGCACCCTTTTGCACCAGCCCATTTTCCCGGCGCCCTACCGCCAACGTGGCCTGCGAGGTCGCGCCTCATCCGTCACCGTCCGGCCGACCCGTCATGACGCGGGCACGGCGCGGCAAGCCGGGGCTAAGCCGGGCCGATTCAGTTGGGAGGGAAGTGATGGCGAAGCAGATGCTTCCGCAAGCCGAGGAGTGAGCGAGGCGCGGGCCGGTACGAGGCCCGTAACGAGCGAAGGACGAAGGATTTGCAGAAGCAGATCGAGCAAGCACGACCGACCCAACTGAATCGGTCCGGCTAAACGACAGGGATGGCCGGGGCGATGACGCGGGCGTCGGGAGGGAGGGACCAAACGGGATGACGGCGCGACCGGCCATCCGGCCGGGTCCTTTCCGATCACTCCACCCGGTACATGCCTGTCTTGCTTCGCAGGAACAACGCGTTGCCCGCGATGGCGGGCGTGGCCATGAAGCCGTCGCCCAGCGAGTTCTCGGCCAGCTTGCGATACTCGCGCCCGGCGGCCACCACCGTCGTCTTGCCCTCCTCGCTGCAGAAGTAGATGCGGCCGTCCGCCGCCACCGGCGAGGCGGAATAGTTGCCGCCCACGCGCTCGTTCCAGAACACCTTGCCCGTCGCCGCCTCCCAGCACGTGGCCACGCCGTTGTCGTCGATGCCGTACAACAACCCGTCGAGGAGCAGCAGCGCCGGCTTCTTCGGGACGTTGCGCTTGGACTTCCAGGCGATGCCCAGCGTCCCGTTGGTCATCGACGCCCCGTTCGCGTCCAACACCTCGCCGTTCTTCCCGGGCTTCACCGCCAGCACCTGGCCCTGCGACCAACCCGTGGGGACAAACACCAGCCCGCCGCCCACGACCGGGCGTGTCCCGCCCGAGTGGCTCGTGCGCTCCTCCACGCGCCACAGCTCCCGCCCGTCCTTGGGATCGTAGCCATAGAAGGCCTTGGCCCCCTGGCTCAGCAGTTGCACGCGGCCGTCGATCTCCGCCATGTGGCACGTCGCGAACGCCTTGCGCCAGTCCCCCTCGCTGTCGGGCTTGCCATCCGGGCCCAGGTCCTTGAAGTCGATCGAGCGCCCCACCTTCCACACGGTGCGCCCCGTGGCCGCGTCCAGCGCCACCACGTACTGCTGGTCGCTGCCGTCGAAGTTCAGGTACAGGCGGCCCTGGTGAAGGATCGGGGACGATCCCGCCCCGCGGTAATGGTTGCACTCCAGGTCGCGCCGCTCCCACAACGTGCGCCCGGTCTTCGCGTCCAGGCAGGCCGTGCCGGGCGATCCAAACGTCACCCACACCTTCCCGCCGGCCATCACCGGCGTCGGCGACGCGCCCGAGTTGAACGCATGGATGAACTGGGGGTTGGGCACGTCCCACAGCTTGCGATCCAGCAGCACCTTCCCCGTCTTCGCGTCCAGCGCCACCACCCACAGCTCCGTCCCCTTCTCCGTCGCCGTCGTGAGCCAGACGCGTCCTCCTCCCACCACGGGCGATCCCCAACCCCGCCCATGCACCGGCGCGTGCCATCGCACGCCCTGGCCGTCCGCCCCGCCCCAATGCAGGGGTGGACGCGACCCCCGTGCGATGCCGTCGCCCTGGGGCCCTCGGAACTGCGGCCAATCCTCGGCCGCGCGCACGGGTTGCATCCCCGACCACCCCAGCCACACGCCAACCGCCGCAAGGAAAACGCCACGGGAATTCATGCGCCGAAGGCTACCCAAGCCCGCCGCCCGATGGCCAGCCGTCATCCTCGCCCCCCGCTCCCCCCCCCCGCTCCCCGCACCTCCCGCCTCGTTGACTCCGTTCGCGGGCTTCGCGCACGCTTTCCCCCTCATCACGTCATCATGAGCAAGAAGACTGTCGCCACGAACAACATCCGCTCCCTCCTCAACGAGACGCGGGTGTTCAAGCCCGCCAAGGAGTTCTCCGCCGCCGCCCACGTGGGCTCGATGGCCGCCTACAAGAAGCTTTGGACCGAGTCCGTCCGGCAACCCGACCGCTTCTGGTCCCGCCAGGCCAAGGCCGAGCTGGTGTGGCAAAAGCCCTTCAAGAAGGTGCTTCAATGGAAGGTGCCCAACGCGAAGTGGTTCGTCGGCGGCCAGCTCAATGTTTCCGCCAACTGCCTCGACAAGTGGCTCGGCACCGCCCACGCCAACAAGGCCGCCCTCATCTGGGAAGGCGAGCCCGCCACCGACGGCCGCCCCGGCGAGGAACGCGTCTATACCTTCGCGCAGTTGCACCGCGAGGTCTGCCGCTTCGCCAACGTCCTCAAGCGCAACGGCGTCAAGAAGGGCGACCGCGTCATCCTCTACCTCCCCATGGTGCCCGAGGCCGCCATCGCGATGCTCGCCTGCACCCGCATCGGGGCCGTCCATTCCGTCGTCTTCGGAGGCTTCAGCGCCCAGTCCGTCGCCGACCGCATCCAAGACTGCGGAGCCAAGCTCGTGGTCACGTCGGACGGCGGCTACCGCCGCGGTGGCATCGTCCCCCTCAAGAAGAACGTGGACGACGCCCTGGCCATCCAGGACGCCTCCGGCCAACGCCTCGCCCAGTCCGTCGAGAAGGTCGTCGTCCTCCGCCGCACCGGCCATGAGGTGCACATGACCGAGGGCCGCGACGTCTGGTGGCATCGCGAGCTGGAATACGTGGACTCCCGTTGCGAGCCCGCCCGGATGGATTCCGAGGCGCCCCTCTTCATCCTTTACACCAGCGGCTCCACCGGGAAGCCCAAGGGCATCCTCCACACCACGGCCGGCTACCTCCTCGGGGCCAAGCTCTCCCACAAGCTCGTCTTCGACGTCCGCGACGACGACGTGTACTGGTGCACCGCCGACGTGGGCTGGGTCACCGGCCACAGCTACATCGTGTACGGGCCCCTCGCCAACGGCACCACCTGCGTCATGTACGAGGGGGCCCCCAACTGGCCCGAGAACGACCGTTTCTGGCGCATCATCGAGAAGTACCGCGTCACCATCCTCTACACCGCCCCCACCGCCATCCGCGCCTTCATGAAGTGGGGCGACCAATGGGTCACGAAGCACGACCTGTCCTCGCTGCGCCTCCTCGGCTCCGTGGGCGAGCCCATCAACCCCGAGGCCTGGATGTGGTACCACAAGGTCGTTGGCGGCGGCCGTTGCCCCATCGTGGACACGTGGTGGCAAACCGAGACCGGCTCCATCCTCATCTCGCCCCTCCCCGGAGCCACCCCGCTCAAGCCCGGCACCGCCACCCTGCCCTTCCTGGGCGTCCTGCCCGAGGTCGTGGACGACGCCGGCAAGGCCGTCCCTCGCAACACCGGCGGCAAGCTCGTCATCCGCAAGCCGTGGCCCTCCATGCTCCGTGGCATCTGGGGCGACCCCGCCCGCTACCAGCAAACGTACTGGTCCGAGGTCAAGGGCTCCTACTTCACCGGCGACGGCTGCCGACAGGACGAGGACGGCTACTTCTGGATCGTTGGCCGCATCGACGACGTCCTCAACGTCGCCGGGCATCGCATCGGCACCGCCGAGGTCGAGAGCGCCCTCGTCAGCCATCCCGCCGTCGCCGAGGCCGCCGTCGTCGGCCGCCCCGACGAGCTCAAGGGCCAGGCCCTCGTCTGCTTCGTCACCCTCAAGTCCGGCGTCGCCGCCCATCCCGAGCTCAAGAACGAGCTGCGCCAGCACGTCGGAAAGGAGATCGGCCCGGTCGCCCGTCCCGACGACGTCCGCTTTGCCGAGGCCCTCCCCAAGACGCGGTCCGGGAAGATCATGCGCCGCCTCCTCAAGCAGATTGCCTCCGGCGCCGAGATCAAGGGCGACACCACCACCCTCGAGGACTTGTCCGTGATCGCGAAGCTCTCCCAAGCGGACGAGGGGTAAGGCCCTTGGCCCCCTGGGCCCCATGAGCCCCACAAGGGCCATGGGGCCTCCCCCCGTGCCCCCTACACCAACCCCGCGTGCCGGGGGTCCCCCGCGAGCTTGCGCACCAGGTCCTTGATCTTCTGCGCCTCGTCCTTCGCGGCCACCAGCACGGCGTCGTCGGCCAGCACGATGATGCTGTCCTTCACCCCCACCAACGTGACCGGCGTGCGGCCCTGGGTGCGGGCGTCATAGACGATGTTGCGTGCGGCATCCACGTGGACGAGGTCCGCCACGGCCGCGTTGCCCTCGGCATCCTGGCGGACATGCCTCCCCAAGGCCGGCCACGCCCCAAGGTCATCCCACGCGAACGTCCCGTCGGCCACGACGACGTTGTGCGCCTTTTCCAGCAGCGCGTAGTCGATGGAGATCTTCCGGAGCGCCGGGTAGTCCGCCGCCAACACCTTGTCGAGCCGCGCCGGCCCCTTGGACGCCGCTTCAAACCAACGCTGTGTCGCCGCGAACATCTCGGGCTGATGCGCCTGCAACCCGTTCGTCACCGTGACGAACGACCACACGAACATCCCGGCGTTCCACCGGTACTCGCCCGTGGCCAGGTACTCGACGGCCTTTTCCAACGGCGGCTTCTCCACGAAGCGCAGCACCTTGGCGAACGCCGTCTTGCTGGGCTTCGCACCCTGCGGCGAGGGCAACGCCTCGCCGGCATGGATGTAGCCATAGCCCGTCGCGGGCTCCGTCGGCGGGATCCCAATCGTCACGATCACCTGCCCGCGCTCCGCCAACGCGAACGCATCCGACAGCACCTGCCGGAACTTCGCCTCCTCCGGGATGACATGGTCGGCCGGCAACACCGCCATGACCGCCGCCGTCGAACGCGCCCCCACCACCGCCGCGCCCAACGCCACCGCCGGGCACGTGTCCCGCCCCATGGGCTCCGCGATCACGTTGTGCCGGGGCAACTCCGGAAGCTGCCGCCGAACCTCGGCCGCCTGCGCCGCGTTCGTGATCACCAGGATGTTCTCCGCCGGCACCAGCGGCCGCACCCGGTCCACCGCCTGCTGCAGGAACGAGCGCTCCCCCAGCAACCGGATGAGCTGCTTCGGCGTCTTCTCGCGCGACACCGGCCAGAACCGCTCGCCCCGGCCGCCCGCCATGATCACGACAAACCGATTCGACGACTTGCCCGCGCCGGGCGTTGGGGACTTGGGCTTCGGCTTGGCCGAGGGCTTGGCCGGCGCGACGGGCTTCTTGGCCGCCTTGCGGGGCACGGGGAGCTTCTTTTTTGCAGGCATGATGTCTGACTCGACTTGGACGGAATGACTTGGGTGAAAACGCCGGCGCCCACGCCGGTCAGGGCGCCTGGGCCGAAACCTCCGCCACGGCCTGGGCCAACTCGCGCGCAAACGCGCCCACCACCCCGGGCATGCCCGGGTCATGACCCAGCGTCGCCACCCGGTGCACGATGGCCGACCCCACCACGATCGCCTCCGCGTGCCGCGCCACCTCGCGCGCCTGCTCCGCGTTCGAGATGCCGAACCCCACCGCGATCGGCAGGTCCGAGTGTCGTCGGATCCGCGCCGTCATCTCCGCGATCGTCGAGCTCACGGACGTCTGCATCCCCGTCACCCCCTCGCGCGACACGTAGTAAATGAAGCCCTTGGCACGCCTCACAATCCGCTCAACCCGCGACTCCGGCGTCGTCGGGGCCACCAGCCAAATCGGGCACATCCCCGCACGCGTCATGAGCTGCTCGTACTCGTCCGCCTCCTCCGGCGGCAGGTCCAGGACCAGCAACCCATCCACGCCCGCCGCCGCCGCATCCTCGACGAACTTCGCAAGCCCCACCCGGTGCAGGAGGTTGAAGTAAATGTACAAGACGATGGGCACCTGCGAGTCACGCCGAATGTCCGCCACCGTCGCCAGCACCTTGGGCGGCGTCGTCCCGGACGCCAACCCGCGCTGCGCCGCCAACTGGTTCACGATCCCGTCCGCCAACGGGTCGCTGAAGGGCACCCCCAGCTCCACCACGTCCACCCCCGCCTCGTCGAAGGCCAGCGCCAGGCGACGCGTCGCCTCGAGGTCCGGATCCCCCGCCCCGATGTACACCACCAACCCCTTCCGGCCCTCCGCCCTCAGCCTACGAAACCGTTCCTCGATGCGATTCGCCACGGGGGCGAGTCTTGCCCCGTGCATCCCGTCAATTCAACCCGCGATCCTCGACCGCCCGCTGACCCTTCCCCACCCATGCGCCGCGTGCCCGACCACGGCACCGCTTCATCCTAGAAACGGCCGTCGAAGAGGATTTCAAAACGAGGAAAGGGCCCTCCCATCCG
>CAYSGH010000136.1:0-9045 GCA_964430505.1 uncultured Akkermansia sp. | reverse complement strand
ACGGTCCGAGCGCTGGTCCAGACGTTCCGAGCGCTGGTCCAGACGTCCCGAACGCGGGTCCAGACGTCCCGAACGCTTGTCCAGACGTCCCGATCGCTTGTCCAGACGTTCCGAACGCTTGTCCAGACGTCCCGAACGCTGGTCCAGACGTTCCGAACGCTGGTCCGGACGTCCCGAACGCTGGTCCGGACGTCCCGAACGCTCGTCCGGACGCTCCGAGCGCTCATCCGGCTGTCCCGAGCGCTCGTCCGGGCGATCCGAACCTTCATGCGGACGTCCCAAACCCTCGTCTGGACGTCCGGAACCTTCGTCTGGACGTCCCGAACCTTCGTCTGGACGTCCCGAACCTTCGTCTGGACGTCCCGAACCTTCGTCTGGACGTCCCGAACCTTCGTCTGGACGTCCCGAATCTTCGTCCGGGCGTCCCGAACCTTTGCCTGAAGGTCTCGATGCCTTGAATCGTGAGCTGTCGTCCCTTGTGGACGTTGCTGTTGGACCACCCGACGCCGTCATCCGGACTGCCGAGCCCGCCTCCAACCCACCCAACCGAGAATGACCCCGGCTCGTCCGCTGGGATCTTGAACCTAAGCCAACATCTGAGGATAACCGCGCAAGGTTTTTTTGGTGTTAGGTCGCCATGGCTTGGGCGAGCTGGCGGGCGGCGGCGGCCCGCGCCTCGCTCACTCCTCGGCTTGCGGAAGCATCTGCTTCGCAATCACTTTCCTCCCAACTGAATCGGTCCGGCTCAGGACTTGGAGACACGGCGACGACAGGGCTACATCCGTAGGCCGCATGCCCTCACGCCACGACTCCCGGCGCCGTGAATGCAATCCCGGAGGGCGAAACCGCGACCTCGTTGCTCCACGACAGGCAGCACCACCCATCTACAACGACAGATATCCTCGCAGCCTTTCGATCACAGCAACCATGACCGTCGTAGGACCGGCTGCGTGCCAGAGCCCCGTGAAGATCCACCCTCGGCGTCTCGCCCTCCCTCGCAGGTGAATTCCCCGTGCTTGGATTCCCCCATTTTCTGGTTCCTCAACGTTTTCGTTGGGTTCCAACAGGGCGATGACCAACGAGAGGCCAGGGTCCACCCTGGCTGATGGAATCGAGTCGGGAGCCAACGGCCCAGCCCAAGCCAGCCCGGGGCAACACCCCGATTTGGACCACCCGTGATGCCTCCAAGCCCTGAATGGGCGCGCCAACCCTTGGTTCACGTCCGGAGGTTGGCGTTGGGCCGCCCTTTCCGGGCTCATGCCGGTGGGGCGCCAAGCCCTCGGACAGGCAACGTTGGGTGACAGGCCTTCTCGAAACGATGTGCCTCGGGAATGACCCAGGCCCACCCACCGAAAAGGTCGAGGAACCCTTTTCTCTCCCCGGAGCCCTCCGGCGACGCAAGCGCCTTGCCAAAGGTCGCCCGCTCCCTCCCCCGCCCTGATCGCCCGCGCGCTCGTGTTGCCGCAGTCCCAGTCCACCTTGCTGCGCGCCACCCACCGTCGTTCACACGGGGCCTGATGCGCCTCCACCCCCTCTCGTCCTCAAGGGGATGAAGCGGACGACGACATGATCCGGAAACGCCCGCCGAAGCTCCTGCGTCTCGGGCCACGTCCGTCGTTCCCGTCGCATCGCCCCACGTCCGTCCCCGGGAGCCGGTGGACCTGCGTTCGGCAGGGGTCCGGGACCACGTCGGCGTCGCCGCAGGGATCTTCGCACCGCCTTCGGTCCGACGGCTTTCATGTCGTGCCTGACATGCGGGATGCCGTGCCGATACCCGAGGCGTGCCTTAAAGCCCGAAGGGAAGACAGGGCCCTTGCCCGCGTCTTTCCCGACCGTGGCGAACGGCACCCGACGCGGGCGCCTGCGAGATCGGGCACCCTCGCGGTCGGCCGCGCCCTCGCCTGCGGAGGTCCGGCGTCATCCCAAGGGAATGCCCGGCCGACGGCCCCCCGCGCGTCCTCACCGTTCGGTCGAGACCGGCCGACCCGTCGCCGGCGCGCGTCCGTCTCGCAGGTACTTGTGACAGCTCACGCAGGACACCGTCATCTGCGTGTACGCCAGCGTCGCCCCGTCGATGTTCTTGTCGGCCGCCGCCCGTGACAGCTCGGCGGCCGCGCGACGGAACTCGGTGGTGAAGAGCTCGTACTCGGGCGACTGCCGGGGTGTCCACCCGCTGGCCTGGCTCAGCTTCACCAATCGGTCCGCGCCCGACCGCATCAATCCGAAGTCCTGGAGGGCCAATCCCTTCAAGACCTGCTGCGACAACGCGAGCTTTTCCCGCATCACCTCCGCCGTCAGCGGGTCCCCTGCCCCCAGGGCGGACCCGGCCAGCCATGCGCACGCCATCCCGCGAAGAAACCTTTTCGTATCCATGGCCGCAGCGTGCGGGGTCCGCTCCCCTCGCGCCCCCACCTTCCTTGCCCTACGCGCACCGATCCTTGACCCGCCGCAACGCGTGCTTGACCCGCCCCCCGTCCTCACGTCGCCTCGGTCCATGCTTGCCCACGGGATTCGCGTCGGTCGTCGGTGGATGGTGGCAGCCGGGATCATGGCGTTCGTTGCTTGCTGCCTGTCACGGCCGCTCGTGCACGCCGCGACTGGCTCGGCGGCCGACGGCGCGGCCGCCCCATGGATTCCCTTGTTCAATGGCCGCGACTTTGACGGGCTGGACCGCTACCTCGCGCCGCTTCCGGGCGAGTCCCGGCCGCTCGGCCTCAACCACGACCCGCGCGGCGTGTTTTCCATCCAACAGGTGGACGGCGAGGGGGCCATCCATGTCACCGGGGAAATCTACGGGGCCATCACCACCCGCGCCGGGTTCTCCAACGTCCACATCCGGCTCCAGTACAAGTGGGGGGACAAGAAGTGGCCGCCCCGCGCCGAGCCGCGGCACTACCGCGACGCGGGGCTGCTTTACTGGGCCGTGGGCCCCGACGGCGCGGGGTCGGGCGCATGGCAGCGGTCCGTCGAGTGCAACATCATGGAGAAGGGCGTGGGCCAATGGTGGAGCGTGGACGGCGTGTATTGCGACGTGGAGGGCCGGAGCGTGGTGCTGGAAAGGGTGCCCGTCATTCCGTACCGCGGCGAGAGCCCCGGCGAGACCTGCGTCGTGTACTCGCCGGGCGCACCCCGGTACACCGTGCAACCCCACGAGGGCATCACGTCGCCCATCGACCCCGAGCATCCGCGCGGCCAGTGGAACACCGTCGAGGTGATCGCCTGGGGCAACACGTGCATTCATCTCCTCAACGGGAAGGTGGTGCTCGCCCTCTCCAACCCACGCGTCCGCGCGGCCGGGTCCGAGCAACGCCTCGCGCACGGCCGCATCCAGCTCCAGAGCGAGGCGGCGGAGCTTTGGTATCGAAGGCTCGAGGCCCGGCCCATCGACGCGATCCCCGACTTCTTGCACGGGATCGTGCCGCCCGAGCCCGCCTCCGAGGATGGCTTCCTCCCGCTCCTTGAAGGGCCCGCCGCCAGCCAATGGGCGCAGGCCGGCCCCGGAGGATTCACGCTGAAGGATGGCGTCGCCACGGGCCATGGCGGCATGGGGCTCTGGTGGTTCCAGGGCCGCACCTTCGCCAACTTCATCCTGCGCGGCGAATGGCGCCAGGCCGGCCCGCGCTCCGACTCCGGCGTCTTCTTCCGGTTCCCCAACCCCGGCAACGACCCGTGGATCGCCGTGAAGCAGGGGCATGAAATGGAGATCGGCGAGGCGCGCCCCACCCGGGCCTCCGAGGGCACGGGCTCCTTCTACCCGTTCCATGGCCCGGCCACGCTGGCCCCGCTCAAGCCCGTGGGGGAATGGAACGCCTACGAGCTCGTGTGCATCGGGCCCAACTACGCCCTTCGGATCAACGGCCGCCTCGTCCACACGTGGACCGACAACCAGTCCCGCCCCCTCTCCGGCCACGTCGGCCTCCAGAACTACGACTACCCCGACGCCGTCCAGCACCGTCGCCTGCGCATCAAGCCCATCCTGTAGTCGCGCCGATTTCACCGCGAGGGAACGGATGACCCTAGAAACGGCAGTCAAAGAGGGTGCCAAAACGAGGAAACGCCCTTCCCATCGGGTCGGATGGGCTCATGGACAGGAACCCAGGGGCTCACCCTGCGGGTGAGGTCGAGGTAGGCCCGGTTCGGCTGTAGGCCGGGTCCCCTGACCCGGCGCACGGGGCACGAGGCATCGCCGCCGCCGCGTGAGGGCACGCGGCCTACAGACGGACCCACTGCCGATTTCAGGATGACACGGGGCGGTGGATTCCAACGGGGCGGCGAGGCCTTCGGAATCCACCCGCTTCTCGGATGGGCCCGGCAACGAGGGTGCGCTGGATGCAAGGCCGTGTGCCTCGTCAGGGGACCCGGCCGACTCCGTTCCCCTTCCCTCCACGACCCCGCCCGCAGGGTGAGCCCATCGAAGGGCTGCCGTTGGACGCCTCCGCCCTGATGGGAGGGCTCTTTCCTGGGCGTCGGAACCTGCTTCGGCCTCCGTTTCCGGGTGGATTCCTATCCGCCGGGCCTGGGCGGGGTGCCATGGACGCGGCGGAGGACGGGCTCCAGCGTCACCCAGGCGTTGCTGGCGACCAGCTCATGACCGGCGGGCGTGGGGTGGATGAGGTCGTCTTGGTTGAGCTCGGGCACGCCGCCCACGCCTTCCAGCAAGTGGGGGATCAGCTCCGCCTTTTCCTCCCGGGCGACGTCGTGGAAGACCTTGCGAAAGGTGTCGGCGTGGTCGGCGCCCATGCTGGGGGGCATCTGCATGCCGGCGACGACGACGGTGCTGGCGGGCCAACGGCCGCGGGTGCGGCGGATGATGGCGACGAGGTTCGAGCGGGTGTTGGCCGGCGCGATGCCACGGAGCCCGTCGTTGCCGCCCAGCTCGACGACGAGGACGTCCACGGGCTGGCGGAGCACCCAATCCAGGCGACGAAGGCCGCCGGCGGTCGTGTCGCCCGAGACGCCGGCGTTGACGATCTCGAAGGGGAGGCCGGCCTTGTCGATTCGGGCGGCCACCCGCTCCGGCCAGCCCTCGCCGCGCTCGACGCCATAGCCGGCCGCGAGGGAGTCGCCGAGGACGACCACGCGCCGCTTGGCGGGGGCCGTGTCAGCCCCGGTCACAAGCCATGCGGCGGCGACGGACGCCACGAGGGCCACCGCGCGCACCAGGATGGAAACGCGCGACATGGCGGCGGCGGGGTGCGCGGGTTGGAACGGCATCTTGCCCATGGGCGGCATCGTGCCCCCGTTGCGCGCGGCGTCAAAGGCGTGCCACGAGCAGCTCGCGTTGGAAGATCATCTCCTTGGGCAGGAAGGAATAGAGCTTCATGAACAGCTCGTCCTGGGAGAGGACCTCGCGGCGCCATTCCTCGAGGTTGATGTTCTGGAGCGTCTCGAAGTCGGCGGCGGTGAAGCCCTCCATCCCCTCCAGGGGGAAATCCTCGGTGCGCGGCACCCAGCCCAGCGGGGTTTCCCACGCGCCGACGCGGCCGGCCGCGCGGTCGATGATCCACTTGAGGACGCGCATGTTCTCGCCGAAGCCGGGCCAGAGGTACCGGCCGTCGGGGCCCTTGCGGAACCAGTTCACCTGGAAGATGCGAGGCGGGAGCTTCACGCGCTTCCGCATGTTGAGCCAGTGGCGGAAGTACCAGCCCATGTTGTACCCGCAGAAGGGGAGCATGGCCATGGGGTCGCGGCGGACCTGCCCGACGGCCCCGGCGGCGGCGGCGGTGGTTTCGGAGCCCATGGTGGCCCCGAGGTACACGCCGTGGACCCAGTTGAAGGCCTCGCAGACGAGGGGGAGCGTGCTGGCGCGGCGGCCGCCGAAGATGATGGCGGAGATGGGGACGCCCTGGGGGTCGTTGGCCTCGGGCGCGAGGGACGGGTTGTTGGCCATGGGCGCGGTGAAGCGCGAGTTGGGATGGGCGGCCTTGTCCTTGGAGGACGGCGTCCAAGGGCGCCCTTGCCAGTCCGTGCACTCGGCGGGCGGCGGGTCGTCATGGCCTTCCCACCACACGGTGCCATCGGGCTTGAGGGCGACGTTGGTGAAGATGGTATCGCGCGACAGCGTGGCCATGGCGTTGGGGTTGGTGCTCCCGTTGGTGCCGGGCGCGACGCCGAAGTAGCCGGCCTCCGGATTGACGGCCCACAGGCGGCCGTCGGCACCGGGGTACATCCACGCGATGTCGTCCCCCACGGTCCAGATCTTCCATCCGTTGTAGCTCGTGGGGGGAACGAGCATGGCGAAGTTGGTCTTGCCGCACGCGGACGGAAACGCGGCGGCGACGAAGGTCTTCTCCCCTTGGGGCGACTCGACTCCCAGGATGAGCATGTGCTCGGCCAGCCAACCCTCGCGGCGGCCCAGGTAGGACCCGATGCGGAGGGCGAGGCACTTCTTGCCGAGGAGGACGTTGCCGCCGTAGCCGCTGCCCACGGAGATGATGGTGTTGTCCTGGGGGAAGTGGCAGACGAGGCGGCGCTCGGGGTGGACGTCGAGCATGCAATGCAGGCCGCGGTTGAAGTCGTCCGAGTCGCCCAGTTGCTGCCAGGCCACGTCGCCCATGCGCGTCATGATGCGCATGTTGAGGACGACGTAGATGGAGTCGGTGAGCTCGACGCCGACCTTGGCCAAGGGGGAGCCGGGCGGCCCCATGAGGTAGGGGACCACGTACAGGGTCCGCCCCTTCATGGCCCCGCGCGTCAGGCCTTCCAGCCGCCGGTACATGCCCTTGGGCTCGGCCCAGTTGTTGGTGGGACCAGCCTCCTCCTCCGTGGGCGTGCAGAGGTACGTGAGTTGCTCGACCCGGGCGACGTCGTTGGGGTTGGACCGATGGTAGAAGCTGCGCGGGTGCTTCTCCGGGTTCAGCCGCACGAGGATGCCCTCGCGCACCGCCTGCTCCTGCAAGCGGTCGCGCTCCGGCTCCGATCCGTCGCACCACACGACGCGGTCGGGCTGGCACAGCCGGACTTGTTCCTGGACCCAGGTGAGGACGTGGAGGTTGGTCGTGTGCGATGACATGGAGTGCTCGTTCTTTCTCTTGCGGGGCCGCCGCGGGGGCCGCGCCGACGCCATGGCGTCCAAAGACCAAAGCCATGCCCCCGAGGTCAAGCCTCGGCGGGTGCAATCGTGCGGGGAGCGGAGCGGCAAACCCACCCATGGATTGGCAAAACCGAGCACGGGCTGGCGGGGCGCATGGGGTTGGCCTCACGCCATGGAGCGAATGACCCAGGCGCGCGGACGACGGGGAGGATGCGCCCCCGGAGCCGGCTGGGGCCGGACATGCGGCCAGCCGCAACGCGCCCTCAGGGCAAGGCCCCCTTCACCACGGGCAACAGCAGGTGCGACGGATGCGCGGCATCCACGTGGACGGCGTTGGTGGCCACGCGCACCCCCGTGTTGCGGCGGAGGGGTTCGCCGGTGTTTGGGTTGGGATCGTAGCCGGGGTTGCTGCTGGACGTGACCTGCACCCGGAGTCGATGGCCCCGGTTGAAGACGATGCTCGTGGACCAGCAGTCCACCTCGATCCACTCCGCGCGCCCGGGCCGCAGGGGCACCTCGCGCGCCAGGCCCTTGCGAAACCGTGCCCGCAACGCCCCCTCGCACACGTTGAAGGATCGACCGTCCGGATAAACGTCGCACAGCTTCACCATGAAGTCCGTGTCCGGGGCATCGCTCGAAACCCACAGCCGCGCCCGAACCCGGCCCGTGACCTCCACGGGTTCGGCCAAGGGCTCGGTGGTGAACACGAGCACGTCGGGACGATCCTCCAGGATCCGTTGGTCGATGGGCCCGGCGGGCAAGGTCAACTGGACGCCACCCAAGGTCGGGACGGGGTCCGCCGGGTCGTAGCGATACCTCAGTGGCGTGGACTGACCCGGCCGGGCCGCCCGCAGGGACCGGTCGCCATGGAGGTGAAGCCGGGTGGGCGCGACGTCGAACGGCGGCCACTGCGCGGCCGTGCGCCAGGCATTGCCGGGCGCTTTGGGATCGGTCACGTCGCCCACGACGTAGTAGGTCACGGCGGGCAGCTCCCTCATGCCGTTGGGCTCGTCCCGGAGGGTGGCCGCAAACCAACGCCACGGGTCATGGAGGTTGTTGGGAGGCCGCTTGGCGTTGGGGAACGTCAGGTCGCCCACCTTCTCCTGGAGGACGGCGTGCGCCCAGGGGCCCATCACCAGCTTCTGGCGTCCCCGTGCGCCCTTCCCTCCCCGCTCTTGCTGCGCCACGAAGGCATCCAGCGTCGCCTGCGCGAAGATGTCCCAGTACCCGCCCACGTGCACCCCGGCCGCACGCACCGAACCCGCCGTCCGGAGGGCGTCGCGCTCGCTCCAGTACGCGTCACGGGTCGGGTGCGCCACCCATCGTGCCAACGCGTCGTCCTGGAACCTCGTGATGCGCGTCCAGTCCTCCACCAGCGACCTGCGCAGGACGCCCCCCGTGTACACGACGTCCTGAAGGTTGGCCGCGCCCACCACGAGGTGCTGCGACTGCACCCCGCGCACGCCCGAGGCGTTCAACTGGAACTGCGTGATGGCCCCTGCCGACCCGCCCCACGTGCCCAACCGGCCGTTGCACCATGGCTGCCGAAGAATCCAGGCCACCGTGTCCGCGCCGTCGGCAACGTCGCGGTGGAACGGGAGGTTCTCCCCCTCGGAGCCATGGCGGCCGCGCGTGTCCTGCACGACGACCACGTAGCCGCGACGGGCCCCTTCGGCCGCAAAGCTCGCGGACGTTGCCTTGCCATAGGGCGTGCGCCCCAAGACCACGGGATACGAGCCGTGGGTGGACGGGAGGTACACGTCCGTCGCCAGCCGGATGCCGTCCCGCATGGGAACCCAAACGACCTGCGGAGGAGGGGACGGCTGGGCGGCGCACGCCGTGGCCAAGATCCACGCGCAGCACAGCACGGCGGCGGGCGCGAGACGGGGAATCATCAAATCATGCTGTGCACGCGCCCGGCGGGCGTCAGGGAAAAAATCGGGCGCGCCACGTCCAGGGCCAGGGTCTTTTGTTGTGGAGGGGCTAGGAGGCCGAAACGGGCAGTTTTCGAT
>CAYSGH010000135.1:0-9063 GCA_964430505.1 uncultured Akkermansia sp. | reverse complement strand
GACAAGGATGGCAACATCCACATCTCCAAGGAAAAGGCCGAGTTCCAGCAGAACTGGGACCGCATCCAGACCATTTGCAACGAGGGCGGCACCGTCCACGGCAAGGTCAAGGGCGTCGTCAAGGGCGGCCTCCTCATCAACATCGGCGTCGAGGCCTTCTGCCCCGCCTCCCAGGTGGACGTCGCGCCGCCCAAGAACCTCCTCGCCTTCGTGGGCAACACCTACGAGTTCCGCGTCGTCAAGCTGAACCCCGACCGCCAGAACGTCGTCCTCAGCCGCCGCGAGCTGGTCGAGGCCGAGCGCAACGCCCGCCGCTCCGCCCTCCTCACCGAGATGATGCCCGGCGACATCCGCAAGGGCACGGTGAAGAACATCACCGACTTCGGCGCGTTCATCGACCTCAACGGGCTCGATGGCCTGCTCCACATCACCGACATGACCTGGGGCCGCCTCGCCCATCCCAGCGAGCTGCTCAAGGTCGGCCAGGAGCTCGACGTCGTCGTCCTCGACGTCAACCGCGAGAAGGAGCGCGTTTCCCTCGGCCTCAAGCAGAAGTCCTCCAACCCCTGGGACAACATCGACCAGAAGTACCCCGTTGGCACCAAGGTCAAGGGCAAGGTCGTCAACCTCGTCCCCTACGGCGCCTTCATCGAGGTCGAGCCCGGCGTCGAGGGCCTCGTGCACGTCACCGAGCTGTCCTGGACCAAGCGCATCGCCAAGCCCTCCGACGTCCTCAAGCAGGGCCAGGAGGTCGAGGCCGTGGTGCTCGGCATCAACCGCGAGGAGCAGAAGATCTCCCTCGGCATCCGCCAGCTCGAGACCAACCCGTGGGATGTCGCCCACGAGAAGTACCCGCCCGGAACCCCGGTCAAGGGCCCCATCCGCAACCTCACCTCCTACGGCGCCTTCCTGGAGCTGGAGGAAGGCCTCGATGGCATGATCCACGTGTCCGACATGAGCTGGACCCGCAAGATCAACCACCCCTCCGAGGTGCTCAAGAAGGGCGACGTCGTCGAGGCGGTCGTCCTCGAGGTGGACAAGGCCAACCAACGCATCAGCCTCGGCGTCAAGCAGCTCTCCGAGGATCCCTGGTCCCAGATCGACAAGCACTTCAAGGTCGGCGACATCGTCTCCGGCAAGGTCACCAAGCTTGCCAGCTTCGGCGCCTTCATCGGCCTCCCGCAGGACATCGACGGCCTCGTCCACATCTCCCAGGTCTCCGAGGAGCGCGTGGACAAGATCAAGAACGTCCTCAAGGTCGGCCAGGACGTCACCGCCCGCGTCATCAAGATTGACCGCGGCGAGCGTCGCATCGGCTTGTCCATCAAGGCCGCCAACTACTCGCCCGAGCAGCTCAAGGAGGAGCAGAAGCTCCTCGACCAGCTCAAGCCCGGCGAGGACCTCGTTGCCCTCGAGCACGCCTTCGCGGCCGCCGAGGAGAAGGCCAAGGAAGGCGACCAGCCGTAATCCACGGCCCACGCCCCTCCACACGGGCGCACCCCACCGCGGGGTGCGCCCTTTTTCTTTTCCCTTTCATGCCCGGCCCCGCTTCCCTTTGGGGAGTCGAAGGCATCGCGTTCACCCACCGTGCGCCGTCCCCCTGTCATCCTGGCTGCCCTCTTCCTCGCGCTCGCGGGTGCCCTCGGCCTCCGGTGGCGCTGGCATCACTGGCGAGCGCATCAGCACGACCCCTTGATCCGTGCCGCCGCCATGCAGCACGGCCTTCCGCCGGAACTCATCAAGGCCGTCGTGTGGCGTGAAAGTCGCTTCAATGCCGCCGCGCTCGGCTCCAAGGGCGAGTTCGGGCTCATGCAGGTGACCGGCGACGCCGCCCAGGAATGGGCCGACTCCCGCCGCGACCGATCCTTCCACCCCCAACACCTGCTGAACCCAGCCACCAACCTCCACGCCGGATCCTACTACCTCGCCAAGGTCGCCCGGCGCTACAAGGCCACGGACCTCCCCCATGCCTTCGCACTCGCCGACTACAACGCCGGTCGCGCCAACGTCCTCCGATGGATGAAGGGACCTGCCGTGACCAACTCCGAGGCCTTCCTCCAATCCATCACCTTCCCCGGCACCCGCGACTACGTCCGCTCCATCCTCGTCCAATCCTACGCATACAGGCCCGACTTTCCCGCGCCCCGTCCGCAAGGCTCGCGCTAGCCCGCCCGGTCACGCGGCCCCTCTACCCCGGGCTTCAACCGGCACGGGAATCGCTTTAGGTTCCCTGACTCCGCATGAAATCAACAAGCCAGGCCATCATGGCGCTGTTCATTGCCTGCCTCATGGCCGGGTGGGCTCGGGCCGCCTCCACCAACCTCCTCTGGCGCTGGTCCAACCCCCTCCCGTTCGGCGCCAACATAACTGACCTCGCGGTCCGCTCGGGCGAGCCCATCGTCGCGGTTGCCGAGCATGGCCAGGCCTACGAGAGCGACGACCTCGCCTCGTGGTACACCCTCGACACGGGCACCTCGCTCTGGCTGCGCTCCGCCACCTACTTCGGGACCACCGCCACGAACACCGCCCGATTCCTGGTCATCGCCGCCCAGTCCGGAACCCTTCTCGTCTCCCAGGACCGCACCACCTTCACGCGGGTCAGCCTGGGCACCACCGACTGGATCGAGTCCGTGGCGGCATCCCCCAGCCTGCTCGTGGCCGTCGGCGACAACGGGGCCGTGTACACGTCGGGCGACGCCACCAACTGGGTGCGGCGCGCCTCGACGGCCATCGGCTCCACGTGGCTTCGTGGCGTCACCTGGCGGACCAACGGCGTCTTCTGTGCCGTGGGCGAGGGCGGCCTCGTGGCCACCAGCGCCAATGGCATCAACTGGACGCGCCAAACCAGTCGCACCACGGCGGCCCTCAACCGGGTGACCCCTTTGCCGGCCGGGTTTGCCGCCGTGGGCGACGGCGGCGCCGTGATCGTGGACACGTCCGGATCGGGCGCCAACTGGCGGGTCCTTTCCAGCGGCGCCACCAACGACCTGTATGCCGTGCAGCTCGAGTACCGCTCGGACTTTCCCCTCAACCCTGCGGGCGCCCTGCTCGTGGCCGGCGACGGCGAGCTGCGCTCCGGCGTGGTGTCCCTGAACCTCTGGAGCGACGAGACGGACAGCCGCCGGACCGCGCCGGCCCCCAAGGCGACCTACCTCGCCGGCTACTGGAACGCCACCAACGCCATCTTCGCGGGCCGCGCCGGCATCATCGCGCAGGGAACCCGCCCCTTTCCAACGGCAGGGTTCAACTGGTCCCTGCTCGACTCCCCCCCGCGGAGCTGGTTGTTCTCCGCCGCCACCAACACCGCCTACGGCACCAATACCATCGCCGTCTTCACCAACAATGCCGTCGCCCTGCGCACCACGCGCACCACCAACCGCTTCGCGGTCGCCGTCGGCGACGGCCCCACCATCCTCCAGTCCGACCGGGGCATCACCTGGTCCACGGCGCTCCTTCCCACCAATGCCTCGGGCCAGGTCATCCTGGGCGTCGCAGCCTTGCCCGACCAACTCGTCGCCGTCGGCTCCGGCGGCGTGATCCTGCGCAGCCCCGTCCTCTATGAGCCCATCGTGTCCACGAACGTCTTCACCAACTCCCTGGGTGCCCCGGTTCGGGTCGTCCTGACCAACCTCGTGAACACCATGGGACTGGCTTGGTACAACGCCGCCAAGCCCGTCACCAACGTCCTCCAAGGAATCGCCGCCACCCCCCAGCGCATGGTCGCCGCCGGTTCCGCCGGTGTCCTCCTCGTCTCCACCAATGCCACCAACTGGTCCCGCGTCGCCTCGCCCACCGCCGCGTTCCTCACATCCGTCGAGGCTGGCCCATCCGCATGGGTGGCCTCCGGCGACCAAGGCACCCTCCTGTCCTCGCCAGACGGCCTTGCATGGACCCGTCGCACCTCGGGCACCACCCAGTGGCTCTGGAGAACCCGTTGGGCCGGCAGCCAATTCGTCGCCGTCGGCTACAACGGCACCCTCCTCACGTCGCCCGACGCCATCACCTGGACGCCGCGAGCCTCCGGCGTCACGAACCACCTCCATGACGTCGTGTTCGTCGATGACACGTGGTACGCCGTGGGCGGCCAGGGAACCGTCCTGGGCTCCCGCGACGCGGTGACGTGGTCTCGCCTTGGAACCCTCACGTCCAAGTCCCTCCAGTCCGTCGTGCACCTCGATGGACGCTTGCTCGCCATGGGTGCCGACGGCTCCATCCTGCGCGCCGTGGTCCGCCCGTTCCCGGATCCCGTCGCCCTGGCCCAGTGGCCGCATCAACCCTCCGAGAGCGTCTTCCTCGCCACCGGCGAGCCCGGGCAGTGGTTCCGCCTGGATCGTTCCACGAACCTCCTCGAATGGACGGCGGGCCCGCTCCTCGAAATACCCGAGGACGCGTTGTCGCTGCTCTTCGTGGATTCCACGACGAACGCCCCGGGGCTGCAGCTCTACCGAGCGCGACAGGACGCGCCCTGAACGTCCGCCCAGGGCCCGTGCGCGGCCTTGCCCGCGCTGGCCGACCTCGGCAGGGTCGCGCTCGCGATATGAGCAATCTGGATTCGGTCTATTCCAAGCTGACAATCAAGACGGGGGCCAAGCTGGCGATGATCGTCCTCGACGGCCTCGGGGACATCGCCACGGCCGCGCAGGGAAACATGACGCCGCTCGAGGCGGCCAAGACGCCCAACCTGGACGCGCTCGTCCGCAGCGGCTGCGCCCAGGGACGCATGATTCCCGTCGCGCCCGGCATCACGCCGGGCTCCGGCCCCGGCCATCTCGCCCTCTTCGGCTACGACCCCATCGAGTTCGAGGTCGGGCGCGGCGTCATCGAGACCCTCGGGCTTGGGGTGGAACTCAAGGCCGGCGACGTCGCCGCGCGCGCCAACTTCTGCACCCTCGACGCGGCCGGGCTCGTGACCGACCGCCGCGCCGGCCGGATCCCCACCGACGTCTGCGAGCGCCTCTGCGGGATCTTGTCGTCCAAGATCAAGAAGCTGGGCGCCACCGAGGTCATCGTCATCCCGGGCAAGGAGCACCGCTTCGTGGTGGTGTTCCGCGGCGCGGGGCTCGAGGGGCCGCTGACGGACACGGATCCGAACCGCGAGGGCCTGGCGATTGCCGAGGCCAAGCCGGTGGACCCGAAGAACGCGGGCCAGAAGAAGGTGGCGAAGCTGGTGGCGGACTTCTACAAGGCGGCCCTCCCCTTGCTGGCCAAGGAAAAGCCGGCCAACGGGTTCCTGATGCGCGGCATTGCCCACCAACCCGACATCCCCACCTTCGAGCAACGCTACCAGCTCAAGGCCGCCGCCCTCGCCGTGTACCCCATGTACAAGGGCCTCGCCCAGCTCGTCGGCATGACCAAGGTCGAGGGCCCGTCCACCATCGCCGAGCAGTTCGAGCGCTACGTCGCCGACCACGACCAGCACGACTTCTTCTTCATTCACTACAAGTACACGGACAAGGCGGGCGAGGACGGCAACTTCAAGGCCAAGGTGAAGGCAATCGAGGACTTCGACGCCGCGCTGCCCATCCTGCTGGCGCGGAAGCCCGACGTGCTGGTGATCACCGGCGACCACTCCACGCCCGTCGCCGCCAAGGGCCATTCCTGGCATCCGCAGCCGGTCCTGTTGCACTCCGCGCTGAGCGGCAACGACAAGCTCGAGCGCTTCACGGAGACCGGGGCCAACCAAGGTTCCCTCGGCATCTTCGAGGCCAAGTACCTCATCCGCCTCATGCAGGCCAACGCCCGCATGTTCGACAAGTTCGGGGCCTGAGGCTGCGGGGACCCCGGCCCCACGCCGCATGAGTTGCACGCAAGCGCACGCCGCCTACTCGCTGGTCCAGGTCGCCAGCGGCGCGTGGTCCGTCCGTTCCCTCGCCGAGGGGGAGACGTTCCACCCCGTCGTTGGGCCCGCCGCCGAGGCCGAGGCGCTCTACGTGCGGCAACTGCGCATCCCGGAGCGCGCGGCCGCCGTCCCGGACGAGTTTGTCGTCTGGGACGTCGGCCTGGGTGCCGCCGCCAATGTCCTGGCCGTCGTGCGCGCCATGGGGGACACCCCCGGCCGGCTGCGGATCGAGAGCTTCGACCACACGGCGGAGCCCCTTCGGTTTGCCCGGTCCGAGGCGGGCCGCCTGGGCTACTTTGGCGGGCTGGAACACGCGGTGGACGACCTTCTGGAGCGGCGTGACGTGTCCTTCGCGCATGGCGCCTGCACGGTGCGATGGCGCTTCCACGAGGCGGACTTCCCGGGCTGGCTGCGGGCGGGCGATCCCGGCGTGCCCCCGCCGGAGGCGATCCTCTTCGACGCGTTCAGCCCGGCCCGGAACCCGGCGATGTGGACGCTGGACCTTTTCCAGCGGCTGCGCTCCCGTGTGGGCCATCGCCCCGCCACGCTCGCCACGTACTCGCGCAGCACCCTCCTGCGCGTGACCCTGCTGGTGGCGGGATTCCACGTGGGCGCCGGCCATGCCACCGGCGAGAAGGAGGAGACCACCGTGGCCTCCACCGAGGCATCCCTGGCGGGCCGGTTGCTCGACGACGCATGGCTCGCGCGCGCCACGCGCTCGACCAGCGCGGAGCCGCTTCAACACCCCGTGTACCAACAGCGCCCCCTCTCGCCCGAAACCCGCGCACGGCTGGAGGCCCATCCGCAGTTTCGACGTGCCGCCTAGCCCATGATGCCGCTCGTCGAGGTCGTTCCCACCCGCCACACGCCTCTCTCGCTGGGGCGGCTCCTCGCAGGCGAACCTGGTCTCTCGGTGCTGCACGCCGCCCGCCCGGACGCCTGGGGCCGGTCCATGTCGCTCGTCGCCGCCAGGCCTCTCCTCACCTTCACGTCGCGGGGAGCCGAGTCCGAGGTCCGGACCGGGGGCGGCGCGGTCGAGCGTCAGTACGGCAACCCATGGCGAATCCTCGCGCCGTTGCTGGGCCAGTTCGAGCTGCCCACCCATGCCGCCATGCCCTTTCCACTCGGCGCGGCCATCGGCCACTTCGGGTATGACCTCAACCAGTTCGTCGAGCCCCGCCTCGCCCGGCGCGCCATCAACGACCTGGCGCTGCCGGATTGCCACCTCGGCTTCCATGGCGCGCTGGTGGCCTTCGTGGAAGGCCAGGCTCATGTCGTGGCCACCGGCCTGGAGGCGGACGGGACCCGCCATGCCCGGCGGGCGGCCCTCGACGTGGCATGGTGGAAGGAGCGCCTCGCCCAGCCCCCATCCCAGCCCTCCGCCCCAGCCACCCCGGCGCCACCGACGGGCTCCCCCCTGCGCGCCAGCCTCGAAGGCCCGTTCTATACCGCCGCCGTCCGGCGAGCCCAGGCCTACATCCACACCGGCGACATCTATCAGGTCAACCTCGCGCGCCGCCTCGACGCCGCCCTCGCGCGCACGTCTTGGGACCTCTTCGAAACCATGGTCTCGCGGTCGCCAGCCCCCTACGCCGCGTTCCTGCCCACCGCCGAGTTCGACCTCGTCTCGTCCTCGCCCGAGTTGTTCCTCGCCCTGCACGACCGCCGCATCGTCACCCGGCCCATCAAGGGCACCCGGCCCCGGGGCCACGACCCGGAGTCGGACGCACGCCTCGCGGCCGAACTGCTCGCCAGCGAGAAGGAGCGCGCGGAGCTCACCATGATCACCGACCTGCTCCGCAACGACCTCGGCCGGGTCGCGGCCTACGGATCGGTCCGCGTGCCGGAACTGCTGCGACTGGAATCCTACGCCCACGTGCACCACCTGGTGTCCACGGTCGAGGCATCCTTGCGCCCGGGCGTGACGCACCTGGATGCCTTGGAGGCGTGCTTCCCCGGCGGATCCATCACCGGGGCCCCCAAGCTCCGCGCCATGGAGATCATCGACGAGCTCGAGCCGGTCGCGCGCGGCCCCTACTGCGGCTGCCATGGCTTCCTCGGGTTCAACCCCATTTCCCGCCTCGCCATCACCATCCGCACCGCCCTGGTGCGCAACGGTCACGCGTGGTTCCATGCCGGGGCTGGCATCGTGGCGGACTCCCAGCCCGAGGCGGAGCTGGCGGAGACGGACGCCAAGGCCATGGGCTTCCTCGCGGCGATGGGCTTTCCGGGAACATCGCCCTCCATCAACCCATGAACGCCACGCCGCGATTCGCATGGCTGAACGGGGATCTCCTGCCCTTCGAGTCCGCACGATTGCCGCTGTCCGACCGAGGCCTCCTTCTCGGGGATTCGCTCTTTGAGACCCTGGCCGTGGCGCATGGACGACCGTTTGCCCTTCAAGCCCACGTCGAGCGCCTGGCCCGGGGGATGACGTTCTGTCGGTTTCAGGAAGCCCCCGATCCCGCCTTGCTGGCCGATGCCGCCCAGGCCGTTGTGATGGCCGAGGTCGCGGCGGGAGCCCCACCCCACGGTGCCCTGCGCATCACCGTCACCCGCGGCCCCGGCCGCCGCGGCTATTCACCCGGTGCAGCGGGTCCCTCGAATGCCTTCGTGGTGTTTCATGCCGGACCCGAGCCGTGCACCCCGCATCCTGGCTGGACCCTGCGGACCTCCTCGTTCCGCCTCCCGCACGGCGACCCCATGGCACCCTTCAAGCATGGCTCGCGCATGCTCCACGTGCTCGCGCGGGCCGAGGCCGAGGCGCACGGGTCGGACGAGGCCTTGCTCCTCAACACCCGCGGCGAGCCCGCAGAGTGCGCCTCCGGCAATCTTCTTTGGTTCGAGGGCGACGTCCTGGTCCATGCCGCATCCGACTCGGGAGCCCTCGCGGGGGTGACCCAGGACATCGTTGTGGGGCTGGCCCAACGCCATGGCCTGCAAACGAGGCCGGCCCGCCCCCACGTCGGCATCCGGGACGCACTGACCCTGTGCGGCGGGATCGTCGTCCTCAGCACGCTGGGAATCGTCCCCGTGCTCGCGCTGGACGGCTCCACATGCCGCCAGCGCATGGAGGCCCGGTTGCTCGCGGACGACCTGCGTGCGCGGGTTCTGAAGGAGTGCACCGCGAGTGGGAGCGGGTCGCCGGTGGGGTCCAGGGGGTGACGAATTCACCCTAGAAACGGCAGTTGGGCAGTCTGTAGGCCGCGTGCCCTCACGCGGCG
>CAYSGH010000134.1:0-9259 GCA_964430505.1 uncultured Akkermansia sp. | reverse complement strand
CGCGTCGTGCGGTCGTTGCGACGCGTCGTGCGGTCGTTGCGACGCATCGTGCGGTCGTTGCAGCGCGTCGCGCGGTCGCTGCGACGCATCGTGCGGTCGTTGCGGCGCATCGTGCGGTCGTTGCGACGCGTCGTGCGGGCGTTGCAGCGCGTCGCGCGGGCGTTGCAGCGCGTCGTGCGGTCGTTGCGACGCATGGTGCACCAGCGGAAAGGCATCCGCCCCATCCCACCCCACCTCGGCGCACACCATGAAGGTCACGCCCACGGCCGCCCGCTCCCCGCCCCTCGCTCCCCGCCCCGGTCACTGCGCTGCGGGCGCGTCCGTCGCCACGCCGTCGGCCTCGTGCGCGGCCAGCTCGCGTTCGCGGGCGGCGAAGGTGCGACGTGTCTTGTCGATGGCGTACTTGCCCAGCACGAGCCGCAACGGGGCTTGGCCGGACTGGACCATCCGCACGATCAGCGCGGCGGCGCGGTGCGGGTCGCCCGGCTGCTTGCCGTCGATCTTGCCCAGGTATTGGCCGAAACGCCCGGCCGTGGCCGCGTACTCCGGCAACGTCGCCGCCGCGCGCGCCATGGAACGGCCGATGAAGTCGGTCCGGAAAGGCCCCGGCTCCACCAAGGTAACGTGGACGCCCAGGGCGCGGGTTTCCTGGGCGAGGGATTCCATGACGCTCGAGATGGCGGCCTTGGCGGCGCCGTAGAGGCCAAAGCCGGCGTAGTTGCTGATGGCGGCGGCCGCCCCCATTTGCACGACGTGACCGGACTTGCGGGCGCGGAAGTGCGGCAACACGGCCTGAAGCATCGCAAGCTGCCCGAAGAAGTTCAGCTCCATGCAGGCGCGCGCCTCCGCCTCGGAACATTCCTCCACGGCCCCCAGCAGGCCGCGCCCGGCGTTGTTCACCAGCACGTCGATTCGCCCCGCCCGATCCAGCGCGTCGCGTACCGCCTCGGACGCCGCGCCCGGCCGCGTCACGTCCAGCGCCAACGCATGGCACTGGTCCGGCGCACGGCTCGCCAGGTCCTCGAGAGATTCGGGTTGCCGCGCCGTCGCGACGACGACGTCGCCGCTGGAGATGATGGCCTCGGCGAGCGCGCGCCCGAACCCCGTGGAGGCCCCGGTCACGAGCCAGGTGCGTGGTGTGGAATCCGACATGGCCCCCGAAGTGCCATGGAATCGCGCCCGCGCAAGGAACGAGGCCCTCGCGACGCGCGATTTGTTTGTGCAGCCGGACGGCCTGCCGGTCGAAGGCATCGAAAGGACACAGCAAGGCCATGCCGCTCTACGAATACGTCTGCAAGAAGTGCGGGAGGAAGTTCAGCGAGGTGCTCTCCATCCGCGACCACGACACCAAGAAGATCGAGTGCCCCGCCTGCAAGGGCACGGAGCTGGAGAAGGTGATCGAGCCGTTCTTCGCGAAGACCACCAGCAAGACCGGCTCGTGGTAGCCGGGCGGCGGGCAACGCCGCTTTGCTAGCGGCCTCGGGTGCGGCCGGGGACGGCCGCGCTCACGGCGGGGGGGCGGCACGCGCCACCGACCCCTTCCATGGCGGCCTCACGCGCCCGTCTTGGCCTTGGGCTCCTTCGCCTGCGCCTCCGCCTTGGGATCCACCAAACCGCGCGTCTCGTCCCACGCCAACCCCATGAACTTCACGCAGTCGAACAAGTCCGCCCGCGTAGAGCCCACTCCCCTCACGTGCTCCACGTCCCCCGCGCTCGCCCCCGACGCCGTCCCCGCCGCCCCGTCCGGCGAGTTCCAGGGAATCCGGTAAAACACCGACGGCACCTCCTGCACCACCCGCTCGCAATCGTCCGCGCCGTGAAGGAGGAGGACGAACTCCCACCCCGGATACTTCCCCGTGCTCCCCATCAGCCGCAGCAACTTCGACAACGCCCGCGCCGTGATCGTCACCGTCAGCTCGTCCATGTTCTGGAACGGGTCGTCGAGGAACGTGATGCGATAGGGGTTGTCCGCCTTCGGGGCGCACAACAGGTGCATGGCCAGCGCCACGGCGTTCTTCTCCGCCGTGTTGAGCACGTCCTCCAACTCCATCCCGCGCGCCTGCATTGTCAGCGTCGCCGACCCCACCTCCGCGACGTCCAATCCCACCTTCACGTCCATGCGCTCGTACGCCCAAGACGCCGGCGTCATCAGCTCCACCAGCTCCTGCAACGCCTCGGGAAGCTTTTGGGTGATCTGCTTGAAGTGGTCGGCGTCCTTTCGGTTCACCCCTTGCAGTTCGCGAACCGCCTCCGCCAAGTCCCCGAGATGCCGCACGACGTCCTTTTCCCAATCTGATCGAACCACGCCGGACGCCGACGTGCCGGCGCGTTGGGCAATCCACCCCTTCATGCGCAGCATCGACGCACGCGCCTCGATCAATGGACGCGTCCACCCCCGCTCCGCGCCAGCGCGCAACGGCCCCTCGACTTGGGGTTTCCCGGATTGGATGGCCGCCCGAATGCCCAAGAAACGCTCGGCTGTGAGCAGGTTCCCGAATGCGCCCGCCTTTGCCGCGGCCTCCAGCAAACCAAGGTCCGGAAGGGCCACCCCTGCCCCGCCCCGGCTGCCTTCCGCGCGGCCTCGCGACGATTCACGGTGCTTGGACAACCATGTCCATGCCTCATCCCGAGCCCGGGTCGCCTCCATGCGCGCTTGGGCTACTTCGTCGAGGTCCCCGTCGATGCGCACCCGGCCCAGAATGTCACCCTGGGGCGGCGACCACGCCCGCATCGTCTCGCCCAGCTTCAGCGCGCTTTCCAGCAGGTCCACGCGGGCCACGTTCTCCAGCCACGTCGCATACACGTCCTCGGGGTCGCGGTCGTCCAGCACGGCCGGCACCTGGCCCGCGATGACAGAGTCACCCAGATGCTCGAGATACCTTCCAAAGTCCTCCGTCAACGCCATCTCGGCCTTCGTGACCACTTCCCACCACCTCCTCAACACCCGCTCCAACGCAGACTTTCCCTCCTCGCCCTTTGCCTCCAACCGCGCCACATGTTCCCGATCCGCATCCTCCAGCAAAGACCACGCATCCGAACCCAGCTCCATCGCGGGCATCATGAGAAGGGCCTTCCAATCAAGCCCGGCACCTTTGGGATCGTCGCCCAGCAAGGGCCGAACCGCCTCCTCCGCGGCTTCCGCTCCCACCGAAATCCGCAACGCATCCAGGGCCGCCCGAAGCTTTCGCCGCGCGCGGGCCTCCTCTTCCTGGGTTTCAAGGTGCCGGGAAAAGTAGGCCTTCAGCCAAAAGGCCATCCGCTCCGTCTCGGATGACCTGAGCAAGGTGTGGGACACCGCCTCGTCGAAGCGGAGGGCAGCCCCATGGATGGCCGCAAAGGGACCGCCATCGCCCGTGGCCGGGACGTCCTGCTTGGACGCCACTCGATCCCGACTCTCCACCTTTTGATTCCTGCCGCCCACGGCCACCGCGACGCGTGCCTCCCTCGGGTTGTCCTGGGACGTCCCGCGTGCGTACACCAAAGGTCCAAGGCCCGAGCCGCCACGCCGCAGCCGCGTGCTTGTGCGCGTTACCCAAAACTCAAAGGCCTCGGCCAAGGTGGACTTGCCGCTGCCATTGGGCCCATGCAACACGTGCAACATCGGCGGGGAGCCGGAACCCGTCTCCTCCGGCCTGTCCAGCGTCCACCGCCGTGTCCCCTGGATGCGAAAGTCGGTGGCGCTGATCTGATGGAGTCTTCGGTGCTCCTCCTGAGCGGCGCCCGGTTGTTGGGCACCCTCTCGCTCGACCCTGAGGCTTGCCTGAAGCCAGGCTCGAACATCCGTCAGCAACCATGAGAACCCGCGCTTCCACGCTTGGTCTCGGTTCTTTCCTTCCAGACCGGGCCTCCATCGGACCAAGTTGACGGTGATTGCGTGCAGCAACTCCGTCTCGGCCTTGATTTTTTGCAGCACCTGACGGAGGTCGCCCAGGCGATCGACGCTCTCGCCCGCCTCCCCGGTTCCCGTCGGCTCCATGTTCACCACGAACACCAACTCGACCGTCGGGAGGAAACCAACACCGCCTCCATGGGTGATGCGGTCGCTCTCGACCCGCATGGCCATGAGGTGCCGCAAATGCGCGGCGTCCTCAACCCAACCGCGAACCTGCGCCGCCAGCCCGTCCCCCACGCTTTCCGCTCCTTCCAAACAATGCACGATCCCGAACGAGCCCAGCGTCCGGTCCACGATGAACGCGTCGGCTTCTAAATCGTAAAGGTCGGCGGCGGTGAGCCGGACCGGCTCTACCCCATCCTTCATTAGGCAGCCGAAAAATCCCCTCTTGGCAGTGTCCACTGGGGCATCCCCCACCTTGACGCCCTTCGCCGTGCTCGGGAACCACGCATGGCCCTCCAAGTAGGCGCGAAGCTCGTTTCTCATCTCCTGCCTCATGCCCTCGCCTCCATCTCATCCATACCCAGGTTCTTCTTAAGGACGGCCTCGTCGCACGATGCAGGGCCCAATGCCCACTGCCATATCCATGCCGCATCCGGCTGACGGATCGCCGCACCCCGCGATATCCCGGACATGTTCCCGCTCCCTTCATTTCGACTGGCCGTCCATGGCAACGCCTCCGGCGAGAAGTGCCAGGTCATCCTCCGGGTGGGATACCCGCTCCCCTTGGCCGGCCGATCGGTCCTCCCCAACCCGTGCATCTTGATCGTCAGTGCAACCCACGAAGGCGGCCCCCTGCGCCCCGCACAGGGAACCATCACCGTCGGCAACACGTCATGCGTCGCCTCGGTCTCAAACTCGCCATGCGTGTCGCCAACCCCGGCACGCGACCATCGCGCCATGTTCCGCAACGCCAGCTCCACCACCGCGCTCCATGCGGTCCATGCCGGGCGCTCGCTCGCCGGGAAATACCACAACGGATCGCGCATCGTCCTCTCCAACCGGGCCAACCCGCCCACCCTGGCGCTGCCATGGCTGCCATGCTGGTTCAGGGCCAAGCCCAGCGCCCATTCGCGCCTCAGCGCCACGTGAAAGCCCTGCGACCACGCAATCGCCCTTCCAAAGGCTTCCTTCCGTCCCTCGAATCGGAGCGCCGGCGAGGATGCCACCGGGCAGTACAACGAGCGAAGCTCGGAAAGCTCGAGTTCTCGGAATGCCAAGGCCAACTGCTTCAAGTCACGCGTCGGCTGCCTCTTCCCCGTCAACCGTGCCACCAACGCCGGCAGTTCCGTGCGAATCGCCTCGGCCTGCTGCCTCCTCAACACCAGGTGCGCCAGCAGCCCTATTTGGTCGTCCAAGCCCAGCCACTTGCCCTCGCTGCCCTGCCTGCTGAACCGAAGGTAATGAGGATGGTCCCCGCCGTCCGTGCGTCCCGTATCGTGCCCCACCGACCGCGACGCCGCGTGCAGGACCTCGTTTGCGTGAAACTCCATGCTGAGGCTGGCGTCCGTGTAGCCCAGGAAATAGGCCGGCGATTCCCGCCGGCTCGGCTTCCCCTGCTCCCGGTACCCCTGCCCGGTCCGTTCCATCTCCTCATACACGCTCCGGAACGTGTCATGGATGACCGGGTCCTGCGTGCTGTACCCCGCAAACACCAACGCGCGCGTCCGCAGCAACGTCCGAAGGAAGTCCGCCGTCCAATGGTCCTGACGCCAGTTTTGGATCTCGCGATACGTGTACACCACCTGGCGCAGGTACGTCTCCAGCATGGGATGCAGCCTCCCTTCCCTCGCCGCAGGGGCATCCCCATCCGAAGTCGGACGCTGCTCACCGTCCTTCGGCGATGCCTTTTCGCCTTCGATGGGCGAGGGATGCAGCCTCCCTTCCTTCGCCGCAGCGGCCGCGCCACCCGGCGACGGACGCGGCTCCCCTTCCTTCGGCGATGCTGTCTCTTTTTCGATGGGAAGGCTCCGAACCCTTCCGGCGCACCCGTGGATCTTGAGCAGGACCGCCGTCTTGAACGCCTTTCCCCGCAGGTAGAAGGCGTGCGGATCCGAAATCACGTCGTAATACGGCACCTGCAACGAGAAGGCCTCCGCGATCCGGTCCGGGCCATGCGCCATCCCCGTGCCCCCATCGCCGCCGTGCGGCTCGGCCTCCAGGCCCGACGCATGCATCGCCTCCTCCAGGAGCATGTCGAAGTTCGTCGTCACCAAGGTCGGGCAATACCCCTCCCGCGCGAGCCTCGCCAACACGTGATGCCGCAGCCGAAGGCGATCCCTCACCGCGTGCTCGATCGCTTCCTTGGCGTGATCGTCGGACTTCTGCCTGCCATGGCCCCGCAAATGCTCCGCCTCCCGGCAACGCCCAGCCATCGCCGCCTCATCCCAAAATCCAAACGACGCCATCAACACCAGCTTGCCCAACTGGAACGTCTTGTCCGTCATGTTCCACAAAGGGTCGTCAGCCTCCCTGAAGGCTCGCTGGGCCAACTCATACAGCTCCGGCCTAATGGGCGACGGGAGTCCCCCCCATGCGTCCGGGTGTTGGCTCAAGGTGTTTTCATATCGAACCAATTCTGCATGGAAGGCCGCATGGGGCACCGGGCGTCCATCCTTGAGCGAGGCCATTCTCAACAACCGCCCGTAGGCCTTGCACAGCCACTCATTGAACTCGTAGTAGCGCGACGCCATGTCCTCGATCGCATGAGACCTGGCCCGCCATGGTGCCTTCGGCCGAGTCATCGACTTTGCCCATTCCCTCACCGTCTCCAAAAAACCCACCCCGTCATAACGGCCGAGGGAAAACGTCGCCCAAAACTCCTCCCACACCCCTTTCCCACCCTTGTCCCAACACAGCACACACAACGCCTCCAGCCGAATCCAAAGACGCCGGACAATCACCCCTGCGCTCATCCCCTCGCTATCGATGGAAAACCCCGCCCCCACGAAGAACACCACCTCGCCGCGACGGATGCGCTCCGCCAGCTTGGGCAACACGGGGGATACTTGGGGGATGGGGGGCATCGCTGGACTATTTGGTCTTTCGCTGACGTCCAGCCCGTCCTGAGGGAGCCCCGCCATTCCCTGACCGATTCAGGTCGCTCGACGCCTGCGGGGGCGGCGTCTGCTCGCCTGTTTCGGCTTCTACCGTCGGGTTTCCCAGGCCCGATGGGCTGCGAGCCGCCACGGAGTCCCTCATTCTCTTCCAACGATCCTCACCCTCCTGTCGCCATCGCCTCAAGCCCGTCACATACCATGCCCGCCACAAGGGATGCACAAAGCTGGGAGAAGTCGAAAGGGCACGGATCCGAGAGACCTCAGCACGGATTTCCTTGAGGTCGTCTTCTTCAACCAAGCGTTGTCCAAGCGAGGCGGGATTCTCCAGGAAGAACAACCATGACTCCTTCCTCAGCGCCAAAGACGCCAAGGCATCCGCCGTTGCCGCCTCCCCCCATTCTTTAACCAACCCCCGGATGTCTCGCTGGTTTGGCCGACGGATATCGACGTGTTCAGGTTCGCCCTGTTGTCTGCTCAACCATTCCTGCACCGCCGCCTCATGGAAGTTGTCGCGCGTGAGCTTCGTGCCCGTTTCCTTTTCAAATGCTGTGGCGAGGCCGCTGCCTGCCAACTCAACCACGATTTCAGAGGCGTCGGCGTTCGAGGACCGTTTACGGGCCAACACGTCGAGCCAGACGCGTGGGAGACATTCCAAGGGAACGTTCTCGGCAAGGTCCACCTCCTCCAGGCTGCCCCAAATTGCGACCGACTCGGGCAGGGTCCTCAGCTTGTTGCCCCTCAGGTAAAGCCGTTGCAACTCCTTCCAGTCGCCGGCCTCCGAAGCAATCGACGTCAGTTGGTTGAAGTTCAGGCCCAACCACCGAAGCCCATCGATCCGGCGCGTGCCCCTGGGAAGGCGATCCAGCTTGTTCGATGTGAGGTCCAAGTACCGCAGGTGGATGAGGTCCTCGAAGCCAATCTCCCCAAGGTGCCGCTCGGGCTCGTTTTTAGGGCTGCCACCAAAGAACTCCTTGGCACGGTCCAGTGGGCTCTTCCCAAGGCGCCGCTTGGGCTCGGGATCGACATTCCAAACAAAGCGTTCCTCGATTTCCTCCGCCGTGAGCCCCAGCCCTGCGAGATTCAACGCGTCGCGGCGTTGGATGAGGCGGCCTTGCTCATCCCGGCCATGGAAGCAATCCGCGATGCGGCGACGGGCCTCGTCGAGGGGTGAGTTTGGGGCGCTCATGTCATCGGCAGGTGGGTCGGTTGTGATGCGGGCTTCTCATCGGGCTCATCGCGGCTCATTCGGGCCCATTCCCAACGCACTCGCTCGGCAGGTCCGTCGGTCAGGCTACCGCCCTCCCATCCTTGACCTGCCTCGCTCGCGGGCTCACCGGCTCTTCCTTTCCCTTTTGCCTGGAAGGATGGAACTGGGGCAGGGCCGGAAACCGAAGTTGCTGTTCCGGACGCCGGGATCTTTGCCGTAGCGATCGCCGGAGGCGGCGAGCCAGCCGTTGATGATCCAGCTCCCGCCCCGGAGCGCGCGGCCCCTGCCTTCGTACTCGTCTTCGCACCACTCCCACAACTGTCCGTGCATGTCGTGCAAGCCCCAGGCGTTCGGGGGAAACGAGCCTTCGGGAAGCGTGCGTTCGCGATAGAGCCACTTGAACGCCCCATCGCCCGAACCGCCGGGATAGTTCCCATTGAAATTCGCTAACTGCGAGTTGATGGCCGTTCTAATGCCAACGGCATACTCGTTTGAAGTCCCCGCGCGGCAGGCGTGTTCCCATTCCTTCTCGGAGGGCAGCCGAAGCCCGGTCTTCTTGCAGAACTCCTGCGCGTCGTTCCACGAGACGGAGTCCACGGGAAAGTCCTCGCCCCGGCCAGCTTTGCTGGGGTTGGACTTCATGACGGCGGTCCATTGGCGTTGGGACACAAGATGCTTGGCGATCCAGAACCCCGGGATGCCGTCGGCGGGCGGGCACCAGCACACGGTCATTTCGACATCGGTGCCCTTGAGCGTGAACACGGCTTCCTGGCCGGGGAAGTCGCCGTCGGGGAACGCGCCGGGGTCCGTGCCACGGATATCGAGCGGCGGGAGCGGCACGACGTCGGGACGTGCGCCGAGCACGGTGGCGGGACGGTTGGCAGGAGGGGCACTCATGGGACACGCGCTGAGACGGGCGAGACCTTGCACAACCCGGCCCCGCGTCGTGAAGCGGGAAAAAGGCGGGGAGCGAGGGGCGATCCTGAACCCGCTCTGCCTTCGTGTCCTCGTGTCTTCGTGGGCGGTTCCCTCACGCCGCGACCGTGGTCGCGCTCGACCGTGCGAAGGGAGGGCCGTCCCGAGGCATGCGTTCCCGCCCCG
>CAYSGH010000133.1:0-9325 GCA_964430505.1 uncultured Akkermansia sp. | reverse complement strand
CGGCATCGCCGCCGCCGCGTGAGGGCACGCGGCCTACAGTCCGTGGCGTCATCGAGATCCCCGGTTGCCGTCTTGCAGGGCCCCGCTCCCCGCTCCCCGCTCCCCGCCCCTCGCCCCGACTACCCGCCCGCGACAATCCGGACGACCTCCAGGCGGTCGCCCGACGCCAGGGCGCGGGAGGCAAACTCCCAGTGCAGCACCGGCTCGCCGTTGTGCTCGACCACGACCGTCTTGGGCGGCAGTCCACGGGCGACCAGGAACGCCTCGACGGTGCAGGGCAGCCGCACGTCCTCGCGTCGGCCGTTGGCAATCACGAAGTCCATCGCGCCTCGATTCCCTCCCTCCCCCCGGCCGTCCCACACCGTCGGGTCAGCTCCGCAGCTTCACGAGCAGGTCCTTGCTTTCGACGGTCTCGCCCAGGGCCACGTGCAGCGACTCCACCACGCCATCGACGGGCGCCGTCACGGTCGTCTGCATCTTCATGGCCTCCATCATCAGGAGCTTGTCGCCCTTGGCCACCTTCTGGCCGACGGTCACGGACAAGGCGGCCACCAAGCCCGGGATGGGCGCGCCCACCTGCGTGGGGTCCGCAAGGTCCGCCTTGGGCCGCACCTTGGCCTGCGGGGCGACCTTCTTGTCCGTGATGTAGGCCTCGCGCGTGATGCCATTGAGCTCGAAGGCCACGGTCCGGCGACCGTCCTTGTCCGGCTCGCCCACGGTCACGAGCTTGATGATGAGCGTCTTGCCCTCCTGGATGTTGACGCTGATTTCCTCGCCCAGCCGAAGCCCGTACAGGAAGGCCGTCGTGGGCAGCACCGAGACGTCGCCATGGTCGCGCTGGTGGCGTGCGAAGTCGGCGAACACCTGCGGGTACATCAGGTGCGAGAACAGGTCGTCGTCGCCGGCCGGCCGACGCGTCTTGGTGGCCACCTCCTCGCGGATCTTGTCGAGGTTCGCGGGCACGGCGACGGACCCGGGCACGACGCCTCGCTCGAAGTTGCGCCGCGCCTCGGCGTGGCGTTTCTCGCCCAGCACCACCCGGGACACGTCCTCGGGCCATCCGCCCGGGGGCCATCCCAGGCCGCCGGACAACATGTCCACGACGGACTCCGGAAACGGCGTGACGCCGGGCTCGAGGTTGACGACGTCGGCGGCGCGGATGCCGCGGCTGAAGAGGAACAACGCCATGTCGCCCACGACCTTGGACGATGGGGTCACCTTGACGATGTCGCCGAAGAGCTGGTTGACCTCGGCGTAGGTGCGGGCGATCTCGGGCCAGCGGTGGGACACGCCCATGCTGGCGGCCTGTTCCTTGAGGTTGGTGTACTGGCCGCCCGGCATCTCGTGCAGATAGACCTCGGCGGAGCCGGTCTTGGGCGCGGTGTCGAACGGCGCGTAGGTCTCGCGCACCTTCTCCCAGTAGTCGGACAGCTCGCCGAGGACGACGGGGTCGAGCTTGGTGTCGCGCGGCGTGTGCTCGAGGGCGCAGGCGATGGAGTTGAGGTTGGGCTGCGAGGTGCTGCCGGACATCGAGGCCACGGCCAGGTCCACCACGTCCACGCCGGCGTCGCTGGCCTGCAAGATGGCCGCCGCCTGAACGCCCGAGGTGTCGTGCGTGTGGAAGTGGATGGGGATGCCCACCTCGTCCTTGAGGGCCTTGACCAGCTTGCGGGCCGCCATGGGCCGGCACAGGCCCGCCATGTCCTTGATCGCCAGCATGTGAGCGCCCATGCGCTCCAGCTCCTTGGCAATCCCCACGTAGTACTTCAGCGGGTACTTGTCGCGGGCCGGGTCGAGGATGTCCCCCGTGTAGCAGACGGCGGCCTCGCACACCGAGCGCGTCCCCTGCACCGCCTCCATCGCCACCCGCAGGTTGGGCAGGTAGTTCAGCGAGTCGAAGATGCGGAAGATGTCCATGCCCGAGGCGGCCGCGTGGCGGACGAACCCGGCCACGACATTGTCGGGGTAGTTGGAATACCCGACGGCGTTGGAGCCGCGGAACAGCATCTGGAAGCAGATGTTGGGGATGCGGGCGCGAAGCTGCCGGAGCCGCTCCCACGGGTCTTCCCACAGGAACCGCATGGTGGTGTCGAAGGTCGCTCCGCCCCACATTTCCAAGGAGAAAAGGCCGCTCTTGGCGTCGCCCAGGCGACGCGCGATGGCGTCGGCGCAGGCCAGCATGTCAAAGGTGCGGACGCGGGTGGCCATCAGCGACTGGTGGGCGTCGCGGAAGGTCGTGTCCGTCACGAGCAACCGCCGTTGCTTGGACACCCACTCCGCGAAGCCGCGCGGCCCCAGCTCGTGGAGCAGGTCGCGCGTGCCCTTGGGGATGGGGGATGCCAGGTCCACCTTGGGCGCCACCGGCGCGTCGAACGGACGCGCGGGCTTGAACCCCTTCGCATGGGGGTTGCCGTTGACGATGACGTTGCCCAGGAACCCCAGCAGCTTGCTGGCGCGGTCCTTGCGCCCCTTGAACGCGAACAACTCCGGCGTCGTGTCGATCAACGTCGTCGTCGCCTGCCCGTCCCGGAACGTCCCGTTGCCAATCACGTTCTCCAGGAACGGGATGTTCGTCTTCACGCCCCGGATGCGGAACTCGGACAACGCCCGGTGCATGCGGTCGCACGCCAGGTGATACGTCTGCCCGCTGGCGATCACCTTCACCAACATCGAGTCGTAGAAGGGCGTGATGACCGCGCCCGAGTGGCCCATGCCGCCGTCCAAGCGGATGCCAAACCCGCCCGGCGACCGGTACGCCAGCAGGCGGCCGTAGTCCGGCGTGAACTTGTTCTCGGGATCCTCCGTGGTGACGCGGCACTGGATGGCGAACCCATTGCGCGGCACGTCCTCCTGCCGGGGCATCCCCACCTCCGGCGAATGCAGCGCGTGCCCCTCCGCGATCCGGATCTGCGCCCGCACGAGGTCGAGGCCCGTGATCTCCTCCGTCACGGTGTGCTCCACCTGGATGCGCGGGTTCATCTCGATGAAGAACCACTCATGGCGGTCCAGGTCGTAGAGGAACTCGATCGTGCCCGCGTTGTCGTAGCGGATGTCGCGGGCGATCCGCGCCGCCGCGTCGCACAGCTCACGGATGACCCCGGGCGGCAGCCCGTAGCTCGGGGCCACCTCCACCACCTTCTGGTGCCGCCGTTGCACCGAGCAGTCCCGCTCGTGCAGGTGGATCACGTTGCCGTGCTGGTCGCCCAGGATCTGCACCTCGATGTGCTTCGCACGCGGGATGTACTTCTCCAGGAAGACCGCCGGGTTTCCAAACGCACGGCCCGCCTCCGCCTGCGCCTCGTCCAGCAACCCGGACAACTCGGACGCCTTGTGCACCACCCGCATGCCGCGCCCACCGCCGCCGAACGCCGCCTTGATGATCAACGGGAACCCAATCGAGCGCGCCACCTTCAACGCGTCGTCCCGATCCGTCACCGGCTCCTCCGTGCCGTTCAGCACCGGCACGCCAATCCGCTTCGCCACCGCCCGGGCCGCCGTCTTGTCGCCCATCATCTCCAGCAGCTCCGGCCGCGGCCCCACGAACGCAATCCCCGCCGCCCCGCACGCCCTCGCAAAGTCCGGGTTCTCCGACAGGAACCCATACCCCGGGTGGATCGCGTCCACGCCGCGCGCCTTGGCCAGCGCCACGATGCCGTCGATGTCCAGGTAGGCCGCCACCGGCCCCTTCCCCTGCCCCACCAGGTAGGCCTCGTCCGCCTTGAACCGGTGCATGCAGAACCGGTCCTCCTGCGCGAACACCGCCACCGTTGGAATCCCCAGCTCCGTGGCGGCGCGGAAGATTCGGATGGCAATCTCGGAACGATTCGCCGCCATGAGCTTTTTGAACTCACGGCGCGGACGCGGGGACACAGCTTCAGGGCGGGGCGGCATAGGAACGCGACCGCTTGTTTAACCCGCACAAAGCCCCCATGAAAAGCACGTTCCCCGGAATCACGCCCCGGACGATCCATGGCCGGGCCTCGGATGCCGTCGCGCCCCTTCGGGATTGCCCTTTCGGCCCCGGCCCCGAAAACCTCGTGCCCATGGAATCCACCCAAAGAAAGCGCCCGCTGGCTTGGCGGCTGGCGCGGTTCGCGTTGCTGGCCCTGCTGCTGCTGGCCGCGCTGGTCCTTGGACGCTTCCTCTGGACGGCGCGCGACCGCTTCCCCGGCTACCGCGTCGAGGTCGCCATCGACGCCGCCTCCGCCCTCAGGGAGCCACGCCCCCTCCGCGTCGGGTTCGGGACCGTGGACATCACGCCGGACGTGTCCGACCCGCGCCGACCCGTGTGGATCGCCGGCTTCTCCTCCGGCAAGTCCGCCCTCGCCGTCCATGACCCCCTCGCCGCCGCCGCCATCGCCATCGACAACGGCCACGCCCGCGTCGCCATCGTCGCCCTCGACGCCATCGGCTTCTTCCACGACGACGTCATCCGCGTGCGCGAGGCCGTCCCGCCGGACTGGAAGCTGGACTACGTCGTGGTGTGCTCGACCCACAACCATTCCACGCCGGACCTGATGGGCCTGTGGGGACCGGACCCGTTCCACTCGGGCGTGGACCCGGCCTATCGCGACCGTGTCATCCGGTCCGCGCGCGACGCCATCGGCGCGGCGGTCACGAACCTCGCGCCGGCGCGCATGGCGATGCACCACGTGCCCGTGGACCCCGAGGGTTTGGTCAAGGACACCCGCAAGCCCATCGTCTTCGACGCCGACCTGCGCTTCCTGCACTTCACGGACGCCATGACGGGCCGGACGCTGGGGACGCTCGTGGGCTGGGGCAATCACCCCGAGACCCCATGGTCCAAGAACCGCGACATCACGGCCGACTTCCCCGGCGTCCTTCGCAAGGCCTTGGCCGAGGGCATCCCCTCCACCAACGGTCTCTTCAAGGCTGGCCTGGGCGGCCAGCATGTGTTCGTCAACGGGGCCGTCGGAGGCCTGATGACCACGCACCCGTCCACCGTGGTCGCCGACCCCGTGACGGGGGAGCGCATCCAGGAACCGTCCCATGCGAAGACCCGCGCGCTGGGCCACCAACTTGCCCTGCGCGTCCTCGAGCGCATCGCGTCCGAGCCCGCCCCGTCCGTCGCGTCCGTGCCCCTCACCGTCCATGCGCGCACGCTCGACCTGCCGCTCGACAACCCGATGTTCCTGCTCGGCACGTGGATGGGCGTCCTGGAGCGCGGCTATTCCCGCTGGCTCCACTTCCGCACCGAGGTCGCGCTCCTCACGCTCGGCGACGCCTCGTTCGCCTGCGTGCCCGGCGAGATTTATCCCGAGATCGTCAATGGCGGGATCGTGCGTGCCCCCGGTGGCGACTTCGACGTCGAGCCTGTCGAGGTCCCTCCCCTGCGCCAGCTCATGCCCGGCAAGGTCCCGTTCCTCCTCGGCCTCGCCAACGACGAGATCGGCTACATCATCCCACGCTCCGAATGGGACCAGCGGGCGCCCCACCTCTTCGGCGAGTCCGCCCCCTACGGCGAAATCAACTCCTGCGGCCCACGCACCGCCCCCCTCCTCCACGCCGCCCTGCGCGACCTCATCGAGCAGCAACGGTTGACACAGCCCTCGAAGCGGTAGGGCACACCGGTCAAAGGCCATTCCACGCCGTGGGCCCCGTCGTCCGCACACGGCCTGCGGACTGGGCGGGCTTCGAGGGAACGTGGAAGATGGACCCCTGCCTCGACGTCCGAGGTGCTAGGGCCGGCACCCAAAGACTGTGGCAGCGCCGTCCCGGCGCTGTGGCAAGGCACCCGAAGCACGTGGCAGCGCCGTCCCGGCGCTGTTCAGTAACCCCTCGCCCCATCGCAAAGATCCCACCCCCTCCTTCGCTTCTTTGCGCCTTGGCCGGGCCGATTCAGAAGAATCGGCCCGACTCAGGGGGAGCGACGGGGCCAGAACAGGGGCATAAATCGACTTGCAAGTTACATTTAACAGTCGCAACTAGATCTATGGCCATGCCGTCCAGCAAAACGACCACGTCAGACCCGGCGGGATTCACCCCACATGCCGTCGTCGGCAATGACGTGTTCCACGTGTTGGTTGGAACCAAGGATACCCGCAGCCTGCGAACGGCCCTGCTGGACCTGGCCCGGGACGTCGCTGGGTCGGCCGCCGTTCGTCGCGCCTTCTTGGCGCTGGAGGAACCCGGCATCACCGATTCCCGGTTGCATGAGGAGTGGCTTGGGGCGGCGTCCATCCTGCGACCCGAAGTCATGGATCGCGTGCAGCTCGTGATCCACCGCCGCAGCACATGGACGGGGATTCCAAGGGCGCCTTCGACCCATGAAGCGACGATGTTGGATGACGTTCTGCACCAACACATCGCCCGCCGCCCGGCCCCGGTTGGGAGGGTTTTCGGGGCGCGGGACGAGATCTTTCGAATCCTCTTCCACCAATGGCTTCTTCGACGAGGCCCCGTGTCGGTCGGTTCGCTGATGGAGATGACCGGGGCGAGTCATCCCACGGTGGCAGGCGCGGTGCGTAGTCTCGAACACCTCCTGGTGCGCCACTCGAACCGCAGCGTCGAGTTTCGATCGTTTCCCCAGGATGAGTGGGCCCGATGGGTGGCGATGTCCGAGGTGGCGCGCGGCACGGTGCGGTTTGTGGATCGGTCTGGAAAGGCGCGTTCCCCGGAATCCCTGCTTCGGCGCCTGGGGGCATTGGGTCGCGAGGACATCGCCGTGGGTGGGGTGCTGGGTGCGCGGCACTACTACCCATCGCTGGACCTGGTGGGGACGGCGAGGCTGGATGTCTCGGTGCATTCCGGGCGTCATGCCGCCGACCTGTCGTTCGTTGAAAGGCTTGATCCCGCCTTGGAACGGACAACACGCCCCGACGAGTCCCCAGCCTTGGTCATCCATGGCATCCGACGCGCCCAATCGTTGTTCCAACCCTCAGATGGGTGCGTCCCGTGGGCGGATCCGGTCGAGTGCCTACTGGACCTGCATGAAGCCCGCCTCGAACCCCAGGCCATGGAGTTCCTTCAAGCCTTCACCGATGCCAAGGGAAGCCAGTGATGAGCCAGGAAAACATCCAACTGATGGCTCCAGGTGCGGTCTTGGAACAGCTCGCCGCAGCGGTGCCAGAGGACTTCCGCGAGAACATCGTTGTCATCGGCAGCCTCGCCGCTGGCTATCATTTCTTCGGGGACAATCCCCGGCTTCAGGTTCGCACCAAGGATGTGGATTGCCTCCTCTGCCCTCGCATCCAAGCCATCCCGGCGGGTGAGGCCGTCGCCAACCGGCTTTTTGCTGATGCGTGGCAACTGCGTGCCGATGGCGCATGGGGAGTTCCCGGGAACGCCGAAACGCCCGACGACCAACTGCCGGTGGTCCGCTTGCATCCGCCTGGCTCCACGGAATGGTTCGTCGAGTTCCTGACCGTTCCGGAATCCGAACTGGACCTTGGGAGACGGGACATCCGCATCGTGACATCGAGGGGGCACTTCAGCCTGTGCAGCTTTGGGTTCTTGTCGCTGGCCGAGTTCCAACCCACCCCGACGCCCTTTGGCATCGCCGTCGCCCGACCGGAAACCATGGCCCTCGCCAACTTGCTCCATCACCCGGTCATTGGCCCCGAAACCATGAGTGGCCTGATTCGTGGGCGGCGGATCAAGCGGAGCAACAAGGACCTCGGGCGCGTGCTGGCCCTCGCCTACCTGGCAGAATCCCGAAGCGAAGACGCGCTGCTTGGCTGGACAGAGGTCTGGGCGAATGCCTTGCAATCCCGGTTTCCGAGGACTTGGCGAGCACTGGTTCCACGCGTTGGCCAAGGATTGCGGAACCTCCTGCAACGTGGCCGCGAGGCGGACATGGACGAAGCCCGCCACACGTGCGAACACGGGCTTTTGGTGTCGCAAGCGCCATCACGAAAACTATTGGAGATCACCGGCCGACGGTTGATCCAGGACGCCGTGGAACCCCTCGAGAGGCTGGCTGCGACATGATGGCCCCAACCGGTGGGAACCTCGACGGACTCCAACCCGGCCCCTGCGCCCTCGACGACGCGCCGGTCCTTCGCCGGTACGATCCCATGGCTCGTTGGGCGAAGCTGAAGCCTCCCCCGCCTTGCGCTCGACACAACCCCTCGGCGGCTTCGGCGAATCACCCGTCACCATCGTCCGGGCAGCCGACGCCCCTCAGGCGGGCCGATTCAGTTGGGGGGGAAGTGATGGCGAAGCCGATGCCTCCGCAAGCCGAGGAGTAGCAAGGCTCAGGCCGGTCCGAGGCCCGTCACGAGCGACCGACGAAGGAGTTGCGGAAGCCGATCGAGCCAGCACGACCGGTCCCACCGAGTCGTCCCAGCCAAAGTGACCCGCAACTTGTGGCGGGTCGTTTCGGAGCCTCGGTTTCCTTCGACGCGGGCAAGCCGAAGGCCATGCCAAACGGCGGGGACAATGTTCGGCGCTGCAACGTGCCGCGCCGATGCCGGTTGGTCGTCCGGACGCATGGAAAAGTGACCCGCAACTTGTGGCGGGTCGTTTCGGAGCCTCGGTTTCTTGGATGAGGGCGAGCCGAAGCCCCTGCCAAACGGCGTGGGCCATGTCCGGGGCTGCAAAGTGCCACGCCGATGTCGGCGGGCGACCCGGACGCTTGCAAAAGTGACCCGCCGAAGGTGGCGGGTCGTTTTCGAGGCCCAAATGTTCCCGGCAACTTGTTGCGTGGGCCTTCGCCACGTGCATTCGGTCCGAACCGTCTGGCGCGCCTTGTTTTTGTCACCGCGCATTCTTCGCCGGACCTCGCCGGATTTTCATTGGAGGGTCGAGTGGCTCCTCCTGCGGGTCGTTGGGAAAGCCGCCGGGCGTCCATTTCAAGGACTGCCGCCTCATGAAGGCCTTGGGGCAAGAGGAAACCTTGACCGCAGGATGTAACCAAGGTCCCGCAAGGAGATAGCGAAGGGGTTGGGAGAACACTGACTTATGTCCAAGCAACACGTCCTTGATATCATCCAAACGGCCCAGGGCCGCGCCGCCGCCATCCATTCCACCGCGCCGGGCTTTGCCTTCAACGAGCACCTGAGCGTGGAGGGCTACCAGGCAAGGATCGACGCGGCACGCGACGAGGTCTTCCAGTACATCGCGCTGCAAAGCCAGTTGAACGCGCAGCGAGGCAGGATGATGGCCGCCGGCCGCGTGCTGGCGGGGTGGTCGAATCGGATGCTGTGCGCGTTCCACAGCTCCTTCGGCAAGGACAGCCCGGAATACCAGGCGGTCGCGGCCACGAAGTCCTCGCACCCCCGCCGCCGGTCCCGCAAGCGGCGCGGAGCCGCCATCGCCACGGGAAGTCGGGCCGCGGATCCCATGCCCGGCCCTTCCACCGCCC
>CAYSGH010000132.1:0-9504 GCA_964430505.1 uncultured Akkermansia sp. | reverse complement strand
CCCCCCGATCCGGATGTCTTGCGTCGGCTGCGTGTCGCTCGTGGTCCGCCCCGCCCGTCGTTGCCGGAATCGGTTTCCTGCGTCTTCTCCTAGGTGGAATGGGTGCCGCGCGTGCCGTGGGTGACGAAGGATTCGACGTGGTGGGGAAGGCAGTAAATGCCATGTCGCTGCTGGAGCAGCAGGTAGCCGGCCGGCCGGCCGGGCTCGGCAGTTGGTGAAGCGGATGGCATTGTCAATGGTGGAAACGATTACCGTCGCTCCAAAATCATTATCCAGGCTGGCCCGCCGAGTAAATTCGTTACCAGCCCCGTGCTCCGCCTTCTTCCAGCCCGAGGGGCGCGCGCTGCCGACACGAGTCGCCCAGCTTGAGAGGCCAGCCCTTTGGCCAAGTGCTTGTCCCAGGCGATTCCCTCGCCTCTTGGCGTCCTCGAGTGCGCTGGAGCCATGACAGGTGGCCCGGTTGTTCCCGCTGCGGATTCCAGAGGGAGAGTTGGGAGGCGTTCGAGGAAACGCCCCTTGCTGGCGCACGGCCTCCAGAAAGGGCGGGGCAGGGGGGCGCATGGCCCGGCACGCCCGGATCGACCCCGCCTGTGTTGCCCGTGTTGGGCCCCTGGGATTTCCAACTCCCCACCGCGCGCCGGTTTCCGTAGCCTTCGGCGAAAGACGTCACGTCCATGCTTCAACTCGCGCGTTACTCCATCGGGATCGGCGACCGGTTCGCCCACCAGGCCGAGGCCCAGCTCCGGGCCTGCATCCAGCTCCACCACGAGGGACCCCTCGTCGTCCCCGTCTGGAACAAGTCCAACCGCGAGCACTCCTTCATCGGGTCGGGACCGGACAGCGTCCTCGCCGCCGCCCGCGCGGCCGTGTCCGCCCTCGCTTGGCCGCATCCGTGGCACGTCGATGCCGACCACATCCGCATGGAGACGGTGGACCGGTTCCTGCCGCACTCGGACTTCTTCACGATCGACGTGGCGGACTCGATCGGGCGGCCGCCGGGCGCGGGGGAGGCGGAGGCGTTCGTGGACGCGCATCCGGAGCTGGTGGGCGAGCTGCGGATCGATGGCATCGACGGCGTGGTGCGAACGACGCGGGCGGAGGTGGTGGGTTGGGCGTCGAAGTACCTCCTGGCGGCGCGCGAGGCGGGGCGGATCTTCCGGCACATTGAGTCGGCGAAGGGCGCGGGGAACTTCATCGCGGAGGTCTCGATGGACGAGACGGACGAGCCGCAGACGCCGCCGGTGTTGCTGGTGATCCTCGCGGCGTTGGCGGACGAGAAGGTGCCGTTGCAGACGATCGCCCCGAAGTTCACGGGGCGCTTCAACAAGGGCGTGGACTACGTGGGCGACCTCGCCCGGTTCGAGCGCGAGTTCAACGACGACCTCGCGGTGATTGCCCATGCGGTGCGGCGCCATGGCCTGCCGGGCAACCTCAAGCTCTCGGTCCACTCGGGCAGCGACAAGTTCTCGCTGTACCCCGTCATTCGCAGGGCGCTCGCGCGCACGGGCGCGGGCGTGCACCTGAAGACGGCGGGCACGACCTGGCTCGAGGAGATGATCGGCCTGGCCGAGTCTGGCCCCGACGGCCTTGCGTTCGTGAAGTCGATCTATGCGGACGCCCTGGGGCACGTGGACGAGCTGTGCGCGCCGTATGCGTCGGTCATCGACATCGACCGGGCGCGGCTGCCCTCGGCGGCGGAGGTGAACGGATGGGACGGCGCGCGGCTGGCGGCGGCGTTGCGACACGAGCCCTCGGACCCGCGCTTCCATGCGGGGATGCGCCAGTTGGTGCACGTTGCCTTCAAGCTCGCGGCGAAGCGCGGCGCGGCCTACACGGACCTGCTGAAGGCCCATCGCGAGGTCGTGGGGCGCAGCGTCACGGACAACCTGTTCCGCCGACACCTGCGTCCGTTGTTCGTGGGTTGAGACGGGCTTTCCTCTGCGAACAGTTCCACTAGCAAGCCTCCTCAAATCACCAACGAACACACCCATGCAAACCCGCGTCCTGGGCCGCACCGGCCTTCGCCTTCCCATCCTGGGCTTCGGGGCGTCCTCGCTCGGCCAGGAGTTCCGCAGCGTGTCGCTCGACGACGCGCTGGCGTCGGTCCGCGTCGCGCTCGACCACGGCATGAACTTCATCGACACGTCGCCGTTCTACGGGCGCGGGATGAGCGAGGTGCTGCTGGGCGTGGCGTTGCAGGGCGTGCCGCGCGACCAGTACACGCTGTGCACCAAGCTGGGGCGCTACGACCTCGGGCACTTCGACTTCTCGGCGCGGCGCGTGGCGGAGTCCGTGGACGTGAGCCTGCACCGGCTGCGGACGGACCACCTCGACATCGTGCTGTGCCATGACATCGAGTTCGTGCCGATGCAGCAGGTGGTGGACGAGACGTTGCCGGCGCTGCGGCGGCTCAAGGAGGCGGGCAAGGTTCGGTTCATTGGGTTCAGCGGCTACCCGCAGAAGATCTTCCGGTTCGTGTGCGACCAGGCGGACGTGGACTGCGTGCTGAGCTACAACCAGTACACGTTGCAAAACACGCGGTTTGCGGACGAGACGTTGCCGTACCTGGAGTCCAAGGGGATCGGCGCGATCAATGCGGGGCCGTTCAGCGCGCGCCTGCTGACGAACGCGCCGTTGCCCGCGTGGCTCAAGGAGCCCGAGGCGGTCAAGGACGCGGCGCGGCGTGCGGCGGCCCTGTGCACGGGCCACGGGGTGGACATTGCGCAGTTGGCGCTCCAGTTCTCGTGCGCCCACCCGGGGATCACCAGCACCGTGGCCGGGTCCGCCAACCCCGCCAACATCCGCCGCTGGGCGCAATGGCTGGAGCAACCCATCGACGCGTCCCTCCTCGCCGAGGTCCGCGCCCTCTTCGAGCCCGTCCGCAACATCGGCCACGCCGAGGGCTTGCCGGAGAACAACTAGCGTCGGGTCGAGCCGCGCCCGGACGTCCCACGGCCGCCGGAAAGCCCCGGTCCGTCCTCAGCAGGAACCGCAAGGGCGATGGCCCCGAGCCAGGATCGGTCCTGCCCACTGATGCCCTCGCGGCAGCTGAGGCAAGGATTGCCGAGGTCAACATTTTGGGTGAAAACCATGACGTGGGTCCTGTCGCCCCGTCCATTGTCCTGGATCGTGAAAAGATCGCCGACTTCTGCCGCGCCCGCGGCATTCGTCGATTGTCCCTTTTTGGATCGGTCCTTCGGCCGGACTTCGACCCGGCCCGAAGCGACGTGGATGTCCTGGCGGAGTTTGATCCCGGAACGCTCAAGGACGCGGGATTTCAATACTTCGGATATGGGCGGGAGTTGTCGGCCGTGCTGGGGCGGAAGGTGGACTTCTGCTCCCGCCTGCACCCGTTCATCTGGGAACGCGTGAAGGGCACTTTGTTGCCGGTGTATGAGCGTCCATGACCCAGCCGTCACCCTTCGGCAGCTCGCAGAGGCGTGCGACCGGGCACTGGACCTGCGTCGTTCCACCACGTGGGATGAGTTCCGCAACGACTGGCGCAGGCAGTTGCTGGCCGAGCGCCTGCTGGAAATCATGGGCGAGGCGGTGAAGAGGCTTCCCGAAAGCCTTCGTACCCGCCATCCGAACATCCCTTGGCGGGACATTGCAGGAACCCGAGACCAGATTGTGCATGGGTACGACAGCATCGATCACGAGGTCATCTGGGGCGTGCTCGACACCGAGGCGGCCCGCCTCAAGGCCGCCGTGGCCACCTTGCTCGGGGCGGACTTCTCCGACCCTGCCGCTGAGGAGTCCCCGGGGCCGCCGAAGCCATGAGCCGAGGCCATGGGTCATCGGGCATCCCTTGCGCGACCAGAGGGGGGCCGCCTATGGGCAGACCGAGGCCCCCCTGGGGTCGTGCGCCCGATGGATGTCGAACGGCGCGAGGGATGTCGCGAGCACGCGTGGGCCGCCGTCGTCCAGCCGTTTTCCTGCACCTACCCATCTGAACTGCGGTGGCGTGAGGCGGCATCGTTGACGTTCGTGAACCGCCTCACCCATCTCTGAAACCATGCGATTGACCATCCGCCTTGATCCCGACGTGCACGCCATGGCTCAGTCCCTTGCGAAGGCGGAGGACTGTTCCATTAGCGCCGCAGTCAACCAGCTCCTGCATCGTGCCCTGGCCTTGGGAAACGGCGATGCGGGATCCCCCCAGGGTGCTGGGCGTCGTCGGAATGGCCTCCTCGTTTCGCCGCGACGGATGCCCGTCACGGCCGATGTCGTTCGCGGGGTCGAGGCGGAGGATGATGTCGCATGACATGGCTGCTGGACGGGAACGTCCTGGTGGCGTTGCAGATCGACACACACGTCCATCATGGACGCGCGCATCGCTGGTTTGCAGGACTTCGGACGGACTCCTTTGCGACGTGCTGCAAGACCCAGGGCACGCTACTGCGCGTTCACATGATGACGGCCGTTGACAGGAGCCCTGCCGCCGCGTGGCGGGCGCTGGAAGGTCTCGTGGCGCATCCCAAGCACCGGTGGTGGAGGGACGTCATTGGGTTCATGGATGTCCCGCATCGTTCCTTGCAAGGAGCCCATCAGGTGACGGACGCATGGCTCGCCGAAATCAGCCGTCGGCACCAGGGTCGGCTGGCCACCCTCGACTCTGCCCTGGCCGCGTTGCATGGCGACGTGGCCGTCTTGATCCCCGCGTAGGACATCTGCGCCGTTGCCATGTCCGGGCTCGCCACGGGCGGATGGATTCGCACCCTTTCCGCATGAAGGCGTTGCGATTGGAGAAGCCCTTGTCGTGGGAACGCATCGAGCTGCCGGAGCCGCCGGCGCCGGGGCCTGGCGAGGCGTTGCTACGGGTGCATCGCGTGGGCATCTGCGGGACGGACCTGTCCGGCTACCTGGGCAAGATGCCGTTCTTCTCGTATCCGCGCATCCCCGGCCACGAGCTCGGCGTGGAGGTTCTGGCGGTGGGCGAAGGGGTGAACAACGTGCGGCCGGGCGACCGCTGCTCCGTCGAGCCGTACATCAACTGCCAGCAATGCTATGCCTGCCGACGCGGCTACACGAACGCCTGCCAACATCACAAGACGCTGGGGGTGATGTGCGACGGCGGCCTCGCCGAACGCATCGTGCTGCCGGCGCGCAAGCTCCACCCGGCACCCGCCCTGTCCCATGAACAGGCGGCCTTGGTGGAGACGCTGGCCATCGGCTGCCATGCCATCGACCGGGCGCAGCCCCGCGCGGGCGAGCACGTGCTGGTGATCGGCGCGGGCCCGATCGGGTTGTCGGTGATTGAGTTCGCCCGCTTGTCCGGGGCACGGACCGTCGTCACGGACCTTCAGGCCGGCCGGCTCGCCTTCGTCCGGGAAAAGATGGGCGTGCCCGACACGTTCGTGACGTCCGGGCACGCCAGCGACTTCGACGCGCTGTCCGCGTTGACCTCGGGCCAAATGGCCGACGTCGTGGTGGACGCGACGGGGAACGCCCGGTCGATGGCGCGCTCGATGGAGTTTGGGGCGCACGGGGCCCGCGTGGTGTTCGTGGGAATCACCCAGCAAAACCTGGAGTTCCCGCACGCGCCCGTGTTGCACCGGCGCGAGCTCACGTTGATGGCCTCCCGGAACGCGCGCTCGGGAGACTTCCCAAGGATCATCGACTTGATCGGGTCCGGGCGCATCGACACCCGCCCATGGATCACCCATCACGCCCGGATGGAGGAGGTCCCGGAAGTGTTCCCAGGTTGGCTGGATCCCGCGAGCGGGGTCATCAAGGCCGTGGTGGAGGTTTGATCCTAGAAACGGCAGTTGGTCCGTCTGTAGGCCGCGTGCTCTCACGCGGCGGCGGCGATGCTTCGTGCCCGGTGCGCCGGGTCAGGGGACCCGGCCTACAGCCGAACCGGGCCTACCTTGACCTCACCCGCAGGGTGAGCCCCTGGGTTCCTGTCCATGAGCCCATCCGACCCGTTGGGCAGGGCGTTTCCTCGTTTTGGCACCCGCTTTGACTGCCGATTTCAGGTTGATCGTTGGCGGGCTCCTCACGCCGGCCGGTCTCTCGCCAACGGGTGGACCAGGACGATTCCGGGCCGGCGCCATGCCGTTGGGAGCGAAAGGATTCCCAAGCCGATGCTTTCGGAAGCCGGGGAGCGAGCGTGGGCGTTGGCCCGTTGGAGACCCGCTACGAGCGCACAACGGCGGGATTTCGGAGGCAGGTCCAGCCGGCGACAGCGACCCAAAGGAAGCTGACATCGGCAGTGGGTCCTGCCCTGGGCCGCGTGCCCTCATGCGGCATCGGCGAGTACCGGTTTCTCGGCGGGCCCGGAATGGTGTGCGCGGGGAAACGCGCCGTCGGGTGCGCTAGGCTTTCCGGTAGCGTCCGCGCCGGTCGCGTCGCACGCGCAACACCGTCCTGATCCCAGGCACTCGCCGACATGCCCGGTGACCGCCGCTTCGCAAGTTCCAGCGGCTTCTCCACATGCCTCACTTCGCCGGGATCCGCTTGGTGGCCAGGTCCCGCACCCATGACGAATGGCCAAATCGAACCGCCTCCACCCGGACCAAGTCTGCCGCCGGGTCCACCACCGCCTGGGGTGGACGCCGATTCAACCCCACAAAGGTCCTGGCGTGCACGGCCGCGTCGCGTCGCGTCCAATCCTTCCACGCTTGGGCCACGCGATGTGCGTACCGACGGAGGAGGAAGGGGTTCAGACTGATGTGCATGTACTTCGACGTGCCCGCATCCGACAACCCGTCCCACCAAACCTCCGGCGCCCGGCCCGGCTCCGTGACCACGTCCCACAGCGTGAAGGGTGCGTCCATCGGCAAGGGGACATGGGCCGGACGTTCCACCAACAACACAACGGGGTCGCCACCGCTGTCCACGCGCCGCTCGTCCATCGTTCCCCGTGTTGCCACGTCCGTCACCCAACGCTCGGGTTGAAGCCGCGGCACTTGTGGATGTTGCCCCGCCAATAGACGGCCATCCTCGATCCACAGGAAGGGTAATGGTGACGCGTCGTCGTACCCGGTCGCAAAGGGATGCAATCGGCGCAGGAAGGGGATCATCGTCCCGTTCCCTTGGCGCCCGTGCTCGCGCCGGATCATCGACATGGCCTCATCGCGTGTCCGAAGCCGCGTCCCTTTTTGCGCCGCCGCGCGCATGTAGGAATCCACCAAGGCACCGGCCGAAATGGCCCGGTGCAGCCCATCGGGTAGGCGGCCGTGCATCGTGCGCCACAGCCGCTGTACCTCCGCCCGCGCCTCTTCCTCGTCGCGCACGGGCGCGCCGGGTCCCTTCGGATTGAACAGGATCCGGTCTCCCAACTCGACGTCGGTCACCACGCAAATACGGGGCAGGACGGACCAATCGATATGCCCGCGCTCCACTGCTCGGTGGAGGACCTTGGGGCCGGGCCATGCATCCCATCGAAGCAAGACCTTCCCATCCGATCCCACCTGCCGGAACCCCGGGTCGGCGACCGTGATCTCCGCCGGGTGCGTTTGGTACAGCTCTGCCTTCAATCGCCAACTGAATGAGAGACCCTCGAAGGTGATGCGGCTATCGCCTGCGACCAGCAGGTGCCGCAAGGGAACGAGTCCTTGGATGGTCACCCAACCCAGCACGATGGCCGTCCCCCATGCGGGCAACGCGGCCGGCGTTCCAAGGACGTTTGCCTCAAGGACCGCCGCCCGGCGGCCACGCCAGCCCAGCAAGAGCCCGACGCCGGGCAGCAAGACCATCCCCGGCAATGCCCAGCGCCAGTCCGGCCCCTTCCATTGCGGCCACCGCAGCCAGCGAACCCATCGGTCCGGCCAGTCTGGCTCCAGGAAGATCGTCGCCGTCGTCGCCCCCAGCAGCGGGAACCACTCGATGTCCTGGAACAGCAGGAAGTGGTTGATCCCATGGAAGAGCCACGTCAGCCCCAGTGCCAGCAGCCGCGTCCTCCGATGCAGCAAGAGGAATCCCACCGACACGTCAAACGCGGCACCGGCCCAACTTAGGAACGTCGCGCCCGGCGTGCCCAGGAGCCACGGCGCAACCCGGGACGCCACCGACTCCCCGAGGCATCCTTGCAGCCGACGCAGCACGTGGGGTTGCTCGAGGAACCACCGCACGGGCATCAGGTCCAGCAGCCAGTCCGCATTCAACTTGGCCACCCCTGCATAGAAGTACGTGGCCACCAGTTGCGCCCTCAGCAAGGCCAACGTCCACCGCGGCACCGTCGCGGCTCCCGATCCTGCCGGGCGCAGCCGGGCGTCCAACGACCACCGGTTTGCCGCCGGCATCCACACCAGGACCATCGCCACCAGCAGCTCCAGCCAGTAGTAGCTCATCCAGTACGTGCGCGTGGACTCCACCCAGTACAGGAAGCCCCACGAGACCAACACCAGCCATGCCGACCACCGATGCCGAAATCCCAGCGCAACGCCCGCCGCCCCCACCCCGAGAACCCAGCCCGCCATTACGAAGACCCATCGCGGCAATGGAGCCATCCATGCCTCGGGAACGTAGGGCAGGTGGAATCGCACGCCCGGCCCGCCGTAATAGACGTCGAGGTGTGACAGGCCGCCGGAACTGAAGGAGGGACGAAAGAAGGTGAACGCCTCCAGCAACATCACGATGCCAAAGGCGATGCGGAACGCGCCCAGCGAGGCTCCCGAAACGGGCGATGCCAACCAACGCGACAGCGCGGCCCAGCCCCCCCGCGCCAGATCCTCGCGACGCGTCACCGCGTCCGCCGCTGCGGGCGTGCCTTCGGACTCCCCCGTGTCCGAGCCACGCCTCGCCACGACGCCCTTCCGCTGGGTTCCATCCTTTGCTTCCACTGTGTGACAGGGTGTTCACGACAGGTTGGGTCTCGGCTTTCATGGGCGTGCCCACGCTTGCAGGGCCATGCCTCCATCGTGTCCGGCGCTGTACGGAAGTTGCTGCGGTTGTTGGGTTTGACGAAAATCCATGCCCGGGTGTGCCCGGCGGCCCGTTCGTCCCTGCCGACGGGAGGACGGAACCATGCAGACACCATGCCTTGCCGCGCCCGGCGACGAGTCCGCAGGGACCTGGTGGGTGCCGGATCGCCATCCGTGCCTGCGACATCCGGCCAGCTGCCAGGGATTTCAGCCACGCCCTCCGGTCTGACCTTACCTGTGCCGCCTTGGATCACCCCATCCCGCGCCCCAAGAACTCTCACCGCACGACAACCACGGTTCCCGGTCCGACCGAAGGCAAGCGGACGTCCCCGGAGGCGCTGGGCAGGCTTGGGTTCCCCCGGCGGAGTCGCACGGCCGACACGTGCCCTCCAACTCGTCCGCCGCCACAATATGGCCGGCGATAAGACGCGCTCGATCCGTGCGGGTGCCGACACGCAGCCGGCAGGCCGTTCACCTCAGCCGGATCGATTCAGTTGGGAGGGAAGTGATGGCGAAGCAGATGCTTCCGCAAGCCGAGGAGTGAGCGAGGCGCGGGCCGGTACGAGGCCCGTAACAAGCTACGGACGAAGGAGTTGCGGAAGCAGATCGAGCAAGCACGACCGATCCAACTGAATCG
>CAYSGH010000131.1:0-9620 GCA_964430505.1 uncultured Akkermansia sp. | reverse complement strand
CGAGTCCATCGAGTCCATCAGGTCCATCAGGTCCATCAGGTCCATCCCCCTCCTCCCTGGCCCCCCTCCAGCAACAACTCAGCCAACAGGCCCAGGAGATGGCCCAACGCCTCGAACGCCTCGGCGACAAGGGCGAGCGCGCCGGGCACAACGCCGCCCAGTCCGTGCGCAAGGCCTCGGAGCAAATGAAGGTCGCCGCCCAGTCCCTTGGCGAAGGCAAGCTGGGCGACGCCAACGTCGCCGGCGCCAATTCTGGCGTGGGCCTCCAGTCCGCCATCGCCACGCTCCAGCGTGCTCTCGAAGGCCGTGCCGCCCGGACCGACGCCTCCGCCGAGGAGGCCCCAGCCCGATACGAGGCGCCCATCTCCGAGTACTTCAAGCGCCTCACGCGCGCCCGGTAGGCAGGCATGACCGAGTTCACCCAACCCTTCCCATGGCCCGTCCTGGCGGCCGGGTGCGCCCTGGCCGCACTCATCGTGGTCGTCAGCCACCGGTGGGCCAAAGGGGCCAAGGCCGGACGCGGCGGAGCCATTCGCACGGTCCTGGTGCTCCTTCGCATCATGGCCATGACCATCCTCGTCGTTTGCCTCCTTGACCCGCACCGCGTCGAGCGCATCGCCCATCCCCGGCGCGTCCGCATGGCGGTGCTGGTGGACACATCACGAAGCATGGCCACCGCCGACGTCCCCGGCGGCCGCCTTGCCGCCTCCCAGGCATGGGTTGCAGCCTTGAAGCCCCAGCTCGCCAACGGCGTGGAACTCGTCCCCCTGGCCTTCGACGAGTCCGTCCGCCCGTGGACCAACCCGCCTCCATCCGGTGCCGCCCAAGCCCCGGCCGGCCCGGCGTCCGCCATCGCGGCCGCCCTCGATGCCGTCGCGTCCGACCGTTCCGACGAGCCCTTGACCGGCGTCCTGCTCCTCTCGGACGGCATCGAGACCACGTTGCAATCGCCCGAGGACGCCGCGCGGCGCCTGCGGCGACGCGGCATCCCGGTTCATGCCGTCGTGACCGGCACGACCAACGAGCTGCGCGATGTCGTCGTCGAATCCCTCCAAGTCCGGCGCACCGCCGCGAACGACGCCCCCACCAAGGTCCGCCTGGACGTCCGCAGCCCCGGCTTCGGAAGCCGCGACGTCCAGCTCCAGGTGCGGCGCGGCGGGGATGTCATCGCCACGCGGGCTGCGCGGCTCACCGGCCAGCCGCAGGCCCTGGAGATCGACTTCACCCCGCGCGGCTCTGGGTTCCAGGTCTTCGACGTCGGCGTCGCGCCGCTCGAGGGCGAGTGGCTGGCATCCAACAACCGGCGCCGCTTCGGCATCGACGTCGTCGATCCCAGGCTCCGCGTCCTCTACATGGAGGGCACGCCGCAGCAAAACAGCAGCCCGCAGCCCGAGTGGAAGTACCTCAAGGACGCCCTCCAGTCCGACAAGCGCATCGCCGTGAAGGTCCTCTACCGGCAGTTCGGCAACAACGGGCAGGTGCTCAACACGGTCGATGCCGACCCCGAGACCGGCGAGAGGGCGTGGCCCGTCGAGCATCCCACGGAAGGCTTCCCAAAAACGCTCGAAGGGCTGCTGGAGTACGACGTCGTCATCCACAGCGACATCAAGCGCGAGTCGTTCAGCGAGGATCAGTTGTCCCATGTCGCCGCGCTCGTCGAGCAACACGGCGGGGGCTTCGTCATGATCGGCGGCAACTCCGCCTTCGGGCGCGGTGGCTATCACCAGACCATCCTCGACCGCATCATCCCGCTCGCCATGGAGGGAGCCTATGACAACGAGGCGCGCTCCATCCAACTCCAGGTCCTGCCCAACGCATGGACGCATCCGCTCATTGCGTTCGGCGCATCCCCCCAGGAAACCCGACGCATTTGGACCGCCCGGTTCCCGACCTTGTACGGGTTCAACCGGGTCGAGCGTGCCAAGCCCGCCGCGACCGTCCTCGCGCAGGGCCTCGGCGACGACGCCATCCTCCTGGCCGTCCAGCAGGCCGGCCGCGGACGCACCATGGCGTTTACTTCCGACACCACCCGTTCCTGGGGACGCGACTTCGAGACGTTGTGGGGCGAGCCCCTGCGCCCCAACACCGAGGTCACCGAGGACAACTGCGACTCCCGCCATTACCGCGCCTTCTGGGTCAACGCCGTCCGATGGCTCGCGGCCGGCAAGGCGTCCCGGACCAACCCGCCCGTCCAGGTCGAACTCTCCCAGGCCCAGGGCAGCCCCGGCGATCCCCTCGACGTCACCGTGCGCGTCCTCGACGCCCAACGCAGGCCCGTCGCTGCCGCCGACGTCGCCCTCGCCCTCGTCAACGCCGCCGGAAGCAACGTCGTCGCCCGCGCCGCCTACGACCCCGCCCAGCGCCTCCATCGGGCGCGACTCGCCTTTCCAAACGCTGGAACCCATGTCGTCACCGCCATCGCCACCGTGGCCGGCAAGCGCCTGGGCGAGGACAAGCAACTCTTGGTGAGCGAGGTCGTGGACCGAGAGCTGAGCGACCTCCGCGCCCGGCCCGGCGTGATGTCCGCCATCGCCCGAGCGTCGGGCGGCATCGTGTTCGACGTCCGAACCAACCCGCCCGCCGCCGTCGCGCGCGCCTTGGCGGAGGTTCCCCCGCCGACCGTCGAGTTGCGGCGGCATCCCTTGTGGGATCGTTGGCCATGGCTGGCCGCCGTCCTCGGCCTCCTGTGCGCCGAATGGAGCCTGCGCCGCTGGCGGGGGCTGGCGTAGCCGAAGCCCCTTGCCTCGCGTCGCTGGTCGCCGTGGTGGCGCCTTACCGCCCCCGGCGGTCGGCGGCGAACCGGAACGGGCGCCCGCCCATCCAGTCGCTGCTCTCAAAGCTCGGGCACCAGTGCCGCTCCACGTGGCCCACCACCAGGTCCGTCCCCGTGAAATGATCAACGCCCGGCGGGCGCTCCGGGTTGTACATCGTGTCCGTCAGGTCGCGCGCGAGGGCGACGTCCTTCCCGAGTCGCACCATCTGGCGGATCGCGAAGGGCCGTCCCAGCACGCACATGTTCAGGTGCACGCCGCAGAGGACGACATGCTCGATGCCGCGCGACTGGAGGAGGTTCCATGCCTCCTGGCCGTCGTCCGTGAGGGCGTCGCCCGGCAGGATCTCGATGCCCGTGTTCTGCCGCGTCCACGCCTCGCGGATGGTGCACTTGCTGCCCTCGCACGAGCAGCCCATGTCCGAGTCGTCGATGGGTAGCACCCCCTCGTGGGAGGCATCCGTCCAGCACCAGCGCGTGCCCCAGCGCTCCGCCGTGGCCAGGGGCACGGGCGTCGGCGAATGCGGGGCCTTCCTTGCCAGTTCCCGGGCCGGCGTACCGTTGTAGAACTTCGTCACGCTGCTCGGCGCATGGATGACCAGCGCGCCCCGCGACCGCGCATGAGCCAGGAAACGGTTCATCGGGGGCAACAACTCGCCGACGCGCGCCGACGCCGACTTGCACCAGTGATCATCCCACATGTCGCACACGATCACCGCCGTGCGGCGGCCGTCCCACGACACAGGCCGCTCCTCCGTCCTCCACCCGCCCGCGCCCGCCCGCACCTGCCGGCGCAGCCGCATCGACAAGGCGCCCCCGTCCGTTCCGCCGCTCTGGTCCGCCACGGTCATGCATCCGGTCACGGGCAACAGCAGGCACCAGCACCACCACCAACGGGAAATCATGGCAGGAGGCTACCCATGGCCCGCCCCGCCTTGGAAGCCCGGAGCACGGCACGCCCCATCAAGATTCGCGAATCACGGTGCAGCCCTCTGTGTCCCTCGGTGCTCGCCACAGGGGGGCGCGCCAGATTGCGTGGAGGCTAGTAGTTCCACTGCACCTGCATCCCGACACGGTCGGAGCCCTCGGCGTCCGCATAGGGGGCGATGCTCGTGTTGGTGCGGTGGAACGTGTGCGTGTAGGAGACGGCGACCTCGATTTCCTTCCATGGGGACCATTCGATGCCGAAGTCGATCTCGTTCACGCGCGCCGACGGTGCGTTGCGCGCAAACTTCCGGCCACCCTCGTACAACTGCCAACGCACGAATGGGAACAGGGAGCCCTTGCCAACCGGCATGAGATAGTGGGCCTGGACGTAGCCGCCTTGTAGGAAGCCGGCCCCGATCCGGCTGAAGTCCGCGCTGAGCTCGGGTCCGCGTCCCACGCTCCACTCGGCCTCGAACCCGATGGGCTTCGGATACCACACCAGCGTCGCGGCGACGCGCTCGTCCGCGATGCCGTCGGTGCGGGCCGTGGGACGGATGGTGGCCCCGGAGGGGCCGGTGACGGCGAGGGTGTCCACGACGAAGCGCCCCGTGTAGGCCTGCAAGCCCGGCTCGAACACCTGCCCGCCCGGCAACTCGAATGGGTAGCTCACCCGCGCGACCGCGTGCAGGTCCCCGTTGCGGTCCGAACGGTTCAAGCCTTGGCCCGAATAGATGCCGAGGCCAACGACGCCGTAGTCGCCGGAGCCCTTGAGCCCCGAGGAGACCAAGGTGCGGAAGCGTTCGCGGACCTCGGCGGGAGCCCAGTAGAAGAAGGCCCCGATGTCGCGCTCGCCCTCGACGGCGAGGTTGAGCGCATCGGGCCGCTCCAAGGGCGCCCGGTTCTGGCTCGACTGCATGTTGACGAAGCCATAGGGGACCTTGGATTGGCCCAGGCGCACACGGTATTCCTTGGCCTTGTCAAAGGCGACGTCCGCGTAGAGGTCGCGCAATTGCAGCGAAAACTGGCCGTCACTGGGCGAGGCGTTCATGTCCGGCTGCGCGTAGACGAAGACATGGTCGGACACGTCGCCGCTGAGGATGAGACGCCCTCGCCGGATCATGAACGAATCATTGCGGGAGACGGAGCGGTCGTTCGGGACGTTCAGGCCCGGGCCGGACTCGTCGAGGATGGCATTGTACCGGAATTGGACGTAGCCGCGGATGCTGAGTCGGTCGCTCCACTTGGGCGCGGCCTTTGCGGCGGCGGGGACATTGGGTTGACCCGGGGCGGCCGCCGTGACGGAGGGCGCCCCGGGGGCTCCCGGCGCAGGCATGCTGGCGGCGTCCGTGGCCTTGGCTGGGGCCACGTTGGCCGGGGTGGTCGGGGCGGGCTTTGAGTCGTTGGCGCGCGTCGAGGCCGGCCCCTGCTTGTCGGCCTCGGCCGCGAGGCGGAGTTCCTCGTACTGGGCGGCGGTGATGGTGCCTTGGTCGCGCAGCACCTTGAGGAGACGGAGCATGGCTTGCTCGTCGGCGACGGCTTGCGGGGCAACGCCCAGCAAGGCCGCGAGAAGCACGGCACGAGGGAGGCGGCGACCCGAAGCGGCGGGTGTCGGCTTGGAAAACGAAGGATGGCCGGACGGCTTCATTTGGATGGCGGAGGGGTGGCGATGCCGGCCCAAGCAACGACCGGCCCGCAAGGGTCCGGTAGCGCAGGAGCCAAGGTGGGAGATCCGGGTGGAAGAGGGGTCAGGCGAGCAGTCGGACGAGGCGGAACAGCCCGTAGGCGACCAGGGCGGTCATGGGAAGCGTCAGGACCCACGCCCAGAGGATGCGCTCGACGACTCCCAGGTTGAGGGCGGAGAAGCGCTTGGCGCAGCCCACGCCCATGATGCTGGTGGTAATGGCGTGGGTGGTGGACACGGGCATCCCAAAGTGCGCGGCGGTCATCAGGACGGTGGCGGCCGTGGTTTCCGCCGCGAAGCCATGGACGGGCTGCAGCTTCACCATCTTGTGGCCCATGGTCTTGATGATCTTCCATCCGCCCGCCGCCGTGCCGGCCGCCATGGTCAGGGCACAGGTGACCTTGATCCACGTGGCGATGCCCTCCTTGCCAGCCGCGTCCTTCATCATGGGGTGGCGCAGGAAGTCCGCCCAAGCGGGAAGGCCATCGAAGGCGCCCGCCTGGGTTCCGACGAGGGCGAGGGCGATGATGCCCATCGTCTTCTGGGCGTCGTTGCTGCCATGGCTGAAGCCCATGTAGGCGGCGGAGGCGAGCTGGGCCTTTCCAAAGGCGCGCGTGACCCACTTGGGCGTCCAGGACCGCAGCAGGATGTACAGCAGGGTCATGATGACCAGGCCCACGAGGAAGCCCATGATGGGCGACAGGAACATGGGGATGACCACCTTGTAGAGGATGCCGTCGAACTTGTACCACGGCACGCCCTCCTTGGGTCGGCTGAGGACGACCACGGCGAGGTTGTTGCTGGACGCGGCAAGTCCGGCCCCGATCAACCCGCCGATCAAGGCGTGGCTCGAGCTGGACGGGAGGCCAAACCACCAAGTGAGGAGGTTCCACACCACGGCGCCGGCCAAGGCGCAAATCAACATCCAGGACGCCCACTCCCCCGGGATCAGCTTCGAGTCGAGGATGCCCGAGCTGATGGTCTTGGCGACGGCGGTGCCGTAGAGGGCGCCCACGAGGTTGGTGACGGCCGCCATGAGGATCGCCAGGCGGGGCGTCAGTACCTTCGTGGAGACGACCGTGGCGATGGAGTTGGCGGTGTCATGGAACCCGTTGATGTACTCGAACACCAACGCCACCACGATCACGGTCAGGATGAGCGTCATGGGCAGGGGGGATATGAGGAGGCCCGGGCAACCTCAGGAGTTCTTCAGGACGATGTGGAAGATGACGTTGCCGGCGTCACGGCAACGATCGATGACCTTCTCCAGGAGGTCGTAGAGGTCCTTCAGGGCGATGACGCTGACGGCGTCCTTCTCGCCCGCATAGAGGTTGCGCAGCAGCTCCACCATCAGCTTGTCGGCCTCGCCTTCGAGATATTGCAGGCGGTCGTTCTGCTCCTTCACCTTCTCCAGGTCCGGCGACGACCGCAGGGCGCGCACCATGACGAGGACGACGTCGGCGGCCTTCAGCAGCAGCCCGGCTTGGCGGGAGAAGTCCACCTTTCGGACACGCTCGGGGCAGAGCAGGAGGCGCTCGCCAAACTTCTCCAAGGTCTTGGGGATCTTGTAGAGCGCGTTGCTCAGGGCCTCGATGTCCTCGCGCTCCAGTGGCGTCACGAACGTCGTCGTGAGGCGCTCGCTGATCTCCTCCGTGATGCGCTTGTCCTTCTTACGCAGCAACGCGAAGTCGTCCAGGCTCCCGGCCTCCGGCTTCGCAAGGAGCCGGACCAAGATGTCCACGCTCTCACGGGCTTCCTCGGCGCTCTTCTCCAGCAGCTCGAAGAAAACCTCCTCGCCGCCGATCAACTTCTTGAGTGAAAACATCGCGCCCCTGAGGACGCGCGCATCGCGTGACGCCGATTTGTCCGAAATGTGACGATTGCGTTACGGCTGCCTCGCCGCCCGCCACGCGGCCAGCGCAGCCGCCATCACCTCGCGGAGTGGCACCCCAGCCATCGCCGCCACCGACCGGCAACTCTCGAACTCCGGGGAGGCCTGCACCACACGGTCCCCGAGCCGCCCCACCTTGACCTGCACGTGCCCGTGCTCCGTTCGGACCACGACGACCTCGCGCGACAGCTTGCGCCGGTCGGCGACCGTCCGCCGCACGCCAAACGCCGTCGTCTCCACCAGCAACATCTCCGTCAGGTCGTCGGCATCCGCCTCCTGGCACACAACGGTGAAGAGCACCCCGGGACGGTTCTTCTTCATCTGCACCGGCGCGTGGAATGCGTCGAGCGCCCCCATCCGCAACGCCTTCTCCAACGCGTGCCCCAGCACCTCGGCCGTCGCGTCGTCGATGTTGGTCTCCAGGACGACGACCTGGTCCGATTCCCAGCCACGTTCGGCCGTGCCGGATGCGTCCTCCCACAGGATGGCGCGCAGGACGTTGGCCCGGGACACGTGGTCGCGCATGCCCACGCCGTAGCCAACGCGCACCCCGACGACGCTGCGCATGGGGCCAAAGGACTCGGCGAACTCCGCGAGCAACGCGGCCCCCGTGGGGGTCAGCATCTCGTGCGGTTCCTCGCATTGGCTGATGGGGATGCCTCGCGCGCCCAGGATTTCGAGGGTCGCGGGCGCCGGCAACGGCATCCGCCCGTGGGCGCAACGGACAAAGCCGGTGCCCTCGACGACGGCGCTGGCCGAGACGACGGGTTGGCCGAGAAGCTCGAGGGCCACGCACGCCGCGACGATGTCCACGATGGAGTCCACGGCCCCAACCTCGTGGAACGTGACTCGTTCGGGCTCGACCCCGTGGATCTTCCCCTCGGCCACGGCGATGCGCCGGAAGACCGCCGTGGCGCGCTCTTTCGCCCACGGGGACAGGCTGGATTCCTGAATCAAGCGGCGGATCTCCGCGAAGCCGCGCCCGTGGTCGTGACCGTGGTCGTGACCGTGCGAGTGACCGTGCGAGTGACCGTGGTCGGTCAAGCACGGGCCATCGGCGTCGAGGTGGACGTCAAACTTGACGCCTTCGATGGCCATCTTCGAGCGGCGGGCCACGTGGAGGTGATAGCCGCGGACGGGGAGGGCGCCGAGGTGGCGTTCGATCTCGCGGGCATCCGCGCCGAGGTCGATGAGGGCGGCGACGAACATGTCGCCAGAGGCGCCGGCGGAGAGGTCGAGATGGAGTCGTTTCACGGGTGGAGGGGGTGGGCGAGGTCGTTGATGGCGTTGGCCGCGTAGGCGGCCCCGAACCCGTTGTCGATGTTCACGACGGTCAGTCCGCTGGCGCACGAGTTGAGCATGCCGAGCAGGGCGGTCAGGCCGCCGAAATGCGTCCCGTACCCGACGCTGGTGGGGACCGCGATGATGGGGTGGCGTACGAGTCCACCCACCACGGAGGGAAGGGCGGCCTCCATGCCGGCCACGACGATGACGACGTCGGCGCGTTGCAGGTCCGGGACGCGGGCGAGGAGGCGGTGGAGGCCGGCCACGCCCACGTCGTAGATGCGCTGGACGTGGTTGCCCATGAAGTCGGCGGTGATGGCCGCCTCCTCGGCGACGGGCAGGTCCGTGGTGCCGGCCGCGACGACGGTGATGAGGCCGTCGCGCTTGGGCAGCGGCGCATCCTCGACGGTGAGGAGGCGTGCGGCCGGGTGATGAACCGCCGCGGGGAAGACGGCGCGAAGCGCCGTGACATGATCCTCGTGGACGCGGGTGGCAAGCACGCGGCGGTCGGCCCCGACGATCTTGGCCGCGATGGCGGCGAGTTGGTCCGGGGTTTTGCCTGCGCCGTAGATGACCTCGGGGAAGCCCTTGCGAAGGGATCGGTGGGTATCGACGACGGCGAACCCGAGGTCCACGACGGGGGCGGCCTGGAAGGCGCGGACGACCTCGTCGCGGCTGACCTCGTCCCTCTTGAACTGTTCGAGCAGCGCTGCTGCGTCGGCAGGTGACATGCCGCGAGGCTAGCAACGTTGGGTGGGGGATGCAGCAACGGGATGGGCCGTGCGCAGCCTATCCGACTCAATTCACACGCAAGCGATCACCCATCAGACGACTCAAGAAGCGACACGACCCATGCGCCCCGCCGTTCGTCGTCCATGGCCACCGAGAAGGATGCGGGAAAGCCCGTCGATCGATCACGGGCGACTCGATCCCATCGCAGTGTCACCCAAGCGATCGTGCCGAGGCGGACACGTTCCGGTGGGAGGCCCGCTTCCTCATGCTATCCCCGGCTTCCGGGCGGCGGCACATGGGTGTCCCAGGTGCGACCGGACTCCGGGGAGACCTGG
>CAYSGH010000130.1:0-9783 GCA_964430505.1 uncultured Akkermansia sp. | reverse complement strand
GGACGGCGCGAACGCCCCGTTGCGCGGGGACTTCGTGGCGACGCGGACGCAGTTGCTGCGGATCCACGTCCCGTCGGACGGCGTGCCGGAGAAGGCGTTCTTCCGCGCGACGGTGCAGTAGGAAGGGACGGATGCAGAGCGATCCAGATGGGTGGGAAGTTTCGCCTCGACAGGGCTCCGCGAAGCTTCTCCTCGAGGCGCGTTGAGATCCTTCCTTCCGACGGTTCGATCCTCGCGTACGCCCCGGCTCGTGAAGCCGTGGGGACGGGTGCTTGAGGGAGTGGGTTGGGGCACCTCTGGCAGGGGCCGGTCGCCGGGGTGCGGTAGAACCTTGGGAAGTCGTTTGCCGCGTGGCGTGGCCTTTGCTACGCAACCCCGTCCGCAGGGGCGGGCCTTCATGGTAGAACCAGGTGCACAGTTGGGTCCGTACACGCTTCACGAACGCATCAATGCGGGCGGCGTGTCGGAGATTTGGCTGGCGACGGACGAGGCGGGAGCGTCCTACGCCGTGCGGCTCATGCTCGACAACCGGTTGCTGAACTTCACCGAGCGCAAGCGGTTCCTCGCCGGGGCCGAGGTCCTTCAGTCCTTGCCGCCGCACCCGGCCATCATTGGTTACGTCGAGCACGGCAAGATCGGCGGCGAGTTGACCCTCGTCATGGAGTATGTGGAGGGCGAGAACCTCAAGCTCCGCATGGCCGCCAATGACCCCGTGTTGGCCGAGAACGTCGCCCAGGTGCTCATCGACCTCGCCGAAGCCCTCGAACACCTCCATGACCACGGGTTCATGCACCTCGACTTCAAGCCCGAGAACGTCGTCATGACGCGCAACGGATCGATCCGCCTCATCGACTTCGACCTGGCGCAACCCATTCCCAAGCCGCCCCGCAAGCTGGACAAGAACCCGGGCACGCCGCACTACATGGCCCCCGAGCAGCTCCTCCGTCAGCCGGTGGACCAGAGGGCGGACATTTGGGCGTATGGGGTGACCGCGTATGAGCTGCTCACCTTCCGGAAGCCGTTTCCCGGCGAGACGCCCGACGCCATCCTGCGTCGGCAGTTGGAACGTGGGGAGTTCGCGACGCCGAGGTCGGTCAACCCGGACATACCGGCCGCGTTGGAGCGCATTATCCTGCGATGCCTCGAGAAGGATCCCGAGCGCCGTTATCCGGTGACGTCGGTGCTGGTGCATGAGGTTCGGCAGGCGCTGTACGTGGGGTGAACGCCCGTGGGCAGGACCTCGACGGAGTCGCGTGAATTGGGGAGGATGGGCGTTGAATGTCGCGGGGTTGCCCGACCGTCCAACCGTCGCTTGTGAAATTTTTCACACAATGCTTGCGGGCCAAAATGCTCGTTTGTAGCGTGCGCCAAGTTTCGCAGGAAACCGTTCGGTTGAAGGATAAATTCCATGAAGCACTTGACCTCCATCGCCGCCCTCGCCGCCGGGACGACGACTTTGTTCGCAGGCGACGTCACCGGCACCGTCACCCTCAAGGGCACGCCTCCCCCGGAGAAGCCCATCGCTCCGTTGATGGCTGACGTGAACTGCGGCAAGGCCGCCAAGGGAACCGTCACCACCCGCCACTACGTCGTCGGAGCCGCCAGCGGCCTCGGCAACGTGTTCGTGTACGTGAAGGGCGGCCTCGACGGAAAGAAGTTCGACGCTCCCGCCACGAAACCCGTCGTGGATCAGGTTGCCTGCTTGTACGAGCCCTATGTCATCGGCGCGCAGACCGGTCAGACGGTCGAGATCCGCAACAGCGATGCGTTCCTCCACAACGTAAACTTCATGAAGTCGGACGCTGGCAACACCACGTTCAACTTCGCCCAGGGCGCCGGTGCCAAGCCCGTGGACAAGGTGTTCCCGAACCAAGAGGTGTTCGTGAAGCTCCAATGCAACGTCCATCCGTGGATGTTTGGCTACATCGGGGTCGTCTCGAATCCCTACTTCGCCGTGACCGACAAGGACGGGAAGTTCACGCTCAAGGGCCTGCCTGCTGGCAAGTACACCGTGGCGTTCAAGCACCTCAAGGCGGGCGAGGTCACCCAGGAGGTCGAGGTCAAGGACTCCGGCGCAACGGTCGCTGCCACGCTCGAGGTCAAGTAACCTCATCCGACGCATGGAACGGGCCGTCGCAGGCGAGTGCCTGCGGCGGCGTCCGTGCAGGCCATCTTTATGAGCCTTCCTTCCGGGCGCCAGACCTTCCGCAGCGTTCATTTCTGGGCGTGGTTCACCGCTGCGTGGGCCCTGCTCGTCGTGAGCATTGGCGGGTTGGTGACGTCCAAGGGCGTGGGGATGGCCGTGCCGGATTGGCCGACGACCTACGGCTACAACATGTTTTTCTTCCCGATCAGCCAGTGGACGGGGGGAATTTTTCACGAGCACGTCCATCGGTTGGTCGCGAGCCTGCTCGGGCTGTGGACCATCGTCCTCGCCCTCGGGCTCCAATGGGGTGACTCGCGCCGATGGGTGCGGACCCTAGGCTGGCTGGCATTGGGGTTGGTGGTGGTGCAAGGGGTGCTGGGTGGCAAGCGGGTGGTGCTGAATGCTGTCGATGTGCTCGGGATCCCTGGCTCGGTCTTCTTCGGCGTGCTGCACGCGACGACAGCCCAGGTGTTCCTCTCCCTGCTGGCAACGTTGGTCCTGGCGACCAACCCCTCCGTGGCGGCTTGGATGGAATCCCGTGCGGGTGGCTTGCAGCCGAGCGAGCCCGGTGTGCGCATTGGGCCGTGGCTTGGGTTCGTGGCAACGGTTGTATTCGTGCAATTGACGGTCGCCGCGACGATGCGCCACCAACACGCAGGGCTTGCTGTCCCAGACTTCCCGCTCGCGTATGGCAAGTTTTACCCGGACACGGGCCCCGAGACCTTGGCTGCGGTCAACCAGCGGAGGACCGGGATCGTGGACGACGCACCCGTGACGGCCTTCCAAGTCCACCTGCACATGATCCATCGATTCCTGGCGGTTGCATTGGTGGCGGCGTCCGCATGGACGTGGAGCAGGGCGGGACGCTTGGAAGGTCCGTGGAAGACGGGCGTTCGAGCCTGGTGCGGCTTGTTCGCGGTTCAGTTTGCCCTGGGCGCGGCCACGGTGTGGACGAACAAGGCCGCTGACCTCGCCACGGCCCACGTGGCGGTGGGCGCGGTCATCTTGTCCTCCGGAGTGGCGCTCGCCTCGTCACGTCTCATGGGAGAGAGCCGAGTTGGGGTGGCATTCGATTCTTGCCGCGCGGGGAATGCCCTCATAAAACCTTCCGCCACGGTCGCCTTCGGGCGGCCTGCTTGATTTTTACTCCATGTCAACAAGGTCCAGCACGGAGCCCCTGCACGGAGTCGCCACGGCGACGGCGAGCGCCTCGGCGTCGGCCGGGTCTGTGTGGTCGGAGCTATTCAAGGCACGCCTGACGGCATTGGTGGTGTTGACGACGACGCTGGGGTTCTACTTCGGGGCACGGGACGGCCTGGGCGGCTTGTTGTTCTGGGAGACGATCCTGGCGACGGCCTTGCTGGCTTCGGGTGCGGCGGCCTTGAACCAGTACCTGGAGCGCGAGGCGGATGCCTTGATGACGCGGACTCGAAACCGTCCCTTGCCGAGTGGTCGGGTGTCGCCGGCGACGGCACTTCAAGTGGGCGTCGCGCTCTCCATCCTTGGGATGCTGTGGCTGACGTTCCGGGTGAACCCGCTGACGGGGCTGTTGGGGACGATCACCCTGGCGAGCTACTTGTTCGTGTATACGCCGCTGAAGCGTGTGACGACGCTCAACACGTTGGTTGGGGCGGTTCCGGGGGCGTTGCCACCGTTGATGGGCTGGACGGCGGCCACGGGCGACCTCGGCGCGGGCGGGTGGGCCTTGTTCACCATCTTGTTCTTCTGGCAAATGCCCCACTTCATGGCCATTGCGTGGATGTATCGGGACGACTACGCGCGGGGGGGATTCCGAATGTTGCCCGTGGTGGATCCGGAGGGGCGCCGCACGGGGATGACATCGGTGCGGCACACGGTGGCCTTGATTGCGTTTAGCTTGGCTCCGGTCGGCCTGGGGCTGGCGGGCCGGTGGTATGCCGGCGTGGCTTTGGCGCTGGGCTTGTCCTTCCTCGCTTGCGCCGTGGTATTCGCGGCGCGACTGACGCGCGAGTCCGCCCGCAGGTTGTTCCTCGCGAGCATCGTTTACCTGCCGGTTTTGCTAAGCGTCTTGGTCGCCGACCGCACGCCTGCGGGACCTGGCCAACGGGTGCAGGCCCCGCAACCGGTCGAGGCCTTCGCCGCCGTGCCGCAGGCAAGACCCTTGCAATAGGATTTTGACAACGAACACGACCCACGTTCTCCCATGAGCACCGCAACGAGCACCCAACATGGAACGGGCCATGCGCATGAGGCGCACGAGCATCATCATGATCACCACGAGCCTGGCTTCTGGCAGAAGTACATCTTCAGCACGGACCACAAGATGATCGGGATCCAGTACGGGCTGACGGCCCTGCTGTTCCTGTTCTTTGGGTTCATGCTCATGATGTGCATGCGGTTCCAGTTGGCCAACCCGGGCAAGCCCATCCCCATCTTCGGCCCCATCCTCGAGGCGTTGCTGGGCGAAGCCGCGAAGGGCGGGATCATGTCGGCGGACCTCTACAACTCGTTTGGGGCGATGCATGGCACGATCATGGTGTTCCTTGCGATCGTGCCGCTCGCATTCGGCGCGTTTGGCAACTACGTGACGCCGCTCCAAATCGGCGCGCCAGACATGGCATTCCCGAGGCTCAACATGGCCAGCTACCATGTGTTTTTCTGGGGTGGCGTGTTGATGTTGGCGTCGTTCTTCGTCCCGGGCGGAGCTGCCAAGTCCGGGTGGACGTCGTACTCGCCGCTGGCAACGGTGGCCGAGTTCTCTCGGCCCTTCAACGGACAGACGTTGTGGTTGATTGGCATGGTGCTGCTGATCACGTCGTCGTTGCTGGGCGCGGTGAACTTCATCACGACGATCATCCAGTTGCGGGCAAGGGGCATGACGTGGATGCGGTTGCCCTTCTTCGTGTGGGCGCAATTCGTGACCGGCTTCCTCTTGTTGCTGGCATTCCCGCCCCTGGAGGCCGCCGGCATCTTGCAGCTTGCGGACAACCTATTCCACACGTCGTTCTTCCTGCCCACGGGTCTTGTGGTTAGCGGCCAGCAGTTGCCCGTGAGCGGCGGCGGAAGCCCGTTGCTATGGCAGCACTTGTTCTGGTTCCTCGGTCATCCCGAGGTGTACGTGCTCATCCTCCCGGCGATGGGCGTCGTTTCGGAAATCATCGCCAACAACACCCGCAAGCCGCTGTGGGGCTACAAGTCGATGGTGTATGCCGCCATGTCGATTGGCTTCCTGAGCTTCATCGTGTGGGCGCATCACATGTATCTCACCGGGATGGGGACCAAGGTGGCCACGTTTTTCCAGACGACCACCATGATGATCTCGATTCCCTCGGTGATCATCCTGACAGCGTTGTTCATCTCGCTCTGGGGCGGCTCCATCCGCTTCAACACCCCGATGCTTTTCGCGGTTTCGTTCCTGCCGATGTTCGGGATTGGCGGCCTGACGGGCCTGCCGCTTGGGTTCAACGCCTCGGACATCTACCTGCACGACTCGTACTACGTGATCGGTCACTTTCACTACGTGGTGGCGCCCGGTACGATCTTCGCCCTGTTTGCGGGGATCTATTTCTGGTATCCCAAGATGACGGGCCGCTACATGAACGAGGCCTTGGGCAAGATCCATTTCTGGGGCTCGCTGGTGGGCATGAACCTGATCTTCGCGCCCATGTTCATCCAAGGGCTCAAGGGCATGTCGCGCCGCATGTCGGATGGCGGTTCCACCTACTTTGGCGCCGATGACATTGCCCTGAAGCTCAATACCTCCATCACGCACGCGGCGGCATTGCTGGCGGTGTTTCAACTGCCCTTCATCGTCAACGTGTTCATGAGCCTTTGGAATGGCCGGAAGGTCGAGGGCGACAATCCGTGGAGCGCGACGACGCTGGACTGGGCGACGCCGACGCCGCCGCCGCATGGCAACTTCGCCACCGAGCCGGTCGTGTACCGCGGGCCGTACGAGTACAGCGCCCCCAACGCCAAGAATGGCTTCATTGCCCAGGACCAAAAGCCCTGATCGAGCGCGCAGCCTCCTAGGATCCCCAACATGGAAATTCCCTACACATACAAGCCGCGTCCGGACACGGGGCTTTACAATGCCAAGGTGGGCATTTGGCTCTTCCTTGCCTCCGAGATCATGCTCTTCGGGGCCTTGTTCTCCTCCTACATCCTGCTGCGGGTCACGTCGCCTGAGGGCGAGTGGCCCCTGGTGGAGAGGGCTTGGCCGCATGGCCTCCTCAACATCCCGATCGGCACGTTCAACACGGCCGTGCTGATCACCTCGTCGGTGACGGTGGTGCTGGCATGGGCGGCGCTGAAGATGAACCAGTTCGGCAAGTTCCGGGCGTACATGTTGGTGACGTTGCTATGCGCCTTTGGGTTCTTGGGGATCAAGTCGTTTGAGTACAACGAGAAGTTCACGCACTACGAGTTGCGCCTCAAGGATGGCAAGGTGTTCACCGGCCACATCGAGGTGAACGGCAAGCATGCGGGCTTCTGGGACTTTGGCTCGATCTACAACCTGGACCGGTTGGGCAAGGAGCAGGTGAAGGAGATCTCCTTCACGGCGGACCCCGCGAAGCCCAAGCCGGGCGAGAAGCACGCCGAGGGGGCCGTGCACGAGCACAAGAAGATGACGCTGAAAGTGGAGGAGATTGAGAAGCTGGACGCCTTCATCCTGCGCAACCACACGTTCTTCGCCATCTACTTTGTGGTGACGGCGCTGCACGGGTTGCACGTGCTGGGCGGGGCGTTGGTGCTTGGCTATTTTGCGTTCCCGGGCGCCTCGATGTGGCGCAAGAACCCGGAGCAGTTCACGAACCGCATCGAGGTCGCCGGGCTGTTCTGGCACTTCGTTGACCTCGTCTGGATCTTCCTTTTCCCCGTCGTCTATCTGCTTTGAGGACCAACATGAGCGATCATTCCAAAAACGCCGCCGCACATGCGGAGGGGCACGATGACCACGACATTGCCTCGCACGTCAGGACCTACCTGGTGGTGTTTGGCGCGCTGCTGGTGGGAACCGTGATCACCGTGGGCATGTACTATGTCCATTTTGACAGCATGGCGGTAACCGTTGCCATCGCCCTGTTCATCGCCAGCATCAAGGCATTCCTCGTTGCGGGCTACTTCATGCACCTGATGTCGGAGAAGAAGGTGATCTACAGCATGTTGGCGGTCACGGTGGTGTTCTTCTTTGCGCTGGGCGCTCTGACCCTTTGGAGCAGCAACGACATGCCCCGGAACTCCGAAGCCAAGGCCCTGTATGTCCCTTAAGGCATTTCATGTCGTTTTCATCGCCGCCTCGGCGAGTCTGGCGGCCGTGATGGCCGCCTGGGCCCTGGGCAACTGGCGCTCCGGTGGGGGCGGCTCGGACCTTGCGTGGGGCGTTGGGTCCGCCGTCACGGCGCTGGCCCTGGTGGGTTACGGCTTTGTTTTTGTGCGCAAGCTTCGACACATTAGCTACCTGTGATCATGAAACTTGGACACATCACCCGCCTGTTGGTTGTGCTCGCCATCGTGGCGCCTTGGGCCGCTCGGCTCGATGCCTGCCCCGCGTGCTTCGGCAAGTCCGACGACGCGATGGCGAAAGGCCTGAACGCCGGAATCTTCGCCCTGCTGGTCTTTGTCCTGGGCCTGTGGGTTGCGTTTGCCTCCTTTTTTGTCTTCATCGTTCGCCGCGCCCGCAGGACGGGTGAGGCCATCCCCGGGGACACGAACGATCCCCAGCACAACTAAAGCCTTTTCCAAGCACCATGACGCAATTGCTTCAAAAACTCGGAATGCCGGCCCCGGCGTCCGCGCATGCGCCTGCCCTCGATGACTTCGTGGGTTATGTCCACGTCCTGATGTTGCTGCTCTTCGTAGGGTGGCTGGCTTACTACCTCCTCGCCTTGTTCCGCTTCCGCCAGTCTGCCAATCCCAAGGCCGATTACGTCGGCGTGAAGAGCCACATGTCCACGTACCTCGAAATCGGGGTTGCCATTGTCGAGGCCGTGTTGCTCGTCGGCTTTGCCGTGCCGTTGTGGGCGCGGGCGGTGGACGAGTTTCCCGTGGCCAAGGGCGATCCGAAGACGGATCCCATCGAGGTCCAGATCATGGGCCAGCAGTTCAAGTGGAGCGCGCACTATGCGGGTCCCGACAACAAGTGGGGCAAGCAGGAGATCAAGAGCGCCTCGGCGACGAACCCGTTTGGCATCGAGCCCAATGACGCGGCCGGCAAGGACGACGTGGTCTGTGCCTTGGGCGAGCCCTTCAAGCTTCCCCTGGGTCGGCCCGTGATCTGCAAGATCTCGAGCATGGATGTCATCCACAGCTTCAAGCTCACGGCGATGCGAGTGACGCAGGACGCGATGCCGGGCATGACGATTCCGGCTCACTTCACCCCGACGAAGGTGGACAAGTATGTGATCACCTGCGCCCAGCTTTGTGGCAGCGGCCATGCCGTCATGCGCGGTGACTTCGAGGTGGTGACCCAGGAGGATTTTGACAAGTGGTACGCCGAGAAGGCCAAGTCCGGCGGTGGCGGCGGCGGCTTCGAGTGACCCTTCCTCACGGCATTGTGACATGGGCCGCGGCGGCTGCGCCGCGGCCTTTTTCCTTGTGAAGTCCGCCGAGCGAGCATCGTGGGTGTTCCTGCTGGCCATCATGGCGTTGGTGGCCGTGGTGTTCGCCCGTCGGCAGCCCACCCCGCCCGTGCTTCCCGAGATTTCCCGTCTCGGGCCCTTTGGGCTCACCAACCAATTTGGACTCAAGGTGACCCGGGATGACCTGGAGGGATGGGTGGTGGTAGCAAACGTGGTTTTCACGCGGTGCCCCGGCCAGTGCCATCAACTAAGCCAGATGATGTCCCGGATGCAGGCGGGGGTCCCCAAGGGCCGGCCCGTGCGGTTTGTGTCGTTGACGGCGGACCCGGCCTTTGACACGCCGTCGGTCATGGCCCGGTATGCGCAACGCTACGGTGCGGAGGGGGAACGCTGGCATTTCCTGACCGGATCCAAGGGGGACGTGTATCGGTTGGCCGTGGAGGGAATGAAGTTTTCCGTTGTGGAGAATGAGTCGGCCAAGGGGGGCAACTTGGAGGAGCAGTTTATTCACTCCTCGTCGTTTGCGATCATGGACCGGCGGGGCATTCTGCGCGCCATGGTCCAGATGGAGGACCCGCGTTGCCTGGAACGGGTCCTGGGTTTGGTGGAACGGCTTTCGATGGAGGAATGGAAATGAGCGCGGGAACGCTTCCGTTGGTGAATGCATGCCTGAACGGCCTGTCGGGCCTCCTGCTGGTGGCCGGCCTTGTGCTGGTTCGCCGTCGCCTGTTGGTTGCGCATCGCGCGTGCATGTTGTCCGCGTTTGGCGTCTCGGTGGTCTTCCTGGCCTTGTACCTGTATCACAAGATCGTCGTGGTGAAGGGGGTGAACACGCCGTTCCCGGGGCCCGCCACGCTAAGGCCTTGGTACCGGGCGATGTTGTTCAGCCACATTGTGCTGGCGATTGCAGTGGTGCCCTTGGCGTTGGTGACCATCCACCGGGGGTTGCGCGAGCGGTTCGACCAGCATCGTCGCATCGCCCGGTGGACGTGGCCGGTGTGGATGTACGTGAGCGTGACGGGCGTAGCCGTGTACTTGGCGCTGTACGTGGTATGGGCCCGATAGGCGGGCGGGTCG
>CAYSGH010000129.1:0-9827 GCA_964430505.1 uncultured Akkermansia sp. | reverse complement strand
CGCCGCGTGAGGGCACGCGGCCTACAGACTGCCCAACGGCCGTTTCTAGGCTGAATCGGGTTCGCCCCATCGGCAGGCCGGGCGCCCCACCCCCGCAGCGGATGGCGTGGTGCGACCCACGTCCTCCCTGCCGCGCTCCAGCAGAGGACCTAGCGGCGCCCTCGACCTCCCCGATCTCCCCTACCGCACCATCCCGCCGCCGGAGGAATGCGGTGACATGAACAACGCCAGCACGCCCACCACGGCCAGGATGGCCAGGACCAGAAGGAGGATCTTCCAAACCGAGTAAGGCCGCTCCCCTGCAATCGCGCCCGTGACCCCGTTCACCACCAGTTGGAACGTGCGACCGCGATGCTGGTACGTCAGGAGCCACACGGGGACCAGGATGTGCTTGAACGTCTGCCCCGACCACTCGGGGAAGACCTGAAGGTTGCGATGCGTGTCGCCGGGAACCTGCCGCGCACACAGGCTCCGCATCTCGGCGGTCATTGACTCCCGCGCGGATTGCGCCGCGGTCACGAGGTCGATCTGGTAGCGCTCCACGACCCATCCCGCCAAAAAGCGCGGGTCGTAGGCCACCAACGACCGCGTGGGAAACGGCTCCACTGCCCCCAACAAGCCCGCGTGAACACCACGCGTCGCAGGCACCATCTCATCGTCAAAGAAGTGGTCCAGCACGCCGGAGCTCGGCACCCATCGAACGCGCCGCACCTGCCGCGTCTGCATGTTTCCGTTGGCGTCCCGATACGTCTCCGTCACGTAGTAGTAATACCCGCTGTCCGCCGTCCACGGCGCATGGACGCGGGCATCGAAGGTCCAGTACGGAACGTACAGGGCGCGGACGGTGTCCGTCATGGCGCGCGTGCCCAGGCACGAGGGCGCAAACCAACGCGACTGGTACCACGCCCGCACGGACTCCCGGACCTTGGCCTCTGGCACCGCCAAGGGCAGCAGGCTCTCCGGCGTGAACGACTCCTTTACGTCCTCGTACGGCACCAACGCCGACGCCCCGCAAAACTCGCATCGTTGCCCCACCTTCTCCGGCTCGAACACGCTGATGGCCGTGCACGATTGGCAACGCACCTGCGTCCGTGCCGTGCGCCAGCCCCGACGCTCGTCGGGAATCGCCCGGAGCGCCGCCACCAGGTCGTGCTCCACGATGGCGTCGGGCGAGCCCGGCGTTCCCTCGGGTTGTGCCGGGGCCACCGTGCCGCAATGCGAGCACACCAACGCCTTGCGCGACGGGTTCCAGGTGGCCTCGCCACCACAGGACGCGCACGGCTGCCGCGCGCGCGCCACCGCCTCGGGTTCGCCCGGCCCACGCCCGTCCACAGCCGGAAGCGGCGGCGGAGCGCCCCCGGCGTTCGGAACCCTTGGCGAATCCGCCAACGCCCCCGTTCCCGGCCCCGGCAAGGGAGGCGGAACCCCGGGCGAACGATCCTTCAACGGGACTTCCATGGATGGGTCACGTCCCGGGCAGCGGGATGCCTTCCCGAAGCCCAGGCCGCAGTGAGTCGGCCGGGCGCGCAGGCTCAGGACCGCAGGAACTCGTCGAGCGCAGCCCGCGTGATCCGCCACGCGGACCCGATCTTCTTGCCCTTCAGGGAGCCATCCGAAAGCGCCTGGACCACGTCGGCCTCGGTCACGCCGAGGACGCGGGCGGCGTCGGCCGGCGACAGCAACTCGGGCAGGGGTGGCGGCGTCGGCGGGCCGGACGGCGTGGGGGTCGGGACCGCCGCAGGCGCGCCGGCAGCCGGTGGCGTGGCCTGGCCGAGGATGCCGCCCGCCTGCTGGAGCATCTGGTTGGCCAGGGCCATGCCCATGGCGAACTGCGTCACCTGGCCGCCCGGCCCGCCGCCGCCGTCGCCCTTCGCGATGCCCTCCGCCATCTGGAGCTTCACGTAGTCGTTGAGGTTGCCAATCGCGGCCATCGACGAGCGCTTGTCGATCGCCTGCTCCACCTCGGGCGGCACCGAGACGTTCTCGATGATGAAGGCCCCCAGCTCGAGCCCGTACTTCTGCCGCAACACCGGGTTCAGCACCGGCAGCAACGCCCCGCCCACCTCGGCATAGCGCGACGCCACGTCCAAGACCGGCAGCCGGCTCGACGCCAACGCGTCCGTGAACGCCGACACCAGCCGCGAGCGCATCGTGTCCTGGAACTCCTCCAGCCGGAAGTGATGGTCCGTCCCCGCCACCTCGCGCAGGAACACCGGCACGTCCACCACCTTGAAGTCATACGTCCCGAACGCCCGCGCGCGCACGATCCCAAAGTCGGGGTCGCGCAGCATCACGGGGTTCGACGTGCCCCACTTGTTCCCCGTGAACAGCCGCGTGTTCACGAAGTACACATCGCACTTGAACGGCGACTCGAACCCGAACTTCCACCCCAGGATCGTCGAGAGGATGGGGATGTTCTGCGTCGTCAGCGTGTGCTTGCCCGGGCCAAACGTGTCCGCGAACTGCCCCAGGTGCACGAACTGCGCCGCCTGCGACTCCCGCACGATGAGCTGCGCGCCGTTCTTGATCTCCTTGTCCTGGTCCGGGAACCGCCACGACAACGTGTCGCGCGAGTCATCCTCCCACTGGATGATCTCCAGGAATTGCGTGCGCAGGTAATCCATCAGTCCCATAAGGTGCCTTTCTCGTCCGAAACGCGGGCATCGTGCCCGGGCCAACATGCCGCCACGAACTGGAATGTGAACGAGGATTTCCAGCGGCGAGCGGCGAGCGGGAAGCGGCGAGCGGCGAGCGGCGAGCGGGAAGCGGGAAGCGGGAAGCGGGGAGCGGGGAGCGAGGGGCGAGGGGCGAGGGGCAATCCTCCTCAGGCGGGGCGCAACCACGACGGCAACACGTCCTGCAAACGTTCCACCGGCAGGCCGATGACGTTGGCCAAGGAGCCCTCCACCCGGTCCACCAACCAGTCGCCGTGCGTCTGGATTGCATACGAGCCCGCCTTGTCCAGCACGGGCACCGCCCGCAGGTACGCCTCGATCACCTCGTCGCCATAAGCCTTGAAACGCACGTGGGTCGCCTCCGCGAAGCACGTCATGCGCTGGGCCGCCCCATGCACCAGGCACACGCCCGTGATCACCACATGAATGCGGCCCGCCAACCGGCGCAGCATGGAACGGGCCTCGTCCAGGTCGCGCGGCTTCCCCAGCGGCTCGTCATCCAGGAACACCAGCGTGTCCGCCCCAAGCACCAGCGCGTCCGGCCGTTGCCGCGCCACCGCCATCGCCTTGATGCGCGCGTTCGCCTCGCACAAGGCCCGCGGCGGCATCAACGCCCCGGACAACTCCGTCGCCCCGCTGTCCACCACCTCGAAGGACTCCACGACCCGCCCCAGCAACTCGCGGCGGCGCGGCGACGTGGAAGCCAAGACGAGGGGAGGCATGGGCGGGAAGAGGGAAGAGGGAAGAGGGACGTTACTAGGCGGGGCCGTTCAACGTGAAGTCGAAGATGTCGAAGTTCCGGGGGTCGCCCTGCGCCAGGGCCACATGCCGGGCATTCAACGGCTTGCTTACCAGGAACGGAACCATTTCCTCGCCGCGCCCGCCATGCGACCGCAGCCCGCCCTCGATCACCTTCAGGTCGTGATACTCCGGCGTGCGACCCAGCACGACGTCGCGCCCGGCGCACACGACCAGGTCGCCCATTCGGTCGGGCGGGAGCTGCATCAACCGCGCCGCCGTGTCGCGGTCCAGCGCCTCGGTGACGCCCGGAATGGCCCGCAGCCAATGGATGACCTCTTGAAGCAGCCCAGGCTGGCCACCGCCCGGCGGCAGGTGCACCTGCGCAAACGATCCCAGCGCCCCGTGATGGACCACGTAGGGGTCCGTGATGGGAAGGATCACGCGGAAGCCCGGCCCGAACCGCTCGACGAGGTCGGACTCGAGGTACACGACGTTGGGGGAGCCGTCGGGCCGCCGCTTCCAGTTCATGCCATGGTCGGCCGTGATGCCCACGACGGAACCCAGGTCGAGGAGGCGGCCGAGCTGGACGTCCAGTTGGTGGTAGAAGTCGAGCGCCTCGGGCGCGTCCGGCCCGAACTTGTGCTGCATGAAGTCCGTGGTGCTCAGGTAGAGGAAGTCCGCGCGGCCACGCGCCAGCAGCTCGGCCCCGGCGCGCAGGACATAGACGGAGGCCTCGCCCGAATAGATGGGGGGCGTGGGGCCCGCCACGGCCTCGGCGTCGTCCAGCCCATGCGTGGCAAGCCGAGCCTGGGCGGCCTTCTCGGAGGAAAACGCCATGCCGCCGCACTCGATCAACCCGGAGGCAAAAATATCCCGGAGCTTCTCCTTGGCGGTGACGACGGCCACCTTGCGCCCGGCCCGCTGCGCGGCGGGGAAGATCGTGGGGCACCGCAGGAACCGCGCGCTGTTCATCATCACCTCCTGCCCGGAGGCCACGTCGTAGAAGAAGTTCCCGCCAATCCCATGGAGGGCGGGCGGGACGCCGGTGACGATGGAGGAGTTGTTGACGTTGGTGAAGCTGGGCATGGCCCCGCGCGCGAGCCCCCGGAAGCCCTGGAGGATCATCGACTGCAACCGCGGCATCCGGCCGCGCACCAGCGCGGAGTCGAGGTAGTCGTCGGCGCTGCCATCCAGGCATAGGACGGCAACAGGGGAGTCCGGGAGGCGGTAGGTGCGGTCGTTGACGGTGATGGTGTTCATGAAAGGGCGAGGCAGGCGTCGAGGATGTCGATGGCGTGGTCCAGCTCGGCCCGCGTGAGGACCAGCGCCGGCGTGAGCGTGAGGATGTTCCCCATCGTCACCTTGAAGTTGAGCCCGCGCCGGAGGGACTCGTACATCACCCGCTCCGCGCGGTCCGTGTCCGGCACCGGCCGGGAGCCGGGCTGCGCCCCGGGCCGAACCAGCTCGATCCCCATGAGGAGGCCCAGCCCGCGCACGTCCGCGATGCCGTCGTGCCGCCGGCGCAGGTCATGGAACCGCTCGAGCGCATGAAGCCCCAGGACCCGAGCGTTCTCCACGAGGTTCTCGTCGCGGAGGACGTCGAGCGTGGCGATGCCCGCCGCGCACGCCACCGGGTTCTTCTCGTGCGTGTAATGCCCCAGCGCCGTGTGCGTCGCCACGTTCAGGTGCTCCCTCGCCAGAAGCGCCGCCAGCGGCATCACGCCGCCGCCAAGCCCCTTGCCCAGCACCAGCATGTCCGGCACCACCCCGTAGTGCTCGCATGCAAACATCTTCCCCGTGCGCCCCAGCCCGATCGGGATCTCGTCCAGAATCAGCAGCGCGCCGTGGCGGTCGCAGGCGGCGCGGATGCGGCGCCAGTAGTCGGGCGGCGGGATGAACGGCGTGCAACGGACGGTCTCGCCAATGACGGCGGCGACGTCGCCCTCCTTTTCCAGCACGTAGTCCACGTAGTCGGCGCACGCGAGCGAGCACGAGTGGCCGCATTGGAACGGGCACTTCAGCGGCTCGGGCGGCGGCACGTGCTCGCACCCGGGCAGGAGCGGCCCGATGCCCTTCCGGAAGACGGCCTCGCCGCCGATGGAGATCGCGTCGAGCGACGCCCCATGGAACGAGTCCCACATGGAGACGAACTTGAACCGGCCCGTGGCCACGCGCGCGAGCTTCAGCGCCATGCCGATGGCCGACGTTCCGCCCGGCGCGAACAACACGCGGGACAGGTCGCCCGGCGCGAGGTCCACGAGGCGGCGGGCCAGGTCGATGGCCGGGGTGCAGGTGTACCGCCGGGTGCAAAAGCTGAGCGTGTCGAGCTGGTCCTTGATGGCCTGGACGACGCGCGGATGCGCGAAGCCGACCTGGTGCACGTTGTTGCCGTGGAAGTCCAGGTAGCGCCGGCCCTCGACGTCCTCGATGGACGCGCCCTCGGCCTTCGCCAGCGCATTGAGGCACGGCGTGGACAGGGACTGGTGCAGGAACACCCGCGCATCCTCCGCCAGGACGTCGCGCGTCGCCTCGCCGAGATGCCGGCTCGCGAAGTCCTTTCGGCGTGGGGACAGGTTGACGTCCCCCTCCGATCGGAGGGCGTCGAGGACGTCGGACGGGGGCGGGGTGTCGCGCGCTTCGTGCAAGCCCCGGCAGGATGCCGTCAACGGCGACGCGTTTCCAACCCGCAACCGTGGGAAGTTGGAAAAATGGCCTAGCCCGGCGACGGCGGGGTTTGGCAGGGTCGGGCTCGTGACTTCAGGTCTTCGGGCATGGATGGGCTGGGCGTTGCTTTTGTGGGTGGCGGCGGCGCTTCGATTGGGCGCGATCGAGGTAAAGTTGATCGACGGCACGTCGTTGACGGGCGAGATCATCACGGCGGACAAGGACGGCTTCGTGCTGAAGATGGAGGGCGGCGGATACTCGCCCAAGACGGACTGGGGACGCCTCGCGGACGAGTCCCTGCTCACGATGTCGAACCACGCGAAGGCGGGAAGGTTCGTCCAGCCCTACGTGACGCTGCCCACGCCGGAGGAGGTCAAGAAGGAGCGAAAGCCCTTCAAGGTGGCCGCGCCGCAGCGGGTGACGAACCCGCAGGTCAGCAAGGGCGCGATCGCCGCCATCCTGACGCCCGGCGGCATGTTCTTCATCGGCCTCATGTACGCGGCCAACATCTTCTTCGGCTTCGAGGTGGCGCGGTTCCGCTGGCGTTCCCCGGCCCTCGTGTGCGGGTTGTCCGCCGTCCTGCCCATCGTCGGCCCCCTCATCTACCTTGCCATGCCCAAGTGGACCCCCCCGGAGGAAGTCAATGCGACGGCCGAGGCCATGGCCGCCACGACGCTGCAAGTCGCGGACTCCGGTCCTTCGCTGGTCCAGCAAATGGGCCTGCGCACCGGCGGCGGCGGCATCCAGGGCAACTCCGACCTGCCCCGCACCTTTGGAAAGGGCGAGTTCACCTTCAACCGCCGCTTCTTCGAGACGCAGTTCGGCATGTTCCTCCCCTCCGCGCAGGCGTCGGAGTCCGAGGGCTTGGTCATGGAGTTCGTCGCGTCCTCGGGCTCCATCGTGGCCAACAAGATCAACCGCATGAACGCGTCCGAGGTCATCGTGCGCCGCGTGGACGGCGACGAGGCCCCCCTCGACTACGGCGCGATCCAATCGGTGACCTTGCGCGCGGCCTAGCCCAGGAACCCCACGCATGAACGCACGATACCGGGCCATCCTGCTGTTCGGAGCCCCCGGCGCAGGCAAGGGCACGCAGGGCAAGATCATCGGCCAAGTCCCCAACTTCGTTCACTATTCCTGCGGCGATGCCTTCCGCAGCCTGCGCGTGGACTCGCCCCTCGGACGCGTCTTTGTCGAGCATGCCTCCAAGGGCCAACTGGTGCCCGACGAGCCCACCATCGAGCTGTGGAAGCAGTCCATCCAAGGATTGATCGCCACCGGGCGCTTCAACCCGGACGCGGACACGTTGCTTCTCGACGGCATCCCCAGGAACCCGCGCCAGGTGGAGTTGATGGCCGAGCTCATCGACGTGAAGGCCATCTTCAACCTGTTCTGCCCCCAGGTGGACAAGCTCGTGGCGCGGTTGCAACGCCGGGCGCTCAAGGAAAACCGTCTCGACGACGCCAACGTGGACGTCATCCGCGCCCGGCTCGAAACCTACAAGCGCGAGACGCGCGCGGTGCTGGAGTGCTACCCGGACACCATCATCCACCAGATCGACTCCACCCAGGAGCCGTTGCTCGTGCTGCTGGACATCCTCCGCGTCGTGGCGCGCATTCCCAAGCCGGCCGTCAGCGACGGACGCACCGTGTTCACCCCGCAGCCAGGCCAGCCCACGTGACCCGCGCGCGGCCGCACCGGCCGTCCTTCGTCCGTTTCCACTCCCCGCCTTTTCTCGCCGGATGAACCAACCGTTGCGCGTGGTGTTCATGGGGACCCCCGTCCTCGCCCGCGTCATCCTCGCGCGCCTCGCCTCCCAGGCCGGCACCCCATGGGAGGTCGTGGGCGTCGTCGCGCAACCCGACAAGCCTTCCGGCCGCCATCTGCTCGTCCAGCCGCCACCCGTGAAGGAGGAGGCGCTTGCCCGCGGGCTTCCGGTGCTCCAACCCGAGAAGGCCCGCGACCCCGCCTTCATCGCGGCCGTCCGCGCATGGCGGCCGGACGTCGCCATCGTGGCCGCCTACGGCCAAATCCTGCCCCAGGCCTTGCTGGACGTCCCGCCCTTGGGTTGCCTCAACGTCCACACCTCCCTCCTCCCCCGTTGGCGCGGCGCCGCCCCCATCCAATGGGCCATCGCCGAGGGCGACCCCGAGACCGGCGTCTGCCTCATGCGCATGGAAGCCGGGCTGGACACCGGCCCGGTCCTCGCCACGGCCCGCACGGTCATCCGTCCCGATGACACCGGCGGCACCCTGCATGACCGTCTCGCGGAAATGGGGGCCGCCCTCGTGGCCGAAAGCCTGCCGCGATGGGCGGCGGGCGAGTTGTCCCCCGTTCCACAACCCGCCGACGGCATCACCTACGCCCGCAAGATCACCAAGGAGGACGGTCGCGTGGACTGGACGCTGCCCGCCCTTGTCATCGAGCGGCGCGCCCGCGCCTTCACGCCATGGCCCGGCACGTTCTGCAAGGTCCAGGGCACTGACGGCACCTCACGCACCCTCAAGATCCACGGGCTGTCGCCGGTCGCCCACGCCTCGGGCACCCCGGGCCATGTCATCGACATCGACCGCGACGGCATCCTCGTCGCCTGCGGCCAGGACGCCGTGCGATTGATCGCCGTCCAACCCGAGGGCGGCCGTCGCATGACCGCCACCGCCTACGCCGCCGGACATCCCGTCGCCACCTTCGCCTAGCCGTCCCCCTTCATCCTTCATCCCTCATCCCTCCCCCTTCCCCCTTCCCCTTCCGCCCCCCCGCTCCTCGTCACGCGCCCCCCCGCACCGTGACTTCACGATTGCCAAGCGGGACGGGGCATGGGGAACTTCGCGGCGAATGAAGAGGACGATGTTGCCGCTTGGACTGGCCGCCGTGGTAATGGCGGGTTGCGTGTCGGTGAAGGTCGAGAAGAACGAGGTCACGGCGGATCCCGTGCCCGCCGCCAAGGGCTCGGCCCCCGTGGCATCGCTGGCCGCGCCGGGTTCGCGCCTCGGCAAGGTCGATTCCGAGGGCTTCACCGTGATCTTCGACGGCACCTGGGACGGCTGGCTCGTCAACGAGAGGCCGGATTCCTGGAAGATCGCCGACGGTGCCCTCCGCGCGAGCGGCGAGCGGAGCCACTGCTTCTACATCGGCGCGTTGGCCCCCTTCAAAGACTTCGAGCTCAAGGTGGACATCCTCACCGAGCCCGGATCCAACGGCGGCGTGTACATCCACACCAAGTACCAAGACTCCGGTTGGCCGTGGGGCGGCTACGAGACCCAGGTCAACCAAACCCAGGGCGACTGGCGCAAGTCCGGCTCCGTCTATGCCGTGCAGGACGTGAAGGAGATCCACGTCAAGGACCACCAGTGGTACACCCACCACGTCGTTGTGAAGGGCGACACCGTCCGCATCTACCTCGATGGCAAGCTCGTCAACGAGTTCAAGGAGGAGCCCGGCCGCAAGCCCGGCAAGGACTTCGAGCGCAAGCTCAACCAGGGCACCATCGCCTTCCAAGCCCACGACCCCAAGTCCGTCGTCTATTACAAGAACGTCCGCGTGAAGAGGCTCTGACGGCCCCGACACCCACCCTCGCGCGTCAGTAAAAAGCCGACGCGATCATCCTCGCTCGGCAACGGACAGCCCCGCCGGGGACGAACCCATGGCCCGAAGGCATACCTGCCTCCGGGCCATTTTCATGCCCAGCCTCGCCCCTCATCCATCCCGAAGCGCGATTCGGTCGCCGCCGGCCATCGAAGGGTCGAT
>CAYSGH010000128.1:0-10020 GCA_964430505.1 uncultured Akkermansia sp. | reverse complement strand
TTCAACCGCGAATGCGCCGGGAAGTCTGGTTGCCATGCCGTCGCGAACGCGGACAAGATTGAAGGCGTCACCCATGAAAATCCGATCTGAGGCGCGCGGGGTTGGTGCCGGGCTGGCCGGGGGCCCGCATGGACGGCTTTTGCTGGCGGCGTTCCTCGCGTGGGCGACGGCGTGGGCGGGCCACGGCGCGGCCGGGGACGCGGCCCTGCGCGCGGCGTTGGCGGTGTTGCGCGACGAGTGCGCCAGTTGCCACGGCGAGGCCAAGCAGAAGTCGGGCCTTTCGTTCGCCTCGCACGAGGCCTTGATGAAGGGGAGCGACGACGGCCCGGTTTTGGTGCCCGGCGACCCGGGCCGGAGCCGGCTGCTGGCCGTTTTGGAACCCAAGGCGGAAAACCACATGCCGCCCAAGCGCCAGCTCAGCCGGGACCAGATCCAGGCGGTGCGAGACTGGATCCAGGGAGGCGCGCGTTGGGACGATGCCGTCATGGCGGGCGAACCCGAGGTGGTGCCCGTTCGATTGAAGCCCCTGCCGCCCGGCCATCAACCGGCCCACGCCGTGGCGTGGTCCCCGGATGGAACCCGGCTGGCCGTGGCACGGGGCGGGACCCTCGGGCTCTATCGGCTCGACGGCACCAACCTCGTTCGTTTGGCGGAGGCCGCGGCCCACGTCGATGCCATCCAGGATGTCGCGTGGTCGCCCGACGGAAGGTTCGTCGCCTCCGGCGGGTTCCAGAGGGTTCGAACATGGACGGGCGACGCGTTGAAGCCCGTGCTGGACCAGTCGGCGGGATTGGCCGGGCGCGTGACGGCGTTGGCGTTTGGCGGCGATGGGGTCCTGGCGGTGGGCGACGCGGCCCCGGCGCGCGCGGGGCACGTCCGGTTGATCGAGGGCGCGACGACGGGCACCGGCCGCTGGGCGGGCTCGTGGCGCGCGCATGGCGACGGGGTTTTGGACATGGCGTTCAGCGCCGACGGCCAGCGCCTCGTGACGGCCGGGGGCGATCACCTGGTGCGCGTCTGGGACGCGACCTCGCGCAAGGAGGTGGCGACGTTGGAAGGGCACACGGCGCAGGTCCTGGGGGTGGCGTTCAACACCAACGCCACCCAGGTGGTCAGCGGCGCGGCGGACCGCACGCTGAAGGTTTGGGACATTGCGACGAAGGAGAAGATCATTGCGCTGGGCGGGCCCGTGTCCGCCTACAACGCCGTCGCATGGTCCGGCGCGGCGCAGGCGATCCACGCGGTGACCGACGCCGGCGCGTTGATGCGGTACAACAACCTCAAGACGCACACCGGGGAGCAAAGCTCGGCGTCCGGGGACGAACGAAGGCTGGCCACGTTGCCGGACGCAACCCTTGCGTTGTCGGTGTCGGTGGATGGCTCGCGCATCGTGGCGTCGTGCCACGACGGCTCGGTGCACGTGCTGGATGGCGACGGGAAGGTCCTGGCGCGGTTGGAGCCGCCGCCGTCGCCCGTGTCCGGGCTGGCCAAGAAGGCTGCGAAGGAACGGGCGTCGGCCCCGAGCTTCGTGCGCGACGTCTTGCCGGCGTTGAACCAGGCAGGCTGTGCGTCCGGTGGCTGCCACTCGAAGCCCGAGGGACAGAACGGGTTCAAGTTGTCCGTGTTCTCGTATGACCCGGCGTCGGACCATGCGGAGATCGTCCGGGAGGCGCGCGGGAGGCGCGTGTTGCCGTCGGCCCCGGACCAGAGCCTGTTGCTGCTCAAGCCGCTGGGGTTGGTGCCTCACGAGGGAGGGCAACGGTTCAAGCCGGGCTCCCCGACGCATGACTTGCTGGTGCGCTGGATCCGGGGGGGCATGCCCTACTCGCTGACCAACGAGCCGGTGCTCCAGTCCGTCGTGATGACGCCTGCAGAACGCGCCTACAAGAAGGGCGGCCGGGAGTCGTTGCGCGTGGAGGCCCGATACTCCGACGGGTCGCGCCGCGACGTGACGGCGTTGGCGGCGTATGAGTCGAGCGACAAGGAGCTGGTGCGCGTGGAGCCGGGCGGACGGATGACGGTGGGGCGCATCACGGGGCAAGGCGTGGTGGTGGCGCGGTTCATGGGCTTGGTGGCGGCCACCCAGGTGACGGTGCCGGCCGAGCGCACGTTCCCGGCCAGCCGCTACGCCGCGTTGGAGACCAACAACTTCATCGACGCGCTCGCGCACCGGCAGTTCCAGCGGCTGGGATTGCTCCCGTCCGCGCTGTGCACGGACGCGGAGTTTGTCCGTCGGGCGAAGCTGGACACGCTGGGGATGTTGCCGACGCCCGACGAGGTCGCGGCGTTCCTGGCGGACGGGTCGCCGGACAAGCGTCGGCGGTACGTGGACGCGCTGCTGGAGCAGCCGGCCTATGGCGACTTCTGGGCGAACCAATGGGCGGACCTGCTGCGGCCCAACCCGGACCGCGTGGGCGTGAAGAGCGTGTTCCTCCTGGACCAGTGGCTGCGGGAACGATTCCGGGAGAACCAACGATACGACGCCTTCGTGCGCGAGATCCTGATGGCGGAGGGCTCGAACCATCGGTCGGGCGCGGCCGTGATCTACCGGGACCGGCGGGAGCCGGCCGAGCTGACGACGATGTTCAGCCAGTTGTTCCTCGGGACGCGGCTGGAATGCGCCAAGTGCCACCATCACCCGAGCGAGAAGTGGGGCCAGGAGGACTTCTACCAACTGGCGGCGTACTTCGGGCCGTTGAAGCAGAAGGGCGCCGGGTTGTCGCCGCCCATCTCGGCGGGGACGGAGACGTTTTACTACGCGCCGGGCGGATCCGTCCGGCACCCGGTCTCGGGCGTGGTCATGGAGCCGCGCGCCCCGGACGGCCCGGCATTGGCCAAGGACTTCCAGGGCGACCCGCGCCGCGCGTTGGCGGACTGGCTGACGTCCCGGGACAACCCGTTCTTTGCACGGGCGGCGGTGAACCGTGCGTGGGGCCACTTCCTGGGGCGCGGCCTCGTGCATCCGGTGGACGACTTCCGCGCGTCCAATCCATGCGTGAACACGGAGCTGCTGGACGCGTTGGCGGCGGACTTCGCAGGGGCCGGATACGACTGGAAGCACCTGTTCCGCACCATCCTCAACTCGCGCACGTACCAGCTCAGCTCGGAGCCCAACGAGACCAACCTTGGGGACACGCGGGCCTTCTCGCGTGGTTATCGACGACGCCTCCGGGCGGAGGTGGTGGCGGATGCGTTGTCGGACGCCACGGGCGTTCCCGACGCGTTGGCGGCGATGCCCCCGGGCGGGCGCGCGATGCAGGCGTGGAGCTACAAGATTGAGTCGCACCTGCTGGACGCCTTTGGCCGTCCCAACTCCAGCAGCGATTGCCCGTGCGAGCGCGACGCGTCGCTCAGCGTGGTGCAATCGTTGCACCTGATGAACTCGCGGGCGTTGCAGGCGAAGATGTCGGACCCGAAGGGCCGCCTGCACGGGCTGGCGGAAGGGACGGCAAGCCCGGCCGCGGTGGTGACGGAGATCTATATGGTGACGCTGGGACGACGTCCCACGGAGCGGGAGCTGGAGACGGCCACGGCGGCCTTTGCGGCGGCGGGCGCCACGCGCAAGACGGCCGTGGAGGACGTCTTCTGGGCGCTGATCAACTCGCCCGAGTTCCTGTTCAACCACTGAGACGGACGACCGTGATCGGTGGCGCTCCCTTGTCCGCCATCACGTCCTCAGCATGCACCGGGCGGCCGCGTCCGCGAAGCGCAGGCCCTGCGGGGTGAGGCGGAAGCGGTCGGGCAAGACCTCGGCCCAGCCTTGCCGGGACAGTTGATCGAGGTCGCCTGCCCATTCGTTGCGGAGGTCGAACCCGGTGCGCTCCTGGAAGGCCGCGAACGGCCAGCCGGCGTTCATGCGCAGGCCGAACGCCGCCAGCTCGCCGGCGCGCGCCAAGGGCGGAAGGGTCTCGGCGAAGTCCTTGGCCCGATGCCCGCGCAGGGCTTGCTCGGTGTAGAGGACGGTGCTGGCGCGGTTCCGGGACCGCACGCCATCCACGTACTCGGATGCGCTGGGGCCCAGCCCGAAGAAGTCGAGCCCGCGCCAGTAGGCGACGTTGTGGCGGCAGGCGAACGTGGGGATTTCGGGCGGCGGCGTGGGAAGCGGCGTTCCCGGGCGGGCGTCACGCGCGAAGTTGGCGACCTCGTACTGCCGGAAGCCCGAGGCATGGGCGCGCTCGACGAGGCGCTCGTACTGGGCGCAGGCCAGCTCCTCGTCCACGTCGAACTCGCCGGCCTTGAGCTGCTCGAAGAGCGGGGTGTCGTCCTCGTAGATGACCTCGTAGCAACTGAGGTGCTCGGTGCCGAGGGCGAGGGCCTCGTCGAGGGTGGCGTCCCACAAGGCCATGTCCTGGCCCGGGATGGCGAACATGAGGTCGATGCTGAGATTGTCGAAGCCAGCCCCGCGGAGGGTGTCGATGCTCTGGAACACCTGCTCGCGCGAATGAACGCGCCCGAGGCGCTCGAGCAGGCGCACATCGAGGGATTGAACGCCCATCGAGATGCGGTTCACGCCGGCCGAGCGCAGGAGGCGGGCCTTGTCGGCGGAGACGGTGGCGGGGTTGCATTCCACGGTGAACTCGGCCGCGCCCAGCAGGCCGTGGCGGCGCATGGCCTCCAGCACGGTCTCCCAGTGGTGAATGCTGAGGAGGGACGGCGTGCCGCCCCCGAAGAACACGGTGTCCGGTCGGCACCGGGGGGCAACCAGCGCCATCTCGTGGACGAGGGCGTCCACGTAGCGGGCAACCTGGTCGCCCGAGGGCGTCGCGGAGTAGAAGGCGCAGTACTCGCACTTGTGCGAGCAAAAGGGGACATGGACGTACAGGTGTCGGACGGGCGGGGGGACGGCAGGGGGCACCATGGCAGGCGGTTACTCGACGGCGAGGACGTGGTTGAGGAGGTGGGGCAATTGCTCGAGGAGCCCGGCCTCGGCGGCGACGAGGCTGGCGCCGGCCGCCAGGGCCGCTTCGCAAAGCTTCGTGTTCTTGGGATCACAATAGCCGAGGACGGGGATGTGCCGGACGACGGGGTCGCGCCGGATCTCGGAGATGACCGGGCAGGTGTCCCCCGTCCGGAGGGCCAGTTCCATGAGCACCACGATGGGCATTTGAGAACGGACCTCGGGGATCACTTGGTTGGCGAGCTTGACCTCGCTGACGCGCCAGCCGAGGTCGGCGAGGCGGAAGGGCAGGCGGCTGCCGGGAAGGAGTTTCTCGTAGAAAACGATGGCGAGCGGCTTCGTCACGACGCCGGGCACGGTGGCCAAGGGGCCGTGCGAACGCAAAAGGGAACTGGCCTGCCCACGGCCGTCCCAAGCGTGCGGCGAGGCCGCCCCAGGGGCATCGAGGATCAGGTGGTCGAACCGCCGCCCGCCATCCCCGGCCAGGCACCCACGGCACCCTTGCCCGGCGCCTTCTCGATGGGCTCGGCGGTGGGGTCACTCAAGGCTTCCAGGACGGACCGGGCGCGCATGGGCTCGCATTGCTGCAACGCCGCCAGGGCGGCATGGAGGGCGGCCAGGCGGAAGTCCGCGTCGCCCGTTCCGCGCTCCACGCGATCCAGAAACGCCGCGAGGTCGATCACCTTGCTTCGTGCCTCCATGAAGTAGAGGTCGAGGACTTGTTGTCGTGTCATCGTCTTGCCGTGGTGGGACGGGTGGTGTTTGCCCGGCTAGCGGAGGTGGAAGCGCGGGGATTGGGAAAGGAAGCGCACCGGGTTTCCGTAGATGACGCGGTCGATGTCCTCGGCGGCCCATCCGCGCCGCCTCATTTCCAGCGCCGTGCGCGGGATCGCCAAGGGGACGCTCTCGCCCCAGTCGCAGGCAGAGTTCATCCACAGCCTTTCCGATCCGAACACGTCGAGGATATCCACCGCGCGCGCGGGCGTGCACTTGCTGATCGGGTACAAGGTCATGCCGCCCCAGTGCCCGCGGTCGAGGACGATCCGTGCGGTGTGCTCCTCCACGTGGTCGATCAAGACGCGTTCCGGCCGGACCCGGGAGTCCGCCCGGAGGACGTCGAGGATGAGGCGCGTGCCCTTGAGCTTGTCCTCCAGGTGGGGCGTGTGGACGAGGATCAGTTGGTTCTCCCGGGCCGCGAGGTCCACGTGCATCTCCAGCACCTTGACCTCGTTGCGCGAGTTCTTGTTGAGCCCGATCTCGCCAATGCCCAGCACGTTGGGCCGCCCAAGGAACTCCGGGACCAACGACAGCACGTCGCGCGCGAGGCCCACGTCCTCCGACTCCTTCGGGTTGATGCACAACCAACAGAAGTGGGGCAGCCCATACTTGGCCGCGCGCGCCGGCTCATATTCGGTCAGTTGCCTGAAGTAGTCCCGGAACCCATCGGCCGACGAACGGTCAAACCCCGCCCAGAACGCCGGCTCGCACACGGCCGCGCACCCCGCCGTGACCATGTCGAGGTAGTCGTCCGTCGTGCGGCTGACCATGTGACCATGAGGCTCGATGTAGCGCATGCGTTGGACCGAAACCCTGCCCACGAAGGCGTTTCAAGTCGAGTCGGGGCATGAACCAATGGTGCGCTTGCCTATTCCCCGGCCTCTCGCAACGCCGCGTCGATCCATTCCCGCCTCAGATAGATGCCGTGGCCCACCAACGCATCCAGGGCTGGCTTCAGCGCAGCGATCAGACCTCGTCGCTTGGCAAGGCCGAGCAGCGCCACCGTTCCCAGGCGTCGCAATCCTAGCCTCTCGGCCAGCTTACGAGCCCGCAGATCATCCAACAGGAGGACAGCTCCCGGACGGACCTGCGCCATGGCGATCGCCTCCGCCTCTCCCTGCCCGACGAACAGCAGCAGTGGCTCGACGGTACCAGCGCCCACGTCCTCAACCTCCATCCACGCTTGGACTGCGACCTCTTTCGCACCCGGGGCGTCGGATCGCGCATGGGTGACCTCCATCCACACGGCCCTGGGCACCAGGACCTTCTTGGCCAGCAATGGCAGCAACTCCAGCAATCCGATCCGTGCCAGCCCGATCAAGGGTCCGCGATCGGCGATGATGATCTCCTCTGAATGCATCGAGCTCGGCCTTGATTTCGTCGTCGTCCAAGTTGATGACCGGCACCTAGAGCCTGCCCAAGGCATCCATGAACAGGACCTTGTTCCATCCGGCCAACTCGGCCGCCTTGCCTACGGAAAGCCGCCCAATCTCGAAGAGCCGGACCGCCAGTTGAAACCGCAATTCCGACTCCACTTCTTCCCGAGACCGCCCGCCCGTCGCCACCCATTCATCGGGATACCGGATGTTCACTTCTCCCATGGAAAAGGGGCTCTACCACCCCGCCGCACGCGTGCAAGAGCGCACGGGACTCCCAGCGCAAAACGGCCTTCGACGCGTTTCTTCGGGGTCAACCAAGGCGGGGATGATCGCGAATCCAAGGCCCACCCACGGTGCCATGCCGTGCTCAAAACCAAGTGCCCGGGGCAATGATCGGGTGTCGCCCAACGAAGACGTCCAGGAACCCCAAAAACCTCCATGGCAATCCGTTCGTGCCCTCCCCGCCTATCTGGCCCGCAACCCACCCACCTTCGATCACGGGCCCACCCTGGCTCACCTGCCTCCCGACGAAACCTCCACCGAGTACCGGATGAACAACGCCACCTTCCGTCCGCCCACCGAACGCGCCCGCACCACCCCCTCAAGGCCCGACACGCGCGCCGCCGCCCCGACGTCGCCCACCAACGCCAGCTTGTCGTCCGCAATCTTCGCCGCAGCCGCCCGCACCACCGATGCGCGATGCTTCTCGGGATCCAACACCGCCACGATCGGGCTCCCCGCCTCCGCCTTGCAGCGGTTGGGCGGCCGCCACGTGGCCACCCATTGCGCCGCGCGCGCCGCCGCCCCGGCGGGAGCCTCCGTCGAATCCTTGAACGGCACCATCACGAGCACGGACGCGCCGCCGTCCGGGCCGAACAAGGAAGCCTTGCCTGATCGCAAGGGCAGCTCGGCATCCAGGCGTTCCGGGTCGCGCACCACCCACATGCCATCCTGCGATGGAAGGCGTCCGGCCGCATCCGCCGCCGCCCGCGCATCGTCCCAGCCCGACGCACCGGAGGACTTCAATCCCGATCCGCCCTCGGACGAAAAGCGGACGGGCAGGGCCAGCCAGTCGGCCTCCACCTCCACGGATGCGGCGACGACGGGCGCGACGGCCGGCGCCAGCGCCCACGCCGAAGACGCGTCGGCGGCCCTTGCGACGGCCATTCCCCAATGCACCGCCGCGACGGCGACCATGGTGGATGCCCGGGCGCCCCGCGTTGCGGCTCGGAGACGAGAATCGTGCTTCATCGCGCCAGCCTGCCCGCGTGCCTCCGCCCGCGTCCAACCCGGATCCGCCGATGGATGCCCGCCGGAACACAACGGAGCGGGGACGGTTCCGCCCCGTCGCCGTCTTCGTGCTCCCACGCGCACGATGGGCCATCGGCCATGCGCCACCCGCCATGCGACCGTCCCTTTGACTCGCGCGCGTCCGCCCGTGTAGGAAAGGCGCATGGTGAAGGCATCCGGATGGGCGCGCGCGGGGTTGGTCGCGACGGGCACCGTCGTGGCGGCGGGACTGGCGGCGTTGCCGTGGCTCTGCATGAAGGCGGGGCTGCTGACCCATGTGGGGGTGCCAGCCTTCGGTATCCTGGTGTTGGCCAACGCGATCATCGTGGCGGCCATCCTTTGGCGCGTCGTTACGGGGCGCCCGTAGCAACGGGTCGGACAGCGCGGGCGGCAAGACCGTGCGTCGCCGCGTGAGACGACGGTTCTGGCCCCGCGACGTATCGCCGTGGCACGCTGTCTCCCGTCGTGCGAGCCCAGTGGCAGCAGTTTCTCGAGGCGGCGGAAACGAGCCTCCTCAAGGTGATCTTTGAGCAACGCCCTTCCCGGAAGGAGGCGATGCTCCAGGGCGTCCTCTTTGCGCTCGCTCAGGTCTTTGCTGCCGCCGTCAAACTGCGCCGCGTCCTCTACAACGCCCGGATCCTGCGCGACGCCACCCTCGGCGTGCAGGTCATTGCCGTCGGCAACCTCACGGTGGGCGGCACGGGCAAGACACCCGTCGTCGAGAAGTTCGCGCGCGCGCTCCAGGACGCGGGCCGCAAGGTCGCCATCCTCTCGCGAGGTTATCGCTCCAAGCCCAAGCCCCTCCACCGGCGCCTGCTCGACACGCTCCTGCTGCGCGACGACACCACCCCGCCCCGCATCGTGAGCGATGGCCAGTCGCTGCTCCTCGACTCCCTGTCCTCCGGCGACGAGCCCTACATGCTGGCGTCCAACCTCCGGGACGTCGTCGTGCTCGTGGACAAGGACCGGGTGAAGGCCGGGCGGTACGCGGTGGAGAAGTTCGGGTGCGACACGCTGCTGCTCGACGACGGGTTCCAGTACTGGCGACTGCGCGGCCGACGCACGGACGTGGTGCTCGTGGACGCCCAGCAACCCTTCGGGAACGGGTTCATGCTCCCACGCGGCACCCTCCGTGAGCCGCCCTCCCACCTTCGGCGGGCCAACGTGGTCTTCCTCACCAAGGTGGACCGGTCCAACGCCGCCCGCTCCCGGTCGGTGGACGACCTGCGCGCCAAGGTCGCCCAGCTCAATCCCAACGCCGAGATCATCGAGTGCGTCCACCGTCCGCTCTACTTCGAGAACGTGTTCTCCGGCGAACGCCACGGGCTGGACATCGTCCAGGGTCGCCAGGTGGCCTCCCTCAGCGGCATCGCGCAGCCCGAAAGCTTCGAGTCCAAGCTCGTCGAGCTCGGCGCCGAGATCGTCCTCGCGCGCCGCTTTGCCGACCATCACCGCTTTGACCAGCAGGAAGTCCTCGAGGCCATCAACCGCGCCAAGAAGCGCGGGGCCACGTGCCTCCTCACCACCCAGAAGGACGCGGTCCGCTTCCCCAAGATCGACCGGCGCGACCTCCCCATCCTCTTCATGCGCGTCGAGATCCAGGTCATCGCCGGCGCCGAGGGATTCGAGGACTGCGTCTCCCGGATTTGCTTTCGATAACCCAAAAAGCGGCCTTTG
>CAYSGH010000127.1:0-10056 GCA_964430505.1 uncultured Akkermansia sp. | reverse complement strand
TGGAAGAAGGCCGTTGCGAACGTCAAGGTGCACGACATGCCCCCGGCCGACGCGGCCAAGCAACCCACCGACGCGGAGCGCCTCCAGTTCATCCAGTGGATCGGCAAGCTGAAGTACCTCAGCCCCAGAAGCCCCGGCCCGTTCGTCATGCGCCGGTTGTCCAAGGTCGAGTACGCGAACACGCTGCACGACCTCTACGGGGTCCATCCTTCGATCGCCGACGGCCTTCCGGAGGAAGTCGTCGGGGAGGGCTACCTCAACTCGATCTCGCCCCTCCAATCCGAACGCTTCCTCGAAATCGCCAACGAGGTCGTCGGGCAAGTCGTCGCCCCGGAAGGCAGGCCGCCGACGGCCGTGCAGAAGCGGATCTTCGGACGGAAGCCGCCCAAGGGCTCCGATCCGCGCCTGGCAGCGCGCCAGGTCGCACGCTCCCTCGCCCGCGACGCCTACCGTCGTCCGCCCACCGAGGCGGAGTTGGACGTCTTGGTGGACGTCTTCGACCTCGCCCGGAGCCAGCACCTGGATGACACGGCCGCGCTGGGCCTCATGCTCAAGGCGATCCTGGTCTCCCCGCAGTTCCTCTTCATCGCCCCCGCCAAGGAAGCCCCACCTGATGAACCGGTCGTGCCCCTGGACGACCACCATCTGGCGGCGCGCCTTTCGTATCTGGTGTGGTCCGCGCCGCCCGACGCCGAGTTGTCCGCCCTGGCGGACCGGGGCGAGCTGCATCGGCCGGCGACGCTCCGGGCGCAGGCGAAGCGGCTTCTGCTCCACCCGCGCGCCCGGGCCTTGTTCGACGGCTTTGGTGCCCAGTGGCTGCGGGTGAACGACCTGGAACGCCAGGTTTTCGATCCCGCCCTGTTCCCCCAGATGACGCCGGCACTGCGCCAGGCCATGGTGGCCGAGGCCCGGTTGTTCTTCGAAAGCATCGTTCAGCGGAACGATCGGGCCATCCGGTTTGTCGATAGTGACTACACCTTCCTGAACGAGCCGCTCGCCGGGCTGTACGGCCTGGGTTCCTCCGTGAAGGGCCCGAAGATGCGCCGGGTCCAGCTCTCGAACCCCAACCGGGGCGGCATCCTCGGCATGCCCGCCACGCTGGCCGCCACCTCCTTCCCCACCCGGACCAGCCCCGTGCGTCGGGGCGTGTGGGTCCTGGAGCAGGTCCTGGGTGAACACGTGCCCCCACCCCCTCCCGACATTCCCCAACTCGAGGCGCAGGAACCCAAGCGGGTGGAAGGCCTGACCCTTCGGCAACGCACCGAGCTGCACACGAAGGACCCCGCGTGCGCCAACTGTCACCGTGCGCTCGACCCGATCGGCTTCGGCCTTGAGAACTTCGATGCCATCGGCCGCTGGCGGGACCGCAACGAGGCCGGCGTGGCGATCGATTCGGCCGGGAAGCTTCCCGCCGGCGCCGCCTTCTCCAACCCGGCCGAGCTGAAGCGCCTGCTGGCCGCACGCGAGCCCGACCTCGCCCGCAACCTGGCCGAACGGTTCATGGCCTACGCGCTCGGGCGACCGTTGGAGGGCTACGACGAGGTCGTCATCGACCAGTTGATGGCCCGGGTCGCCGACGACGATTACCGGGTGCGGACCCTCCTTACCGAAGTCATCGCCAGTTATCTGTTCACCCACCGCAGGGTCGAGTAGCGACCGCAACCCGCCGTCACGAAAGCACCGACATGAATCCCATGAATCCGCCCTCCCACGTGCATCGCCGCAGCTTCCTGAAGGGCGTGGGGGTATCCCTCGCGCTGCCCTTCCTGGATTCCCTGGCCCGGGCGGCCGGCCCGAATGCAACCAAGCCACCGGTGCGCCTCGCGTTCATGTACATGCCGCACGGGGTCATCATGGACCAGTTCTGGCCCAAGAGCCCGGAGGAGTTCCTGCACGCGCCGCCCCCCATCCTGGAGTCGCTGCGGCCGATCCTGGACCAATGCCTGATGATGAAGGGCATCTCGGGCGTGCCCACCACGCCCTTCAGCGGAGCCCCCCATGCGCTGGAGTTGTCCACCTGGCTCACCGCGCGCCTGCCCGATCCCGATTCGCGCGACCGCATCAACATCTCCATCTCCGCCGACCAGATCATGGCCAACTACGTCGGCGCCCAGACCCTGCTGCCGTCGCTCGAACTGGCCACCATGCCCCAGACGTGGAAGGAAAATCAGGAAGGCCTGCACGAGGGCTACTACAACCATTGCAGTTTCCGTTCCCCCACCCAGCCCGTCCCCGCCGAGACCGATCCGCGCAACGTGTTGAACCGGCTCTTCGGAAAAAGCGGCCGGGAAGGCAAGGTCACCCAGGCCAACCCCCTCGACCGCCAGATGCTCGACCGCGTCCTCGGCGGCGCCCGCGACCTGCGCCGCACCCTCGGCCGGGGCGACCAACAGAAGCTCGACGAATACCTCGACAGCGTCCGCTCGGTGGAACGTCGCATCGCCGCCATCGAAACCCGCCAGCAGGAAGCCGCCCTGGAGAAGAACGGGGTCGCCCCCTCCCGACGCCACGCCGCCGACGCGGCGCCCATCGAGGTGAAGATTCCCGAAGGCGACAAGCGCAGCGACTACATGCAGGTCATGTGCGACCTGACGATCCTTGCCTTCCAGACCGACACCACGCGCGTCAGCACCTACATCAGTTCGCGGCCCAACGGGGCGTCCTACCCCGAGCTGGGATTCTCCGACCAGCACCATTCTCAGACGCACTACGGCACCGACCAGGAAATGATCCGGAAGGTGGCGGCGATCAACAAGCTGAACGTCGATCAGTTCGCCCGCATGGTGAGGAAGATGCACGCCCTGAAGGAGGGCGACGGCACCCTGCTCGACCACTGCATCATGATGTGGGGCTCGGGCTTGGAAGACGGCGACAAGCACCGGCGCGACAACCTTCCGTTCATCCTTGCGGGAAAGGGCGGCGGTTCCCTCAAGACCGGGCGCTTCCTCCCCAACGTGCAGGGCAACCAGGGCGACCTCCTCACCACGCTCCTGACCTGCGCCGGCGTCCCCCTCGACCGCCCCATCGGCATCGCCACCAAGCAGATCACCGAGATGAGGGCGTGAAGGGGGAAGCCCGTCCCAGGCCAAGCCCCTGGGCGCGGGTCATGGGTGCATCGCCGGCAGGAGGACGAAGGAACAAGGACTGACGTCGATGGGTGAATAAGGCATCCCGCTCGACCTGGATTCCAACGGCATTTCAGGCCGACAGAATCCACTGCATAAGGGAATGGCATAGACCGTCGGACGGGCGGTTGCCAACGCGAGTCACTGGCCAAAGCCACCCCAGCCGCGATCCCATTTTCGGGGTGCTTCGGACCTGGACTGGATCGACGCCAGCAACGGTGCGAGGAAATCCCCGATGCCCGCGACAATCTCGGGCAAGGGCGGGGTTGTTCCTGGCAAGGCAGCCTGCCGGACAAACGCATGCCACTGGGCGCGCCGGCCTGGGTCGTGGCTGAACTCCGGCGTCAGCGCCGTCAATGGACCCGCGGGCATCGTCGTGTTGCGCGCGGTGAACGTCGCGCGGATGGCCTCGGCGAGAACCGCGCCTTCAAAGGCTTGGTTCCTCGCCAGATACCAGACATCGAAAAAGTCCTTCATTCGGCTGTTGGCGATCCCAAGACGCGCCATGGCCTCCAACTTCTCGGCAATGACCGTCTCGGGTGGATAGGCCCGCAGCTTCGGCTTGGGCGTGTTCAGGAGCGTTGGGAACTCCACCGCCGCCGGGGGCGGCACGGTGGCGTCCCCGAAGCCGACATCGACCTGCACCGGGATGCGTGCTCCGGCCAATCCGGCGCGAAGGACGACCCGGATGCCGCCCGCCTCCATGGCGGCCCGGATCGGCTCGGCGGTCACTTGCCCAAAGACCAGGCCATCCGGTTCCACCGGCGTGGCGATGACTTCACGGAAGAGCGCGACCAATTCCTCCATGGAACCCCGACGAAGGCCCAGCAGGTCCAAGTCTCGCGTGGCCCGATGCGGTGAACCCTCCCACACCGTGAACAGCATGGCACCCTTGAGCAGGAAGCGTTCGCCATGCGGCGAGGCGGCCAACCGCCACAGGACCCGCTCCACGCCATAGCGGGCGAGGACGCGGTTGAAATCCCACCCCTTCGACTGCGCCAGCGTGAGCAGGCGTTGGCGCACCGAGGCGGCGACATGGGGGGCCTTCATGCGAGCGACTCCAGATAGGGGCGGAGGATCTTCTCCATGCGACAAACGCGGGCCATGGCCGAGAGCTCATCCATGGTGAACCGGCGCCGGTTCCATCCGTCGCGCAGCGCCTCGACGGCAATGTTGATCCCGATCTTGTTCCGGTATTTGAAGCAGTCGGCGACGGTCTTGGCGGGGGTGGTGATGCGCACCGGCACCCCGTCGATGGAGTGGAGGGCAGTGCCTGCGTTCAGCGCCTCGCCCCCGAAGCGCACGACGTGGAGCGGCGGATATCCTTCCGTTGGCAACCGGGCCTTGCGGTCGATGGCCAGCCAAACCTCGTGGGGGGTCTGGGTGGTCAGCTCGTGGAACACCAGGGCGGAGAGCAGGCAGACGACCCCCTGCGGCACCCGCACGGCAGCCTGGGCCAGGCTGTGGTGTTCGGACACGTCGTGTCCGGTGACGGCGTAAACGCCGTGACTGAGGCGGGAGATCCTGCCGTCGGCCAGCGGCGCTTCGAGCGCGGTCCGCGGCACCCCAAGTCGCGCCAGATCACGGGTCCGGAGGACCGCCTGCCGCCGGAGCAGCGGCCGGAGCCTGGGGTCGAGGGTGTCAGCCATAATGGGAGCCTACAATATGTCGGCATTTATCAGCAAGTGCCTGCCATCCATGTCCCGCCGAGAGACCCGACGGCAGCGTGGGGCCACTGGCTTTGTGATGCGCTGGCGATGGCTGGAACCGAACGACTTACTCCAACGGCAGAAGTCGGCCGAGCTGCGCAGGATCCTGCACACGCCATGGCCTCCCGCGATGCACCCGAACCCCATGGACGTTTTCGCGCTGCCAATCTCGGCGTTCGACATGTCGTTGCTGCCCGAGTCGGCCCGGGCGGCGGGCACGAGGGAGTTCCGCGACGCCGTCGCCGCGTTCCTTGAATCGGGGTTCCGCGAGATGGGCGTGACCGGGCAGGTCGTGACAACGCCCGATACGATCCAAGTCACCTGGGCGCCGCCCGAAACCGATCCCATCGACACCGGCATCGAGATGCTACGCCGCGGCCAGACTTGCGAAGGCTGCCAACGCTTCGACCTGCTGCGCGCGCTTACCCCGATTCCCGGAGGCTCTTGCTGAACCTCGGCATGAGCTGGATCGACCCAGGACAACTCGACCGCGCCATCGATACCATCGTCCCGCCGCCCCGCTCCCCGCCTCCCCCGCAGTCACGATCCCACCCCGCATCGGATCTCCTCCGGCATGGCGGGCAGGATGAACCGCGCCGGTGGACAGCCGCTGTCCGAGCCTGTGGGGGGCCTATGCGGCAAATTGCCAGGCATTAGGACAGGAAAAGGTCATCCTTCACAACGACCCCGGCACGGCGATAGAAATGGACGCCAGAGAGGTGGAGCGATGCCAACCATGATCAAGAGCGCAACAGGCCGCCGGGTTGCCCAAAGAAACCTGCTTCGCCCCGGTCCTTGCACCACCCAAAATGGCGGCGCACGCCAGGTACAACCCTCGATCCTCCGCATGGCATGCACCTGATCCGCAAAACGTCCAATGATCGGATCTTGGACGCGTCGCGTCTGGCCTTGACGGGAAGAGCATCCTTGGACGTTGCCTCGCCTTCTCTTTGCCCATTTGCGTCTTCCGAACTGCGTACCCTGATGCAGCGGCTTTCGAGCTGCCGAACGGCTCTGCCGCGTAGCAAGTCATCGAGCCTCAACATCCTGGCCACCGAGGCGGATCGCGCCTTGCGCAACCCGTTGCTGGCGCAAGCACCGGCAAGGCAATGCGCCCAATCGACAGCATCCCTTCGCCTTGACGACCACGCGGGCCACCACGTCCCTGCACTGTACCAAGGCTGGATCAACCGCTGCGACGCCTACTTGGCAGGCCCATTGTCAGGCAGCTTAACCCGCGCAACAAACACACAGGCGACAGCACGCCGTCGGGCTGCCCTTCCAAACTACGAACGCCCTTCTAGCCAGGTCATCGCGCCGAGCATCCGCACTAGCCGGGAAGCACCGCTCCACGGGCGCATGGATCTAAACGCCAATGTCAAACGACACGAGGCCGAACGAGCCCAAACTCCCGCAACTCCCTGACTACCCACATGAAGGCCAGTGAAATCAATTTGAACCGCTTCCTCTCACAGGCTGATACACAATTCGTCATTCCAGTGTATCAACGGAATTATGACTGGACGGAGGCCCAGTGTGGCCAATTCCTTGCCGACATTCTCGCTGCGGGATCCGATGAAAAAATCAATGCGCACTTCATCGGAAGCATTGTCTATATCCATGACGATGTCTATTCCGCCTCCGGCATCCGTGAACTTTCCATCATCGACGGCCAGCAAAGGCTGACAACCGTCACCCTGATCTACATCGCCCTGTATCGTTTCCTACAATCAGTCGGCGACCACCAGAAGCTAACCCGCATCCATGAGACCTACCTGATCAACAAGTTCGCCGCCGAGGAGGAAAAGCTAAAGCTACGCCCGACCGAGAACAACGACCGAGCCATCAAGCACCTGCTTTCGGGAGAGGATGTGGGCTCCTTCGATGGAGGATTCTCGCGGGTCATCAGCAATTTTGGCTTTTTCAGCACCCGGATCACCGAGGGCAACATCGACCGTGTCCTCGGCGGCTTGAACAAGCTGATGTTCGTGGAGGTTTCCCTCGAGCGCGGGAAAGACGATGCACAGCGTATTTTCGAGAGCCTAAACTCCACTGGGCTGGAGCTTTCCCAGGCCGACCTCATTCGCAATTTCATCCTTATGGGGCTGAGCCGCAAGAAGCAAAATGAGATTTACCTTAAGTTTTGGCAGAAGATAGAAAACAATGCCAGGGAGCTGCGGACCAATAGAAGCTGCGTGTCGGACTTCATACGCGACTACCTGACGCTAAAGACGAAAAAGATTCCGAACAAAAGCAACGTCTATGCGCAGTTCAAAGAACGCTTCCCATCGCTCCAATATGAGGAGTTGGAGGAGCTGCTGGAGGAGCTGAAGACATTGTCGCGGCACTACCACAAGTTCATCAACCCGGAACAGGAACAGGATGCAGGGATCAGCAGGCAGCTTCAATACCTCGAGCAACTAGACACGAATGTGTCCTACCCCTTCCTTCTGCAAGTATTTGCAGACTACGAGCACGACCAAATCGACAAGGCGCAGCTGCTGAGGATCATGGAGATCATCCAAAGCTTCGTATGGCGCCGCTTCATCCTGGGCCTTCCAACCAATGCGCTGAACAAGATCTTCATGCGGCTGTATGAGGATGTTGATCCGAAGGACTATGTCGCCAGCATCGAACGCTCCTTGGTGAGGAAGAAGGGCACCCAGCGCTTCCCCAGGAACGCAGAGGTGATGGCCACGGTTGTCGAAAGGGACTTTTACAACATCAAGCCGAAGAACAGGACATACTTCCTCCAACGCTTGGAAAACCACAACAATCAGGAGCCCGTGAGATTGGACGGTGACGGCGACATTACCGTCGAGCACATCTTCCCGCAAAGCCCCGACCCGAAATGGCGGGACACCTTGGGACCAGATGTCTTCCGCGCGTTTGCCGAAAACCATCTTCATACCATCGGCAATCTGACCCTATCCGGTAACAATGGCAGCCTGGGAAACAAGAGTTTTGCTGAGAAAAAACTAATGAATCACGGTGCCAAGGAGCAGGGCTACAGCTTTAGCCGCCTCTGGTTAAACCGCTATCTCAAGGACATCGACCAATGGAACCTCGAAACGTATCATGAGCGGTCCCGCTTGCTTAGCGAGCGCGTCCTGGAAGTTTGGTGCTACCCGGATGTTGAGACAGCTGATGGATCTCGCGAGGAGGAAATCAGCATCTTTGAAGCCGAGGACCCAACGGGTAGGAGATTGGATTACGCGGTCCTTGCCGATGTTCGCCACCCGGTGACCACCATATCCGACCTCTATTTGCTGGTCATGCGAGAGCTTTACTCGCGAAATCCAGAACCCTTCTTCGCCTCCAGCTTGAAGGATCGTCTGCGCGTTTCGAAGAATGCTGCCGATTGCCGCAGTGCCATTCAGTTACATGATGGATTGTACATCGAGGGAAATCTTTCCAGCCATGCTAAGTTTGAGCGCATCAAGGAAGCCCTAGCTCTTTTTGATGCCGAGCAGGACCTTACCGTCAAGTACGCGAACTAGAATCCTGTCATGGAGAAGATCTCTCAACCTGCCTGCGAGACGAAGTCGCCAGACATGGTCGCCCGGGACATTGGCCGGCTCCGCTAGCGGTTCACCCAGCTTCTAACCAAGGGGACGGACGGCTTGGCAATTGACGTGGAAGTTCTCAAGCAACTCGTGTGCGACAAGACGGTCACGGATATCGACGGTAAACACGGGTTGAACTGGCACCGGGGGGCAATTGGGCCGGCAACTTGCCCTGATGCCCAGCACTAAAGCTCCGCGCCGTGCCTGGAAGAAAGCGTCGGCTGGGTCACAACACGCAACCTGAGGATCGAGGGCACCAACTTGGCGGTACCCAAGTGTCGGTGTCCGGCGATAGACATGGTTCCCCGCCGTGGAGTTGCTGGCATTATCGCTGGGCGAGGACCGGATCCCGCCCCGGCGATGTCAGGCCGCTGCGGGCTTCCAGTTGCTGGGCAGCGGATCGTTCAAGGTCGCCGTCGTCGCCGTCGGGAGTTTCCGGAGCATGTCGTCCATCCACTTCACCGGATCCAGGCCGCTCCGATTTTTGTGCGGGACGTGACGGCGGTGGGGCGAGGCCCGCGCCGCGCGTCGGACCAGGTTCGGGGGCCGTCGGATGTCGGCTGAGCCGGCGCACAGGGCGTGCGGCATCGGTGCCGCCGCGTGAGGGAGGGTGGCCTGCCCCCCGATTGGATTCCGAGCCGTGGCCCTGATGTTGCGAACACCGGCCCCCAACGCGGGTGTGGGTGCGGTTCCGGATGCGGGTGCCCGGCACGACGTTCCCCGTGCATCCCGAAGTTGGTGGTGACATGGGAGCGGGATGCGGGGAGCGGACCGGTCCCGCACGGCGGGAACATGGAGAGGCGGCCGGGGACGGCCGCGCTCCCAGCTTGGCCGACGAGGTTCCCCATCGGGAACATGGGCCTTGCGATGGGGTGAAAAGGGCCATAAGACACCGTTCGGTAACATGCATGTTCCAGATCCCAAGGCGTTGGGCGAAGTCCTGCGAGCGGCCCGGAAGCGTCATGGCCTGACCCAGCGGGACGTCGCCATGGCGTGCGGCACCGGACTTCGCTTCATCATCGAACTCGAGGCCGGGAAGGGATCGTGTCACCTCGGCAAGGCCATGGGCGTCGTGCGCGCGCTGGGACTCCGGGTGCGGGTGGAGGAGCCATGAGACGGTTGGCGGTGTTCCTGAGGGCACGGATGGCGGCGTTGTGCGAACGGATCCTGGAATGCGCTGCCGACCCGGGCCTTCCCAGCGTGGTGGTGCGGGGCCGCGCCCAGCGCATGCGAAGGCTCTTGGGCTGACGTGGGCGAGCGGTGCGTCCCGGGATTGCGGGTGAAAACGGGGCAAGGGCGGGGCAGCGCAAGGCGCGATGGATCAATGCTTGCCGCTCCGCATGCAGGCGGCGTGGCGTTTGCGAAAACGCGGTGCGTGGGTGCTTCGTGTGCGCCGCCCACGCGGCGGCCGCCTCCGTTCGGACAAGACCGAGACGGTCTTGCTACCTTCTTGATGTGATGTGCCTTCCCGCAGCGGTTGTGGCCGCGGTCGGCATTGCGAGGTTTTTGCCGGCTGAAGCCGGGACTCCATGCAGGGACACCTCGCCCCGGGGCGTCATGGCGTGCGTGGGAAGCCTCAGCCCAGGGGCGGCGGACGGAAGGCTGAACCTAGAAACGGCAGTCGAAGAGGATTTCAAAACGAGGAAAGGGCCCTCC
>CAYSGH010000126.1:0-10500 GCA_964430505.1 uncultured Akkermansia sp. | reverse complement strand
TCGCCGCGTGAGGGCACGCGGCCTACAGACTGCCCAACGGCCGTTTCTAGGGTGAAGGATGAAGGATGAAGGGGGCGGCGAACCCTTGGCCTCCCTGCGGATCTCGCGATTCAGGCCAGGATGGGGCGCACGACCTCGCCGGCGACATCCGTGAGGCGGAAGTCGCGTCCGGCGTGGCGGAACGTGAGGCGCTCGTGGTCCAGCCCCAGGAGGTGAAGCATCGTGGCGTGGAGGTCGTGGACGGACGTGGGGCTTTGCTCGGCCTTGAACCCGAACTCGTCGGTGGCCCCGTGGGCGACCCCGCCGCGGACGCCGCCGCCGGCCAGCCACACGGAGAAGCCGTAGTGGTTGTGGTCGCGCCCGAGCTTGGACTTGCCGCTGTCGCCCAGCTCCACGGTGGGCGTGCGCCCGAACTCGCCCCCGAACAGGATGAGCGTGTCCTCGAAGAGCCCGCGTTGCTTGAGGTCCTGGATGAACGTCGCGATGGGCCCGTCGATCTCGCCGGCGTGCTTGCGGAGGTTGCCCTCGATGTTGTCGTGGTGGTCCCACGGTTGCCCGGCCCCGTGCCACAACTGGACGACGCGCACGCCGCGCTCCAGAAGGCGCCGGGCGATCAGCGTCTGCCGGCCGTGCACGGTGTCCCCGTAGGCGGCGCGCACGTGTGCGGGCTCGCGCGACAGGTCGAAGGCGTCGGTGGCCTCCAGTTGCATGCGGAAGGCGAGCTCGAAGGACTCGATGCGCGCCTCGAGACGGGGGTCGTTGCCCCGGGCGGCCGCGTGGGCGGCGTTCAGCTCGTGCAACAGGTCCAGTTGACGGCGTTGCACCGACGTTGCGGCGTGGGGGCTGCGGATGTGCTCGATCAGCTTGCTCACGTCCCGGTGCTGCGGGTCCACGAACGTCCCCTGGAACACGCCCGGGAGGAACGCGGACTGCCAGTTCTCCGCGTCCTTGATGGGCATGCCGCCCGGGCACAACGCCACGAATCCCGGCAGGTTCGCGTTCTCCGTCCCCAGCCCGTACAGCGTCCAGGCCCCGAACGACGGCCGCACCTGCACGTTGTCGCCGCAGTTCATCAGCATCAGCGAGGGCTCGTGGTTGGGCACGTGGGCGTACATGGAGCGGATGACCGCGATGTCGTCCGCGTGCGCCGCCGTCCGCTCGAAGGCGTCGCTGATCTCCAGGCCGCTTCGGCCCCGTGGCTTGAAGGCGAACGGCGACGGGAACGCCGTCCCGGTCTTGCGTTCCGTGCGCAGGTTGCCGGCCGGCAACACCTTCCCCGCATGGCGAGCCAGCGCCGGCTTGGGATCGAACGTGTCCACGTGCGACGGCCCGCCGTTGAGGAAGAAGTGCACGACGCGCCGCGCGCGCGGCCGGAAATGCGAGGGCCGCGCCGACAAGGGCGAGGCGGCCACGTCCGCAGACCGCGCCGACGCCAACGTGGGATCCAGGAGGCCGAGGGACATCGCCCCCAGCCCCATGCCGGACAGGCGGAGGAAGTCGCGTCGGGTGGGTCGTGGCATCATGGCGTTCGTGGGGTTGGGGTTTTCGAGAAGCGGTGCGTTGAAGCCGGTGGACCTGGCGGCGGGTGGGGGTTCAATCGGCGAAGGCCATCTCGTTCGAGAGCAGGAGCACCTGGGTGTATTGCTCCCACGGACGCAATCGCTCGTCTGTGGTTGGCGGCCCGGAGAACTCCTGGGCGGCGTCCCATCGGCGTTCGCCGGCGACGACCACGGGAGCCCACAGGAACTGGTCCGAGTTCAGCCCGTCGCGGATGTCCACGACGAAGTCGATCGACTCTCCCACCCGCACGTCGAGCGGGCCCGCCGTCATCACCACGGAGGCCTTGTGGACGGCGTTGCTGGCCACCATTCCCACGCGCGGGGCGAGGACGAAGCCGCGCACGCCGTCGCCCTCCGCCACCTCGTGGCGGAGCGTGCCCTCGATGGTGACGCGCAGGTCCGCCGGGGCGGTCCAGCGCCGGACGACGGCGTGGGCGCGGGTGTTGCCCGGATGGCCGCCGTCGGCGGTGAGGCGCGCCCAGCCGGTGTCGCCGCCGGGCCACGCCTCGGCCCCTTGCCATGCGGCCCCGGTGAAGCGGGGCAACGGCTTGTAGCCGCGCACCGACCCCGACGCGACGTCCACCTCGCCGGTGCCCTGCGACCACGCGCCGGGCTTCCACGGCTCCGGCTCGGGCGGCTCGCCGGCCTCGGCGGACTGGATGAAGCGCAGCGCGGCCGACGTCTCGGCGGTCGTGGGCTCGCGCTGGAACAACGCTTGGTGCAACGCCGCCACGCGGGTCGCGGGCGGCAAGGCGCGGGTTCGCGACGCGAGCGCCCGCGCCCGTTGCGCGGCGAACGGGCCGTTGAGGAAAAACAACCCCTGCTGCGGCACCGTCGTCTCGTGGCGCACCGACACGTGCAGGTCCGGGTTCGCGAAGTCGAACGTGCGCAGGACGCCCGGCAGGAACTGGCGGTCCACGAACGCATACAACGTCCGGCGCCGGCTCTGGGCGTCGAGCAACGGCTGCGTCGTGCCGCCCATCCGCCCGTCCAGCTCGCCGCTCGCCGCCAGCATGGAGTCGCGCAGCATCTCGAACGACAGCCGTTGCCTCGGAAACGCCGACAACAACCGCCGGGCCGGGTCCGATGGATGCCCGCCCATGCCGGTCGCACGGTAGGCCGCGCTGCACACGATGAGCCGGTGCAGCGCCTTGAGGCTCCGGCCCTCCGCGAGGAACCGCCCTGCGAGCCATTCCAGCAGCTCCGGATGACTCGGCAGCCCCGCCCGCAGGCCCAGGTCGCTCGACGTCGGCACCAGCCCCGTCCCGAAGTGATGTTGCCACACGCGGTTCACGATCGTCCGCAGCGCGAGGGCGTTCGACGGGTCCGTGATCGCGCGGGCCAGCTCCAGTCGGCCGCTCCCTTGCGTGAACGGCGCGCGGTTTCCACGCGACAACACCCGAAGGAACTGGCGCGGCACCTCCGCTCCGGGCTGCGACGGGCTGCCGCGCCGGAACACCCGCGGCAGGGTGATGTCGGGCTTGTCCACGGACGCGACCGCCACAGGCAGGCCCATGTCGAACAGGCGGCGGTCGATGTCGCCCTGGAGCTTGCCCAGCTCCTCCGTCACCGGCGTGGGCACGTAGTACTCGATGTTGACGAGGTCGCCGTCGGGGATGCGCGCGGGGGCCAACGGATCGCGCAGGAACGCCACCAGCTCGGCCAGGGCGGGCGGGGCATTCGTGGCGTTGCGGCGCTCATGGGCCTCCCGGAAGACCTTGCCATAGGCGGCCGCGACGTCGCCCTTGCCGCGCAACGGGGGCTTCAGGGCCGCCTCGATCATGGGGTTGACGGTTGCCCCGGAAGCTCGCGCCGCGATCGCCGCGCGCGCGGCCGTCTCGAAGCCGTCCCCGTCCGCCGCCTCCAGCGCCGCCACGGCCAGCCACGGCCCAAACACCCGCGCTTGGACCGGCCCCGGCCGCGCCAGCCAATCCCGCCACCGCCGCACCGAATGCGGGATGATGTCGGCGTCGGTGAGGATTTGGTCGAAGCCCTCCTCGGGGTAGTCCTTCAGCGAAAGCTGGGCGCGGAGGTAGTCCTCGACGCGGGTGGCGAGGCGGGCCTCGGCCTCGGCGCGGCGCTTGGCATGGGCGTCGGCGTAGGCCTTGCGTCGCTTGGCCAGCTCGGCGTCGTCGCTCGGTTGCAACGGGACCGCCACGTCGGCCGAGGCCGCGAACACGCCGTACAACGAGTAATAGTCGGCCGTGGGGATGGGGTCGTACTTGTGGTCGTGGCACCGCGCGCACGACACGGTGAGGCCGAGGGTGGTCCGGCACACGACGTCGATGCGGTCGTCGATGATGTCATGGGTCACGCCCAGGAAGCGGCGGCCCAAGGTGAGGAAGCCCATGGCCGCGAGGTCCGGCGAGCCGGGCGGGACGAGCTGGTCGGCGGCGACCTGGAGCTGGATGAACCGATCGTAGGGAAGGTCGCGGTTGATCGCGTTCACCACCCAGTCGCGGTAGGCCACGGCCTGGACGAACTTGGATTCCTCCCGGGCATAGACGTAGCCCTTGGTGTCCGAGTAGCGCGCCAGGTCGAGCCAATGCCGTCCCCAGCGCTCGCCGTGGCGCGGGTCGGCCAGCAGGCGGTCCGCTGCCAAGGCCACGGCCGCGTCCGGGTCGCGTGCCCAGTGCGTCTCGAAGGCGCGGACCTCGTCGAACGTGGGGGGCAGGCCAACGAGGTCGAGGCACAGCCGACGCAGGAAAGTGCGTGCGTCGGCGGGCGCTGGCGGCGCGATCCCCTCGGCCTCCATGCGCCGGAGGACGAAGCGATCGAGCTCGTTGCGGCACCATCCGACGTTGGAGACGGCGGGGGGCGTTGCCGCGCGAAGCGCTTGGAAGGCCCAGTGCTGGTCGGCGTCCGGAGGCGGCGTGACGGCCGCCCCCATGCGGAAACAAACCGCCCCGAGGAGGAGGGCAACCCATGGAATGACGGCAAGGCGACGCATGACGGGAAACGCTGCACCCATCCTTTCTCCCAGTGGCCTGCGGGTGCAAGGGGCCGTTCCAGCCCCCACCCCCTTCGCCGTCATGCAAGGCGGCGTCTTGGAACGGCGGAGGGTTGCGAAGGAGCGCGGGCGTCGGGAGCCCCATCGCCGCGGTCGCCCCCGCACCTGTGGCCAACGCGCGGATGCGGGACCGGACGAGCGCTCCTCCGCCCCCGCTCACGTCCGACCCGCATCTTCCGGATGCATCGGCCGAGCCAGTTTGGCCGGGATGGCTGCCAAACAGGGGGTGCGAACCGGTGGCGGCACATCCATTCACGTCAGGATTGTTGTAAGAAAAGCTTGGCGTCGTGCGATGCACCGAGGGAGCGAGTTATGGCCCAAAAGGGTCATGACCCGTCCATCAATGGGCGCATGAACTTCAAATTCCGCGGCGATTCAACGGGTCGCCTTGATCGTTGGACAGGGCCGGGTGGGTGGAGGTCCGCCATGGCCATCCTGGTGGCCATCGTGGGCTTCCTGGGGCCTTCCGTGACGCGCGCGATGTCGCAGACCTCGTCGTCGGTCCTCCTGGACGGGACATCGCACCTCGAAATGGGCGGGCTGGGGCTCAGTTCATCGTACACCATCGAGGGCTGGGTGCGACCGACCGCCCATGACAACAACCATCGGCTGGTGGACTTGGGACTGGGTCAAGCTGGGTGGTGGAACATCAGCCTGTCGGCCTCGGACGGCACCACGGGGAACCCTCAATTCAGGGTTTGGAACAGCAACGTTCAGGCGTGGACGCTGTCGGCGGGTGCGCCCCTGCCCCTCAACACGTGGTCGCATCTTGCGGGCACCATGGGAGCCGATGGTCGAATGTCGCTCTACGTCAATGGGGTGCTGTACGCACAGACCATGGTCTCACCCTTGATAACAGGAGGGATCTCAAGGACCCATTGTTTCATCGGACGCAACCCGGGCGGGGGTCCTATGTTCAACGGATCCATCGCCGACGTGCGCATTTGGAACGTGGCCCGCACGGAGGCCCAAATCCGGGCGTCGATGCCCGTGGGCTCCGTCACCGGCCCCGTTGGGAACCCGAACCTCGTCGTGGCCTATCCGTTCGGTGCCACCGGCCAGGCGCCTCTGAACGACGTCAGCGGGAACAACCGCACCCTCCTTGCCCTCGGCTCCGTCGCCTTCCAATCCGCCGCGCCCTCGTCGCCGTGGTCGGCCCCTGCGAACGACGTGCTGGTCGCGGAGTTGAACGGCCAGGGATCGTTCACGGCCGCCCTGGGGGCGACGTCGTCCGTGCCGTTGACGCTGGAGGGGTGGGTGCGCCCCAGGAGCCATGCGGCCTCGGCCCGGATCGTGGATGTGGGCAACACCAACAACCGGGTGATGCTCCTGGCCAGCACGGGCACCAACGGGCGTCCCGCGCTCAGCGTGCTGGTGGGGGGCACGAACGTCCTGAACCTCTCCCCCACGAACGTCCTGCCATTGAACGTGTGGAGCCACGTGTCTGCCTTGCTGGGGTCGGACCGTTCGGCGCAGGTGTACCTGAACGGGTTGCTGGTGGCGTCGGGCACGGCCACGGCCGTCACCAATGCCATCGTGTCAGCCACGGCGTTGGTGGGCGCCAGCAGCGTTGCGGGCGACGCGTTGCTGGACGGGGCGCTGGGCGAGGTGCGGATTTGGAACGCGGCGCGGACACAGGGGCAAATTCAGGCGTCGATGGCGGTGGGGTCGGTGACGGGGCCGGTCCCTGGGCTGATGGCGGCGTACCCGTTTGGGAACACCGGGCAGGAATCGCTGGCGGACGTCAGCGGCAACCAACGGACGCTGGTCCCGTCCGGCACCGTGCCGGTGCGCACGACGGCCCCGGCCTTCCCCAACGAGTCGTCGGTGCGCTTGGCCGATTTGCACTCTCTCACCGTCCCGTCGATTCCCGCGTCGGGTAACGACTACACGGTGGAGGCCTGGGTGAACCAACGGTCGATCAACAACAACGACGTGGTGGTGGAACTGGGCAGCGGTGCGGTCAGCTCCAGGATCCAACTGGTCCTGGCGGGCGGCCGTCCCAACCTGTGGCTGACCACCAGTCAGGGGTCTGGCGCTGGGTCCGCCGCTGCCACCAACAGCATTCCCCTCAATGTCTGGACGCACCTGGCCGGGGTGGTGTCGGCAGACCGAACCATGCGCCTCTACGTCAACGGACAGTTGGTGGCGAGCAGCGTCGCGAGCATTCAAGCCCCCAACGTCGTCCGTTCGCAGAACGCGATTGGGGGGACGCCAAGTACCGGGAATAGCTGGACGTCCTTCAACGGGTCGATTGCCGACGTTCGGATCTGGGCTGCCGCGCGCACCGAGGCGGAGATCCGGGCGTCGATGGCGGTGGGCTCCGTCAGCGGTGCGGTCACCAACCTCCTGGCGGCCTATCCTTTCGGGGCCACCGGCCAAGCACCGCTCAACGATGTCAGCGGCAACAACCGGACCCTGAGCTACAACGGCGCTTCCGCGTTCTTCCAGGTGCCCGGGCCGTCGTCGCCGCCCGCTGCCGCGCCGGATGGGTTTCTGTCCGCCCGAATGGGTGGCACGAACACGTACTTCACCGCCTCCGCCCCCGCCGTCGCCACCGACCTGACCGTGGAAGGCTGGGTCTTTCCCACCAGCCACGAGTCGGACGCTCCCCTCGTCCAATTCGGCAATGCCACGAACAACGTCCAATTGCTTGCCAGCATGGGTACGACCGGGCGGCCCCGGTTTATCATCAACGCCGGGGGCAACAATGCGCTGATCTTGACCGCGAACGCTGCCATCCCCCTCAACACGTGGTCGTATCTTTCCGCATGGGTGCAGAACGACCGGAACGCGTACCTCTTCGTGAACGGCCTCTGGTACGGGCCCGGCACGGCGACCTCCCTTCCATCGATCCCAGCGTCCGCCACAAACCTCACCATCGGCGGCAACCGCTGGGGTGGGCCTTCGATTGCCGGGCGCATCGCGGATGTCCGGGTCTGGGACATTGCTCGCTCGCTGAACCAAATCCGGGCGGCCATGCCCCCGGGTTCCATCGGCGGCCCGGCCTTCGGCCTCGTGGCCGCCTATCCATTCGGAACCACGGGCGCGGGCGTGTTGGCGGACGTCAGCGGCAGCGGCGCGGACCTCACCCCGGTGGGGGCATCGGAGTTCGTGAAGTCGGGCGGCGGCCTGGCCATGGCCATGGGGTTCCAGGGGGCGGCCGCCGTGTCGGTGCAGGGCGGCCGCCTGACCCTGAGCGGGGCCAGCACCCATTCGGGAGGCACGACGGTGGGCACCAACGCCATCTTGCAGGTGGGCACGGGCGGCACCGCCGGGTCGCTGGGGACCGGCCCGCTGGTGAACCACGGGGCGCTCGTGTTCGACCGGAGCGGGTCGGACACGATGGCCACCGCGATCTCGGGGTCGGGGACGGTGACGCTGCGGGGCGGCGCGACGCTGGCGTTGACGGGGAACAACACGTACTCGGGCGGGACGCGGGTGGAGGCGGGGGTGTTGCAGGTGGGCGATGGCGGGACGTCCGGGACGCTGGGCACGGGGGCGGTGAGCAACAACGCCGTCGTGGTGTTCAACCGTGCCGATGACGTCACGCTGAACGCGGAGATTTCGGGGACGGGGTCGGTTCGGAAGCTGGGGGCAGGCCGCCTGAGCGTGGAGGCGCGGCAGGGGTATTCGGGCGGGACGACGATTGGCGGCGGGACGCTGGCGTTGACGGGCATCGGGACGGTGGGCTCTGGGCCGATCCGGGTGGGGGGCGGGGCGACGCTGGACGTGGTGGGGCGGACGGCCGGGCTGGTGCTGGGTGCGGGGCAGACGGTGGGCAACGAGGGGGGCACGGGGACGCTGCGTGGGACGGTGGATGCGACGGCGGGAGGGTTGGTGCTGGTGGCGGAGGGCGCGGAGCCGCCGCTGACGGTGGCGGAGGGGACGCTGACGGTGGCGGGGGGCACGGGCCTGAGGATCAGCAAGGCGGGTGCGCCGCTGCCTGCGGGGACGCACCGGATGGTGGGGCGGTCCGGCGAGGGCCGCGTCGTGGGCGTGGCTCCGTCGGCCTTCGAGCTGGAGGGGGCTGGGGCCGAGGGTGGGTTGGACCTTTCGACGTTGCTGGGGGACGGGGAGCTGCTGTTCAAGGCGGGGAGTCCCGCGACGGTGACGCTGGGGAACCTGGCGCAGACGTACGACGGGACGGCGCGGGTGGCGACGGCGACGACGGAGCCGGCGGGGTTGCCGGTGCGTGTCACGTACAACGGGAGCACGACGCCGCCGACCAACGGGGGCACGTACGCCGTGGTGGCGACGGTGATGGACGCGGTGCGCTCGGGGACGGCGACGGGCACCCTGGTGGTGGCACGAGCGAGGGCGAGCATCCAGTTGGGGAACCTCCAGCAGAGCTACAGCGGGTCAGCGAGGCGGCCGCTGGCGACGACGGAGCCTGCGGGCCTGGCGTGGGCGGCGACGTTCAATGGGTCCAGCAACGCGCCGGTGAACGTGGGGAGCTACGCGGTGGTGGCCGACATCACCGACGTGAACTACACGGGGACGGCCTCGGGGACGTTCGTGATCCGGCAGGCGGACCCGAGCCTGCGACCGCTGGCGAACGAGCGGCCGCCGTTCCACCTGAACCACCAGGGCTACCTGGTGGACGACTCGGGGACGCCGTTGGGCAGCCCGAACCCGAGGAACTACGATCTGGTGTTTCGGGTTTTCGGGTCGGCGACGGGCGGGAGCGCGCTGTGGGCGGAGCGGCAGACGGTGACGGTGGACCAGGGGCGGTACAGCGTGACGTTGGGCGATGGGGAGAGCCACGGGGTGGAGCCGTGGCATCACCTGGACTTCGTGATGATGAGCGGCCCCGGGACGGGTCGGTACCTGGAGGTGAGCATGAGGGGGACGGGGTTGGGGGGCACGGACGTGCCGTTGCCGCCGCGGTTCCAGATGGTGTCGCAGCCGTATGCGTTCCTTGCGGGTCATGCACGGACGGCGGACACGGTGGTGGGTGGGGACGGCGGGGCGGTGCTGCGGGTGTCCGGGGAGAGCGTGGGGATCCAGGTGGAGCAGCCGAACGCGAGCCTGGACGTGGGCGGGACGGTGACGACGACGACGCTGGGCGGCTCGGGGACGGGGACGCTGAGCGGGGTGATGACGGCGGGGAGGTTCGTGGGGCGTGGGACGATTCCGCTGGGTGGGATCGTGGTGTGGGCCGGGAGCGAGCCGCCGGCGGGGTGGGCGTTGTGCGACGGGCGGGAGGCGATGGGGAGGAGGACGCCGGACCTGAGGGGCCGGTTTGTGGTGGGGAGCGGGCAGGGGAGCGGCCTGACGGGGAGGACGACGGGGCAGGTTGGGGGCGCGGAGACGCACGCGTTGACGGATGGGGAGATGGCGGAGCACGCGCACGTGTTCGACCCGCCGGCGGCGGACACGACGCCTGGGGGCGCGCATTCGCACGAGTATGCGACGAACGCGATCGACCAGTGGCCGGGCGCGCGTCCGTGGGGTGGGTATGAGGGGGGGTATTCCGGGACGCACGCCGGGGTGACGACGATGGGGGGTGGTGGGGCGAGCCCGCACCGGCATCCGGTGTCGTTCACGGCGACGGCCACGAGCGTTGGGACGGGGCAGGCGCACCCGTCGCTGCCGCCGTACTACGCCCTGGCCTACATCATGCGGGTCCAATGAGACCACCCCGCCCCAAGCAAGCCATGCGCTCCATGAAGCCAGCAGCCGAGACTTCGCCCGCCACCGGGAGCAACGCCGCCGTGCCGTTCCGCGCTGCGCTGGCGCGGCCCCTGAGGCTGATGTGGACGTCGGCGCTGTTGCTGGCGCTGGCACCCGCCCGATCCTCCGCGCAGGGGACGCAGCCAGGCACCGCCTTCACCTACCAAGGCCGTCTCGCCGACCAATCGCGCCCCGCCAATGGCTCCTACGACCTCCAGTTCAGCTTGTTCCCACAAGCCTCCGGCGGCACCCGCA
>CAYSGH010000125.1:1991-10504 GCA_964430505.1 uncultured Akkermansia sp. | reverse complement strand
GATGGGAGGGCCCTTTCCTCGTTTTGAAATCCTCTTCGACTGCCGTTTCTAGGCCCATCCATCGCCGTTGCTGGACCGACCTGGCTTGCCTTCGGCGGAATCGGCGTGCTCCGGGAAAGGAAAAGGGGGATGACCCGAAGGCCATCCCCCTGCATGGACTACAGCGTGGCTGTAGCCGCGTGGCTTACTGGTACTTGATGACCAGCTTGCCGCCTTCCACCGAGACCGACGTCACCTTGACGCCGGGGGCGATGGTCAGGAAGCCGGACGAACCCGAGGAGGGGATGTCCGCCGTGATGGTCTTGGTCGCCTCGGACACGGTCACGCCGGTGAGGGCGGAGCCGCTCAAGGGCGAGGGAACCGAGCCGACGACCGTCACGGTGCTCTTCGCAGGGGCGACGCCCGTGCGATAGGTCTTGAAGCCGCCGTTATCGAGGTCGTTGACGAGGACCTTGTCGCCGTTGGCCTGCACGGAGGCGACCTCGATGTGGGCCGCGCCGCCGTTGTCCTGGTACACGATGCGGATCGGGTAGATGCCCGCGTCCTGCACGAAGAACCGGATCAGGCCGGTCGAAGTGGCTCCGTTCAACTCACGGTCGCCCACGCCCAGGAGGATGCCGTCGGCAGGGTTGCCGATGGGGCCGCCTTGGGCGCGGAAGCGGTCGTCGCAGGCGATGGCCAACGTCACGACGCCCGCAGGCAGTTCCATGAACGTGGTGAGCTCGGCAGCGATGCCGAAGTCGCCGCCCGTGCCGCCCGGAACGCCAGGCATCTGGTCGTCGGGCGTGAAGGTGCCGCCGGGGTTCCCGCCAACGGAGTTGACGTTGAACGTGCCGCCGATGTCGAACTTGATGGTCTTGCCGGAGGCGACGCCGACGTCCAGGGCATTACCCGAGGCGAACGAGTCGGCGAGGTTGTTGAAGAAAGCGCCGCTCTCATCCTTGAGGGTGCCGAGCAAGGCCAGTTCGGCGTCGTCCAAAGACGTCGTCGTCATGGCCTCGTTCTGGAAGATGCGCCACGTGAAGCCGGGCTTGGTCTTGTCCACGGAGACCGCCTGGTGGGCGGCCGTGAGGACGCCGACGGCGGCCGAGGTAAAGCGGCCGGTGTCGGTGATGGTATTGCCCTGGGTATCCTTGACCTCGATGCGGTAGGTATGTTCGCCCGCAGCGAAGGGCAACGGACGGGTGTAGGTGACGTCCGTGGCATCGCCCTTCTTGGGAGAGACGGTCACGGGCACGGCGGCGCCGTCGATGGTCAGCTTGATGCCGGTCGCGGAGACGATGGAACTACCCAGGTCATTGGCCCGGAAGCTGAAGGTCACGATGCCCGGGTTGATGGCCGACAAGAACAGGCGGTCCGATCCGGACGACGCCGTGCCGAGCGAGACCAACGCGGTTTCCTTCGGGGACTTGCCGAAGACGATGGCGTGGGCGCCCAAGCCACCCCAGCCCTTTTGGCCGTTCTGTCCGGGGCCGGCGTCGCCGTCGTTGATGGCCATGCCCAGGCCGAATTGGGTGCCGAGGGTCAAGGGCGGCGTCTTGCCAATGGCGGACGCAGGGAGCTTGATCTCGTAGTAGGTCTTCTTGGCGACGGAGTCGCGGGTCACGACGGCCTCGGTGCCGCCGGGGCCGGCCTCGTGCATGACGATGACATCACCCAAATTGTCTTCCACCCCGCCCAGGGCGTAGTTGTAGAGGGCGATCTGCTGCTGGCGGTCCGCCGAGGCAATCATGAGCTGGACGGAGTCGCCGTTCCACGCGCTGTTGGCGGCGTTCTCGTGGTAATCGTCGGTCACGACAAAGCCGAAATAGACGTTCTCTGCGTCATACACGACCTGCACGGCCGAGGTCTGGTCATCCGGGCCAGTCCACGTGCCGCCACCGTACTCCTCGAAGAGGACATACTTGCCCGTCCCGAGTGCGCCGGAGCCCTTGGGAATGGAGAACTTCGGGTCCGAGAGCACGGGGATGCCGCCCCACTCGTTCAGCTTGCCATCGATGACGATAGGTTGGGAGACGGCGCTGGCCGTGTAGTACTCCTTGCCGGGCTCGATGTCGTTGGGCACGACGGAGCTGAGCGTCAGGAGGGCGGTTTCACTGGGCGTCTTGCCGAACACGATGGCGTGGGCACCGAGGCCACCCCAGCCCTTTTGGCCATTCTGGCCGGGGCCAGCATCACCGTCGTTGATGGCCATGCCGAGGCCGAGCGTCACGCCGCCCTCGAGCACGTCGAGGCCGAGCGAAGCCTTCGGGAGCTTGATCTCGTAGGTGGTCTTCTTGGTGGTCGTGTTGCGGGTGATGACGGCCTCCGTTCCGCCGGGACCCGCCTCATGCATGACGATCACGTCACCCAGGCTGTCTTCCACGCCGCCGAGGGCGTAGTTGTACAACGCCACCTGCTGGGAACGGTCGGCGTTCGCAATCATCAACTGGATCGAGTCGCCGTTCCACGCGCTGTTCGCCGCGTTCTCGTGGTAGTCGTCCGTGACCACGATGCCGAAATAGACGTTGTCGGTGTCGAAGATGACCTGCACTGCCGAGGTCTGGTCATCCGGACCGGACCAAGTTCCGCCACCGTACTCCTCGAACAGGACGTACTTGCCGTTGGGGCCGGAGCCCTTGGGGATGGAGAACTTCGGGTCGGCGAGGACCGGCACGCCCGTCCATTCGTCGAGCTTGCCGTCGAGGTTCACGGCGCGCGGGGCGCGGTTGACCGTGTAGAACTCCTTGCCCGGTTCGATGTCGTTCTTCTTGAGCAGGGTGATTTCCGCCGTCTCGCTGGGGGTCTTGCCGAACACGATGGCGTGGGCACCCAGGCCACCCCAGCCCTTTTGCCCGTTCTGGCCAGGGCCGGCGTCACCGTCGTTGATCGCCATGCCAAGACCAAACTTCACGCCACCCTCGAGCTTCTCGATGCCGAGGGCCGCCTTCGGCAGCTTGATCTCGTAGGTCGTCTTCTTGGTCGTTCCATTCCGGGTAACCACTGCCTCCGTGCCGCCGGGGCCGGCCTCGTGCATCACAATCACGTCGCCCAGCTCACCCTCCACGCCGCCGAGGGCGTAGTTGTACAGGGCAACCTGCTGCGTGCGGTCCGCGCTGGCGATCATCAACTGGATCGAGTCGCCGTTCCACGCGCTGTTCGCCGCGTTCTCGTGGTAGTCGTCCGTCACCACGAAGCCGAAATAGACGTTCTCGGCATCATATACGATCTGGACGGCGGACGTCTGGTCGTCCGGGCCGCTCCACGTGCCACCGCCATATTCCTCGAACAGCACGTACTTGCCGTTCGCGCCCGATCCCTTGGGGATCGCAAACTTCGGGTCCGCCAACACGGGCACGCCCGCCCACTCGCCGAGGTCGCCGTCGAGCACGATGCTCTTCGGGGCAAAGGTAACCGAGTACTTGTCCTTGCCCGGTTCGATGTCGTTGGCCGAGGCGCTGAGCCCAAAAAGGGCCAAGGCCATCGCGCACAGTTGCAACCGGGGAAAAGTCCCCCAGCCCAACCAATCATGGATGGTTTTTTTCATGTGGATGTAGTTTCCGTAGGAACACCCAGATGCACCGACATCAAAAGGCCTTTTTCAAGCCTATTGTGGCCGAGTTGCCCCAGCCGTACGCCAACTGCTGCCGCGTTGTCTCGTCGCTTGTTGTGCCTTCCCCCAAAGGCCACGCCCCCGCCCTGCGAATCCCTCGCGCCACGCCTCGAAGTCATCCTGCTCCACTGCATGAGGATGCACGGATTGCCGGACCGTGTCCCCCCCCACTCCCTACGCCCATCCACAACGACGGAACCTCGAAACGGCAGTCGAAGAAATCCATCGGGAGAAAATCCTCGGATAGGGGCGGATGGGCCTGCGGGCAGGAATCCAAGGGTGCGCCCTGCGGTTCAGGTCGTGGCAGGCTGCCGAGGGTGGCATGCCGGGTCCTCGGTCTAGGGGCCGCGTCGGTGCCATCGCGTCAGGGAACGCAACACGCGGCAATCCCAACCGCTGTTGCCCAGCCGATGCGTCGCCTCGGGAGCCCTCACCAAAACCCCTTGCCGTGTCGGCTCATACTATGGCCTTGTCCCCTCCGCATGGCGTGGTGTGATGAGCGGGTGATGTTGCCTGCGGCGTGTTGGGTTTGCCTGCTGCTGACCGTCGCCCAAGGCGTGGCATGGGGAGCCGTCACGCTCCGGGATGACGGCTACCACGTCCGCCCCGGCGATCGGATTCAGGACGCCATCGACCAGGCTGCCACCAATGCCCACCACAAGACCGTGTGGGTTCACCCGGGTGAGTACCGTCCGGAGTCCAAACGCCAAGCGTTGGTGTGGTTCAACCGCCGCCATGACGGCGTTCGACTCATCGGCCTCCCAGGAGCCACCTTGTCAGCCGCCAACCCCAGTCTTTCGGACCCCAAGGACCCGTCCCACCCGGCCGTCGTGAATCACGTGATCTACCTCGGCGACGGCATCTCCACCAACACCCTTGTCCAAGGGTTTAGAATCTCGGGTGCCAACGCGTTCCTAACCAAGGTGGACACCCAGGCCATGGAGCCCTGTCGCACCATCCCCAAGAACCACTTCTTCTATTCCGACGGCGGGGGCGTGAAGGTGTTTGGGCGGTCTGCGCCTCGCCTCATTGGGTTGACCGTCGAGGACAATTTCACGCGTCCGTGTGGCGCCGGCATTTCCATCCAGCAACAGGGGTTTCGAGACACGCCCGTGCTCATCGCAAGCTGTCGCTTCCTGAACAACCGCGCCCAGGGAACCGGCCCGGCCATCGACCTGCTCGCAGGCAGTTCCGCCATGATTCTCAACTGCCTGTTCGTGGGGAACATCTCCAACACGGGCGAGGACATCGTGGCCAAGGCCTCCGGCGAAAAGCCCTTCGTCAACAACGGCGCCATCACCGTCTTTTGGCAGTCCCTGGCCCTTGTCCAAAACTGCACCTTCCGCGGCAATCGCAACGGCGTGGACGACATGGGCGGCGACAGCGTGTACGTGGCCAACTTGTTCCACGCCAACACTGCCGACGGCGGCTTGCCGGGCAGCGAACGCTACGAGCTTGCCCTCGACTCGGGGGGGCGCGTTGAAAACTGCGTCATCCTCGGTCGCGTCCTGGATCCCAAGAAGGTGATAGAACCCAGCAAGAACCGATTGGACGGCCCCGACCCACGCTTCAACGAGGACCACGTCCCCCAGGCTCCGGAGTATGCGGGCATTGGCTATCGGCCGCCCAAGCCGCGCGTCCCCGTCAGCGGGGCTCCTCCAAAACCAGGGACGAATTGATGGGCAAGGGCCCGGTCCGCTCCTGCCGCCGCCCCGAGGGCCACGTTACCTCCACCTTGTCCACGGTCGTCGCGGAGCCCAACCCGAAGTACAACGGCAGGCTGCTCTGCGCGAGGTAGCCCGACTTGCCATCATGGAACCGTGACTGGACGCGGCCGCCCGAGTGCACGCGCACCGTCGCCCCCAAGCCGTCGCGATTCGACGTCGTCCCCACCAGGCGAATGGACAGGAAGCGCAGGTTGCCGCGCTCGGCGAGGTTGCTGATCAACACCTGCGGCGCGTCGTTCCACTCGTTGGTCACCAAGTCCAGGTCGCCGTCGCCATCCACGTCCAGCGCCACGGAGGACCGCGAGCTGGCCGTCCCCATCACGCGCACCTTGCCCGTCTTCCCGCGAGCCAACGGATGCCGACGTTCCTCCGGAAGCGACGTGTCGAGCACGAAGGCCTCCCGAAGGATGGGATCGCCCCGCCGCGGTTCGATGCCCAGGACGAACTCGCTGTCCAGGAAGCGGCGGCCGCCGTCGTTCAGCAAGAGCGAGTTGCCGACGTACCGCAGCGGATACCCCATGCCTGCCGTGACAAACACGTCCTCGAACCCGTCAGCGTTGACGTCCGCGACGCTCAAGCCCCAGGGCCAGTACGTCTCCGTGCCCATCGTGGCCGACGCCTCCAACATGGGCAGGCCCGGGCCGCGGTTCTGGTAAAACGCGTTCCCCAGGATGCTGTTCGTCGCCCGCTGGAACTGTTCCGGCTTCCACTCCACCGAGCACCAAGGGTCGCTCTTCAGCTTCTCGAAGGCGGCCGTGAGGTTGGTGTCCCCCGCCTTGATCTGCGCGCCCGTCATGTCCGAGTGCATGTCCGTCACCAATAGCTCCATCCACCCGTCGTTGTTGGCATCGAAGAACTTCACCCCCATGGCACCCCAGGGCGTCTTCGGGAAACGCGCCCGCGTCTCGTCCTCGAAGCGCGTCCCCTTCCGGTTGCCGTAGTAACGGTCGTCGCCCGACATGCTCAGCACGTACAGTTCCGGGTACCCGTCCTCGTCCAGGTCGCAAAAGGTCGCGTCCCCGCTCCACCCCCGGTGTGCCAATCCCAAGGCGGCCGACGCCTCCTCGAACCGGCCATCGCCGCGGTTCCTGAACAACGGGCTCGCCTCGCTGCGCTCTGGGAATTGCCAGCCTTGGAATGCGTCCGAGCGCCCCAGGTACTCGCCCGAGCGCCCCTTTTCGTTCCGCGTGTACACGCCCACGTGGCACACGAACACATCGAGCCTCCCGTCGCGGTCGAAGTCCATGAACACGGCCCCGGACCCGTGCCCGGGCTTGGGCAAAGCAAGTCCCGCCTGGGCGGTCACCTCCCGGAAGCGGCCCTCGCCCTCGTTGCGAAACAAAACATGGCCCTGCCGGACCGTTGTCACCAGCAGGTCCGGCCGACCGTCGTTGTCAAAATCCGCAAACGATGCGCCGACGCTCACCTTCCCAGCCATCGCCACGCCTGCCTTGGCCGTGATGTCCTCGAAGCGGCCGCCCCCCACGTTGCGCCAGAGTTGGTTCCCGCCCCGTTGATTGACAAAGAACAGGTCCGGCCGCCCATCCGCATCGACGTCGGCGGCGGCAATGGCCGTTCCGTGGTCATAATGGACGGCCTTGTAATCCCGGGCTCCGTCATCCACCGGCACCTGCCGAAAGGTGATGCCGCTCTCGGGCAGGCGGTCGCGAAACTGGAAGCCATGAAAAACATTCCAGGTGGTGGCGGCTTGCCGTTGGCGCTCGGAGGTCGCCTTGAGCGCCTGCCGGACGGCGTCGTTCAAGGCCGTATCTGGCACCTCAACAACCGCGTCGCCATGGCTTGCCATGGATATCCAGGACGCCGCAGCAAGGCCCATCCACCGAACGTGCGCGGCGCTGCCGAACGCCTTGGGCTTCAATAACGATGCACTCATGGAATCTTCCTTGGGATGTCCATGGTTGCATCCACCATCCAAAACGATGCCTGTTCGCAACATGGGCCAACCTCTTCGGGCCATGCCGCATTTCGCTTGGCTCTTTGTCAAGGTTGGTGGCCCGGGGGGCACCACCACGGACCCATGCCTGGCCGACGGCCACGCTGGAGTGAACCCGGGTCCATCGGGGTGACCAGTAGGAAAAATGGGTTCCTCAACCTTTCGGGCGGGGCCCCCGGGGGGAATGTCGTGATGGGGAGTCCAAGTCTCAGTCCGGCCGATGAACCCGAAATGGGAATGGCCTGCCATGGAACCGCGAACGCCCACGGCGCGGCCGACCCACGAACCCTCCAAGCCCGGAACGGGCGCACCGCCCCATGGTTCACGCCTCGATGACGGGATGGGTTCGTCCTTTCAGTGCTAATGGCTTTGGGGACATGAGATTCCGGGGCGTTGTCCCAATCTGGCATGAGGCGGTCCCGTTGGCGCGCCAAGCCCTCGGACGGAGGGCGTTGGATGCCCAGCGTTCGCGAAACCGTGTGCCCAGGGGATGCCCTCGGGTTGCCCACCGAAAACGCCAAGAAACCATGAAAAAGCCCCGGGAAGGCCTCGATGGCCTCGCCCCGGAGCAGGGAACGGTCTCGTGTTCGCCGTTACGAGGTCGCGGTGGCACCATTCCCGCTGGCGGACGTGTCCGTGTCATGACTGGTGCCGGTAGGAGGCTTGGGCGCAGGCGTGCGCCGCTGCCTGGGCTGCACCACTCCGGTGAGTTGGGCAAACTGCGGGCTCTTGGCCCCATAGCGAAGGAGCGCGGCGAGGCGATAGTCGGCGCACATCCGGGTCATTTCATCCTCCTCCAGGTTCAATGCCTCGCGTTGTTTCGACAGTTGAGCCGCCATGTCGTGGCAGGACTTGGATCGCGCCCGGACCTTGTCCAGCTTCATGCGGAAGGCCGCCACCGTTCGTCCCTCGCCAAGGTCCAAGTCTGGATCGATGGCGATCAGTTGGGCAAGCCGCCGCTCGGCGGCTTGGATAATGCGTGAATAGTTCTTCGTTTTGGACATACCGTTTGATTCGTGGGTTTGAGATGCGCCGCTCTCCCTTCCCCGCGCATACCCATGCGCGCATCCGGACGACCAACGCGGAAGTGCGGTAAGAGCTGGGCTCATGCCTGTCAAATGGCCCGCCGCGGCTCGCAGCGTCGGTTGCGTTGGGGGCCAAGAAAGTGCGCGTGGCTTCCGATGCCGCGCACGCGCCACCGAATGCCGCGCACGCGCCACCGAATGCCGTGCACGCGCCA
>CAYSGH010000125.1:0-1891 GCA_964430505.1 uncultured Akkermansia sp. | reverse complement strand
CGAATGCCGTGCACGCGCCAACGAATGCCGTGCACGCGCCAACGAATGCCGTGCACGCGCCAACGAATGCCGTGCACGCGCCAACGAATGCCGTGCACGCGCCAACGAATGCCGTGCACGCGCCAACGAATGCCGTGCACGCGCCAACGAATGCCGTGCACGCGCCAACGAATGCCGTGCACGCGCCAACGAATGCCGTGCACGCGCCAACGAATGCCGTGCATGCGCCAACGAATGCCGTGCACGCGCACATGAATCATTCGCATCCGCTGACACCAAGTGGACGCAAGGCTTTCGGTGGCCCGGCACGGTTGCTGGGTGTGCTGCCCCCATGTGCGTCATTTCTGGGGCGTGGGCGAAGGATTGGGATGCGGGGGGCGGTTCGTTGACTTGCGCGGACATCGTCCATAGCCTGCAGGGGATGAGTGCTGAGACCATTGCTGCTCCCGTTACCGAGTCCGTCGTGGTGTTGACCGAGCCTGCCGCCCGGCAGATCGCCTCGATGTTGCAGGAGGACCCCGCCAATGCCGGGAAGAGCCTGCGCGTGTTCGTGGAAGGGGGCGGATGCTCCGGGATGCAGTATGGGATGGTTTTCGACGAGAAGCGCGACGACGACCTGTCGGTGGAGTTGCATGGCGTGCGCGTGGTGGTGGATCCCTTCAGCGCCAACTACATTGGGGGCAGCGTGATTGACTTCAGCGACGCGCTCACCGGCGGTGGCTTCAAGATCAAGAATCCCAAGGCTGCGAGCACGTGCGGTTGCGGGAAGTCCTTCGAGGCCTGACGGGCTTTGCGACGGGCACGAAGGGGAGCCAGCCGTGGGTGAGCCACGCGGTTCCCCTAGGACATGCGCCTCATCATGGGCGGAATCCTCTCCAGCTTCTTGTCGCGCCTTCGCCATGGCGACGCCGACCGCCGCTTTATCGAGGAAATGCGATCGGTGTTGGCCGATGGCGAGCTGACGGACGAGGAGCGCGGGTTTCTGGCGCAGCGCCATGCCGACCTGGGGGCGGGGGATGCGTGGAACGACATGAAGGGGGACCTTTACCTCGCAGCCGTGCGCGGGGCCCTGCGGGGCGGACGGATCACCCCGGCGGCGGAGGTGGAGCTGGAGGAAATCCGGGGGTACTTGCAGGTGGGAGCCGAGGAGTCGCGAAAGGGGGACGACCTTCTCTCCAAGGCGAGGGCCGAGCGTGCCGCGTCCATGCAGGCGGCGGATGCGGCGCGACGCTGGGAAGCCTACCTCGATGCCTTGCGGCGTTGCTCCGTTCCGCCGGTTGAGGTCCTGAACGTGGTCCTACAGCGTGGAGAGAAGCCCCTATTGAAGGCTGCGATGGTTGCGATGGAGCACAAGGCCATTGGCAGGAGGTATCAAGGGGGTGGGTCGGGCGTCAGCATTCGCGTCACGAAGGGAATGTCGTTCCGGGTGGGCGGCGGAAGCGGGTTTTCGGCGCCCGTGATGGACCTGGTGCCGGTCACCGATGGACATCTGGTTGTGACCACGCAACGACTGGTGTTCAACGGGCATCTCCAGAGCTGGGCGGATCCCCTGTCGAAGGTGATTGGATTCCAGGGCTACAGCGACGCGATCCAGTACTCGGTCACGGGCCGCACGAAGCCCCGCATCTTGAAGTTCGGGCCCGGGACGAGGCAGGACGAGCTCTTGGCCGCCATCGAGGGCGTGATCAACCGCATGCTGGCCGGGGCTTGAGCCTGGAAAAGGCCGGTGGGCTTGCCGCAGGCGGCGTGCCCTCGCGCGGCGGGATCGATGCCCCATCCCCGCGCGCCGGGTCGTCATACCCTTCATCCTAGAAACGGCAGTCGAAGAGGATTTCCAAACGAGGAAAGGGCCCTCCCATCCGGGAGGATGGGCTCACGGGCAGGAGCCCAA
>CAYSGH010000124.1:0-11019 GCA_964430505.1 uncultured Akkermansia sp. | reverse complement strand
TGAAGGGGTCGCCCATCTCGGTGCGCACCATGCCGCGGACAATGTGGGGCGGCGCTGGCGGGAAGGCGTGTGCGAGGGAGAACCCAAGGGCCAGCGATAGGACGGCCACCGTGGCCGCCCTGAGGGGGGATGCTGGCCCTTGGGAAAGGGGCGAGGCAGGATATCCGGCCTGTGCCGACATGGGGGAAGGATTCATGGGTGGGGAATCAATTGCCCGAGTAGGAGTAGGTGACGAAATGGAGCTGGATGTCGGAGACCGACTGGATGAATCGGTCGATGCCCTCGTTGGGGTTGGCCAGAAGCGTGTAGCCCGGGATGACGAGCTTCCACTGGCTGTTCCACGCGGAGCGCCCGACGAGGCGGTTGTTAGTGAACTGGGAGCGCAGGAGGGACCCGCTGCTGCCGTATAGGGAGGGGCTGAAGAGGGCCGGGTTGGACACCGGCCGGAAGGACTGGTGCTTGCGCACCGTGAACAGCGGCTCGGACAACGAGTCGGAGGCCTGCCACAGGTTCTTGCTGGAGAAGTCGGACCCTCCGATGTTGAAGGGCATGGGGATGGCGACGTCCTCGACGCTCCAGCTTCGGATCCCGTTGGCGTCACCGAGGGGCGGGCTGCGCATGGAGTCGACGCCCACGGGGATCAGGTAAATCTCCGGGGTGCCCGCGAGCCCGAGCGGGTCGAGGAACCAGCTGGCGGGGTCGCCCGGCGACTGGCCACCCGCACCACCGTTGAGGGCGGGGTTTTTCATGCCGCGGTAGCCGATGAAGGCGGCCCCCACCCCGAAGATCTTCGTGGCAAAGGCGCTCTGGGCGAAGGTGGTGTCGCCGGACGCCAGCTCGCGTCCAAACATGTTGCGGCCCACGGCGATGGTGGTGCTGAAGTCGATGACGAGCCCGGGCACCGGCAGACCGAGCCCCTTGTCCACCTGCATGCAATGACGACGCACGTCGGAGTCCTCAAGGATGTTGGCCTTGCGACCCGACTGGAGGAGGTCGCGCCAGTTGGCGTCGCCGTCGTTGGTGGGGAGGATGCGGAAGGCCTCGGTCCGCAGCGACGCCGTGGTGCCGTAGGCGTCCGGGTTGTTGAAGCCCAGCCGACCGCGAAGGACGTCCCAGTCGGCCTTCATCTCGGCGAGGGCGCTGGAGATGCCGGGGTCGCCGGTGTTGCTTCCGGCGAACATGGGCTCGCCGTTGCGGATCACGCCCAGGGCGCGGGAGTCGATGATGCGCTTCTTGAAGTCCTTGCCTTGGGAGGTCCCGAGGAGGCCGGTCTCATAGTCGTAGGCATTGGCGGCCAGAAGCGCATAGCGCGCCGCCATGTCGAACATGGCCTTGTACCGCTCCAGCTTCTCGCTGCGGAAGATGCGGAAGGCTGCGTCGCGGGTGCGGAAGCCTTGGATGACCTGGGCGGAGCGTTGGCGGGTGACGAGGCGCTCCTCCTGGATGCGGTCGGCTTCGGCCAGCAAACGGCGGTAGGCCACGAGGGCGTCGTCGTATTCCCGCAGCCGGGCGTTAATGAAGGTGTAGTGATCCACGAGCCCGTCGATGGCGAGGGTGATCTCAAGGAGGGCTTCCTTGCCCGCCTGGGCGTTTTCCTTCTCGGCGATGGAGAAATCCGCCCAGCGGCGTGCCGTGGTCGTGGCGCTTTCGAAGGCTGTGAGGAGGATGAAGCGGACGTATTCGGCCGTCTTGAGGGCGGACTTCACGGTGAAGCCCGCCGCCTCCAGGGCGGCCTCGCCGACCGACGTGATGTCACCCCCGGATGCCAACCCGGCGATGAAGCTGTCCGGCAGCGCGGACTTGGCGACGTCGCCCGTGGATTCAATCGTCGTCTCCATCAGTTCGTCGAACTTCTCGAAGACGTCGTTCAACGCCTTGGCATACATGAGGGCCTCGTCCGCGGCGTTGAGCGTGGTGTTGATGTTGCGGATGACGTCCTTGACGTGCTCGGACGCCTTGAACGAGTTGACGGCCGCCTCCACCTCCATCCGGGCCCCGTCGGCTTCGTTGAGGGACATCACGAGGCGCCCGTGGGCCTTGATGGCGGCCGAGACGGCCTCTTGCACGCGGCCTGGGGCCTTCCGGCGGCCCTTCCAATCGCTGGGCTTGTTGAAGAAGCCGTGGCCGCCCACCTTAAAGGTCATCTTCTTCGTCGGGTCGAACCACTTGATGTCTTCCTCGTCCGCGCCGTTCTCCTTGGAAAGCCAGGCGATCTTCGCGGGATCCACGGATTCAAGGCTGATTTCCACTTCGGTCTCGCCGTCGCCACCCGCCGCCCCGCCGAAGTCCGACTCGACGATGTCCACGTAGGCATAGTGCAGGAAGTCGGGTCCGGTGTAGCCCTGCGGGTAGGTCTTGCCGGGGCCAATGTCCTCCGGGTAGGGGGTGCCCAGAAGGTCGATCAGCCGGTTGTTGTAGGCGGCCTCCTGGCTGGCGACAGCCGTTCGGACCTCGGCCAGGGAATCCTCCTCCGAACGCATGAGGCGCGTCACGTCCTTGGCGTCGTCAAAGGAGGCCACCGCGTTGTTCAGGGCCACCTTGGCGCGGGCGTACACCTGCTCGAAGTGGGTGGCGGAACCCGCGCCCGTGATGACATTCGGGTCCAGATCGAAGGCGATGCCGCCCTCGGGGATCCCGAGGGGGCTGAGTCCGGCCTCGGCGTTGTCGAGGGAGGCTTGCACCGACTTGGCAAGGGACGCGATTTCCCGCAGCTCGGTGACGGTAATGCGATCCACCTTCTGGATGCCCTCGTGGTCGGGGTGAAAGTCCTCGGGGAGCACCATGGCATTGCCCACGACCCAATGGATGAAGGCTCCCTGTCCGGTGCGAGAGGCCCACTGGTCCAACCCCCAATGGCGGGTCACCGCCCGGGTGCCCTCCGGAGCGGCATAGGTGCGCTGCGAGTTGGTGCGGACGTTGGCAAGGTGGCCCCATCCGCTGCCGACCGGCTGGTAGGCCTCGCGCCAGGTAAGGTCCACGACCTGTTGCCCGGCACGGGCCAAGGAGAGCGCCCCGGAGGCAAACTTCCGCTCGTCCTGGTAGTCCACGGCGACGGGGACGCCGAGGACGTTCACGGCCTCGATGCGTGGCACCCAGTCGAAGTACTGGTTCATGATGAGCGAGTAATAGCCCTTGATGGAGGTGAGGTAGTGCCCGTAGGCGTCGCCATGGCCCTGGGGGTACATCTTGGCGGCGTCGGACGCATTGATGACGCCGTTGGGCTGGCCGTTGTTGTCCTCCTGGATGTTGTAGTTCAGGGCATAGACCACCTCGCCGGCGTTGATGCCACGCGTATAGTTCCAAACGAGCCGGTTATAGACCGGTGCGACGCGGACGCCGGGCACGAGGAAGTCATCGCGTCCACGCAGCAGGGCCAGCTCCTCCTGCGCCAGCGTGGGCACCTGGCCCTTGAAGGCGAACAACGACGTGGCGATGTCGCCGTAGGTCTGGTCCTTGGTGCCAATGCCGATGGTAGGGTTGGCGGCGTCCGCCCAGGCCTCGCCACCGAGCAGCATGTAGAGGTCGTGCAAGTAACCGGCCGCGAGCAGCAGCGCGTCGTTGGCGGGCCCGTAGTTGAAGCCGGCCTCGATGCTGAGCATGCGGCCACGGCGCAGGACGGTCTCGTAGATCTCGATGAGCCCGTAGTTGTTGATCGTGGCGAGGTTCAGCGCCACGTCGCCCTCCCAGCGCCTGCCCGCCTGGGTGAGCATGCTGACGTCCGTGTTGATGGCGTTGTTGAAAAGGTCCGTCAGGCGCTGGCCAAACGGGTTGATCCCGGCCAACACGCGCTTGATCCAGCCCTCCGCCAGGCGCGGCTCGGTCCAGTCGGACCACTGGTTGTACAAGGGGTGGCCGGTATCCTTCGGACGGTACCGCATCACGACGTAGTTGTCGGCCAAGGCCTGAATGCCGGCGCCGCCGATGGTCCTTCGCGGCATGTCGAGGCCGCTGGCCATCGACAAGTAGCCCGTCATCTCCGCATTGGACACCGGCGGCAGCCCATCGACCGGTGCGGCGATCTTCCATTCGTACTCGAACTCGGCGGAACGCCCGGCGAGGTCCGCCGTGTGCTGGAAGCTGACGGTCTCGCTCAGCGGGTTTTCCGGGACGATGACCTTGACCTCGCCTGTGTAGAGCGACCCGCCGACCTTGAAGACGTGCATGGAGACGGGGTCGCCCGGCTGGGTGAAGGACCATCCATCGGCCTCGATCACCGTCACGTAGCCGCTGCCCGGCCCGGTGGCGCTCAACGCATAGGAGTCCACCGCCGTCTCGTCGCTCGTGACCTCGGCCAAGTCCCCTACCCCGACGGAGACCGTCTGCTTCTCGTCCGCGATGTACGTGCCCGGCACGCTGAGGTTCTCGACGAACGTCTCGAGGTCCGTGGACAGGCCGTCCACAAGCTTGTCCCACTTCCCCTTGTTGTCTGAGTCCGACACCGGGCACAGGGCCTTGACCGTCGCAAGGTCCGAGTCTCGCAGGACGTTGAGGAGCGTGTAGTTCTCGCCGAGGTCGGCGCGGATGAACTCGCCCTTGAGCACGAGGGTCCCCTTGGCGCCTCGGTTGGGGTCGAAGAAGACACGCTTGATCAGGTGCGGCGGCAGCGCCGGGAAGTACACCAAGCCCCGGTAGGACTCGGACTGCACGCTGGGCGGCAACCGATCCAAGTCCTGGTCCTCCAACGGCGAGTACTTCTCCCGGGTGGCGTCGTGAAGCACAACGCTGGCGGCCGGGTCCGCGATGTTTTGCGCGACGGATTGCTGGTACAGGACGCGGGCCGTGCGCATGTCGCGGATGCCGGGCAGGTTGAAGGCCGGCATGGCCAGCGTGGCGCCAAACGGCAGCGTGGGCAGCGGCTTGGACGAGTCCTTCGGGTCCCGCACCGGCCACACCGGGCGGTACACGATCTCCAGGGACTCGGTCCGCCGGTCGGCCGGGTCGCCCAGATGTCCGCCCGAGGCTGCGTCCCTGGGGCGGAGGTACGGGACGATGGAGCCCGGAGCGGGAGGGTTGTCGATGCCAGGCCAGTCAAAGCTGGGCTCGGTCTTGTAATAGTAGCGGACGGTGAAGCTGTTGGCGGGGGTCGGCGACGCAGCAAGGAACGGCGGCCGCGCCGTGAAGGCCACGGTGGAACCCGTGTACACGTTGGTGCTGAGCAGGGTGTTCGACGGCTGCATCACCACCGAGCCGGACGCAAGGACGCGCAAAGACAGGCTCAAGGACACCTCGGACTGGTCGTACAAGTCCACGACCTTCAGGGCGAGGGTGGAAGGCCCGGCGACATGCGAGGCGTCCGGGCGCCCACGCAGGACAAGGCCCTCAATGCGAAGCCACGAGGGCAGCGGCCCGGTTGCCAGCATCGCCAGGTTCTCGTCTTGGCGCGAGGCATGAACGTGGTAGCTGAAGTCCTCTCCCGCGACGGCCACGGCGGCCGGGAGGGACGCGAAGCTTCCCAGCTCGACGTCATAGGCTCCCGCCGCCAAGGCCGGTTGCCCATCGTGCGTGCTGCGATACACCCAGAGGTTGTTCTTGCGATCCGTCCACGTGAACGTGTCGTAATGGGCGTAGATCCCGTTGTTGCCATTCGCATTCCACCCACCCGGGACATCCCGACCGGGGCGCCGGACCTCGGTGTTGTAGTCCTTGGCGTACATGCCGCTGCCTTCCACAGGCTTGGCGAGGAAGCCCAAGGGGGGCGGCGGTTGGATGATCTGCCCGGCAGGGACGATGTAGTCGAAGACGATGCCGGCCTCGGGCTTCTCGCGGAGGACCTTGAAGACCGTGACGGAGGGACGCCCATCCGCCGCCCGGTACTGGAGCAGCACGTGGGGCTCCGAAGAGTAGTGGGCCCCGGAGATGATGTTGAGGTCGTCGCGCGTGGCAAAGGCCATGCCGCCGGACATGAGGGCATGTTCCTCGTTGGGGTTGTAGCCGGGCAGGTCCCGGTTGTTCTGGCCATAGACCGTCCCGGCGGCCTCGGTTGGGGAGAGCGTGCCGCTGCCGGCCCGGCTGGCGAGGACGATCTCCGGCGGGTTGGAGGGCCAGACGATGTCGTAACGGCCAACATACGAGGGCCAATGGATGGGCCGTAGCCCGATGCGTACATTGGCGGCGTTATAGCCCGCCGAGGGGGCGTTGGTGCGCATCCACCACACTTCCAGCAGCCGGTTGTCCGGGAGTCGGTTGACGGGGATGATCGAACCCTTGTTGGCCTCGCTGATCCCCGCCACGAGGGGGTCGATGTAGGCCGAAGGCAGGTAGAGGTTCCCTTGGCTCTCGTTGATGTGCCCGGCGAGGTAGGCGCTCGTCCCGCCCGGCTCGTCCGCCGGAGGTCGCAGGCGCTGGCCGATGACAGCGGTGCCCGAGAAGACCTTGGGAGCCACGAGCAGATTGGCCCAAAGGTTGGTCGCGGGCGCCGTCGGAAGCACCAGCGCAGCCGGGGGCGAGACGAAGTCCGGCGGTGTCGGGGCGGGGCCGACGGGGTTGGCCTGATGCGCGGCGAAGGCCACGACGAACTGGTTGGAGGCGACCACGTAGGCTTGGTACGCAAACGCCTGGTCCTCCTGCTCCTTGAGCAGCCGTGCCACCTCGGCGGCATGGTCCGCCTCGCGTTGCTCCAGGTTCACGAAGTTCGAGACGCTAGCCAGGTTCGTGGCGACGGAACCCGCGAAGGTCTGGTCGCGCAACGTGTCTTCCAGCCAGGAGAAAACGCGCTCGAAGGCGACCTGGTCGTTGACGCTGAAGCGCAGGAGGGTGCGATGCGCGGGCTGGCTGCCATCCAGGTAGGTATAGAACTGGGAGTTGGGCGTCAGCTTGGCCCGGGGACGGTCCAGCGGGTCTTGGTAGGCGATCACCGGCGCGTTTTGGGGGGACAACGCCACGGCCGTGGCCTGGGCCTCCTCCTCCGTCTCTACCACGGGCCGGACGTAGTGGCTGAAGCGGGACTCATCCGAGGGCCAGACCAGGTGATGCCGCCCGAGCAACTTGGGCCACAGCACGCCTTGGACGCCCACCTCCAGCCAGTGCACCAGGCAATCATTGGGGTTGCGCGTGGCGCGGGACGCGTAGAGCTGCGGAAGGGTGCTCCCCGGCGCGTAGTGCACGTAGTTGAACGGCGGCGTTAGTCCCTGCATGAGCTCCTCCGGGATGACGCCCTCCAGGGGCTCGTCTCCGGGCGGCACCAGCCGCTCGCCCAGCTCGCAATCAATGTCCAACGGCTGCGGTTGCTTGACCACGTCCACGATCTCGTAGCCCAGCGGGAAGCGTGTCTGGCCGTCCTCGCGCAAGTCCCCTAGGAACTCCACGAGCACACGCCCCTCCTGGTTGAACGCATAGAGGAAGCCCTGGCTCTGGTCGTACCACACCGTCCGCAGCTCGCTCAGCGCCGAGTTGGTGTTGCCGTCCACGGGGCTCGTATAGCCCGGTCCGCGGAACTCCGACGCGACCGTGCGCGGGAACTGGTTGTTGAAGACGACGTTGACGGCCCCAACCTTGGCCGCCGGGATCAGGATGGGGCGGCCCAGGTTGCGGAACTCGCGCTCGGTCCAGTACATGGTCCTTGGCGGCTTCACGGCCGTGCCCGAAACCGCATACGTGCTCGTGTACAGCAGGAACACGTTCGGGCCGTTCGTCACGAAGTTGGGCCCGCCGCCTGGGTTCTCGTAGCCCTCGGGCGCATTGGAAGTGCTGTAGGGCTGAGCCTTGCGCCAGGTCACCCGGACCGGGCCGGATTGGATGGCATACACGGAGCGCGCATGCGGGCTCCAGTAATAGCCGACGTTGGCGTGGTTGTTCGTCGAGTGCGGCTCCGCCACCCAGTAGCGCTCGCGCGGCACGTTCAGTTCCTTGCCCGCCTCGTCCAGCCCGGGCACCGGCAGCACGCTCCCGAAGGAGTGCGGCGTCAACAACGCCACGTAGGGCGTGCCCGCCGCAAGCCGCCGCACCACGAAGTGATTCGTGCCTCCCCGGCTGAGCGTGGGGAGCTGCATCTGCGTCACCGCCGCGCCAAAGGACGAAGTTCCCGTGAGCAAGGCCGACCCCGCACGCACGGCGAGATTCGTGGCGACCAACCCTCCCGCATGGGGCACCCACGCCTGGAATTGCCCCGCCGTCGCATCCGAGACCGTCCCGGACTCGTTCTCGCTCCCGGCCATCGGACCGCGCCCGTCCGATCCGAAGGGCGTTCCCGCCACGTTGGACAACGGGGCACCGAGGAAGCTGCGCTCGTTCACCCGGTCGCGGGACAAGTCCGACTGGATGGGCAGCTTTTCCACCGCGTGCAAGGTCAGGGCCGCCATCGTCGCAAGCGCGGCCGCGACCGGCCGCAGGCCCCACCCAGGGGCGACACTGCGGGACGCCAAGTTCAAGCAGGGTCGTGAAGGTTTCATGACGTGTGAATCAAGTTCTGGAAATCGAGGGAGGTCTGCCGGGGCTTCACTGGACGCGCATGATGAACGCCAGCACGTAGAAGGGTGGCATCAGGGAATGGGGCCGTCCCAGGCCCGACGCCTCAGACGAGTACGCCCCAATCGACACCGAATGGACGTGGCCCTCGGTAAATCCGGAGCTGTAGGGGCCGTAGTCACCCCTCATGAGCGAAAACGGTTCCCTCTGAAAAATCGTGAACGTGCCGTGACCTACCTTCGCGATCCTGACCAGGTGGGCACCATTGTCGATTTCCTCGGTGAAATGGCGAAAATGGACCCCATGCGAGTGGGACGGCATCTGCTCTTGGCTGAAGGCGATGGCCTCCCGGCCGCCCTGTTCTCCACTATTCCGGGCCGTGAAGCCATCGACGCGCCCCTGCCCCAGCACGAAGCGCCCTCGCAGGTCGGGTGTCTTCACCCCGGCCACCTCCGACCCGTCGCACAACACCCAGCCCCTGGGAGGCGTCGATCCATTCCACATCAAGATCGTCCCCACCGGCGCCATGCCGAGCCCGTTGAAGCCCCTCGCCTCGACGCCCTCGCCCATGGTCAAGTCCTGCCGCACGTCCAAGCGACGGGTCATCAAGCCGGTCCCCACATCCAGGTTCGCCTGGGGATTCGCTTGGTTCACACCAACCCGGTCGGCGGCCGTCACCAAAAGCTCTTTCCCGGCCTTGTTCACCATCGTCTGAGCCGTCAATGCCCGTCCCGCAACCAACCCGAACGGCCCGGGCATCAACCGCGTCCGTGGCGTCACCGTCGCATCCGCTCCCCCACCCCCGGTCGCCCTCACCGTCACCTCCACGAACCGGTCGGACGCCGTCGGCCCTTGGAACACCGACGAAAGCATCGGGCGCGGCTCGTTGGCGAACGCGTTGCCTTGCCCCAGCAAGACGACGAACTCGCCCTGCACCACGGACACCATTTGTTGCTCGGACCACAGCAGCGTCCCGCTCGTGTCCTGGTCAAAGACGCGGAACACCATGGGATAATTGACGGCCTCCGCGCCGCCAATCGGCGAGCCATCCGGGGCCGCAAGGCTGCCCATGAAGGTCACCAAGGACGGCGGCTCCGGGCGGGCCTGCCCTCGCGCCAGCCCAGTCCCCATAGCAAGGACCACCGCCACCCATGCAACCCCTGCCCACCGGCCGAACCCAATCGCCATTGTCTTCATCGCATTCATGATCTGCCCCCCCCCCGCTCATCGAACTCGCACGAGGTACGCCAACACGTAAAACGGAGGCATGTTGGGACGCGCCAAGCCCCGCCCAGTGGAATTGGAAGTCGTCGGGGGCAGATTCACCTCGTGAGCGTGCGAGCCCGAGTCGGTGGCCTTGAGCTGGTAGCGCCTGAATGTAGCCCTGTCCCCAGTTGCCAGGTCGGGACCTTCTCCGCTGTAGGTAGCCCACAGTTGCGACCCGCCCATCTCCGAGTCGAAACGATGGCTGTGGCTTTCCGAGGCCGCCAAGGAGCGGCTTTCGGCCCGCATGTCATGCCGATGGCTGGGCATTTCCGCCGCCGTCATCAAGCCCGCCTCCGCCCCGCCCACATCCCCAACGTAACGCTCCGCCAAGCCCGGCCCCCGCCCCGCCCCCAACACAAATCGCCCCCGCAGGTCCGGCGTCCGATAACCGTTCACCACCCTCCCGTCGCACAAGGCCCATCCTTCCGGGCTCTCAGTGAGAGAACCCGACCACATGATGACGGACCCCACCGGGGCTGCTCCCCCGCCCGTCCATGAGGGAGCCGTCGCCACGCCTCGCACCAAGCTGTCCCCGTTCACCTGCAAGCTCGCCGCCCGCGTCGAGCCCACCACGTCCAGTTCCGTCACCGGGTTTGTGCTGTTGATCCCCACGCGCGTGCCCTTGACCGACACCACCCCGCCTTGGCTGCTGTTGATCAACCGCTCCGCCGCGAAGGCGTGCTGGGTCACATACACGTAGGGGCCGGAAAGCAACCGCGTCCTCGGCACCATCGTCGAGTCCGAACGCTCAGGCCCAATCCCCTTCACCGTCGTCTCCACGTACCGCTCCGACGCCGTCAAGGTTCGGAAGATGGACCCCAGCGCCGGACGCGGCTCCGTCACCAGGCCGCTGCCTCGCCCCAACTGAACGCTGAATCGCCCGTCATCCACCGTCACCGTCTGCTGCTCCGACCACAGCAACTCGCCTCCCGATGCCGCGTCAAAGATCCGGAACACCACGTCGTAGTTCTTCGGAGTCGGAGATCCCAACGGCTGGCCGTCCCCATTCACCATCGTCCCTTGGTACGGCATCAGGTCCGGTGCGCCCGGTCCTTGGCCCAGGCAGGGTGCAGCCGCCAGCATCAGCATCAGCACCCGCATCAGCCCGCGCAGGCCGTGCATCACGCCCCCCAGCATCCCCCCGCCCTCACCACGCATCTTCCAGTTCGTCATCGCTCGTTCCTCCAAATCTTGGTTCCACTCATTCCCCACCGCTCGCCGCTCACCGCTCACCGCTCGCCGCTCGCTGCCCACTGCTCGCTGCCCACTGCTCGCCATTCGCCATTCGCCACTCGCTCCCCTCTTCACCCTTCATCCCTACGGCGTCGTCAACGCCCCCACGTCCGAGAT
>CAYSGH010000123.1:0-11042 GCA_964430505.1 uncultured Akkermansia sp. | reverse complement strand
GGGAGGGCCCTTTCCTCGTTTTGAAATCCTCTTCGACTGCCGTTTCTAGGTTGAACCGCCACGGGGCATGGCCGCGAGCCGTGTCGGCCGACACCCTTCCTCGGCGCCGTGCCATCCGCGCCATCCTTGGCATCCGCTGCGGAGGCCGAGGGCCAACCCGCGCACGTCGCCCAATCCGGCGCTCCGCGCGGCCACACACGGCAGCCCGCCAAAACAAGCCGACCCACGGAACGGTTCCATCAAGCCCGGAACCATTCCGTGGGTCGTGTCAGGCAATGCGGGCCGGCCATCTGCTAGGATGCCCGCCCGATGCCGGCCTAGGCCGTCAGTTCCTCGAACCGCTTCTCCACGAACTCCCAATTGATGCAGTCCACCAGCGCGGTGACGTAGTCCACGCGACGATTCTGGTACTTCAGGTAGTAGGCGTGCTCCCACAGATCGACGCCCAGCAAGGGGGTGCGGCCGAACATCAGGGGCGAGTCTTGGTTGGGCGTGGTCTCCAGGCGCAGCGTCTTGTCCGGGTTGACGCTCAGCCAAATCCAGCCGGAACCAAACACGCCCAGGGCCGCCTTGACGAACGCCTCGGACGCCTCGCTGGCCGTGGAAGCCTTCAGCGCCTCCAGGATCGCCTGCCCCAGTTGCTCCCCAGGCTGGCTCCCGTCGTTCTTCCGCAGGCACTTCCAGAACAATGTGTGGTTCGCATGCCCGCCTGCATTGTTGCGCACCGCCGTGCGAATCTTCTCGGGAACCTTGTCCAGGTTCTTCAGCAGGTCCTCCGCCGAGTGCTTGTGCAGGTCGGGGTAGTCCGCCAGTGCCTTGTTGAGGTTCGACACGTAGGCGGCGTGATGCTTGCCGTGGTGAATCTGCATCGTCTGCGCGTCGATGTGCGGCTCCAACGCATCAAACCCATACCCCAACTCGGGGAGCTTGTGCGGGCCAGACGGCGCGGACTGACCAAACAACCGCCCCCCTGCGAGCGCGGCGGTGGCAACCAAGGTGGAACGAAGGGCCTGTCGGCGGGTAACCAAGATGTTCATGACATGACGGGATTCGCGAAGGTTCAATATCGAGACGACCGTGTCCGCGTTCCCTTTTGCCCGCAAGCGGCCGCTTGCCCTCATCTTGAAACTTGCGTCCTCCCCCGGCCGTCGGCGCAACGTTGTCCATGCGCTCCCCTGCCCTTTCCCGCCGCGACCTCCTGCGCGGGTCCGTCGCCATGGCCGCCTACGGCCTTGCCAGCCGCCCCCTCGCTGTCCTCGGGCTCGAACCCTCCCCCGGCGAGACGCTCATCCCGTGGCTCGACGTCCAGCCCAAGGGACGTGCCATGCTGCATTGGCAGGACCTCACCACGTGGGAAACGCCCGTGGAAAGCCTCTACGAGGTCTCCCATTACGGGAAACCCAAGGTGGATCCCGCCACGTGGCGCCTGGAACTCGGCGGCATGGTCCGCAAGCCCCTCTCCCTGTCCCTTGCCGACCTCCAACGACGCCCCGCACGCGACTTCCACGCCACCCTCGAATGCGGCGGCAACGGGGCCGGCATCGGCTTCATGGGCGCCATCGGCAACATGCGCTGGACCGGGACGCCCCTCGCCCCGCTCCTCCGCGAGGCCGGCCCCCTCAAGCGCGCCCGTGAGGTCGTCTTCGTCGGCGCCGACGAAAAAACCGAGAAGGTCCGCGACCAGGAGGTGCTCCAACGATTCGCACGCTCCCTCTCTCTCGACCACGCCCATCAACCCGAGGTCCACCTCGCGTGGGCCGTCAACGGCAAGCCCCTCGACGCCACCCATGGCGCGCCCGTCCGCCTCGTCGTCCCGGGATGGTATGGCATCGCCTGGGTCAAGTGGCTCGCGCGCATCGACGTCATCGACCGCCGGTTCATGGGCAAGTGGATGGCTCGAGAGTACGTCACTCTCCGCGGCAACACCCTTGCGGATGGATCCACCGACTGGCGCGAAACCTCTGTGTGCGCCATCAACGTGAAGTCCATCGCCGCGCGCGCCGTGCGCAGGCCCGACGGCGGCCTCCGCATCTCCGGAGCCGCATGGTCGGACGGCACGCCCCTGCGCCGCGTCGAGGTCCGCATCGACGACGGCCCATGGACGCCCGTGAGGCTCGCGCGCAAGCCGTTGGCCGCTCGGTACACGTGGACCTTGTGGCACCTGGATGCACCCATGCCAGGCCCCGGCGAGCACACCGTCGTGTCGCGCGCCATCGACGAGGACGGGCGTGAGCAACCGCCCGCCGACTCCCCGCTGATCAAGAACAAGAAGACCTACTGGGAAGCCAACCAACAGTGGCCCCGGAGGTTCCGCGTCGAGTCGTGAGGGACGCCCCGGGGGCCAACAGGCCGCCTCATGCCGCCTCGCCCCGCCGCGTGCGCCGCTACAGCTCGATGTCCTCGGGCCGGACCTCCAGGCACTCGTCCTGGTCCTCCCACAGGATGGCCGGCACCGACTCCAGCAACAGCGGCACGATGTCCTCCGAGAGTTGTGCCAACAGCTCCTCCGCCTGCATCGCGGCCTCCTCCAACCGGCGCTCGTAGTCCGGTTGCCGCGTCCGCGTGTCATCCCAATGCGCCACCTCATGGATGGGGGCGTACTTGCGGGACCACGCCACCAAGGGCGCCAGCACCTCCTTGGGAAGCCGCGCCAACGGCATCGCCGTCTCGTTGCAATGGATGCAACACAACCCGTGCTCGGCCACGTCACGGGTCAGGTAGGGCAGCAAGGGAGCCCCGCAGCACTCGGCCACGGGATAGCCAGCCGGGACGTTCACCAGTCGTTGCTGCCACAGCGAGCGCTCGTGCGCCACCTGCGCCGCAAGCCGCAAGGACGCCACCAACGGATGCGACATGCGCCAGGCCTTGCCATGCAACTGGCCCAGCGTCTGCGAACACCAGCGCGCCAACGTGAGGTCGTCAAAGGCCCGGAAGGCCTGCCCGTACTCACGCCAGATACGATCGGCCGGCGACTCGGAATGCTCGTGCGGATCCGCCACGCCCACAGGCTACGCACGCTCCCATGGCCCGGCCCAGCACGGAGATGCCGGGACTTGCCGTCGCCGGGCATCCCCAAGGCATTGATGAAATGGGATCGGGAAGCGGGCCGGTCCCAAAGGTGGGGAACATGGACGGGCGGCCGGGCACGGCCGAGTTCCCAATACCCCGGAACACGTCGTCACCGTCCGGCAGCGCCCCCCAAGGCCCCTCCCACGGCCGCTCAGCGCTTCGCCGGAATCTTGCCCAGCAGGAACGCCCGGCGCTGGTCCGCAAAGTTCTTCAGCCCAATCGTTCCCCCGCCCCCAGGCCCAAACCCCGTTCCCGCGTGGTCCTGCGTCAGGCTCGTCTCGAACGCCTCCGTCGCATCCAGCTTCCGCGTGTCAGCCCGCACCTCCGCCGCGATCAAGTCGTGATACCGCTGCGCCACCGGGCCCAGCTTCGCCCAGTCCAGGTGCTTCTCCGCGATCTCGCGCACCAACGCCAGGTAACGCTCCCGCAACGCCGGCACCGCCAGCAGCTTGGACAACAACGGCTTCGTCGAGTCCTTCGCGGACACCAGCGGGTCCAGCTCAACCCCCATCCCGCCTCGCCCGCCGCCGGGACCCATTGGACCCGCCGGCCCTCCCGGTTGAACGGGGCTCGTCGGGCCCGCAGGCGCGCCGGGACCACCAGGACCGCCAGGACCGCCCGGTCCGCCCGGGCCATCCCACCCTCCGCCGCCGGGCCCGCGTCGTCGTCCGCCCGGTCCGCCCGGACCTCCCGGTCGCCCCGCCCGCGTGAAGCCCTCGTTCGTGTCCCCCGGCAACACGTGAAACTTCCCCTGCGCGTCCTGGCAGAGGACATAGTCGCTGGCACGCGCCCAATAGCCGTCGTTGTTCACCAACGCGTTCTCCAACGCGAGGAAGCGCAGCACACCCTCGATGTCCAAGATCGGCTCCAGCGCCTTCTCCAACTGCTCCGCCGGCGTCTGGTTCAACACCTTGCACAACTGGACCAGGTCCAACCACGCCTTGGGATCCTCCTTGCTCTTCAGGTCGTAGATCTTCTTGTACGGGGCCGCGTCGTCGCCCAGGTACTCCAGCCCGCCCTTCGCGTTGGGCGACCCGGGTACCTTCCACCGCGCCGCCTTCGCCGCCTTGAAGTGCTGCTGGACGAAGTCCTTGTTGAACTGCTCGACGTTCGCGTAGATGCCCCACGACTCGCCGTTGATCACCAGCTTCACGAGGTTCGCGCGCGGAGCGGGCACGTATTGCCGAGCCACGTCGCAGTACAACACCGCCCGAAGAAAGCTCGGGTCCTCGTGGCTGTTCAGCAGGTTCAACGTGCGGAACCCGTCGATCGCCTGCCCCTCCTTGAACGCGTCCAACGAGAGGTTCAACGAACGCTTCTGGCCCGTCCCCACCATGTTATAGGACGAGTTCCCGCGGAAGTGGACGCCCACGTCCTCGTAGGTCTTGCCATCCACCAGCAGCTTGGCCGGCACCTCCACGTCCGTGCCATGAAACGCCTCCAGTTCCTTCTCCCAGTCCGGGCTCTCGAAGGTCAGGAACAGCGTCCGCAACACCCCGGGGTCATACAGCGGCTTGCCCGCGTGCGACGTCGCGTCGGCCGGCGACACCCTGGGGCCCGGCTTGGGCGGCGTGGCGTTCTCCCGGCGCGGGCCGCCCGGCCCAAAGCCCCCACGGCCCGGCCCGCGTCGTTTCGGACCACCACCGCTCGCCGCCTCCTTCGCGAGGAACTCGCGCGCGGCATCGCGCTCCAGCGCGTCCAGCTTCTTGTTCCCATCCTTGTCGAACTGCTGGAGCAGCTTGCGATCCGGTTGCACCCCGCCCGGCGGCCCGCCAAATCGTCCACCCGGGCCACCCGGGCCGCCAGGACCACCAGGGCCGCCAGGACCGAACGGCGGCGGGCCGTCAAATCCACCGGGCGGCGGACCATCCGGTGCCTGCGCAAGAACAACGCCCGTGGCGAACGCGGCCGCCAACGCGGCCCGAAGTAGAAAGGGTGTGGGATGCATGACGCTTCGCCACATCATGACCGCCCGATGGCCCGCCGGTAACAACGGAGTTCCGTCGGCCGGGACCGCGATCCCCATCGCTAGTCGTCCGCACCGGATTCTTCCGACAAGGCCGGGCGAAACCCAAGGAAGCTGTACCAACTCCCGGGAACCAGGCCCCAGTTTCGGTCCGCCGACCGGCAATACCCCATGCTGCTTCCCCATCCGCCCCCACGGAAAACGCGGCTGGAGCCCGATGCCGGGCCCTTCGGATCCGTCGCCATTCCGTCCGGGTAGTCCGCCTGCCAGTCCGCGCACCATTCCCAGACGTTGCCGATCATGTCGTGAAGCCCCCACGCATTCGGAGCCTTTTGCATGACAGGGCGTGTCTGGCCGCCGGAGTTGCCCCCGTGCCATGCAATCGCGTCGAGGTCGCCGTGCCTCGGACCCGTTGTGCCCGCACGCGCTGCGTATTCCCACTCGGCCTCCGTGGGCAGGCGATAAGCCATGCCCTCCGGCAGGGTGCCGGCGGCACGCTCCCGCTCCGTCAGGACCCGGCAATACCTCACCGCCTCGTGCCAACTGACCGTCTCCACGGGCCGCTGGGCGTCCCCCTTGAATCGGGCCGGGTTGACTCCCATCACGGACTCGTACTGGGCCTGGGTCACCTCATGGTGGGAGAGCCAGAAACCCCGGGACAACACCACCACGCGCTGCACCTCGTCCGGTTGGCGGTCGGCCTCGTCCTCGGGGCTTCCCATCACGAACGAACCGGGCGGGATCCATGCAAATCCCTTCGGGCCTGCCAACCCGCCCCCGGACGCCGCCCGGTAAAACCGGCGCTCATCTCCCAAGGCCACCTCCATGGACCCAACTCCGTCCGCGCCCAACGCCACCTCGGCCAGGGCCGTCCACGGCCCGTCCATGTCGCCGGTGGATTCCACGACCGCCGTGCTCGACGGCGGCCCCTTTACCATCAACCGCGAGGCTTCCACCCACCGCAGCTCGTAGGTTCCCGCCATCACGCGGGCCCACGCCAACACGGCCAAAACCGACACCCCATGGCTTCCTTGCATGTGTCGTGCGCCCTTACCATCCCCACCGCGCGTCGTCCACGACGAAGCCGCCCCCTCGGCGGTCGCCCCTCACTTCCTCACCGCAATCCGATGCGGCTGCCGGAGGATAATCCGGCCCTGGTGCGGCTGGAGGAAGTACAGCGACGACACCTCGCTCACGGACTCCGGCGCGGCGGTCAACGCGATGAAACCCAGTCGCCGCGCCGTCGCCAGGATCGCGTGGCGGTTGGTCGCGTCGAGCGAGTGGATCTCGTCGAGGAAGAACGGCACCTCGCACAGCAGCGAATGGGTCGCGTCCTCGCGCAGCAGCGAGCGCAGCACGATGAGGTTGAACAACACCTTGATCGTGATGGTCGTGCCGTGGGACTCCACCTGCCGGAAGTCGTTGTAATGATGGGGCCGCCCGTCGTCGCCCGTGACCGTGAACCGCAGCGTGAACAGGTCCGCGTGCCGCAACAGGGGCGTGGCCTCGAACCGTTGCTTGAACGACGCCAGCGCCGCGTTGATCCCGGACTGCGCGTCGAACAGGCCCGGTTGATCCGACTCCGCCAGCTTGCGCAGCGACCCCACCACGTCCGGTTGCTCCACGACGTCCAGCCGCAGGGAGGCGAGGTTCGACACCTGGACCCCAGCCAGCGCCCGGTTCAGCCGCACGGCCGCGCCCTGGATGTCCGCCAGGTCCCGCAGCACCTCGTCGAACTTCGACCGCACCTCCGTCACCTGCCCCTCCCAGTCGCGCCTCAACGCGTCCTCGCGCTCCGGCAACGCCTCCAGTTCCTCCCTCAGGTTGCGCACCGTCTCGGCGTCGTCCGCGCCCACGTGGTCGGAGCCCAGCCTCGACTCCACCGCGAGTCGCAGCCGCGCCAGCGCATCCCCGATCGTCTCCGCCTCCTCCTGCGCATGCAGGTAGTGCGCGACGGCGTCGTCGAACGCCTCCGGGATCGGATGGCCGGGAGCCGACGGGTCCGGGGCCGTGTCGGGCCGCAGGCACAGGCCATGCCGTGCCATGGAGGCCTCGTGCGCGCGCCGCAGCTCGACGATCTCGCGCTCGGCCTCCTCGTGCCGCCGCCGCTCCGCCTCCACCCGTGCCGTCAAGTCCCGGACGCGGTCCGAAACCGTCGCCAGCGAGGCATCGATGCCCGCGAGGTCGGCCTCGTGGCGCGGCAGCAGCGCCACCTCCTTCTGAAGTTCCTCCCACTCGAAGATCCGCTTCCGCGCGGCCTCTTGCTCCACGCGAAGGCCCTGGAGCCGGGCCGACAACTTCTGGTTCTGCACCAGCGCGGCCAACATCGACTCCCAATGCCCGATGCGCTCCTCCTCCTCCGCAATCCGGCGTCGCAGGGCCTCGGGATCGGCCAGCTCCGCAAGGGCTGCCGAGGCGTCACCCAACGGCACCTCGACAACGTCGTCCTGGTAACGCCCGCCCTCGATCCTGGAGGCCACGGAACGAAGCCGTTGCAACAACGCCTTCGGATCCAACACCCGGACGCCATCGTCGCCCACCGGAAGCCCCAGCAGGTCCGCGTTCAGGAGCGAAGCAAGCCCCGCAAGCTGCGCGTCGTCCAGGTCCCGGCGCAGGACGGAAACGAGCGCCCGGTCCATGTGTTGCAGGCTGGCCCGGAGACGCGCCGCACGCTGCCGGTGCGCCTCCAGGTTTTGCTCCGCCTGCGGGCGCGACGCACGGCTGGCGTCCGAAAGCTGCCGTTCCAGCGCATGGATGGACTTCTCCCGGTTGTCGATGGCCGCGCGCTCCAGGTCCTCCACGAAGTCCGCAAACCGCGTGCGCCGGTCGCGAATGCGCCGGATCTCGCCCAACAACGAGCCCCTCGACTCGGACAACTCCCGCTCCTCGCGCCGCCGGTCGTCGGCCTCCTGGCCCAGGGCGGACATCCGTTGCAGGGCCTCCCCGGCCTCCGCCGCCAGCGCGGCCCGGCGCTGCTCGTGGGACTGGACGAAGGCATCGCGCTTCGCCCGCAGGTCGGCCCACCGATACGACAACTCTCGCAGCAACACGACGCGTCGCTGGTGCGAGTCCACCAACTGGTGCACCTGCTCCCGCGCCTCCTTGAAGCGGACGAGCGCGTCGCGACGGCGCAGGATCGACTCGTAGGTGTCGCCCAGCAGGTCGCGGATGTTCAACGCCGGCTTGTCCACGGACAGCCCCGCCAGCATCAGCAACCGGTCGCGCATCTGGTCCTGCGTGATCGTCGCCAACGACAGCAGGTTCTTCAGCGTCTCGCGGAAGTGCGGGTACCGGTCGTTGTCGCGCAGCGCCACCAACCCCAGCCCGCGCGCCTCGCCCTTCGTGGGCAGCAACAGCAGCTCCCGATGCTCCTGGGCGGACCGGACGAGGGAGAAGTTGCGGAGCGCCAGCCGCGCGGCCACGGCCCTCGGCTCCCGCACCTGGTGGTTCTCGTCGAGGAAATCCTCCGCGTCGAAGGGCCCGTCATACGTGAAGCGCTCGGGCTCGCCCCCGGCCGCCTTGGACTGGCCACGCCACCCCAGCACGCATTGGCCGCGCGCGCCCAGGCATTGGAACAAGATATAGGAGTACGGCCCCGGGAAGTAGTAGTCCCGCGTCTGCTCCGGCGTGTACGAGCCGAAGTCCATGTGCCTCCGGTCGTCGAGGTACAGGAACTGCAGCGTGTTGATCAGCGTCGTCTTGCCCGTGTTGTTGGGCCCGACGATCTGCACGGAGCCCGACAGGTCGATCTCGGCGAAGTCGTATCGGCCGGCGCGGATGAGGATGAGCTTTTGGGGGCCTTGGGGCATGGGCGTCAGGGTTCGGGATGAAGGTGCGGGATGCAGGCGGCGTGGCGGCGCTTATCCAACATCCGATGGGCTGGCCTTGCCGGGCGCGTTGCCAGCCGGGGCGGACGCCAGCTCCAGGCACTTGTCCAGCAAACGGTGGAACGGGCGCAGGAACCGGAACTCATCCTCGCCCAGCACCTTGGCAAAGCCGAAGCGCTCGAGGTTGCGCACGACCTGGCGAAGCCCGGAAACCTCCTCCACGTCCACCTGCCGCAGCAACGCCACGTAGCGGTCCAGGCTGAGGTGCGGCAACCGCGAGATGAGGAAGTGCTGGCCGAAGACATACTCCTCCACCGGCCGCCCCTCGTTGGCCGCATGGTCCACCAGGATGAACGAGAACACCGCGATCCGTGACAGCGCCTCCCGCTCGCCCTCGCCCGCGTCGGGCTCGAAGTAGAAGAAGTCGCGCGGATGCCGCACCAACGTGATGCCCAGTTGCCGGAACCACCCCGCGTACTCCTCGTGGCGCGCGGCCACCGCCGAGAACAGGGGCTCGTCCTCCGGGGACAGGTGATGTCCCCGGCGCAGCCGGTCGAACACGTCGCGAAGGTACGGGAGGTCGGTCATGGGTTGGAAAGGTGAACGGGACAGGACTCCAGCTCGCCATCGGACGTCGCATGGACCCGCGGCTCGCCGCCGTCAAAGCGCGTGGAAAACGAACGGTCGAACACCAGCCGCGTGAACCCGGCCAACGCCTCGGCCGAGGTCCGCGCCGGATGCCTGTGGACGATCCATCCCAGCAGGTCGTCGATGGGCAGGCTGCCCCGGGCCTCGTCCGGCAATCCCTCCAGCCACAGGCGCCGCAGGTAGTCCGGCGGCAACACCTCCGGCGCGTCCAGCCCCAGCACCGGCGGCGGCTCCACCGTCGTCTCCGCCACGTTCCTCAGGGCCCGCGCGATGGCGACGTCCGACGGCACATGTTGCCACCGTTGGAGGAAGACCTTAACCCCATGGACCTCGGCCCACCCGGCCGGGCCGTCCCGTTGCAACGCCTCCAGCGCCTTCGCCGCGCCCTCCGCCAGGAACGACGAGCGCCGCAACGAGTCGTACAGGGGTTGCAGCTCCCGCCGACATTGCTGGAACACGCGCAAGGCATGGCGTTGCACGATCCGCAGCAACCGCAGGCTCCGCTCCAACGTGGGCAGGTCCGTGAACAACCCCCGGTCCCTTGCCCGCACCAGCAACCGCCCCGTCTCGTCAAACACCGACCGCAACGGCCCGTCCGGGCGCACCACGTCCGACATCGGCTCCACGTAGCGCTCCATCCAGTGGACGATCCGACGGAACTTGTCCCGAACCGAGATCGTCCGCCGCTCGGTCTTGTACCGGGACACCTCGTTGAGGATGCAACGGTGCGTCTCGTCCAGGTCCGCCTGCACGCGCAGCAGCGTCTTCTGGATGTCGTCGATGGCGAGCCGCAGCAACGTCAGCTCCTCCTGCTCGATGGACCGCGCCAACTGGCGGCCGCTCGCCTCCAACGACTGGATGTAGCCCCGCACGATCTCCGGCGTGGCCGCCTGCGCCGCGTCGAACAGATAGTCCAGCAACCGCCGAACCGGCTCCGCCACGAAGTGGAAGTCCGACCCCGGCTCCGACGGCACCAGGATGTGCAGCTCCACCAAGCGCCGCCACGTGGTGTCCGGTTGTTCCGCGCCCTCGTCCTGCGTGTCGCGGATCATCCGACGGACGTCCGCCTCCGACACCTCGCCGCCCGCCGACGCCAAACGCCGGAGCAACGGCACGTGGGCCTCGCAGAACCGAAAGAAAGACTGGGGTGGAATCCTCATCAACCAACCGCCGGCCTCCGCCGGGCGGGGCGACATCCTGCCCGGACGCGTCCCGGCGTCCAGCCCGGGAAATCCATCCCTCTGACCGCGCCCGTGGGTCCCCGGCGCTCCGGGCTCCAGGGACAGCCAACCGGGGTCACGTCGGGAGGATAGCCGCATCGCGACGCATCGTGCGGTCGTTGCGGTGGCTCGTGCGGTCGTTGCGGTGGCTCGTGCAGTCGTTGCGGGGCATCGTGCGGTCGCTGCGACGCTCCGTGCGGTCGTTGCGACGCTTCGTGCGGTCGCTGCGACGCTCCGTGCGGTCGCTGCGGCGCTCCGTGCGGTCGTTGCGACGCTTTGTGCGGTCGTTGCGACGCTTTGTGCGGTCGTTGC
>CAYSGH010000122.1:0-11056 GCA_964430505.1 uncultured Akkermansia sp. | reverse complement strand
CAGCAAGGATTTTAGGTTAACGCGTATGGGGCACGCGGCCTACAGACTGCCCAACGGCCGTTTCTAGGCGGAATCGGCCCGGCTAAGCGCGGAGCGGGAAGCGTCAGCGGTCGTTGGCGGATGGGGCTTCCGTGGAGGGCTTCGGCCCGAGGAACGCGGCGAGGTCGGGGATGCGGTCGGTGTTGATGTAGTCCACGCCGGCCTGTTGCAGCTCCTTCCAGAACCATTCGCGGTCGGGCGCGCCCCAGAAGCGGACGACGCGTCCTTGGTCATGGGCTCGACGGACGTAGGCGTGGAGGGCGGCGCGGGTGGGCTCGGACAACGGGCTTCCTTGGAGTCGGCCAAAGGCGGTGTTCCAGGACTCGCTGATCATGGGGACCAGGTTGGTGGAGACGCCGGACGCGAGGTCCTCCGGGCGGCCGTCGATGGCGCAGAACCGCTCGGCCTGGGCGGACACGAGGGCGGTGGGGCGCGCGCCGGACAAGATCACGGTGATGGGGCCCGGGAAGGTTTGGTTGGGCGTGAAGCGGGTGAGCACGTCCCGGTGGCGGCGCAGGAGGGGATCGAGGACGGCGTAGGTGGCCTCGGGGCTGGCCTTCACGTCGATGAGGAGGGTGAAGCGCTTGAGGCCGGGATGGACGGATCCCTGGTTGTGGAGGACGCGCTGGTGGAGGGGCTCGAGGTAGAGGGCTTCGAGCGTCCTGCCTGCCTTGGCCTGGACCCGGTCATGGGCCACGAGGAGGGCGCCATCGACAAGGTGGATGTCGGCCTCGACGGATGCGAAGCCATGGTCCAGCGCCTCCTGGAGGGGGCGCTTCTGCTCGTAGTCGTTGTGCGAGTGCGCGGAGGGAAGCACGGGCACGTCCGCCGCGTGGGCGGCGAGGCACGCGGCAACGGCGGCAGCCAGACGAAGGATCCGAAGGAGGCTCATGGCGCTGACGTGCGGGCCCGTGTTCGGGAGCGGGTTTGGGAAATGGGGGCGTCTCAGGACGGCAGCGGCACGCCCATTTCCCCGAGGGCCTCGCGGATGGCATGGACGACGGCGCGCATGTCGGAGGGGAAGATCCGCCCAATGTTGCCGATGCGGAACGTGTCGGCCTTTGAAATCTTCCCGGGGTACAGGAGGAAGCCCTTCTCGGCGACGCGCGCGTAGAAGTCCGGCCACTGGAACGCCGTGCTGTTGGGATAGGCGAAGCTGGTGATGATGTGGCTCTGGACCTCGGGCCGAAGGTAGGGAGGCAGACCAAGCGCCGCCATGCCCTGGATCAAGGCGGCGTGGTTCGACTGGTAGCGGCGCGCCCGTCCGGCCGGGCCGCCCTCCATGGCGAGCTCCTCCAACGCGCGCTCGAAGCCGAGCAACGCGTGCGTGGGCGGGGTGTAGCGGAACTGGCCGTTCTTCTCGAACCCGCGGAGCTGCTCGAGGAGGTTCATGCTCAGCGAGCGCGCCCAGCCCTCCGTGGCCAGAAGGACGGCGCGGCGGCATAGGATGAAGCTGAAGCCCGGGACGCCCTCGATGCACTTGTTGGCCGACGAGATGATGTAGTCGATGCCGCAGCCTTCGAGGTCGATGGGGTAGGCGCCGAAGCTCGACATGGCATCCACGACGTAGGTCCTGCCGTGGCGTCGCGTGACCGCGCCGAGGTCGGCGATGGGGTTGAGGATGCCGGTGGTGGTCTCGCAGTGGACGGCGGCGACGTGGGTGATGGTGGCGTCGGATGCGAGGAGGTCGTCGAGGGCCTTGGGATCGTTGGGCACGTCCTCGGGGGTGCGGAGGACAACGTGCGGGATTCGTGCGTGCTGGAGCATGAGGACCATGCGCTCGCCGTAGGCCCCGTTGGAGAGGATGGCGACCTTGCCTTGGGGCGGCACGCCGGTGAGGAACACGGCCTCGACCCCGAACGTCCCGGAGCCTTGGAGGAGGACGCATTCCCATCCGGAGTCGCGGGAGACGCCGGCCACGCCGAGGAGGCTGTTGCGGATGCCGGCGACCTTGGCGTTGAACTCATGATGCCAAGAGCCGGCGTCGTGCAGCATGGCCTGCTTGACGTCGAGGGAGGTGGTGAGGGGGCCGGGGGTGAAGAGGAGCTTGTCCTTGGCGGTGGGGAGGGGCATGGGGCGAACGGGGAACGGTGCGTGGCGAGCGGTGAGCGGTGAGCGGCGAGCGGGGGGCGGGGGGCGGGGGGCGGGGGGCGGGGGGCGGCGAGCGGGTGGCGGGTGGCGGACTTATTTTCGAGCGCGTTGTTCTTCGAGGTAATCCTGGGCGGCCTTGTCGCCCTTGTTGGCGGCGTCGAGGAGCTTGGAACGAACGGACAGGGCGGAGCGGGCGGCGATCTCGCGTTGCTCGGGGGTGAGCTCGGCCTTGCGGGAAAGGGCTTCCAGAAGCTCCAGGGCGACGGTTTGCTCGTCCTTTTGGACGGCTTGTTGCGCGGCCTTGGCGAGCGCTTGGTCCTCGGCGGAGGCCTTGCCGAAGGCGTCGTTCAGCGCCTTGGGGACCTCGGCGGCGGGCATGGGCTCGGGCGGGGCCTTGTCGCCGCAGCCGACGAGGGCCGAGGCCAGGGAAAGGGCGAGGGCGAGGGCGAGACGGCGGGCGGGGCGGGGACGCGGGTTCATGGTGGCTTTGGATGGCCTAGAAGGAGGGTTGTTCGAGCGGCGCGACGCCGGTGTACCAACGGAAGTCCACGCCCTTGCGGGCGTCGTTGTAGCGGATGGAGGAGACATTGCCGGGGACCCAAAGGGTGTCGCAGCGCTTGTTGTGGCGGTACCATTCCCAGAGGAAGTTGACGCCGGGATAGAGGGTGGGGAGGGAGCCGTAGCGCCACTGCGTGAGGATCTCCGTGCTGCCCGGGAAGAGGCCCAGCATGTCGTCGGCCCCGTCCATGCGTTGCTCGGCGGCGTCTTGTGCGAAGATCATGGTCTGGGGGCTCGCGTAGTCCGTGAGCTTGCGGGGGCCGGGTTGGCGGCTGGAAGGGTTGCCGGCGACGGGCGGTTGGGTGACGTAGGCACTGATGCCGTAGGACGAGTCGAGCCAGAAGTCGGCAGGATAACGGAGGCCGTCCTCGCGCCATTGGTCGACGATCTTGGCCCCCGGGCAGCGGAAGACACGGCGGGAGCCTCCGAAGTACTTGATGTAGGCGACGCCCCAATACGCGAGGCCGTCGGAGGCGGGAAGGATGTCCGTGGAGGTCGGGTTACGCGTCCATTGGCCGTGGTTGGGGACGGCGCCGCCGATGTTGTGGAAGGTGTCGTTGTAGTCGGTGGCGTACATGGTGGTGCCGATGCTGACCTGCTTGAGGTTGCTCATGCACCGGGCCTGCTGGCCCTTGGTCTTGGCCTTGGACAGCGCGGGGAGAAGCATGCCCGCCAAGATCGCGATGATGGCGATCACGACGAGCAACTCGATCAGGGTGAAGCCCTTGGCAGGCTGTGGCCGCGGGGTCCGGTCACCGGCGGGGCGCGCGTACGAACGTTTCATCTTTGATGGGATCCTATCCCAACCCGGGCGTCGTCGTCATGTCCTTTGCGTGACGAGAATGCGAAGGCGTTTGGTTCGGAGGGTGTTGCCGGGCCGGGGCAAGGGCGTGGGATCGGGGAACGTGGCAGGGCTCGCCCGTTGGAGGCTTGCCGGCGCAGGCCAGATCCTGCTTGTCCGGCCTGGCGGAACAGGGCCTTCTTCGCACCGATGGTTGTCCCATGAAACTCCCTCGTCTTGGAACGTCGTCCCGGACGTTGGCCCTCGCCGTTGCGCTGGCGATTGCTTGGTTGGGCCGCGCGGCTCCGGCGTCCGGCTGGCCGGCATGGCGCGGGCCGCAGGCGAACGGCACGTCGCCGGACGCCACGCCGCCGGTCGCGTGGAGCGAGACGAACCACGTGCGGTGGAAGCGCGTGTTGCCGGGACAGGGCCATGCCTCGCCCATCATCATGGGCGACCGCGTCATCGTGCTGGTGGCCACGCCATACGGGGATGCCCAGCCGGCGGTCCATGACTCGGCGCCGGGCGTGCATGACAGCGTCCCGGTCACGCACCGGCACCGGTACGCCGTCCTGGCGGTGAGCCGCGCGGACGGCCGAATCCTCTGGCAAACCACGGTCCGCGAGGAATGGCCGCACGAGGGCGGGCACGTGACCGGCAGCCCCATCTCGGGCTCGCCCGTCACGGACGGCACGCTGCTGTACGCCAACTTTGGGTCGCGCGGCGTGGTTTGCCTCGATGCCCATGGGGAGGCGCATTGGAGGCGGGACCTCGGCCGGATGCAGACCTTGCATGCGCACGGCGAGGGCAGCTCGCCCGTGCTGCATGGCGAGGTCGTGTTCGTCAACTGGGACCACGAGGGCGAGTCCTTCTTGTACGCGCTGGACCGTCGCACGGGCGCGACACGATGGCGGGTTGCGCGGGATGAGAAGACGTCGTGGTCCACGCCCCTGGTCGTGGAAGCCGACGGCCAACCCCAGCTCGTCGTCAGCGCCACGCGGAGAATCCGCGCCTACGCGCCCGCCAGCGGAGCCTTGATTTGGGAGTGTGCGGGCCTCACGGACAACGTGGTGGCATCGCCGGTGTTCCACCGGGGCCTCGTGATCGCGGGGAGCAGCTACGCCTCGCAGTCCATGCTGGCGATCCGCCTCAAGGAGGCCCGCGGCGACGTGACGGGGACGGGCAACGTGGCGTGGTCCATCCGGCGCATGACTCCCTACGTCGCCTCGCCGCTGCTCTACGGCGACCGGTTGTACCACCTCCGCCACAACCAAAACGTGTTGGTACGCCTGGATCCTGCGACCGGCGAACCGGCGGGCGCCCCGCTCCGGTTGGATGGGATCCGGGACTTCATCTTTGCCTCGCCGGTGGGTGCGGCGGGGCGGATCTACGTGACGGGCCGTGACGGCGCCACCGTGGTCCTTCGACACGACGCCGACAACGCCATCCTCGCCGTGAACCGCCTGGACGACCGCTTCAGCGCCTCGCCCGCGTTGGTGGACGGGGAACTCTATCTTCGAGGGGAGACGTCGCTGTACTGCTTGGCGGAGGACCCCGCCGGCCGAGTGCCGATGAACCGGCCCTGACGGCGGCCGTGCATCCACCCAGCCCAGGTTCCCGGGGACGGTCGGCGCTCCCGACATGCGTCCCCGTGAATCCCCCCCGGGCCTTGGACACGACCAGCAAGGGAAACCCCCGTTGCGTGGCCGCATCGGCAGCCAGCGCATGGGAACCGTTCCCCGGGCGCGGCGTGGCAGGTTGGTTACCGCCAGATCATGTCCGCCACGGTCCGCCCGGCCGGGATGAAGGGCAGGACGTGCTCCGTGTACGGGGTGATGACGTCGAGGACGTAGGCGGTCTCCGAGGCGAGCATGCGCTCGAGGGCGGCGCGGAGGTCCTTGCGATAGACGACGCGCTCGCAGGGCACGTTGAAGCTATTGCAGACCTTGACGTAGTCCGGGTAGATGCCGCTGCGCTGGGCGGGGTTGCCGAGGTAGGTGTGGCCGCGGTTGCCGCCGTAGAAGTTGTCCTCCCACTGCACCACCATGCCGAGGTGCTGGTTGTTCAGGATGATGGCCTTGGCGGCGATCTTCTCGACGGTGGCGGTGGCGAGCTCCTGGATGTTCATGAGGAACGATCCGTCGCCATCGATGTCCACGACCTGCTTGTCCGGCCGGGCGACCTTGGCCCCGAGGGCGGCGGGGAACCCGTAGCCCATGGAGCCGAGGCCGGCCGAGGTGATGAACTGGCGCGGGTCCTTGTACTTGTACCATTGGCCGGCCCACATCTGGTGCTGGCCGACGCCGGTGGTGATGATGGCGTTGCCCTGGGTGAGGCGGTGCAGTTCCTCGATCACCATCTGGGGCAGGATGAACTCCTCGCCTTCCTTGACGAAGGGCTTGATGTGGTCCGAGTCGATGATCTGGGCCTTGGTGGTGTACTGGAAGGGGGCCTTGGCCTTCCACTCGGCAACCTGGGCATGCCACGGGTCGAAGGTGGCCTTGACGCCACCGCGCGCCGCGAGGAGCTGGTTGAGGCGCACCAGCGCGTCGCGGACGTCGCCATGGACGGCCAGGTGGGCGCGCTTGTTCTTGTTGTGCTCGGACCGGTCGATGTCGAGGTGGACAATGGTGGCGTCCTTGGCGAATTCGGAGAAGGCGCCGGTGACGCGGTCGTCAAAGCGGACTCCAAAGGCGAGCAGCAGGTCGGCTCCGTCCTTGAGCTTCACGAGGGGTTCGGAGGGGGACTTGCGCTGCTGGTACTCGCCGTTGACGGCCCAGTTGGCGAAGGCGGCGCCGTGCATGCCCAGCCAACGGAGGGACAGCGGATGTTCCTCCGGGAACGCGCCGATGCCCATGAGCGTGGTGGTCACGGGAATGTTGCAGGCCTGGGCGAACTTGAGCAGCTCGCCCGCCGCGCCCGAGGTGATGATGCCGCCGCCCACGTACAGGACGGGGCGCTTGGCCGACTGGAGCAGGTCCAGAATCTTGGTGAGGTCCGCATCCTGCGCGCGGGGGTCTGCGTCGTAGCCGCGCAGGCCCTTCTTGATTTCGTCCAACGTGGGCCACACGGGGCGCGCCTTCTGTTGCTGGACGTTCTTGGGGAAGTCGATGACGACGGGGCCCGGTCGGCCGGACTCGGCGATGTAGAAGGCCTCGGCCACGATGCGCGGGATGTCGTGGATGTCCGTCACGAGGTAGGAATGCTTCACGATCGGCATCGTCACGCCGATCATGTCCGTCTCCTGGAAAGCGCCGCGGCCGATCATGGCCTGCGGGACTTGGCCGGTGATGGCGACCAAGGGGCAGGAATCCATGAAGGCGTCCGCGATGGCGGTCACCAGGTTGGTGGCCCCGGGGCCGGAGGTGCCCATGCAGACGCCGGCCTTGCCGGTGGCGCGTGCGTAGCCCTCGGCCGCGAACGACCCGCCTTGCTCATGGCGCGGAAGAATGGTGCGGATGGAGGATTGCGTGAGGGACTGGTGCAGCTCCATGGAGGCCCCGCCCGGATAGGCGAAGATGACCTCCACCCCGGCTCGCTCGAGGGCGCGGACGAAGATGTCGCGCCCATACATCTCCGGCCCGGTCTCGGGGGCCTGCGTGGCGGGGGCGGACGTTGCGGTGGCGTTGCTCATTGTCGGATAGGATGCCCGGCGAACGCGGGACGTGGGCAACAAAAAACCCACGGCCGTGCGGGCCGTGGGTTCTTGCGAAAGCCTGCTTAGGCGCGACAAGACCCCGCGGCCGCAATGCGGCCTACTACAAGGGTCTTTACAGGAATCGCGCCCATCTTTCGCCCGACGTTTTGCCCGAAGCGCCGTCCCCGGTCAACCACGGGAACGAGGGGCTGTTGGAACGGGTGCCTCCCGAAGCTGTGGGCGACCTACCCAACGAGATCGGAATACCCGGAGCCCATCGACGAGTCGATGGAGCCCCCCCGCTTCCCGCTTCCCGCCCGCCTCTCCCTCAGCAACGTCCCAACAACCGCGATTGATTATCGCGCCGGTTTTGTCGTCCACTGATGCGCATGAAGCACTCCCTTGTCGTGGCAGGTTCCCTCCTGCTGTCCACCGGCCTCGGATGGGGCCAGCAAACACAGTCCCCCACCACGGGCGCCGGCGGGCCGTCCTCGGGCGACGCGTGGTTCCCGCCCGAGAGCGCGTTCCGCAAGGTCATCTTGGACGAGGACCAGGTCGTGGATGGCAAGGCGACGGACACGATCGTGGACCCGATGGAGCTGGCGGTGGCGAAGGATGGGCGCGTGTTCTGGGCGGAGCGCGCGGGCGTGGTGAAGATGTGGAGCCCGGCGACGAAGAAGACCGTCGAGATTGGCCGCCTGCAGGTCTTCACGGGCCTTGAGGAGGGCATGTTGGGCATCACCTTGGATCCCAAGTTCACCGAGAACGGCTGGATTTACCTCAACCGTTCGTTGCCCGAGACCTACAACGACGGCGAGGGCAAGGCCGGCAAGATTCGCGTCGCGCGCTTCACCCTTCGCAACGACCAGCTCGACCTCGCCTCCGAGAGCGTCGTCCTCGAGGTGGAGGTCCAGCGCGAGCAGTGCTGCCATGTGGGCGGTTCGCTTGCCTTCGACAAGGATGGCAACCTGTACGTCTCCATCGGCGACAACACGAACCCGTTCGACTCCGACGGCTTCAGCCCGAGCGACGAGCGCAAGGGGCGCTACCCATGGGACGCGCAGCGTTCCTCCGCCAACGCCAATTCGCTTCCCGGGAAAATCCTGCGCGTGAAGCCCAAGGCCGACGGCGGCTACACCATTCCGCCCGGCAACTTGTTCCCGCCCGGCACCCCCAAGACGCGGCCCGAGATCTTCGTGATGGGCAATCGCAACCCCTTCCGGATCCAGCTCGATCCGCGCACCGGCTACCTGTACTGGGGCGAGGTGGGTCCCGACGCCGGCGGCCCGAACGAGAAGCGCGGACCGGCCGGGTTCGACGAGGTGAACCAGGCCCGCAAGGCCGGCTTCTTCGGATGGCCGTTGTTCGTGGGCGACAACCGCCCCTATCGGCGCGTCAGCTTCGTGGACCGCCAAAAGATCCAGGATCAACGCGCCGCCTTCGACAAGGTCCGCAAGGAACGCGAGGAACTCACCAAGAAGGGCCAGACCAACAACCTCCCCGCGTTGCCCGAGAAGCCGCCCGGTTGGGAGCCCACCGGCGACTTCTGGGACGCCGCCCGCCCCGTCAACCTCTCCCCGCACAACACCGGCCCCTCCGAGCTGCCCCCGGCGCAGCCCGCCTTCATTTACTACCCCGCCGCCCCCACCACGCGCTTCCCCGAGGTCGGCTCCGGTGGCCGCACGGCCATGGCCGGTCCCGTGTACTACTTCGACCCCGCCAACCCCTCGCCCACCAAGCTCCCCAAGGAGTTCGACCATACCCTCTTCATCTATGAGTGGTCCCGCGACTGGATCATCGCGGTGAAGCTGGACGAGAACGACAACATCGCGAAGACGGCCGATGGCAAGCTGATGATGAAGCGCTTCATGCCGGGCACGAAGACGAAGCGACCCATGGACCTCGAGCTCGGCCCCGACGGCTGCCTGTACGCCATCGAGTTCGGCAAGGACTGGGGCAACAACAAGGACACGAAGATCTTCAAGTTCGAGTACACCGGCACCCACTAGCCCGTCCGGCGGCGAACGGGCGGGGGAGACGGCCAACTTGGCCCTTGAACCCGCCCGGCTCGTTGCCCTTACGTTTTCACGTCCACCGTTTGAACCAGCACAAAGGAAGCATCATGCCTGCCGAAACCCCCACCCCGGCGACCAACCGTCGCCAGTTCCTCAAGCGCTCCACCGCCGCCGCCTCCGTCCTGGCCGCCGCCGGGAGCCTTCGCACGCCCGTCTATGGGCAAAACCAAGCCCCGTCCGCCAACGTCCTCGGAGCCAACAACAAGCTCGTCATCGGCTTCGTCGGCGTTGGCAACCAGGGCGGCGGCGCCCACGTGGGCCTCAACCTCGATCACTTCCAGGAAAACAACGTCGCCTTCGCCGCCGTGTGCGACGTCTCCAAGCACCGCGTCCAGGAGCACGTCTCCCGCATCAAGGCCAAGGCCGGCGGCGACGTCCAGGGCTACGAGGACTATCGCAAGGTGATGGAACGAAAGGACATCGACGTCATCTACTGCGCCACCGTCGATCACTGGCACACGCCCGTGTCCAAGGCCGCCCTCGAGTCCGGCAAGCACGTCTATGTCGAGAAGCCCATGACCCGCTACCTCGGCGAGGCCTTCGAGCTCTACGACACCGTCAAGCGCACCGGCAAGCTCCTCAACGTCGGATCCCAAGGCTGCTCCGACCTCAAGTGGCACAAGGCCGCCGAGTGGGTCCGCGCGGGCAAGATCGGCCCCATCGCCATGCTCCAGGGCTCCTACATGCGCAACAACCCGTGGGGCGAGTGGAACTATAATATACAGAAGTGGGCCACGCCCGACGACATCAACTGGAACCTCTGGCTGGGCAACCAAATCAAGGCGCGCCGGCCCTTCGACGCCGACCACTACTTCCGCTGGCGCAAGTATTACCCCTACTGCTCCGGCCTCCTCGGCGACCTCTTCCCCCACAAGCTGCACCCCTACATGCTCGCCACCGGCAACCCCGAGTTCCCCGTCCGCGTCGCCGCCGTCGGCAGCCGCAAGTTCCACACGGACCTGCGCAAGGAGGGCCGCAAGCCCGAGCAGGAGACGAAGTACGAGCGCGACGTCGCCGAGATCATCCAGCTCATCGCCGAGTTCCCCTCGGGCTACGTCATGCACATCACCTCCTCGACCATCAACGAGCAGGGGACGCAGGAACGCATCCGCGGCCACATGGCCACCCTCGACATGTCCGGCAACAAGGTGCAGCTCAACCCCGAGCGGCCCTTCGCCGAGGAAATCGACCCCCAAACCTCCCAGGGCTTCCCCGGCGAAAGCGTCGCCGCCCATCACAAGAACTTCTACGAGTCCATCCGCGCCAACAAGCAGCCCAACGCCGGCATCGACCTCGCCGTCAAGGTCCAGACCGTCATCAGCCTCGCCGAAACCTCGGACCGTCTCGGCGTCATGTGCTACTTCGACGAGAAGACCCGCAAGGTCACCGATGGCTCCGGACGCGAAATCAAGCCGTTGACCTACGGCTCCGACAAGAACTCCTAGCCGCCGTCCCGTGCGCCGGCCGTCGCGGCCATCCCGTCGCGGCCCGTGCAAGGCCTCCGTTCGTCACGCCCCGGGTTGGAATCCCCAACCCGGGGCTTTTTGTTGGGGCACGGCATGGGGCGTGAGTTTCCCCCGGTTGGGTCGCGGTAGCCGCGTGGCAAGGCAACGCGGCTGTCGGACAGGGGCGGAGGACGTTCCGCTGGTTGTGCACGGTCTCGCGCATCGCGTGCACGGCCTTCCGAATGCCGTGCTCGCGCCGTCGAATGCCGTGCACGCGCCGTCGGATGCCGTGCACGCGCCGTCGAATGCCGTGCACGCGCCGTCGAATGCCGTGCACGCGCCGTCGGATGCCGTGCACGCGCCGTCGAATGCCGTGCACGCGCCGTCGAATGCCGTGCACGCGCCGTCGGATGCCGTGCACGCGCCGTCG
>CAYSGH010000121.1:0-11117 GCA_964430505.1 uncultured Akkermansia sp. | reverse complement strand
GCCGCGTGAGGGCACGCGGCCTACAGACTGCCCAACTGCCGTTTCTAGGTTGAATTCATCCGGCCGTCCCCATTCCACGGGAAGGGGCAGGCACGCGCGGGATCCTTGGTGGGAACGGATCCATGCCGGGTGTTGCCTTCCCCAGGCGAGGCCTCGGGGGCGGTTTCGTGCCATGGATGAGCGGGTTGGCGTCGCGGGCGACAATTAGGGTTGGTTCGGGACGAAGGTTTTTGGAATGTTGGCAACATGAACGAGCGAGCGAGTTGGGGAGGCGTGGGCTGTGCCGTGGTTGCGTTGGTTTTCCTAGGGTCAACACGAATGGCCGCCCACGAGTCCGCGAAGGCGAGCGCCACCCCGTTGGTCGCCCGAACGATGCCGTTCGTGGTGGACCAGAAGGGGCCGGTGAAGGTGTCCGGCCCGAGGGTGAAGCGCAGCGAGCTTCAGGTTTCGGGACAGGGTTATTGGACGTTCACGCCGGTGGTGGGCGGGATGCCCGTGCCGGTGGAGGCCCTGCCGTTGATCAAGGGCGCGCATGGAACGGTGATCGTGGATGCGGAGAAGGACGTCGTGTACTGGGGCCTTGAGAACGTGGGATGGGTGGGCTTTGGCGACCGGTTGACGAAGTCGTGGGTGGTGGACGGCGACCCTGCGTTCAAGAAGGGCAACCTGCACGGGGCCGACATCCTGGTCCGCAAGGGCAAGGGACCGTTGGTGGCGGCGGCGGACAACGCCGAGGGCGAGGTCTATGTGAGCGACACGTCGTTCAAGAACGCGGCCAAGGTTCGCATCCCGTCCGGCGGTCCTTATGCGGATGGCAAGGGCTACGCGCCGACGGACGTGGCGTTTGCGCCCGGGGGAACGGTTTGGGTGACCGACGGGTACGGGAAGGCCTACTTCATGCCGGCCGACATGGATCCGTTGCGGTTCCGGGGCGAGTTCCACGGGGGCAAGAAGATGTCGGGCACGCCGCACGGCATCACGTTCGATCCGGGCACCGGCCACTTGATGGTGTCGGCGCGGCCGGAGGCGCAGGTGCATGTGTGGTCGGCCAAGGAGAAGGGCTTCCTTGAGAACAACCAACTTCCGCCGGGCAGCACGGTCTGCGACGTGGACATCTGGGGGGATTATGTCCTGGCGGCGTGCCTGGACGGTCCGAAGGGGACGCCCGGCCCGTTGTACGTGATCGACAAGAAGCGCCGGGTGATCCTGAGCACGATCAAGCCGAAGGAGGAGCTGGGGTATGAGTACGCGCAGCACATGCACGACGCGTGCTGGTACGTCACCGGGAGCGGGTCGAATCGCGAGGTGTACATCGTGTTCACGGCTTGGAATCCCGGCGGCATCGCCGCCATCAAGCTGGTCTCCGCCGAGTAGCCGCAAGCTGCCCGAGCCCGATGTCCCTCCCCATTCGCGTTCGATTTGCGCCGTCGCCTACCGGCTACCTCCACATCGGGGGTGCCCGGACGGCGTTGTTCAACTGGCTGTTCGCGCGGCACCATGGTGGGACGTTTGTCCTGCGGATTGAAGACACCGACACGGCCCGAAACTCGCAGGCGGCCATCGACGTGATCCTGCAGGGGATGCGGTGGCTGGGGTTGGACTGGGACGAGGGACCAGCCACGCCGGACCCGGACGGCCCGAGCCGGGGCGACCGGGGACCCTATTTTCAGAGTCGGCGGGGCGAGCTGTATCGGCGTCGAATCCAGGAACTCAGGGATCGCGGGCTGGCGTACGACCGGGACGGGGCGGTGTACTTCCGGATGAGCCGCGAGGCGGTCGTGATCCCGGACATGATCGTGGGCGACGTGCGTCGGGAGTTGACGGATCGGGAGCAAGCGGACCCGGACTGGGTGTTGGTGCGGAGCGACGGCCAGGCGGTGTTCCACCTGGTGAACGTGGTGGACGACCTGGAGATGGGAATCACGCACGTGATCCGGGGCGAGGACCATCTGTCCAACACGGCCAAGCACCTGGCGTTGTTCCGGGCGTTTGGAGCGGAGCCGCCACGCTATGCCCACATCCCGCTGATCCTGAACCCGGACGGCTCGAAGATGAGCAAGCGGGACGAGGGCGCGGTGGTGACGAGCTACATGGACGACGGCTATGCGCCGGAGGCCGTGGTGAACTACCTGTCGTTGCTGGGATGGTCGCCGTCGGACGGGAAGGAGTGGTTGTCGGTTGCGGATCTGGTGGGGCGGTTTGACCTGGACCGGGTGAACCGGAGCCCGGCGCGGTTTGACGAGCGGAAGCTGGCGGCGCTGCACTTCGAGCACACGCGCACGATGGAGCCGGGGCGGTTTGTGACGATGGGCCGCGAGTATCTCGGGCGGGCGGGCGTGGCGTTGGAGGGATGCGAGGAGGGGTACGTTGCGTCGGCGTTGATGACGGCGCGGGAGAAGGGGTTGTTGTTCAAGGAGCTTGCTGGGTTCGTGGGCTTCTACTTCCAGGCGGACGGGGCGGTGGAGGTGCCGGCCGAGGTGCAGGCGAAGGCGTTGGGGGAGGTCCAGCGGCGTCAGTTGGCCGTCTTGCAGGCGGCGTATGCAAGGCTCGGCGATGGGCTGTTCACGGCGGCTGGATTGGAGTCGGAATTGAAGCGGGTGGCGGGGGAACTGGGGGTGAAGGCGGGGGCATTGACGCAACCGGCGCGTGCGGCGTGCACGGGGAGCCTGGTGGGGCCGAGCCTGTACCACCTGATGGAGGTGCTGGGGCGCGGGCGGGTCCTTGCTCGGATGGGACGTTGGGTGGAGGGAGCAGCGGCGGCGGGGGGGACGCCGGGATGAGCCCGATGGAGTCTCAAATGCAGGTCCAGAAGGGCCTGGTGTGGGCGACGCTGCTGCTGGGGGCCATGGTTTTCGGCTTCTTCATGGCGTCGGAGACGATGCTGCTGGTGCTTGCGGTGGCCGGGGTGGGGTGGCTGGTGACGTTGCCGAACCATGCCCGGCTGAGCGCGGTCCTCGGGATGACGACGTTTGGGTCGGCGCTCATGGTTCCCTTGATGCCGGGCCGCCCGTTTGTCTGGGAGGCAGCCGGCATTTTGGGATGGTCTGGCGTGGTGGTGTTGGTGGTGATGAAGCGGTACGCCGCGGACATTGGGGTGGTCCTGCGGCGGTATCGATGGCCCTTGTTGGCAACGCTGGGGTACGTGCTGGTCCTTTTTTACCTGATGCGGACGCATGGCTTGGCGCTTCGGGTGTTTGGCGGGGATCGGATGGGCGGGCGGGTGTACCTGCAGCAGGTGGCGTGTGCGTCGTTCCCGTTGGTCTTCTTGATGGTGCGGTTCTCGGAGGTGGACTTTGTCCGGTTGTTCGTCGTGCACCTGTTGATGAGCGTGACGTTTGTGGTGTCGGACGTGGCATTGGCAGTGGGCGGCGGGGCGATGTGGGTGTTTTACTTCCTGGACCTGGCGAATGACGCGTTGCTGTTTGAGTTCGGATCCGAGGCGACCGGCATCCGCCGGTTCCAGTCGTTTGCCTTCGTGTCGGTGGCGTTGATGCAAGGGCTGCTGGCGTGGGTGCCGTTGCGCAAGGCGTTCACGCTGTCGTCGATGTGGATCCTGCCGGCCACGGGGTTGATCGTGGGGGTTGGGCTTCCCGGGGGGCATCGCGGCGTGCTGTTGCTGCTGGGCGGGTTGCTGGTGGTGTGTGCCTGGGCGCAGCGGGTATGGACGCCACTGCGGCTGCTGATGGTGTCGGGCTTGGGAATGCTGTCGTTGCTGACGGCCTACGTGGTGGCGCCGCAACTGCCGCTGGCCGCGCAGCGGACCCTGGCGGCGTTGCCCGGCATCCAGTTGGATCAACTGGCCGTGGACGACGCGCGGACGACGCTGGAGGGACGCAGCACCATGCGGGAGGTCGGCTTGCGATTGATCCCCAGCTACCTCCTCCGGGGGCGCGGGTTTGGTCCATCCACCGAGCCGGTTCCGTTCACGGGGCATGACCCGTGGGGGATCATCACGGAGCACGTGAACCTGGGCCGGTTCTACAACGGCCCGGTGGGATTGCTGGTGAACACGGGCATTCCTGGCACGGTTTGCCTCATGGGCCTGTTGATTTCCGGGACGGTGGTAGCCTTGCGGACGCTGATCTACGTGCGGCGGCATGGAGCCGAGGACGCCTTCACGCGGGTCGCGTGCGTCAACGCCGCCTATTGGGTCGTCCAGGTGGGGGTTTTTGTTTTCCTGCATGGCGACGCCGAGTTTGCGATGAACACGTTTGGGCTGCACCTGGGCCTGGTCATGGCCTTCGATTGGGCCCTCGCGTTGCGTGGGATGAAGATGGCCCGGATGGCGGCGGCCTCCGAGGGTGGCTCCGATGGCGCCACCGGGGCCACGGTCGAGCGCCCGAACCCCTTCTGGCGTCGGCGTCCCGGGCTGGGTGCCCCGGCCCCTGCTGCCTGAAGGTTCGACGGCCTCCATGCGGCGCGTCCTGCACCTGGTCGGGGCCTTGGAGGACAACGGGGGTATCCTTTCGTCCATTCGCGGGGTTGCGTCCCATGCCACGGCGGAGGGATGGGAGCACGTGCTGTGGATGAGGCGAGGGTTCCAGCAGGTTCGTTCCCCTCGACTGGAGGTTCTGGAATCGACCCATGCGCTGGGGGAATCTGGCTCGCACCTGCGGCTGCTGGTTTCGGCCGCGTGTGCATGGCCGGGACTCCGGCGGTTGGTGCGTGAACGGTCGTTTGACGTGGTCCACGGCCATTCACGAGGCGCCTTGTTGTTGTCCTTGTGGATGTCACGCACAGGACGCGCCACAATCTTCAGCAACCATGCGTATGCCCGGCGAACGGGCATGTATCGCCGGGCGGCGTCGAACCGGCAATTGCTGACGCTGCTGCTGACGCCGAACCACGCGCGGCACTATGGGATCACGCCGCAACCGGGCCGTGTCGAGATCTTGCCCGAGTGCGGGGCGGAGCGGTTTTTCGAGGCGCCGCTGCCTGCCGCGAGGAAGGCATCCGGGGGAGCCGTCCGGTTGGTTGGGGTGGGCAACCTGGTGGGCTGGAAGCGATGGGATCTGCTGGTGGAGGCGTGCGCGGCCCTTCCGACGGACTTGAGGCAGCGTCTTCGGGCCACGATTTGGGGCCCGATCCCGGACGAACCGGAGGCGCGGCGCCATGCGGCGGATCTCGACCGGGCGGTGGAGGCCCGCGGGTTGGCTGGGATGGTTCGTTTTGCCGGGCCTACCGGCGACATCCTTGGAGCCTTGCGGGACGCAGACCTGTTCGTGCTGCCGTCCACCAACGAGCCGTGCTCGGTGGCGCTGATTGAGGCACTGGCGGCGGGGGTGCCGGCGTTGGTGTCTGCCAGCGGCGGCAACGTGGACTTGGTGAGGGATGGGGAGACGGGGCGTTTATTTGAGCCAGGCTCCGCAAAGGACTTTGCCTCGAAGCTGGAGGAATGGATGACGGGTCGTGTGAAGCTGGAGTCGCCGGAGCGGATCCGGCAGAGCGTCGAACGATGCCGTGCGTCGGTGGTGGCGAGGCAACTGCACGAGATCTACCGGTGTTGGATGGTCCGTGCCGAGGCCGGGCCGATTCCCTTGGGAGGGAACTGATTGCGAAGCGGATGCTTCCGCAATCCAATGGGTGAGCGAGGCGCGGGCCAATGCATCCGGGTCGTCCCGGCTCCGTGAGCGAGGACCGGGGCTTGGGACGCAGGCACGGGGTGGCGGACTCGGTGGGCCTCGGGCAAGGAAGTGGCGGGCTTAGGCGCGGCTATCGGCTACAGCACTGCTTGTACTTCTTGCCGGAGCCGCAAGGGCAGGGGTCGTTGCGGCCGACGTGGGAGGTGGCGCGGGCGGGCTTGGCCTTGGCCTTCTCGAGGGCTGCGGCCGCCTCGGAGACAAGGTTGCCGCCGTCGTGCGCGGCGGGGGCTGGGCCGGGCAGGGGATCGGCGCCCGAAGTGTCGCCGCCGAACGCGGTGACGGACTGGTGGACCTGGAGCTTGGGCAGGTTGACGAGAAACTGCTCGAAGGCCATCAGCGAGGAGGCGGACCGGAAGATGTTGTGGCAGATCTCGGTCTTGATGTTGACCATGAGGTCGTTGAAGAGCTTGAAGGCCTCGGCCTTGTACTCGATGAGCGGGTCCTTCTGGCCGTAGGCGCGGAGGGCGATGGAGGAGCGAAGGGAATCCATCGTGTACAGGTGCTCCTGCCAGAGACGATCGATGGCTGCGAGGATGGTGTAGCGCTCGACCGACGCGAGGGCCTCGGGACGCTCGAAGCTGACCTTGAGGTCGTAGGCGTCGCGGATGGCCTGGCCAAGGTGGCGGACAAGGGCGAGTTGGCCTTCCTTGAGCCCATCGTAGAGGGAGCCTTGGACAGGGAGTTCCTTGCCGGCCTTTGCCACGCCCAGCAACGAATCCTCGGGCAAGCCCACGGGGAAGTTGATGTTCACCCAGTCCGTGAGGCCGCGGAGGTTCCACTCGGCGGGGTCGGCCTCGGGGTCGGTAAATTCCTCGACCTTGGCCAGGATGACCTCCTCGAGGATGTCCATGAGCCGGTCGCGCACGTCGGTCGAGCGGATGACGTCATTGCGGAAGCCATAGACGACCTCGCGATGCTTGTTCATGACGTCGTCGTACTCGAGGACGCGCTTGCGCATCTGGAAGTTGTATTGCTCGACGCGTTTCTGGGCCTGCTCGATGGAGCGGTTGAGGAGGGGGTGCTCGAGTTCCTGTCCTTCCTCAAGCCCCATGCGCTCCATGTACTTGGCGATCTTGTCGGAGCCGAACATGCGCATGAGGTCGTCCTCCAGGGAGACGAAGAAGTGGGAGGATCCGGGATCGCCCTGGCGCGAGCAGCGGCCGCGGAGCTGGCGGTCGATTCGGCGGGACTCATGGCGTTCGGTGGCAAGGACGTGGAGTCCGCCGACGTCGGCGACGCCCTCGCCGAGCTTAATGTCGGTGCCGCGGCCAGCCATGTTGGTGGCGATGGTGACGGCCCCGCGCTGTCCGGCTTGGGAGACGATCTCGGCCTCCTTCTCGTGGTACTTGGCGTTGAGGACGGCGTGGGGGATGCCAGCCTTGGAGAGGGCCTTGGAAAGGGCCTCGGAGCTCTCGACGGAGATGGTGCCGACGAGGACAGGCCGCCCCGCGGCGTGCATGGCTTGGATTTCCTGGATGACGGCGTTGAACTTCTCGCGGCGCGTCTTGTACACCGTGTCGTGGGCATCCTTCCGGATGCAGGGGCGGTTGGTGGGGATGGTGAGGACGCCGAGCTTGTAGATGTCGAAGAACTCCTGGGCCTCGGTTTCGGCGGTGCCGGTCATGCCGGCGAGTTTGGAGTAGAGGCGGAAATAGTTCTGGATGGTGATGGTGGCGAGGGTCTGGGTCTCGCGTTCGATCTCCACGCCTTCCTTGGCTTCGACGGCCTGATGGAGGCCATCGCTCCAGCGGCGGCCGGACATGAGTCGACCGGTATGTTCGTCGACGATGATGACCTTGTTTTCCTGGACGACGTACTGGACGTCGCGTTGGTAGAGGCAATAGGCGCGGACCAGCTGGGAGATGGCGTGGATGGTGGAAGCCCGTTCCTCGAACTCGGCCTGGATCTTTGCCTTGGCCTCCATGCGTTTCCGCGGATCGGATTCGGGGCCGGTGTCGATGTTGTGATACAGGGTGGGGAGATCGGGCAGGACGAATCCGTCGGGGTCGCTGGGCGACATGAACGAGCGACCCTTTTCGGTGAGGTCGGCCTCGTGGCTCTTTTCCTCGATGGCGAAAAAGAGTTCCTCCTTCTGGGCGTAGAGTTGTTTCTTGGATTGGTCGGCGAGGAGGAGGCCTTCGACGCGTTGGACGAGTTGTTGGTTGCGGGGATCCTCGAAGAGCCGCATCAGGGCTGGGGACCGGGGTTGACCGAGCTTGACCCGATACAGGAGGAGACCGGCTTCGTACTCGATCTCGGCGGCGTTCTTGGGGGGATTGGATCCGTCTTCGGGCCGGATCTTCCTGAGGAGGGGTTCGGCCTCGCGGAGGAGGCGGGCGCAGAGTTCGGACTGGGCGTGGACCAGTCCTTCGACCTTGTCCTTGTACTCGCGGAACTTGTGTTCCACGGAGACCACGGCGGGCCCGGAGATGATCAACGGGGTACGGGCCTCGTCGATGAGGATGGAGTCGACTTCGTCGACGATGGCGAAGTAGTGACCGCGCTGGACCTGTTCCTCCTTGCGGGTGGCCATGCCGTTGTCGCGGAGGTAATCGAAGCCGAATTCGGAATTGGTGCCGTAGGTGATGTCGCAGGCGTACATCTCGCGGCGGACGTGGGGGGGTTGATCGTGGAGGATGCAACCGACGGTGAGGCCGAGGAAGCGGTAGACGTGGCCCATCCATTCGGAGTCACGGGCGGCGAGGTAGTCATTGACCGTCACCACATGAACGCCGCGGCCGGTGATGGCATTGAGATAGACGGGCAGGGTGGCCACCAGGGTTTTGCCTTCACCGGTCGCCATTTCGGCGATCTTGCCCAGGTGCAGGGCCATGCCGCCGATCAACTGGACATCGAAGGGGATCATTTCCCAGGGAAGCTCATGACCCCGGACGATGGCCTTGGTGCCGCAGAGGCGGCGGCAGGCGTTCTTGACCACCGCGAAGGCCTCGGGAAGGACCTTCTCCAATTCGGCCTGGAGTTCGACGGGATCCTCGATGGTTGACAGTCGGGTCTTCCATTCCGCGGTGCGGGTCCGGAGGGCTTCCTCGGGCTGTGACTGGAGCTGTAATTCCAGCTCATTGATCCGGGCAACGATCTGGCGGAGACGACGGACCTCCCGGTCATTGCGTGAACCAAAGATTTTCTTGAAGAGCAAACTGATCATGAAAAGGCCTTCTGCGAGCGGCGGCGACCGTAGGAAACCCGGGAAACAGCGTCAAAGCGTTTGGCGGAGGCATCCGGGGCGGTGGGGCAGGATCGGCAGGCCTGGAAATCGGCAGGCCGGTCGGAGGCTGGGCCTTCCGCCACACGGTCCCTTCCCATCGGAGCTGCGCTGGCGGTACGCTGGGCGCCCGTGATCCCCGTCTTCTGTTTCTCCCGGCGCGTTGTTCTGGAGGTCTTCCGGTCTGGTTTTACCGGCATGGCGGCCATTTTGTTGGGAATTGGCCGGCTGACGGGAGCGGACGAGGACGAGTTGGCCCTGGGGGTTCGCACCAGCGAACCGGTATCAGCGCCGGAACAGGCCTCCCGGTTCAAGCTTCCGCCCGGGTTCCAGATCCAGCTCGTGGCGCAGGAACCGGACATCCACAAGCCCATGAACCTGGCGTTCGATGCCACGGGCCGGCTCTGGGTGACGACGTCGATTGAGTATCCCTTTGCCGCGCCAACCAACCGACCGGCCCGGGATCGGCTGATGATCTTCGAGGATTTTGGTCCGGACGGTCGGGCGCGGAAGGTGACGGAGTTTGCCGACGGCTTGAACATCCCGATCGGGGTGTATCCGTTCCGATCACCGGGGGTGAACGGGCGGGACACGTGGAAGGCTTTGGTCTGGTCGATCCCGCACATCTGGTTGCTGGAGGACACGGATGGGGACGGGAAGGCGGACCGGCGCGAGCCGTGGTATGGGCCGTTTGATCACACGCGCGACACGCATGGCAACCAGGCATCGTTCCGGCGTGGGTTCGACGGTTGGATGTATGCGACCCATGGGTTCAACAACGATTCCCATGTGACCAGCCGGGACGGCAACCGGGTGGATCTCAACTCGGGCAACACCTACCGGGTGCGCCTGGATGGATCCCGGATCGAGCATCACACGTGGGGCCAGGTCAATCCGTTCGGGTTGACGTGGGATCCGCGGGGCAACCTGTACTCGAGCGACTGTCATTCGGCGCCGATCTACCAATTGTTGGCGGGCGGGTACTATCCGAGTTTTGGCAAGCCGCACGATGGTTTGGGGTATGCGCCGGTGTTGATGGAGCATGCGCATGGGAGCACGGCGATCGATGGGGCGTGTTACTATTCGGATGACCTGTGGCCGGAGTCGTACCGGGACACTTTGGTGATCGGCAACGTGATGACCAGCCGGTTGAACCGGGACCGGATCGAGTTCGACGGTTCGTCACCGCGGGCCGTGGAACTGCCGGATTTCCTGACCTCGACGGATTCCTGGTTCCGGCCGGTGGACACGTGCCTGGGCCCGGACGGGGCGCTGTACATCGCGGACTTCTACAACCGGATCATCGGGCACTATGAGGTGCCCTTGCAGCATCCGGGTCGGGACCGGGAACGCGGAAGGATCTGGCGGGTGGTGCATGTCGGGGAGGATGGAAAAGCGCGCCTGCGTCCGCCGGGGCTTCCGGCCGGACTGCCGGGACTGGTGGGGGAATTGGGATCGCCGAGTCTGACGCGAAGACTGCTGGCCATGGGGGAGATCGAGGATCGGTTTGCGCTTCGGGGACTGGCGCCACTGCGCGAGGCCATCGCGTATCCCAAGGATTCCATCCAGCTGGTTCACGCCCTGTGGATGCTGCAACGGTTGCGGGCGTTGACGCTTCAGGATCTTCAACCGGCGTTCGTCCATGCCGATCCGTTGGTCCGGGTCCATGCGCTGCGCATCGGGTCCGACATCGCGTATCGGAGATCGCGTGGATTGCCTTTGGCACCGGGGTTGGCCGCGGGGGTGATGCGTGCGGCGACGGCGGGGTTGAAGGATGATGATGCCCTGGTGAGGCGCTGTGCAGCGGAGACACTGGGGCTGAGTCCGGAGGCGTCGTCGATTGATCCGCTCCTTGCGGCGTTGTCGGAGGCCGGGGTCAAGGACACGCATCTCGTGTATGTCCTGAGGAAATCCCTGCGCGATCACCTTCGTGACAGCGCGGTTGGGTCCGTGGTGCTGGCACGGAATGATCTGTCGGACGCCGGAGTCCTGGCGTTGGCCGATGTCGCGGTGGCAGTGAATTCGTCCGGGGCGAGTTCCTTCCTGTTGCGGCATTTCAACCGGTTTGCCGGCGGGAAAGGGCCGGCTGCCAACGAGGTGCTCCAGCATGCGGCACGGCATGCGGTCGAGGGTGATCTGGGCACGTTGGCGGGGTTGGTGGATGCCCGTTTTGCCGCGGATCACGCCACCCGGTTTTCATTGTTCCAGTCGGTGGAAAAAGGGTTGCAACTCCGCGGCCTGGCGTTGCCGCC
>CAYSGH010000120.1:0-11166 GCA_964430505.1 uncultured Akkermansia sp. | reverse complement strand
TGAAGGGGTCGCCCATCTCGGTGCGCACCATGCCGCGGACAATGTGGGGCGGCGCCGGCGGGAAGGCGTGTGCGAGGGAGAACCCAAGGGCCAGCAAGACGACGGCCACCGTGGCCGCGCGTCGAGGGGATGCTGGCCCTTGGGAAAGAGGTGAGGCAGGCGCCCCTGCCTGTGCCGAAATGGGGGAAGGATTCATCTTAGAAACGAGGTTGGAGGGACGTTGCAACGAGCGGATAGGGCCTCCCATCAGGGCGGATGGGCTCATGGACAGGAATCCGAGGGCTCAGCCTGCGAGTGAGGTCGTGGTGGGCTCGATTCGGCTGTAGGCCGGGTCCCCTGACCCGGCGAACGGGGATGCGGCATCGCCGCCGCCGCGTGAGGGCACGCGGCCTACAGACGGGGCAACGGACGTTTCCAGGTTCATGGGTGGGGAATCAGTTGCCCGAGTAGGAGTAGGTGACGAAGTGGAGCTGGATGTCCCGGACGGTCTGGACGAAGCGGTCGATGCCTTCGTTGGGGTTGTTCAAGAGGTTGCGCCCGGGGATGACGAGCTTCCACTTGCTGTTCCAGACGGAGCGGCCCACGAGGCGGTTGTTGGTGAACTGGGAGCGCAGGAGGGACCCGCTGCTGCCGTACAGGGACGGGCTGAAGAGGGCCGGGTTGGACACCGGCCGGAAGGACTGGTGCTTGCGCACGGTGTACATCGGCTCCGAGAGGGAGTCGGACGCCTGCCACAGGTTTTTGTTGGAGAAGTCGGACCCCCCGACGTTGAAGGGCATGGGGATGGCGACGTCCTCCACGTTCCAGCTTCGGATGTCGTTGGAGTCGCCGAGCGGCGGGCTGCGCATGGAATCCACGCCCACGGGGATGAGGAAGACATACGGCGTGGCGGAGAGGGAGAGCGGGTCGAGGAACCACGACGTGGGGTCCTGTGGGGAGGATGCGCCGCCGCCGCCGCCCAGGTTGGCGGACGGGTCGCTCATGCCACGGTAGCCGATGAAGGCCGCGCCGACTCCGAACACCTTGGTGGCGAAGGACGCAGGGTTGAAGAAGTGGTCGCCGCCCGCGAGATCGCGTCCGAAGAGGTTGTAGCCCTCGGCGACGGTGGTGGAGAACTCGAGGACGATGCCCGGGGCAGGCAGGCCATTGCCCCTGTCCACCTGCATGCAATGGCGGCGGATGTCGGGGTCCTCGAGGATGTTGGCCTTGCGCGCGGACTGAAGCATGTCGCGCCAGTTGGCGTCGCCATCGCTGGTGGGAAGGATGCGGAAGGCCTCGGTCCGCAGGGATGCGGTGGTGCCGTAGGCGTCCGGGTTGTTGAAGCCGAGCCGTCCGCGGAGGACGTCCCAGTCGGCCCTCATCTCGGCGAGGGCGCTGGAGAGGCCGGGGTCGCCGGTGTTGCTTCCGGCGAACATGGGCTCGCCGTTGCGGATCACGCCCAGGGCGCGGGAGTCGATGATGCGCTTCTTGAAGTCCTTGCCTTGGGAGGTCCCGAGGAGGCCGGTCTCATAGTCGTAGGCATTGGCGGCCAGAAGCGCATAGCGCGCCGCCATGTCGAACATGGCCTTGTACCGCTCCAGCTTCTCGCTGCGGAAGATGCGGAAGGCTGCGTCGCGGGTGCGGAAGCCTTGGATGACCTGGGCGGAGCGCTGCCGGGTGACGAGGCGCTCCTCCAGGATGCGGTCGCCCTCGGCCAGCAGGCGGCGGTAGTGGAGCATGGCGTCGTCATACTCCCGCAGCTTGATGTTGATGCCCGCGAGGTAGTCGGTGAGGCCCCAGACGGCATGAGCGATGTCGTACAAGCCTGCCTTGGTGTCGGCGGCCAGTTCCTTGTCCTCGATGGCAAACTCCGCCCAGCGGCGGGCCGTCGTGTTGGCGCTCTCAAAGGCCTTCAGCAGCGTGTACTTGATGAAATTGACCACGTTCAGGCTCTTCTTCACCGCAAAGCCGGCCGCATTGAGGGCCGCCTCACCCACCGACGTGATGTCACCTCCGGACGCGAGGCCCGCGATGAAGCTGTCGGGCAGGGCGGACTTCGCGATGTCCCCCGTCGCCGTGATGGTCTTCTCCGTCATCTCGCTGACTTGATCGACCACGTCGCTGACCGCCTGGGCGTACATGAGGACGTCGTCGGCGATGCCGAGGCCCAGCTTGATGTCGCGGCTTTGCTTCTTCAGGTCCTCGCTGGCCTTGAACATGCGGATGGCATTGTCGAGGTCGTTTCGGACGTAAGACAGGTCGCGCACCGCGGTCAGGAGCTGCGCGTGCGCCTTGACCACGTCGGACACTGCCTGCTGGATGCGGCCCGGCGCCGCTCGCCGCCCCGTCCAAGCCTCGGGCTTCTGGAAGAAGCCATGGGCGTTCAGCTTGAAGACGAACACCTTGCTGGGGTCGTAAATCCCTTGGTTCAACTGGTCGGGCTTCGCACCGGGCGCCGCAGCGATGGCGTCGAGCACCTTCAGGTCGAGCCCGGCCGTGCTGATGATGTACTCGTTGTCGCCGTCCGGGGACAGGGCGCCTCCGAAGTCGGACTCCGGCACGTCCACGTACGCGTAGTTGATCACGTCCGGCCCCCGGTAGCCCTGGGGATACGTCTTGCCCGGGCCCATGTCCTCCGGGTAGGGGGACCCATACAGGTCGATCAGCGCATTGTTATAGGCCAATTCCTGCTGGGCGACGGACGTGCGGACCTCCGCCAAGGAATCCTCCTCCGACCGCATCATGCGGGTCACATCCTTGGCATCATCAAAGGACGCCACCGCGTTGTTGAGGGCCACCTTGGCGCGGGAATAGATCTGCTCGAAGTGGGTGGACGAGCCGCTGCCCGTCACGGCGTTGGGATCCAAGTCGAACGCCATGCCGCCCTCGGGGATGCCCATCGGGCTCAGGCCGGCCTCCGCGTTGTCCACCGATGTCTGCACCGCGCCCGCCAGCGCAGCGATCTCTCGCAGCTCGGTCACCGTGGTCCGGTCCACCTTCTGGATGCCCTCGTGGGTCGGGTCGGTGTCCTCCGGGAGGAGCATGGAATTGCCCACCACCCAGTGGATGAAGGAGCCTTGGCCCGTGCGCGACGCCCAATGGTCCAGTCCCCAATAGCGGGTCACCGCCCGCGAGCCCTCCGGGGTGGCGAAGGTGCGCTGCGCGTTGGTGCGCACGTTCGAGAAGTGGCTCCACCCGCGCCCGGTCGGCTCGTAGGCCTCCCGCCATGTCAGGTCCACGACCTGCTGGCCCGCGCGGAGGATGGACAGTGCCCCGGATGCGAACTTGCGCTCATCCTGGTAGTCCACCGCCACCGGGACGCCGAGGACGTTCACGGCCTCGATGCGGGGCATCCAGTCGAAGTACTGGTTCATGATCAAGGAGTAGTACCCCTTGATGCATGTCAGGTAGTGACCGTAGGCATCCCCGTGCCCCTGGGGGTACATCTTGGCGGCGTCGGACGCGTTGATGACGCCGTTGGGCTCGCCGTTGTTGTCCTCCTGGATGTTGTAGTTCAGGGCATAGACCACCTCGCCGGAGTTGATGCCGCGCGTGTAGTTCCACACGAGGCGGTTATAGACCGGGGCCACCCGGACGCCGGGGACGAGGAAGTCATCGCGCCCGCGCAACAGGGCCAGCTCCTCCTGCGCCAGCGTCGCCACCTGTCCCTTGAAGGCGAACAACGACGTGGCGATGTCCCCGTAGGTCTTGTCCTTCGTGCCAATGCCGATGGTGGGGTTGGCCGCATCCGCCCAGGCCTCGCCGCCGAGAATCATGTACAGGTCATGGAGGTATCCGGATGCCAGCAGCAACGCGTCGTTGGCCGGGCCGTAATTGAACCCTGCCTCGATGCTGAGCATCCGGCCGCGCCGCAACACGGTCTCGTAGATCTCGATCAACCCGTACTTGTTGATCGTGTCCAGGTTCAAGGCCACGTCCCCCTCCCAGCGCCGCCCCGCCTGCGTGAGCAGGCTGACGTCCGTGTTGACCGCGTTGTTATAGAGGTCCGTCAGGCGCTGGCCAAACGGGTTGATGCCCGCCAGCACCCGCTTGATCCAGCCCTCCGCCAGGCGCGGCTCCGTCCAGTCCGACCACTGGTTGTACAGGGGGTGCGACGTGCTCTTGGGCCGGTAGCGCATCACGATGTAGTTGTCGCTGAGCGCCTGGATTCCCGCGCCGCCGATGGTGCGGCGGGGCATGTCCATGCCGGAGTCGAGCGCCACGTAGGCGGACATCGTCGCGTTGCCCGCCGGCGGCTGCCCCTCGACCGGCGCCGCAATCTTCCACTCATACTCGAACTCCCCGGAACGCCCGGCGAGGTCCGCCGTGTGCTGGAAGCTCACCAGTTCGCTCAGCGGGTTGTCCGACACGATGACCTTGACCTCGCCGGTGTAGAGCGACCCGCCCACCTTGAAGACGTGCATCGAGACGGGGTCCCCCGGCTGCGTGAAGGCCCATCCATCCGCCTCGATCACCGTCACGTAGCCGCTGCCGGGCCCCGTCGCGCTCAGCGCATACGAGTCCACGGCGGTCTCGTCGCTCGTGATCTCCGCCAGGTCACCCACCCCGACCGACACCGTCTTCTCCTCGTCCACAACGTAGGTGCCTGGCACGTCCGGGCTCTCGACGAAGGTCTCCATGTCCGTGGACAAGGCATTGACCAACCGGTCCCAATTCGGCTTGTGGTCCGTGTCTGTCACCGGACACAACTCCTTCACGGCCGCAAGGTCCGAGTCGCGGAGGACGTTGAGCAGCGTGTAGTCCTCGCCCAAGTCCGCCCGGAAAAACCCGCCCTTCAACACCAGCGTTCCCTTCGCGCCCCGGTTCGGGTTGAAGAACACCCGCTTCACGAGGTGCGGCGGCAAGGCCGGGAAGTACACCAGGCCGCGGTACAACTCCGACCGCACGCTGGGTGGCAGCCGGTCCATGTCCTGGCCGTCCAGCGGCGAGAACTTCTCCCGCGTGGCGTCGTGGAGCACGACGCTCGCCAGCGGCGCGTCGATGTCCCGGGCCACGGATTGTTGGTAGAGCACACGGGCCGTGCGCATGTCCCGAATCCCGGGGAGGTTGTAGGCTGGCATCGCCAAGGTCGCCCCGAACGGCAGCGTGGGCAGGGGCTTGGACGAGTCCTTCGGGTCCCGAACCGGCCATATCGGCCGGTACACGATGTCCAACGACTCCGTGCGCTTGTCGGCCGGGTCGCCCACGTGCGCGCCCGTGGCGGGATTGCGGGGGCGGAGATACGGCACGATCGAGCCTGCGGCCGGAGGGTTCTCGATCCCGGGCCAGTCAAAGCTGGGCTCGGTCTTGTAATAGTAGCGAACCGTGAAGCTGTTGGACGGCCGCGGCGACTCGGCCAGGAACGGAGGCCGCGTCGTGAACGCCACCGTCGAACCCGTGTACGTGTTGGTGCTCATCAGGGCGTTCCGCCCCTGGGTGGCCACCGAGCCCGACGCCACGACCTGCAGCGACAGTGTCACCGGGACCTCGGTCCCGTCGTACAGATCCACCACCTTGAGCGCCAACGTGACCGGCCCGGACACGTGCGACGCGTCCGGCCGCCCGCGCAAGGCCAGCCCGTCGATGCGCAGCCACGCCGGAAGCGGATTCGTGGAGACCATCGCCAGGTTCTCGTCCTGCCGCGAGGCGTGGACGTGGTAGTGGAAGTCCGCCCCCACCACCGCCGTAGCCGCGGGCAGAGGTCCAAACAGCCTGGAGCCGCCGTCGTACGAGCCCACCGCCAGGCTCGGTTGGCCCGCGTGGGTCCCGCGGTACACCCAGAGGCTGTTCTTGCGGTCCGTCCACGTGAACGTGTCGTAGTGCGCGTAGTCGCCGTTGTTGCCATCGACGTCCCATCCGCCGGGCAGGTCGCTGCCCGGGCGCCGCACCTCCACGTTGTAGTCCTTGGCATACATGCCCGTGCCCTCGACGGGCTTTGCGAGGAACCCCAGGGGAGGCGGCGGTTGAACGATCTGTCCGGCCGGGACGATGTAGTCAAAGACGATGCCGGCCTCCGGCTTCTCGCGCAGCACCTTGAACACCGTGGTGGCCGGGCGCTCGTCCAGGGCCCGGTACTGGAGCAACACGTGGGGCTCCGAGGAGTAGTGGGCACCCGCCGTGATGTTCAGGTCGTCGCGCGTGGCGAACGCCATGCCTCCGGACATGATGGCGTGTTCCTCGTTCGGGTTGTACCCGGGCAGGCCCCGGACATTCTGCGAGTAGATCGTCCCGTTGGCTTCCCTTGGGGTCAGGGTGCCGCTGCCGATCCGGCTGGCGAGGACGATCTCGGGCGGCGAGGTCGGCCACACGATTTGATAGCGGCCAATGTACGAGGGCCAGTGGATGGGCTTGAGGCCGATGCGACCATTGGCCGCATTGTAGCCGACCGACGGGGAGTTCGTCCGAAACCACCATACCTCCAGCCGCTGGTTGTCCGGGAGCCGGTTCACCGGGATGATCGCCCCTTGGTTGGCCTCGGCCATGCCCCTCGCCAAGGGATTGATGTACGCGGCGGGCAGGTAAAGGTCCCCCTGGCTCACGTTGATCCATCCGGCCAGGTAGGCCCCCGTCCCGCCCGGCTCGCCCGCAGGCGGACGCAGGCGCTCCCCAATCACGGCCGTGCCCGAAAACACCCTGGGGGCCACCAGCAGGTTGGCCCAGAGGTTGGTGGAGGGCTCCGGCGGCAATTCCAAGGCGCCGGGCTGTGCCACAAACGCCGGGGGCGTCGGCGGCGTGCCAACGGGGTTCGCCTGGTAGGCCGCCAAGGCCGCCATGAACTGGTTCGAGGCCACCAGATACACCTGGTACGCGAACAGGCTGTCCTCCCGTTCTTGAATCCGCCGCGCCACCTCGGCCGCATGGGCCGCCTGTCGTTGCTCAAGGTTCACAAAGTCCGACACCGCCGTCAGGTTCGTGGCCACGGACCCCGCGAACGTCTGGTCGCGAAGCGTGTCCTCCAGCCATGAGAACACCCGCTCGAAGGCCACGTGCTCGTTCACCACGAAGCGCAGCAGGGTCCGGTGGGCGGGCTGGCTGCCGTCCAAGTACGTGTAGAAGCGCGAGTCCGGCGTGATCTTGGCCCTCGGCCGGTCCAGCGGGTCCTGGTAGGCAATGACGGGCGTCGTCTGGGCGGACAACGGCACCGCCGTCCCCTGGGCGTCGTCCTCCGTCTCCGCGACGGGCCGCACGTAGTGGCTGAAGCGCGACACGTCCGAGGGCCAAACCAAGTGGTGCCGCCCGAAAACCTTGGGCCAAAGGACGCCCTGCACGCCTTCCTCCAGCCAATGCACGAGGCAGTCGTTCGGGTTGCGCGTGGCCCGCGACGCATAGAGCTGGGGCACCGCGCTGCCCGGCGCGAAGTGCGTGTAGTTGAAGGGCAGGTCCACGCCTTGCATCACCTCCTCGGGGATCACGTCGTCGAGCCTCACGTCGCCAGGAGGCAGGAGTCGCTCCCCCAGCTCGCACGTGATGTCCAGCGGGATGGGCTGCTTCACCACATCCACGATCTCGATGCCCAGCGACACCCGTGTCTGGCCGTCCTCGCGCATGTCCCCAAGGAACTCCACCAGCACCCGACCCTCGTGGTTGAACGAATAGAGGAATCCCTGGCTCTGGTCGTACCACACCGTCCGCAGCTCGCTCAGGACCGCGTTCGTGTTGCCCTCGGCGGGACTCGTGTAGCCGGGCCCCCGATACTCCGCCGCCACCGTCCGCGGGAACTGGTTGTTGAACACGACATTGACCGTGCCCACCTTGGCCGGGGGAATCGAGATGGGCCGCCCGAGGTTCCGGAACTCGCGCTCCGTCCAGTACATCGTCCGTGGCCGCTGGGCGGCCGTGCCGGACACGGAGTAGGTCGTCGTGTACAGGAGGTGCACGTTGGGCCCGTTGGTCACGAAGCTAGGCCCGCCACCCGGGTTCTCGTATCCCTGCGGCACGCCCGCCATCGTGAACGGCTGCGCCCTTCTCCACGTGATGCGCACCGGGCCGGCCTGGATCGCGTACACCGAACGCGCGTGGGGGCTCCAGTAGTACCCCGTGCTGGCATGGTTGTTCGTCGAGTACGGCTCCGCCACCCAGTACCGCTCCCGCGGCACGTTCAGCTCCTTGCCCGCCTCGTCCAGCCCCGGCGCCGGCAGCACGCTCCCAAACGCATACGGCGTCAACAGCCCGACGTAGGGCGCTCCCACCGCAAGGTCCCGCACCACCAGGTGGTTCGTGCCACCCCGGACCAGCGTCGGCAATTGCATGTGCGGGAAGGCCGTGTCAAACGCCGTCGTGCCCGACAACATCCCCGAGGCCGCTCGCGCGCCCAGGTTCGTCGCCGCCAAGCCGCCCGTCAGCGGCAGCCACGTCTGGAATTGCCCGGCCGACGCCTCCGAGAACCCCCCGGACTCGTTCTCGTCCCCGGGCGCCGGCGCACGACCATCCGACCCCGGGGGGGTCCCCACCACGTTCGACAACGGAGCGCCTCGCGAGCCGCGCTCGTTCACGCGCTCCCGGGACGCATCCGTCTGGATCGGGAGCTTTTCCACCGCTTGCAACGTCAGCGCGGCAAGCAAAGCAACGCTGGAAGCAACCGCTCGAAGGGCCGCTCCGCCGGCGAACCGGCACCACACCATGGAGAAACGGCTTCGCAACAGGTTCATGAGAATCATGGGCTGGATGAGAGGTTTCCGTGGGCCAGTGCGATTCATTGGACGCGCATGATGAAGGCCAACACGTAGAAGGGGGGCATCGTGTTGTGCGGTCGCCCCTCGCCGCCCGGGCCGGAGGTGAAGCCCGGCATCGTGAAGCGATGTTCGTGACCGCCCCCGAAACCCGAGTTCGCCCACCCAATGAACTGGTTCAGGTGGGACCACTGATGGGCGCCAATGACGAGGGGACGATATCCCTGGTTGGCGATCCGGTAATGATGCATGCCCGAGTCCAGCGGCGCGGATTCGGCCGAGAAGGAAACCGAGTGGGAATGGGAGGGAATCTCCGCCTCCGTCAGCGCGTGCGCCTCCTTCCCCCCCACCTCCATCGGCTGCCGCTCCGTCAGCCCCTCGCCCTTCCCAGATCCCAAGACAAACCGCCCCCGCAAGTCCGGCGTCTTGACCCCGGCCACCTCCGTCCCGTCGCACAGCACCCAACCCTTCGGAGGCGTCGCACCCGTCCACATCAGGATCGACCCCACCGGCGCCATCCCAATCCCATCGAAGCCAGAGGCCTCAACCAACCCGCCCATGCTCAAGTCACCACGCACATCCAATCCACGCCCCAACAGGTCATTCGGAACATCCAGGTTCGCCCTTGGATTCGCTTGGTTGACCCCCACCCGGTCCCCAACCGACACCAGCATCGGCTGCCCGGCCCCATTCACCAGCGTCTCCGCAGTCCTCGCGCGCCCCGCCACCAGCCCAAACACGCCCGACGTCAGCCTCGTCCGAGGCGTCACGGTCGCATCCTGCCCGCCTCCCCCGGTCGCACGGACCGTCACCTCCAGGAAACGGTCCGACGCCGTCGCCGACTGGAACACGGTGGAGAGCAGGGGCCGGGGCTCGTTCGCATACGTGCTGCCCTCGCCCAGCAACACCGTGAACTGACCGTTCAGCACCGACACCGTCTGCTGTTCCGTCCACAGCAGCCGACCCGCCCGGTCATCGTCGAAGATGCGAAATACAATCGGGTACGACGCGCCGGAGGAACCGCCGATGGGCGACCCATCCGGGGCCACCAGGCTCCCCCGGAACGTGAGCAAGGCGGGCGGTCCCGGCCGCGCCTGGGCCGCCGCACGGTTCGGCCCTGCCATCCAAGCCGCCAAGGCCAACGCCATCCACCAGGCACCCCGCGCCGTCTTGATCAACGTCTTCATGCTGGATCTCTCCTTCTTCACTCGTTTCGTCCCCTTGCCTCCCCGTCACTGCACCCGCACCAGGTAGGCCAACACATAGAACGGCGGCATGTTGGGGTGCGCCACGCCACCTCCGGCCGTCGAGGACGTCGTCGGCGGCATGTCGAACGAATGCACATGCGATGACGTATGCGACGTCGTGAGATAGGACCGACGGAGGCTGACGCCGTTGCCAGACCAACCCCACCACCCAGTGGACGCCCAACCGGAAAACACCCACCCGCCAGAGCCCCCGATCTCGGACGCATACCCATGCGAATGGGCCCCGGCCATCCCCAGGGTCGCGGGCCTCGCCGCCACCGCGTGCGCGTGGCCAGGAAGTTCCACGCTCGTCAACCGGTGGACCTCCGCCCCCCCAATGTCTCCCACCCGCCGCTCCGTCAGGCCCGGGCCCTGCCCCGCACCCAGCACAAACCTCCCTCGTAGGTCCGGCGTGCGATACCCGTTGACCACCCGACCATCGCACAGCGCCCAACCGTCGGGGCTCTCGTCGGCCGAGCCCGACCACAGGATGATCGAGCCCACCGGCGCTGCCCCGCCCCCCGTCCATGCCGGAGCCGTCGCAACCCCTTGGACACGCCCGTTCCCCAGCATTTGGAAGCTCCCCACCTGCATGGAACCCACCACCTCCAGCGTCGTCGCTGGATTGGTCGTGTTGATCCCCACCCGCGACCCGTACACGGACAACACGCCATCGCGCGCGCTGTTCACGATCGTGTCCGCCGCCAACGCGTGCTGGCTCACAAACGCGTACGCCCCCGGCAACAACCGCATCCTCGGAATCAGCGTCGAGTCCACCTGCCCAGGCCCAATCCTCTGGACCGTCGTCTCCACAAACCGCTCCGAAGCCGTCAGCGACCGGAAGAGGCTTCCCAACACCGGCCGAGGCTCGTTGGGCAGCTTCTCGCCCTGTCCCAACTGAATGCTGAATCGCCCGGCATCCACCGTCACCGTCTGCTGCTCCGACCACAGCAAGGCCCCGCCGGATGGCGCATCGAAAACCCGGAACACCACCTCGTAGTTCTTCGGCGTCGGCGATCCCAGCGGGAGATTGTCCCCGTTCACCATCGTCCCTTGGAACGGGATCAAGTCCGGCGCGACGGGAACCTGGCCCAGGCAGGGATCAGGGCTCAGCATCCGCATCAGGGCGCAGGCGACCAGCGCCCGCGTCAGCACGCGCTCCCGTATCAACCCGCCCACGGAACGCACCACGCGCCCCAGCATCCCCCCGCCCTCCTCGCCCTGCTTCCAGTTCTTCATCGCTCGTTCCTCCAAATCTTGTTTCCACTCAT
>CAYSGH010000119.1:0-11182 GCA_964430505.1 uncultured Akkermansia sp. | reverse complement strand
CGGCGTTGGTGCTGTTGAAGGGGTCGCCCATCTCGGTGCGCACCATGCCGCGGACAATGTGCGGCGGCGCTGGCGGGAAGGCGTGCGCGAGGGAGAACCCAAGGGCCAGCAAGACGACGGCCACCGTGGCCGCGCGTCGAGGGGATGCTGGCCCTTGGGAAAGAGGTGAGGCAGGCGCCCCTGCCTGTGCCGAAATGGGGGAAGGATTCATCTTAGAAACGAGGTTGGAGGGACGTTGCAACGAGCGGATAGGGCCTCCCATCAGGGCGGATGGGCTCATGGACAGGAATCCGAGGGCTCAGCCTGCGAGTGAGGTCGTGGTGGGCTCGATTCGGCTGTAGGCCGGGTCCCCTGACCCGGCGCACCGGGCATGCGGCATCGCCGCCGCCGCGTGAGGGCACGCGGCCTACAGACGGGGCAACGGGCGTTTCCAGGTTCATGGGATGGGGGATCAGTTGCCCGAGTACGAGTAGGTGACGAAGTGGAGCTTCACGTCGTTCACGGACTGGATGAAGCGGTCGATGCCCTCGTTGGGGTTGTTGAGGAGGGCGCGCCCGGGGATGACGAGCTTCCATTGGCTGTTCCACACGGAGCGTCCCACGAGGCGGTTGTTGGTGAACTGCGAGCGCAGGAGCGAGCCGCTGCCGCCATAGAGGTTGGGGCTGAAGACGGCCGTGGTGGACACCGGGCGGAAGGCCTGGTGCTTGCGGATGGAGAACAAGGGTTCGGTGAGCGAGTCGGACGCCTGCCACAGGTTCTTGTTGGAGAAGTCCGACCCGCCGACGTTGAACGGCATCGGAATGGCCACGTCCTCGACGCTCCAGCTCCGGATGGTGCTGGTGTCGCCCAAGGGCGGGCTACGCATGGAATCGACGCCCACGGGGATGAGGTACACATAGGGCGTCGCGGCGAGGCCCAACGGGTCCAGGAAGGAGGAGGGTGGGTCCGCGGGTGACGCGCCCCCATTGGACGAGCCGCCGTTGGCGGCAGGATTGATCATGCCCCGGTACCCGGGGAACGCGACGCCGACGCCAAAGATCTTCGTGGCGAAGGAGCTGGAGCTGAACGTCTGGTCGCCCGCCGCCAGTTCCCTTCCGAAGAAGTTGAGGCCATTGGCGATGGTGCTTCCAAACGTGAGGACGATCCCGGGCACCGGCAGTCCGCTGCCGTCGTCGATCTGCATGCAGTGACGGCGGATGTCGGTGTCGTCGAGCAGGTTCGCCATGCGCGCCCCTTGCAGCGCGTCCTTCCAGTTCGAGTCGCCGTCGCTGGTGGGAAGGATGCGGAGCGCCTCCGTGCGCAGGGAGACGGTGGTGCCGTAGGCGTCGGGGTTGTTGAATCCAAGCCTGCCACGGAGGACGTCCCAGTCGGCCTTCATCTCGGCAAGGACGCTGGAGAGGCCGGGGTCGCCGGTGTTGCTGCCGGCAAACATGGGCTCGCCGTTGCGGACGACGCCGAGGGCGCGCGAGTCGATGATGCGCTTCTTGAACTGCTTGCCCTGCTGGGTGCCCAGAAGGCCGGTCTCGTAGTCGTAGGCATTGGCGGCCAGGAGCGAGTAACGGGCGGCGAGGTCAAAGAGGGCCTTGTAGCGCTCGAGCTTCTCGCTGCGGAAGATGCGGAAGGCGGCATCACGCGTGCGATAACCCTGGATGATGGCGGAGGAACGCTGGCGCGTGATGAGCCGCTCCTCCTGGATGCGCTCGGCCTCGGCCAGGAGCCGGCGATACGCCACGAGGGCGTCGTCGTACTCGCGCAGGCGGGTGTTGATGAAGTTGAAGTGGTCGCCCAAGCCATCGATGGCGAGGCTAATGTCCAGCAAGGCGTCGCGGGTCCCCATGGCCCGTTCTTGGTTGGCCATGGCAAACTCCGCCCAGCGGCGCGACGTGATGGTGGCGTTCTCGAAGGCGGACACGAGGATAGATCGGATGAAAGCGGTGGCGTTGAGCGCGGTCTTGACCGCGAAGCCCACCGCCTCCAAGGCGGCCTGTCCCACCGAGGTAATGTCACCGCCCGCCGCAAGGCCCGCGATGAAGCTATCCGGCAAAGCAGCCCCCACGACGTCGCCGGTAGATTCGACGGTCTCCTCTAACATGGCGCCCACCTCATCCGCGATGCCGTTGGCGAACTGGGTCCACATGAGCACCTCGTCCGCCACGTTGAGGCCGAGGTTGATGTTTTGGAACCGGTCAAGGAGACCCTCGGTGGACCTGAACTGCCGGATGGCGAGGTCCAGCTCCATCCGGGCGCCGTCGGCATCGTTCAAGGTCATGACCAGCCGCCCGTGGGCCTTGATCACATCCGAGATCGCCTGCTGAATCTTGCCCGGGGACCTCCTCCTGCTGGTCCAGTCCTCGGGTTTGGTGAAAAACCCATGCGGGCCCATCTCGAAGAGGAAGGAATCATTTGGGTTGAAGACGCCGGCTTGGCCTGCGTTGGCACCCTCGGCGCTGGCCATCTCTTGAAGCCAACCATCGGGCAACTGGTTGACGCCCACCAGCACCTCGACCCCCTCGTCGGCGCTGTCCACGGCGCCTCCAAAGGTCGACTCGACCAAGTCCACGTAGGAGTAATGGACGTAGTCGGGGCCCGTGTAGCCCTGCGGGTACATCTTGCCGGGGCCGATGTCCTCCGGGTAGGGCGTCCCATAGAGGTCGATCAATGCGTTGTTGTAGGCGGCCTCCTGGGTGGCCACCGCCGTCCGGATCTCGGCCAAGGAGTCCTCCTCGGACCGCATGAGCCTTGTGACGTCCTTGGCGTCGTCGAAGGATGCCACGGCGTTGTTCAGGGCGAGCTTCGCCCGCTGGAAGACCTGCTCGAAATGGGTGGCAGAGCCCGAGCCAGTGACGGCGTTGGGATCGAGGTCGAAGGCGACGGCTCCCTCGGGCACGCCGAGGGGGCTGAGGCCGGCCTCGGCGTTGTCGAGGGAGGTTTGGACGGCCTTGCCAAGGGTGGCGATCTCGGGCAGCTCGGTGACCGTCGTGCGGTCCACCTTCTGGATGCCCTCATGCTCGGGGTTGATGTCCTCGGGCAGGATCATGGCATTGCCAACGACCCAGTGGATGAACGCGCCCTGGCCCGTGCGGGAAGCCCAGTGGTCGAAGCCCCAGTACCGCGTCACCGCGTTCGTGCCGGCGGGCACGGTGTAGGTGCGCTGGGCGTTGGTACGGACTGTGCTCAGGTGCTTCCAGCCCGAGCCGGGCGGCTCGTAGGCCTCGCGCCATGTCAAGTCCACCACCTGCTGCCCAGACCGGACAATGGATGCCGCCGCAGAGGCGAACTTGCGCTCGTCCTGGTAGTCCACGGCGACGGGCACCCCGAGGACGTTCACGGCCTCGATGCGCGGCACCCAGTCGAAGTACTGGTTCATGATCAAGGAGTAGTAGCCCTTGATGGAGGTGAGGTAGTGCCCGTAGGCGTCGCCATGACCCTGCGGATACATCTTGGCGGCGTCGGTGGCATTGATCACTCCGTTGGGCTGCCCGTTGTTGTCCTCCTGGATGTTGTAGTTGAGGGCGTAGATGACCTCGCCGGAATTGATGCCGCGCGTGTAGTTCCACACCAGCCGGTTGTACACCGGGGCCACGCGGACGCCCGGCACCAGGAAATCATCCCGGCCGCGGAGCAGGGCCAATTCCTCCTGCGCCAGCGTCGCCACCTGCCCCTTGAAGGCGAACAAGGACGTGGCGATGTCGCCATAGGTCTTGTCCTTGGTGCCGATGCCGATGGTGGGGTTCGCCGCGTCGGCCCAGGCCTCGCCTCCCAGCATCATGTAGAGGTCGTGGAGGTAGCCCGCCGCGAGCAGCAGGGCATCGTTGGCCGGGCCGTAGTTGAATCCCGACTCGATGCTCAACATCCGGCCGCGACGCAGCACGGTCTCGTAGATCTCGATCAGTCCATACTTGTTGATCGTCTCGAGGTTGAGCGCCACGTCCCCCTCCCAGCGCCGCCCGGCCTGCGTCACCATGCTGACGTCCGTGTTCACGGCGTTGTTGAACAGGTCCGTCAAGCGTTGCCCGAACGGGTTGATGCCTGCCAGCACGCGCTTGATCCACCCCTCGGCCAGGCGCGGCTCCGTCCAGTCGGACCACACCCCGACCTTGGGATGTTCCGGGTTGATGGGCTTGTAGCGCATGACGACGTAGTTGTCGCTCAAGGCCTGGATGCCCGCGCCGCCCAGCGTCCGGCGCGGCATGTCCGCGCCGCTGGCCAGGGACTGGTAGCGCGACATGGTCGCGTCGGACTCCGGGGGCTGGCCATTGACCGGCGCGGCGATCCGCCACTCATACTCGAACTCGGCCGACCGCCCGGCCAGGTCGGCCGTGTGCTGGAAGCTGACCATCTCGCTCAGAGGGTTCTCGGGCACGATGACCTTCAGCTCGCCGGTGTAGAGGCTTCCGCCCACCTTGAACACGTGCATGGAGACCGGGTCGCCCGGCTGTGTGAACGCCCAGCCGTCCGCCTCGATGACGGTCACGTAGCCGCTCCCGGGGCCCGTGGCGCTCAGCGCATACGAATCCACGGCCGTGTCGTCGCTCCCCACCTCCGCCAGCTCGCCCACGCCCACGGATACCGTCTGGTCCTCGTCCACGACATAGGTTCCCGGGGTGTCCTCGCTCTCCACGAAGGTCTCGAGGTCCGTGGACAATGCATCCACCAAGGCGTCCCACTTGGCCTTGTTGTCCGAGTCACTGACCGGGCAAAGCGCCTTCACGGCCGCCAGGTCCGAGTCGCGCAGGACGTTCAACAGGGTGTAGTTCTCGCCGAGGTCGGCCCTTACGAAATCGCCCTTCAACACGAGCGTGCCCTGGGTGCCGCGGTTGGGCTGCACGAAGACGCGCTTCACCAAGTGCGGCGGCAACGCCGGGAAATAGACGTTCCCGCGGTAGGATTCCGACTTGATGCTGGGAGGTATCAGCTCGAGTTCCTGGGCGGAGAGGTCCGAGTACTTCTCCCGGGTAGCATCATGCAGGACGACGCTGAGGAGCGGTTCCTGGATGTTCTGGGCGATGGATTGCTGGTACACGACGCGGGCCGAGCGCATGTCGCGGATGCCAGGCAGGTTGAAGGCCGGCATGGCCAAGGTGGCCCCGAACGGAAGCGTCGGCAGCGGCTTGGACGAATCCTTGGGATCCCGCACCGGCCACACCGGGCGATAGACGATGTCCAAGGAGACGGTCTCCTTGTCTGCCGGGTCGCCAACAAACTCGCCCGAGGCGGCATCCAAGGGACGGAGGTACGGAACGATGGTGCCCGGGGGCGGAGGGTTTTCCATGCCGGGCCAATCGAAGCTGGGCTCGGTCTTGTAGTAATACCGCATCGTGAAGCTGTTCGCGGGCGTGGGCGACTCGGCGAGAAAGGGTGGGCGCGTAGTGAATTCCACCTCGGTCCCGGTGTAGGGGTTGGTGCTCACCAGGGCGTTGCGGCCCTGGGCCACCACCTCGCCCGACGCCACGACGCGGAGCGACAGGGTCACGGGCGCCTCGGACCCGTCATACAGGTCCACGACCTTCAGGCCCACTTGCTGCGCCTCGGCGACGTGCGCGAGGTCTGGCTTGCCCCGAAGGGCCAGCCCGTCAATCCGGAGCCATGCCGGAAGCTCGACGGTGGCCACCATGGCCAGGTTTTCATCCTGGCGAGATGCGTGGACGAAGTACTCGAAGTCCTCACCCGCCACCGCCGTGCCCTCTGGCAGGGTTCCAAAGTCGCCCGCCTCCGGATCGTAGGCACCGACCGCCAAGGCCGGTTGGCCCGCATGGGTGCCGCGATAGACCCAGATGTTGTGCTTGCGGTCCGTCCACGTGAACGAGTCGTAGTGGCCAAACGCCCCGTTGTCGCCGCCATCGTCCCACCCGCCGGGGAGGTCCGCCCCGTCACGCTTCACCTCGACGTTGTAGTCCGTGGCGTACATGCCCTCGCCCACGACGGGCTTGGCCAGGAAACCCAGGGGAGGCGGCGGCTGGATCACCTGCCCTGCCGGGACGATGTAATCAAAGACCAGGCCGGCCTCGGGCTTCTCGCGCAGGACCTTGAAGACGGAGAGGGCCGGCCGCTCGTCGAGGGCCCGGTACTGCACGAGGACATGCGGCTCGGAGGAGTAGTGGCTCCCGGAGGTAAGGTTGAGGTCGTCGCGGGTGGCGAAGGCCATGCCGCCGGACATGACGGCGTGTTCCTCGTTGGGGTTGTAGCCGGGGAGGGATCGATCGTTCTGCGCGTAGATCGTGCCCGAGGCTTCCCGGGTCGACAGCGCGCCGCTGCCCACCTTGCTGGCGAGGACGATCTCGGGCGCGTCGGTGGGCCACACCAGCTCATACCGGGCGATGTAGGCGGGCCAATACACGGGCTTGAGCCCAAGGCGAAGGTTGGCGGCGTTGTAGCCGGCGGAGGGCGAGTTGGTGCGGAACCACCACACCTCGAGCCGATGGTTTTCCGGGAGGCGATTGACGGGGATGATCGCGCCCTTGTTGGCCTCGGCGATGCCGGCCACCAGCGGGTCGATGTAGGCCCCGGCGTGGTAGAGGTTGCCCTGGCTCACGTTGATGTGGCCCGCCAGATAGGCACCGGACCCGCCGGGCTCATCCGAAGGAGGCCGGAGACGCTCCCCAATGACGGCGGTGCCGCTGAAGACGCGGGGGGCCACCTTGGCGTCGGACCACAGGTTGGTGGAAACGTCTGCGGGCAACTGAAGCTCCCCCGGGTTGGCAATGAAGCTCGGCGGCGTGGGGGCATCGCCCACCGGGTTCGCAAGGTAGGCGTTGTAGGCGGTGACGAACTGGTTCGAGGCAACAAGATAGGACTGGTAGGCCACGACCTTGTCCTCGTGCTCCTCCATGATTCTCGCGACGGCCTCGGCGCGCTCCGCCTGGAGTTGTTCGCGGTTCACGAATGTCGCGACGGTGGTCAGGTTGGTGGCCACGGACCCGGCAAAGTTCTCGTCGCGCAGGGCGTCCTCGAGCCATGAGAAGACGCGCTCGAAGGCGACGCTGTCGTTCGCAACATAGCGGATGAGCGCACGATGGGCCGGCTGGCTTCCGTCCAGCAGGGTGTAGAACTTGGCGTCGGGCGTCATCTTCGCGCGTGGAAAGTCCAGGGGGTCCTGGTACGCGATCACGGGGGCGTTCTGTGGGGACAAGGCCACGGCGGTGGACTTGGCCTCGTCCTCCGTCGTGACCAGGGGCCGAACGTAGTGGCTGTAGCGGGATTCATCCGTCGGCCACGAGAGGTGGTGCCGGCCCAACAGCTTGGGCCAGAGCAGCCCCTGCACGCCGGCTTCGAGCCAATGGACCAGGCAGTCGTTGGGGTTGCGCGTGGCCTGTGTTGCGTAGAGCCGCGGCAAGGTGCTGCCCGGCTCAAAGTGGATGAAGGTGAAGGGGAGAGCGGGCCCCTGCTGGACCTCCTCAGGCCTCAGGTCCGCCAAGGAGCCACCCTCGGGCGGCGTCAGGCGCTCGCCCAGGTCGCAATCCACGTCGATGGGGACCGGCTGCTTGGTCACGTCCACAATCTCGATGCCCAAGGGAACGCGCGTTTCGCCGTCCTCTCGCAGGTCGCCGAGGAGCTCGAAGAGAATGCGTCCCTCCTGGTTGTAGGCATAGACGTACCCCTGGCCTTGGTCATACCACACCGTGCGCAGCTCCTCGAGGACCGGGTCGCCTTGGCCTTCTGCCGGGCTGGTGTATCCCGGACCGCGATACTCGGAGGCGACGGTGCGCGGGAACTGGTTGTTATACACGATGTTGACGGCTCCAACCTTGGCCGTGGGGATGGCGACCGGCCTGCCGAGGCTGCGGAACTCTCGCTCCGTCCAGTACAAGGTCCGCGGGGGCTGGGATGCCCCGCCGGAGACGGCATAGGTCGCCGTGAAGAGGAGGTAGATGTTGGGGCCGTTGGTCAGGAAGCTGGGGCCACCCCCAGGGTTGACGTAGGCGGCAGGCAGGTTGTTGGCCTTGTACGCCGAGAGCTTCCGCCACGTGACCCGAACGGGCCCGGCTTGGATGGCATAGGCCACGCGCGCGTGCGGGCTCCAGTAGTAGCCCGCGTTCGCGTGCCCGTTCGTGGTGTAGGGCTCCGCCACCCAGTAGCGTTCCTTCAGCACGCTGAGAAGCTGGCCGTTCTCATCGACGTCCGGCAGCGGCAGAACGCTGCCAAAGGAGTAGGGCGTGGCCTTGGTAAGGTACGGGGCGCCCACGACGAGCGAGCGCACCATGAACAGGATGTTCGTCCCGCGCTGCGCCGTCGGCAGTTGCATGTCGCGGGCGGCTGCCCCGAAGGACGTGGCACCGTTCAGCAACGTCGAGGCGGACTTGGTCACCCAGTCGGACGCCACGAGCCCGCCCCCTGTCTGGAACCACGAGGTGAACTGGCCAGGGGACGGATCGCCAAAGCCACCGGACTCGTTCTCCTCGCCGGTTGCCGGAGCTCGGCCGTCGGAGCCGCTGGGCGTCCCCGCCACGCTGGACAAGGGCACGCCAAGGGTATGCCGGGGGTTGATTCGCTCGAGGGTGGACTCCGCCTGGATGGGGAGCTTCTCCGCGCCAAGGGCGGCCCATGGCAGCAGCAGGGCCACCACCATGGGGGCGATGCGACGGACGGCATCGAGGGAACCGCCCGTCCGGGCAGGGCATGGAACGTTGCAAGGCAGGTTCATGGTCAGGATGCGATGAAGGCGATGGAGAGGCATTCGGCTTTCGGCAGGGTCGGTTCAACGAACCCGCATGATGAACGCAAGGGCGTAAAAGGGGGGCATCGTGTTGTGAGGGCGGACGTCGCTTCGGAAGGACGACGACACGCCCGGGATGTCATAAACGTGTTCATGCCCGCCCGCGCTGGTGGTCGTACCCGTGTCCAACTCGTAGTTCATCGTGCTCGGACCGATGGGGTTCAACAAGATGGCGAAATTATAGCTGTAGTTCTCAAGGCGGCGGCTCCCTCCGGTGGCACTTCGGAACCGGTGCGATCCCTCGAAGCCTGTTTCCGACGTGAAGACATCCCGGTAGCGAACGTAGTGTCGGTGCTGCGGGATCTCCGCCTCCGTCAAGCGATGGGCCTCGGTGCCGCCCCGTTCGCCCATCCGCCGTGCCGTGAGGCCGGAACCATCGCCGGCGCCAAGTACAAACCGTCCCCGAAGGTCGGGGGTCGCGACGCCCTGGACGACGGATCCGTCGCACAGGACCCAGCCCGTGGGTGGCACGGAGCCCGACCACATGACGATGGAGCCCACCGGAGCCATCCCAAGGCCATTGAAGCCCATGGCGTTGACGGAGCCGCCGACGCTGAGGGCCTGGCGGGTCTCCAGACGTCGGGTGGCCAAGGAGCCGGCGACGTCCAGGTTGGCCTGGGGATTGGACGTGTTCACCCCCACCCGATCCCCCACCGCACGCAGCACGGGTTGCCCCGTTTGATTCACCATGTCCCGGGCCGTGCGCGCCCGGTTGGCCAGCAACCCATAGCCCGTCGCAAGCAGCCGCGTCCGCGGCACGACCGTCGCGTCCGCCTCGCGCGGGGCGGTCGCCAGGACCGTCATCTCAACAAAACGGTCGGAGGCATTCGACGAGGTGAAGAGCGAGGCCAAGGGCGGACGCGCCTCGTTGCCGAAGACATTGCCTTCGCCAAGGATCACGCTGAACGCGCCTTTGTAAACGGAGACGGTCTGTTGCTCGGACCACAGGAGCCTTCCTCCCGTCAGGGCATCGTAAATCCGAAACACGATGGGGTAGTTCACCGTGGCCGTGTCCCCGATGCCGGTGCCGTCCGATGCCACCAAGGAACCTTGGAAGGAGAGCAGGCTGGGGGGCTCGGGACGAAGTTGGCCGATGCATCGACTGGCACAGGCAAGGCCGACAACGACAAGGCAGGCCACCATGGGGCGCCGCAGGAGCGAAAGAGGGGGTTTCATGGCTGTTCGCGGTGATGGAGGAAGGGGTCAACGAATGCGCACCAAGTAGGCCAGCACGTAGAAGGGCGGCATGTTGGCGTGGGGGAAAAGGTTCATTCCATACGACCCGGATTCAGTGGGTGGCACGTCCACCGAGTGGTTGTGCGCGCCAGCGGTGCCTGTTTCCAAGGTGTATCGATCAAGGCTGTTTCGGTCTCCCCAGTTGCGGGAATAGAAAAACCTTTGTGTCACAGCCTTGTAGCCGTAGTTCTTGCTGTTAGCTGCCTCCGACAAGAACGAGTGGGTATGTCCGCCGTTCGACCATGTCCACTGCGGGTCCGGGTCAAACCAATGCGAGTGTTGGGGGGCCTCTGCGGCAGAAAGGGAATGCGTCTCGGCACCGCCGGTCGCGCCTAGCCGGCGCTCCGTCAATCCCGGCCCCGTTCCCGCGCCCACGACGAAGCGGCCACGCAAATCCGGCGTCCTGTATCCATTGACCACCGACCCGTCGCACAAAGCCCATCCATCCGGCTGATCCACGGACGTCCCAGACCAAAGGATGATGGAACCTACCGGAACCGCCCCGCCGCCGATCCAAGAGTCCGCCGTCGCCACCCCTCCCACTCGGCCGTCGCCATTCACACGAATGCTCGACGCCAGCGCCGTACCGGACACGTCCACGGACGCCGTTGGGTTGGTCGTGTTGATGCCCACGCGAGCCCCCACCAGCGTGAGCACGCGCGTGTTCGATGCACTCAGCAACCGCTCGGCTGTCCGGGCATGTTGCGCCGACAACACGTAAGGACCCGGCAGAAACCGTGTCCGGGGCGAAAGGATGGAGTCAGCCTTCCCGGGACCCACCGCCCTCACCATCACCTCAAGATATCGGTCCGATGCCGTCGGAGTCCGGAAAACCCCGCCCAAGGCCGGTCTTGGCTCCACGTCGTAGGCGACGCCCCTGCCCAAGTGAACACTGTAGCGCCCGGCATCCACCGTCACGGTCTGCGCCTCGGACCACAGCAACGTCCCGTTTGAGAAGGCATCATAGATGCGAAAGACGATCTCGTAGTTCCTCGGCGTTGGCGAACCCAACGGTTCCCCATCCCCGTTCACCAACGTCCCTTGGTACGGAATTACGTCCGGAGCACTCAGCGTCTGCGCCCCGCAGGGCATGGGGACGACCGCCAGCGCCAGCATCAAGGTGCAAGCGGCAGTTGAAACAAGCCGCACCAGATGGGAGCAGCGGGCAGGGCTCAGCATCCGCATCAGCACCCGCAGGCCGTGCATCACGCACCCCAGCATCCCCCCGCCCTC
>CAYSGH010000118.1:0-11260 GCA_964430505.1 uncultured Akkermansia sp. | reverse complement strand
GGCTGTAGGCCGGGTCCCCTGACCCGGCGCACCGGGCATGCGGCATCGCCATCGCTGCGTGAGGGCACGCGGCCTACTGCCCAACGGCCGTTTCTAGGATTAGACGCACGGGGCCCTCCGTGGCGCTGGGCTTCAATAAGAGGCCGCGTGGATTCCCGGACCGTTGGGCTGGCGCGGATGGCTGGATGCCGTCCCCTCGTCGGACGGGTCACTCGTCGTTGGAACGCGATCCGCCTCGAAAGATGAGGATGAGCCGAAGCAACTCGAGCATCGCGGACACCATGCCCGCCACGTAGGTCAACGCGGCGGCCGACAACACCTTGTCCACCCCGCTGCGCTCGTCCGGCGTCACGAGCCCCAGCCGCAGCAACTCGGCCTTCGCGCGGCGGCTCGCGTCGTATTCCACCGGCAAGGTGATCATCTGGAAGAACACCGTGGCCGAGAACAACAGGATGCCCGCCACCAAGAGCAGTCGGCCCCAACTGCTGCGGGGCGAGACGCTCGACAGGATCATGCCGCCCATGATGGCGAACCAAGCGGCGTAGCTGGCGAAGCCCGTCACACCCACCAAGGACATGCGAAGCCCGAGCCAGGCGTATTGCGTCCCGTGCTGGATGGCGTGCCCCACCTCATGCGCCGCAACGCCCACCGCCGCCAGCGACGGGTGGTGATAGTTCTCGGACGACAGGAACACCGCGCGCTTCGAGGGGTCGTAATGGTCCGACAAATGCCCGGAAACCTCGTGCACGTCCACATCCGTGAGCCCGTTCCGGTCCAGGATGTAGCGCGCAGCCTGGGCCCCCGTCAGCCCCCGGCCCGCCGCCACGCGCGAGTAGCGCCCGTACATCGACCTCAGCCGGAACTGTGCCCACAAGGCCAGCAACATCCCGGGGATCGTCAGCCAAAAATAAGGGTCGATGAAAAACAGGGCCAGCATGGCGGTCACGGTGTCGTGGTAGGTGTTGTCTTCGCGCTTTGAAGCCGGAACGCCCGGCCCACCCCACCGTTAGCAAAACCCTTGGGCCGCGCAACCGTGGCCTTGCGCCCCATGCCAACCCTTGACGCCCCGGCATCCCCCCTCGACGTCTGCCCGGCCATGCAACCCGTCCAACGGATCCACGACCTCCACCTTTCTGACCGTCCCCGCGAACGCCTCGCCGAGCGTGGCCCGGACTCCCTCCGGACCGCCGAGCTCATCGCCATCCTCCTCCGCACCGGCGTCCGCGGCGCCTCCGCGCTCACCGTCGCCGAGTCCCTCCTCCAACGCTTCGGCAGCCTCGAAGCCGTCGCCCGCGCCCCATGGGAACAGCTCCGCGGCCCCGGCATCGGACGCGACAAGGCCCTCGCCCTCAAGTCGGCCTTCGCGCTCGCCAAGCGGCTCTCGGAGGAACGACGCGAGGAATCCCCCGTCCTGGACCATCCCGAGGCCGTCGCCGCCCTCCTCCGCGACGACGCCATCGCCGCGCCCGTCGAGCGGCTCCAGGTCCTCCTCGTCAACACGCGCCGCCGCCTCCTGCGCATCGAGACCGTCGCCGAGGGGCTCCTCGATCAAATCCTCGTCCATGCCCGCGAGGTGTTCCGCCCCGCCATCGTCTCCGGCGCGCACGCGATCATCCTGGCCCACAACCATCCCTCCGGGGATCCCAGCCCGTCCGAGGCGGACATCCGCGTGACGCGGGACCTGATCCGGGCCGGGCACCTGCTCAAGATCGAGGTGCTGGACCACTTGATCATGGGCCGTCGTTCCAAGGAACGCGCCCGGGACTACACGAGCCTGCGCGAGCTGGGGTACTGGGGCGGGATGTAGCGAGGGCCATGGCCCTGTAGAAGGCTCCGAGGCATGCGGCTGCGCCCTCGTGGGACGGCGAGCCCTGGGACGGAGCGCCTTGGGTGCCGAGCCTTCCTCGATACCGGTTCCCCAGGCGACGAGCAGGCGTCACGCGCCGAAACCGGGGAGGAACCCATCCCCGGCCCTTCGGCCACGAATTCCCGTCAGCAAGGCCCACCGGCTGACGGCGGAATGCGGGCCGCCTCGTTCGGGGCTCGCACCCGGCTTGCCGAGGCACGCCGGCAGGCGGCCGGGCTACTTCAGCGCCTTGATGCGGACGTTGCGGAACGCCACGGAGCCATGGTCGCCCTGCAACAGGATCGGGCCGGGTTGGCCGATGTTGTCGTCCAACTGGCCGCCGGTGCCGCGCGGGCACTCGACCTGGTCGTGGATCGTCACGCCGTTGAGGATCACGGAGATCTTCTGACCTTGGATGCGCACCTCCGCCTGCTGCCATTGGCCGGCGCGACGCGACGCGAACAACGACGCGGGCTTCACGCTGTAGATCGCGCCGTTGCCGCCCATCTCGGGCTTGCCCGCCTTGAAGTCGTCGAAGATCTGGATCTCGTGTCGTCCGCGGAGGTAGAAGCCCGAGTTGGAGCCCGGCGGCACCTGGAACTCATAGCGCACCACGAAGTCACGGAACGTCTCCTCCGTCATGAGGTCGGTGCCGTGCTCATCCTTGCCCAGCACGTTGCACAACATCCCGTTCTGGGCGCTCCAGGACTTCTTGCCGTCGGGGCGGCGATACTTCCAGCCCGTGAGGTCGCGGCCATTGAAGAGGAGCTTGAAGCCCTCCTTGGCCTCGGCGGGGGCCAGGACGTTGGAGACGTCGGTGACCTTGCCATCGCCGGCCTCAAGCCCGAGGGACCACTTGATCCCGCCGAGGATGTGCTGCTGGTACAGGGCGCTGGTCCACACGTCCTCCCGATGCCCGAGCGACGTGTAGAAGACCTTGCCGGAGGAACCCACGTTCTTGGCCCAGGCCACCGGGTAGTCGCCGGGAACCAGCGTCTGCGGGTGCTTGTCCAGCGTCAGCAACCCATGCACGCGGTTCCGGTGGAAGCTCTTGAACTCGTAGATCTCGTCGAAAACGGTCCAGATCGAACCCAGGTGCCGGGTCGCCGGGTGGGCGCGGTCCTGGTTGTACATGTCCACCGACACCTGCGCGCCGTGGGTCTGGAACTCGCCGCCCAGCAGGTCGATGAACGCGGGGAAGCCATGGAACGTGTCCGAGCATGAGTGCATGCCCACCAGCGCATGGCCGGACTCGACCCACTTGATGAACCCGGGCTTGTCGGGGATGGCGAGGTCGCCCGTCGTGTTGGCGAACACCACGGCGTCCACCTCGCCCAGCTTGGCGAGGGTCATCTTGGCCGCCACCTCCGCGTCGTCATTTCCGTTGGGGCCGCCGCGCACGACGTCCACGACCGTGTAGGCACCGCTCGTTTGGCCCAGCGTCGTGATGACGTTTTCGGCGGTGGGGATCGAGCTGTGTCGGAAGCCCTTGGTGGCGGTGACCAGCAGCACCTTCTTGGGCGCGGCCTCGACGGTGAACGCGGCCCCGAGGGCCAGCACGGCAAGCGTTGCGGGAAGCTTCATGGATGCGACTGAGTAAGCGCCGGGCGACGGCTCGTTTCAACCGTGAAACCTCGCGCCCCGACCGCGAGCCAGACCGTTTGGGCGGGAGCGTGGGAATCCCTCGCATCCGTTCGCCGCCGTCAGCGGGGCTTCGGAACCTTGGGCGTCTTCGTGGCCTTGTTGGTGCTCGCGGCGGGCTTTCCAAAGTCCGGCGGCGGCTCCGGCAAGGTGGGGTCCGAGCGAATCGCGGGCGGTGGCTTGGCCCCCACCTTGCGCACGCCGCCCACCACCTTGGCCTCGGGCTCCGAGTCCATCCACCGGATGCCCTCGGGCGAGGACCGGAAGGCCTCGTATTGCGGTTGGGTGCGAACGACCTCCTTGGGGTCGGCCGCGAGGTGGTCGGCCGCGCGGTCCAGCCACTTGGCGACCTCGGCGTGCCGCTTGAAGTGCAGCTCGATGCCAATGCCGGCGTCATAGCCGGTGGCGAGGCTGGGCTCGACGGCGACGCTTTCCTCGACCATGCGGCGGCCTTCGTCGGGCCTGCCCGCCAGGGCCAGCTCGGCCCCGGCCAACGCGTGGAGGTGAGGGTCGCCGCCCACGAACGCCTCGATGCGGCGCAGGGCGTCGGCGGAGGCACCGTGCTTCCCCTCGCGCGCGAGGCGTTCAAAGGTGAGCAGGTCGAGCCCGGGATCCCCGGGATGCAGGCGCGGCCACTCGGCGGAAAGGGACTGGAACTGGGCCGGGTCGGCGGCGAGCGCGGCCGACAGGCGCATGAGGAGGACGGAACGGTCGGCCTGGACGACCACGGGGAGGCCTTGGCACACCTCCAGCACCTCCTTGGCGAGGCCCTTCTGGGCGAGGCCCAGCGCACGGTCGAGGATGCCCACGGTCCGCATCAGCTCGGTTTCCACCGGCTTCACGCCGGTCGTCCACACGACGCCCTTCCGGGCCTCCGCCAGGATGTACGCTCGGCGCGCCGACTCGGAGAACCATTCACCGTTGGACAGGACGTAGAGGTCGCCCACGACGACCCCGGTGCGGTCGCGCTCGAGCCGGTAGCGCATGAAGTCCACTCCGCCGTCCGGCAGCAGCGAACGAAGGACGATGCCACCCACGTCGTTCGTGCGCGCGACGCCCAGGAGGCGGAAGCTGGAATAGGAGCGAAGGCGTCGGTCATGGGCGGCGGCGGCGTTGGTGGCGAGGGCCTGGACGAAGGCCGCCTTGGCCTGGGGCGTGCCCGGCACCCCAACGAGCGCACGCCCCGCCATCCGGATCCATTCCATGCGCCCGGTGACGGTGCCGTACTCGCCCCGGAGCAGCTTGGCCTCCCATTCTTGCCCCACCTTCAGGGCGTCCTCAGGCGCGACGGCCGTCGCCTGCGCCCAGCTCGTGCCGCCCCCCCATGTACCCGCCAAGATCATGCACGCCATGACCATCCCTCGTCGCAACCCCGTCCAGCCCGACTTCTTCATCGTCATCCCCTTGTCCCCAATGCGCTTCCCGTCGTCCACGGACCCAAGCCTATCACCAGCCCGTCAACCGATAGAACCTCGAACCCGCGCCGACGTCGTCCGCGACCTCCTCGATGCCCGCGGATCCGCGGCCGGGAACGGACTGGAGGACGCGCTCGGGACCGTCCCACGACTCGCGCACGCGCACCACGACGGACTTGCCGGGCACCCGCGCCCAGCGCAGGCGCACCCGGCCATCGGGCGACGTCGCCGCCTCCAGCCCCAGGCGCGAGTCCGCCCGCAACGGGTCCGTTCCCGCCAGCCATTCGCCGGCGTTCGAGACGCCGTCGCCGTCGCGGTCGCCCTCGCCGCCATCGCCGCCCATGCCCACAACGAGCCCCACGCGCCGTTCCCATGAATCGGGAAGGCCGTCGCCGTCGGCGTCCGAGAACCGCGAGGGCTCCGAGGCCTCGTCCGCAGCGCCCGGCGACCCGCCGATGCGGGCAGAGAGCCTCCATGCGGTGGCTTCCATGGACGCCTCGCTGCGCGCCACCAGGCTCCATCCGCCGCCATCGGCCAGCGGCTCGGCCGCTGGATCCAACGCGGCCCGGTCCACGACCTCGCCCACGGGACCGAGCAGGACGATTTCCTCGCCGCCGTTGGACAACCGTCCGGCGTAGCGCCCGCCCACCGCCACGCCCACGGGGAGGGCTCCCGGCGGCGCGTCGGCGCGCACGAGCACGGTGCGGCCGCCCGGCGGCAGGAGGGCCGGGCCGTTCGTCTCGGAGAACGTCATGCGCACCCCGCCGGACAAGGCCCAGCCCGCCATCGGGACGGGTGTCGTCCCCGGGTTGAACACCTCGATGAACTCGCCGTCGCCATCTCCTGCCGGGTGGTAGTGGACCTCGCTGAAGCGGAGCGCGGGCCGACGCGCGACCAGCACGGACTCCCACAAGCCGCCCCACCGGCTGTTGGGCGTGCCGGAACGCAGCGCGAGGGAATAGATGCGCGCGCGGACGCGGACGTTGCCCTCGAACTCGGGCGTGCCGCCGAAGGGATAGAGGAAGGCCTCGGGGCGGATGCCGCCGCCGACGGCGCGCGGGTCGAGCCCGTTGGTGGTGTAGTAGATGACCCAGTTGGTGTTGGCGGGCCGTTGAAGCGCGAGGGACACGCGCCCGGGAACCACAGGGGTCGGGTTGGTGGCCGGGACGGGCCTTGGCACGAACTGGGCATCCATGAAGGCCACGCGGTTGGAGAGCCAGTTCTTGGAATAGACGATCTCGGACGCGTAGGTGCCGCCGCGGTAAACGGTGCCCCACTTCGTCCGTTCGCGCGGCTGTGCCAGGCGCAACTGGGCGGTCAGCGCATCCATGCGCGCATGGAGGTTCGTGGTCGCCAGCAGCCCCACCCGCAGCTCCTGGTACCGGTCAATCCAACGCTGGGTGAAGTCCGGGTCCGAGAACAAACGCGCCCACCAATACGCGGTGAAATAGTTCGCGCCCCACACCCTCGGGTTGTTGTCGCGGCCATCGGTGGAGCCGAGCGCGCGGTCGAAGTCCCACAACGGCCCGAAGGTGAGCTTCCCTCCGCGGGGCTTGTAGAGGTAGGTGCTCAGGACCAGCGCATCGACGTTGAAGGCCACCGTGTTGAGCAGGTGGAAGTCGATGCTCTGCGCCACGTCGAAGTGCTGCGCGTAGCCCAGCGCTGGGTCGCGCCAGTTGTTGCCGTACAGGGCCCCGGTGAACTGCGCGAAGAACCGGTTCACGTACGCGCGTTGCGCGGCGCGGGCCGGCTGCTCGATCTCGGGCTCCGACGGCTCCACGTACATCAACGTCTGGCCCCGCACCCCGAAGCCCGAGTCGCCCGGGTCGGGCCGGTCCACCTTGAAGAGGTAGCCCCCGGTCACCTCCGGTTCCGCGACGTGCTCGGGCTCCAGCTTGTCCACGTCCACGCGGTCCTTGCCGCGCTTGATCTTCTCCTGCAGCACGTAGATGCCGTTGTACGTCGTGGTGGCCACCGGCCCCGTCCCCGACGTCACCAGGTACACCTCGACGAACCGCGTGCGCGACGAGTACCAGCCCAGCGCCCGGTACAGGTCATGCATCAGCGGGTTGTGCGTCATGATCGGGTCGAAGACGTTCGGCGCGTACAACACCCAGTCCGACTCGGCCGGCATCCCCAGCAACGGCACGTCCAGGTCCAGCCCCGCCTCGTCGCGCAGCTCCACCTTCAGGCTCACCTTCGCCAACCCCTCCGTGCTGGACCCGCGCGACGCCAGCCAGACCGGCGCCGACACCACGGGCGCGTTAGTCAGCGTCGCCCATCCATTCGTCGGCTCGAACACTTGCAGGGTCCCGAAGACGCCCGTCGTCGAGGGGCGGCCCCGGCCGTAGTTGTGCAGCAGCAGCAAGGGCAGGTCGGAGCGAAGCTGCGTCATCGACGACATCAGCGGCGTGTACGTCGCGTTCGTGGGCGGGCCCGGAAGCAGGCCCGGCGAGAACGCCCTCGCCCGGAGGTGCACGGCCGTCGAGAACACCAGCGGGCGGCCGTACACGGCCGACGTGGCCGTGACCGCCGAGTTGTTCGTCGTGTACCGGATCACCGCGTTGGGGTCGGGCCTCGACAACGACAGCGCCACCGTCGCCGTCCCGGCGTACGTTCCCGAGGGGCGCGAGAAGGCGATGTCCGGAGCATGGCCCGAACCGGAGGCGGCGTTGGCAGCGCCGGGCGTGGGCCGGCCCATGAAGCCGGCCACCTCGGGCACGCCCGTGGCGCGCCCGTAGCTCACGTCCTTGCCCAGCGGGGGAATCTTCGGGGCAAAGGTCGAAACCCACTTGCCCGCCGCGTCCGACAGCCCGAGGAACTCGCCCCCGGCATCCAGCTTGAAGTTCGTGTGCAGTCGGCCGGCCCCGTTGGTCCGGTCCTTGCCCGAGGCATGCACCAGCAGGAACGCGCGCGCCGCCAGCACCACCTCCGGCAGCCGCCACTTCAATGGTTGCGCCGGATCGTCGCTCAAGCCCCAGCCGGACAATGAAACCGGCTGGTCCGTCGGGTTGTGCAGCTCGATCCAGTCCGGGCTGTCCCCGTCCTCGTCCCGCAGCGTCCGGTCATTGTCCGTCATCACCTCGGTCACCACCACCTGGGAGGCCGCGTCCGCCTGCTGGACGGCAACGGTCCATGCGCCACCCGCGAACACGTTTGCGGCAGCCGAGCGATCCGTGATCCCCGCGTCGGCGCGCCATCGGACCTCGACGGGCCCGGTGGTCAACGGCGGCGGCACGAATGCGTAGTGATCGCCCGCCACGGGCGTCACGGCGACGGCCGGCACGCCATTGAACAGGAGGTCGTCCGCGTCCACGCCCTGCACGGGCTCGGTGAAGATCGCCTCGACCACGTCCAACGTCGGGGTCGTCGCGCCCTCGTCCGGGGACCGAACCGCCACCCCCGGCGGGGTCACGTCCACGTCGGCCTCCAGCCGGGCGTTCCAGTACATTTCGGCCGACTCAGTCTCGGGCAGGAGCATCACCGCCAGCACGTTGGTGCCCGTGGTCCAGCCCGGCAGGTCCCATCGCGCGCGCTCGGACGTGCGGGTGCGCACGCTGGAGCTTCCCGGCAGGGCAAACCCCAGCACGCCGTCCACGCCGTCCGGGACGCCATCCCGAAAGACCTCCACGCCGTTGATCCACGCCACGGCGCCACCCGCCACCAGCCCGCGCAGGCGAATGCGGTCGTGCAGCCGGGCATCCGCGACGGTGAACTCGATGCGCCCCAACCATGCCCCCTGGCCCGACGGCAGCCTCGTGCCGCTGCCATCGGAGCGCCGGAACGGAGCCGGGCTCTTCGTCCATGCCCCATCCGCCACGAAGCCCGCCTCACGCCATGCCCCGCCGCCCGCCGGATCCTCCGTGCTCCACCTCCACTGCCAGGGGCCGGACCACGGTACGGCCACGTCGGCCGCGCGGCCCAGCCACGCCAGCCACATCGCGCACAGAACAAGGCCTGCGCTCCTTCCAACCGAAACGCGCATGTCACCCACACGTTGCCCCGCGTCGCCGGCCGTTGGCGATGCCGCAGTTTGACGCCGCGCCAACCCGACGGCAAAGGTGGCCCCGTGAAACTGACGTGGAAGGACGCCGACGAGATCGCATGGGCATTGATGGACAAGTTCCCGGACCAGGACCCGCTGCGGCTCAGCTTCCCCAAGCTCCACAAGATGGTGCTGGAACTGGAGGGGTTCACGGACGACCCGGCCTCATCGAACGAGCGCATCCTCGAGAACATCCAGATGGCCTGGTACGAGGAGACCAAGTGATCCGCCTTGCACCCCGGCTGCACCCGCGTGCGGCGCGTCTCCCCGAATGGCCATGGCTCCCGCCCCGTGGGCCTTGATGGATCCGGGTCCCGCGTCGCCGCCAAAGTTCCCTCTTTCCACCGGCTCCCACCCTTCACCACGCTGGAGCCATGCCGTTGCCTTCCGAAGTGATTGCCCGCCTGCGCGAGGTCGTGGGGAATGAAAACGTCCTCACGTCTCCCGAGGACCTCGTCGTGTACTCATTCGACGGCACGGCGGCGCTCAGCCAACTGCCCGGGAGCGTCGCGTTCGTGTCCTCGACGGAGGAGGTATCGGGCGTCCTGCGGCTCGCCCAATCCCTGCGGGTGCCCGTGGTCACCCGCGGCTCCGGCACCGGGCTCTCCGGCGGCTCCGTCCCCGCCCCGGGTTGCATCGTGCTGTGCACCGCCCGGATGAACCGCATCCTCGAGCTCGACGCCGCCAACCTCACCCTCTCCGTCGAGCCCGGTGTCACCACCTTGCAGGTCGCCGACGCCGCCGCCGCCGCCGGGCTCTTCTACCCGCCCGACCCGGGCTCCATGAAGATCTCGACCATCGGCGGGAACGTCGCCGAGAACTCCGGCGGCCTGCGCGGGCTCAAGTACGGCATCACGCGCAACTACGTCATGGGCCTCACCGTTGTCCTCGCCGACGGCGAGGTCCTCCGCACGGGCAACAAGTGCGTCAAGGACGTCGCCGGCTATTCCCTCAAGGACCTGTTCGTCGGGTCCGAGGGCACCCTCGGCGTCATCACGGAGGTCCTCCTCAAGCTCATTCCCAAGCCCGCTTCCAAGAAGACCATGGTCGCCACCTTCGACGCCATGGACGCGGCCGCGCAGACCGTCTCGGACATCATCGCCGCCCAGATCATCCCCTGCACCCTCGAGTTCCTCGACCGGACCACCATCCGTTGCGTCGAGGACTTCGCACGCGTCGGCCTTCCCACGGACTGCGAGGCGCTGCTGCTCATGGAGACGGACGGCCACCCGGCGCAGGTCGCGGAGGAGGCCGACCGCATGGTGGTGATCGCCCGGAAGAATGGATGCCGCGAGGTCCGCATCGCCAAGGACGACGCCGAGGCCAACCAGCTGGCCGCCGCGCGGCGCTCGGCTTTTTCCGCGCTCGCCCGGATGTCGCCCACCACCATCCTCGAGGACGCCACGGTCCCGCGCAGCGAGCTGGCTCGCATGGTGCGCTTCGTGGATGACGTCGCCCGCCGCTACCAGCTCCGCATCGGCACCTTCGGCCACATGGGGGATGGAAACCTCCACCCCACCTTCCTCACGGACGAGCGCAACCACGAGGAGATGCACCGCATCGAGCAGGCCTTCCACGAGATCTTCGAGGAGGCCATCCGCCTCGGCGGCACCATCACCGGCGAGCACGGCGTCGGCCTCGCCAAGAAGTCCTTCCTCCCCCGCTTCGCCGGCGACGCCCAGATGCGCGTCATGCGCGAGCTCCGGCGCGCCCTCGACCCGGCCGGCATCCTCAACCCGGGCAAGATGTTCGACTGACCGCCTCCCGGTCCCGGGCACACGTCCGCATGAGCACACGACCGCCCACGGACGCCGCAACCCCACCCACGGCCATGCCACGGCACGCGCGCCACCCTGCACCCCCTCACGTCCCGGCCCCGCCCCTGCCCCATCCCCACGTCCTCTTGTTCGACGGCACCTGCAACCTCTGCAACGCCACCGTCGCCTTCGTCCTGCCCCGCGACCGCGCACGACGATTCCGGTTCCTTCCCATCCAATCCGAGCTGGGCCAACGCATCTATCGCGCCGCCGGCCTCGACCCGGCCCGGGCCGGGACCTTGATGCTCGTCTCCGACGGACGCGTGCTGCTGCGCTCCGACGCGGCGTTGGAGGTCGCTCGGCACCTCGGCTGGCCCTGGCGAGCGGCCGCTGGGATGCGCTGCCTGCCTCGCGGGCTCCGCGATGCCGCCTACGACCTCGTCGCCCGCAACCGGCATCGGTGGTTTGGAGAGCGCGACGCCTGCCTCGTCCCCGCTCCCGACGTCCGCGACCGGTTTCTTTGAGCCTAGAAACGGCAGTCGAAGAGGATTTCAAA
>CAYSGH010000117.1:2210-11309 GCA_964430505.1 uncultured Akkermansia sp. | reverse complement strand
GCCGTTTCTAGGTTCACACAGCGCCGGGACGGCGCTGCCACGGGGTTGGGGGGCTTTGCACAGCGCCGGGACGGCGCTGCCACTTTCTTCGGGCTGACGACTGCGCCGAAGGCCAGGCGAGCGTCACCTCAGGGACGCGAGGTACGCGAGGAGGTCGGAGGCTTCCTCGAAGGTCAGGCCGGACAGCAGGCCCTCGGGCATGGCGGAACCGGCCAGGGTTTCGTCGCGGGCGACCGATGCGGGCGCCACGCGGTGTTCCGTCCCGTCCTCAATCCGGACCCGGCGGGTGCCGTCGGCGGAACGCTCGACGAACCCGACGAGCAACGAGCCGTCGTGCAGCTCGACTTGGTGGAGTCGGTAGGCCTCCGCCACGAGCCGCCCGGGTTGAACGATGCTTTCGAGCAACTCGGCGCGCGTCCGGGTTCCGCCCAGCCGTGCCAAGTCGGGTCCGAACCGGCCGCCCTTGCCGTCCACCGCATGGCAACGGATGCAGGCCGGCCCGTCGTTCGACTCGAAGACGCGTCGGCCGCGCGCGGCGTCGCCCTTGCGGGCCAGGAGGTCGTCCACGGGAATGGACTCGCCGAGCACCTCGCGTCGTTGGCCCTGCGGGGCGTGCGGGGACCACAGGTCCCGGACGGCGGCGAGCTTTGAGTCCATGCCGGCGCGGACGGCCTCGGGGGTTGGCCGGGTTGGCAACGTCCGGGAGACGGTGTCGAGGGCCTCCTCCACGGATCCCGGTTCATGACGGCCGTGGGCGACGCCGGGCGCGGCGAGGCTGCGGATCCAGTCGGCGACCACGCGGGCTCCGGAGGGGTCGGGCTGGCGCGGGCCGATGGGCGGCATGTGGCCCGGGCCGCCGGACAGGATGCGATGGAGGGTGACGGAACGTCCGGGGTCGCCCGGGGCGACGAGGCGGGCGTCGGCGATGCCGAAGGCGCCGCGCGCGGGCGGGACGTTGACGAGGGCGAGCTTGTCGAGGGGTTCCTCGATCCCGAATCGGGCGGCGACGGCCGCGCCCGCGCCGAAACGATGGCATGGGGCGCATTGGACGTGGAGCCAGGAGCGGGCGCGCTGGTCGATCGGCTTGGACGCGTCCTGGTGGTGCACGAGGGCCACGGGCGGATGGACGGGGACGTTCGTCGCGAGCCATCCGAGGTCGCGCCAGCGTTGGAGGGTTCCCGGGGCGGCGAGCTGCGCGGCGTTGAATCCCAGCGCGAACCCGGCCCAGGGATTGTGGCAACGGAGGCAATCGGACCGGGCCTGGAAGCTCCAGCGGCGTCGGCCCTCGCCCGGCACGTCGTGTTCGGCAACGGCCCCGGCGGCCTTCACGAGGGCGGCGTCGGTGGCGTCCGCGTTCCACTGGTACGAGTAGGCGGCCCAGGATTCGCCGTTGAAGTGGAGCAACTGCGTCTCGACGGGGCGTGGATGGGAAGCGCCGACGGAGGGCAGGGACAACGTCTTGGCGAGGACCGTGCCCGGCTTCCATGCGCCCGGTTCGATGGGCGCGTCGCCCGGGATGGCCACCCAGCGTCGGGCGAGGGCTCCGTCGTGCCATCGGGGCTCGGCGACGTCGTAGGGGAGGACGCCGGGCGCGGGTTCCTGGCGTGCGACGTCCGCGAAGAGCCCCGTGCGGGAGAGGAGCGTGGGGAAGGGCTCGGCGGGCGGGGCGCGATGGTCGCGGAGGCGGTGGAGGCCGCCGCCTTGGTAGTCGAGGAGGAAGGTCTCGCCGCCGGGCCCGTTGGCGAAGGCGACGATCTTGAGGGGCGTGTCGGCGATTTCCCGGGGGAGCGCGCCTTGTTGGTTGGCCAGCGCCCAGATCTTGCCCGTCTCCCAGTCGCCATAGACGTGGTGGCCGCGGAACGGGGCCAGCTCCGCGCCTTGGTGGAACACGCCGCCCGTGATGCTGGCGGCCTCGGTGTGGGGATGCGCGGCGACGGGACGGCCGACGGGCGTGGGCGGCGCGATGGAGGCATCGACGACATGGGGGCCTTCCTCGCGCGCCCAGCCGCCGTTGTAGCCGGCCGTGACGCGATGGACGGTTTCCCAGAGCTCCCATCCAACGTCCGAGACCCACAGGGAGCCATCGGGGGCGAACGCCATGCGCCATGGGTTGCGGAAGCCGTAGGCCCAAATCTCGGGGCGCGCCCCGGGCCGGTTCACGAAGGGGTTGTCCGCGGGCACGGCCCAGGCCTTGGATGGATCCGCCGGGTGGACGTCGAGGCGCAGGATGCTGGAGAGGAGGTCGTCGAGGCGTTGGCCCGTCCGCAGCGCGTCTGGCGGTTCGGGCGAGGATCCGTCGCCCGTGGAGACGTAGAGCTTGTGGTCGGGTCCGAAGCGCAGGGCGCAACCGTTGTGGCCGCCGCCGAGCCACGTGAGGAGGACGACCTCGGACGCGACGTCCACGACGGGGCGCGGGCCTTCCGAAAAGGTGAAGCGGCTGAGGCGGGAGCCGTCGGGTTTTCCATCGGCATGGACGTAGGCCACGAAAAGCCAGCGGTTGGTGGCGTGGCCGGGGTCGAGGGCGAAGCCGAGGAGTTGGTTGAAGGGACGTGGGTGGGCGGAGAGGTCGAGGGCGACGTGGGGTGTTTCCGGGGCGTTGGCCGCGCCTGGGTTCGCGTCCAATACCAGCAGCTTGCCGCCCTGCTGGGCGACCCACCACGCGCGACGGAGCGTGTCGTGCTCCAACTCAACCGGGTTCTTGAAGGTGACGTTGGGGAGGACGCGCTCGACGCGGGCCGGCGGGGGTGGCTCGGGCGAGCCGTTCACGCGGGAGGAGGTCCAGGGAACGCGCCCGGCCAAGGCGAGCGGCGTCGCGAAGGCGACAAGGGCCATGCAGGCCGGTCCGAGGAACCGAGCGTGCGAACGTTTCATGCGCGGTAGAGTTGGGTGGCGTTGACCGACAGGACGCGGCGGGCCGACGCGGTGCCCTTGGGGGCGAGGTAGTCGCGGGCGATGGCGACCACGCGGGAGAGGGGCGCGAAGCGTGCGGACACGGGCCAGTTGGAGCCGAAGACGAGGCGCCGGTCGCCGAACCGTTCCCAGAGGGCGTCGAGCACGGGCTGGTAGAAGGCCACGTCCGACGGGGCGTCGCCGTGGTCGCGTCCGGAGCCCTCGACGAGGCCGGAGACCTTGACGTGGACGTTGGGGCAGGCGGCGAGGGCATCCATGCCGGCGAGCCATTCGCGCGGGGGCGCCTTGCCGTCGATGCGGACGTTGGCGCAGTGATCGACGACGAGGGCGAGGCGGGGGATGGCGCGGGCGAGCGCGGCGACCTGGGGCAGTTGGGCGGGCGACACGAGCACCTCGAGGACGCGGCGGTCATGGGCGACCTGCCTGCAATGGTCCATGAACCCGGGCCGTGCGGCGTCGAGCGGTCCGTCCCAGCCGCCGGTGCGAATGCCGACGAACCCGGGGCGGCGCACCCAGCGTTGCCACTGTTGGGGGAAGTCGGGATCGGCGGGGCGCAGGTGGCCGATGACGCCCTTCAGGATGGGATGCGCGGGCAGGAGATCGAGGACCCATCCGTTGTCGGCGAGGTCGGGGCTGGCCTCGACGATGACGGTGCCGGTGATGCCGAGGGGGCGCGCGAGGGCGTCGTACTCGGTGGGCAGGACGGGCCGGTAGAGGAGGGGATCGTTGGACGAGGGCCAACGGACGCCGCCGGGGCGGGTGGGGTCGTAGAAGTGGGTGTGGGTGTCGAGGACGGGGATGGCGGACGGCGAGGCGAAGGAGGAACAACCGCCGATGGCGACGGCGGTTGTGGCGAGGAACGCCCTGCGGTTCATGGCCGGGCCGTCCTGGAGGGAGGGCCCGGTGCCCCGTGATGGGAAGGGGGGGCGCATGGGGGGCGTTGGCCCGGCAGCGGGATGGGACCGGTGCCGGGCCTTGGGACGCGGGATCAGTTCACCGAGGCGATGCCGGGCACGACATGGACGGTGTGCTGGGTTTCCTGGGCGATGGGCGTGCCATCCTGGGCCTTGAGGTCCCACTTGATGGCCTGCTGCATGACGGGGCGGAGGTCGTCGATGACGAGGCTGACGGTCTTGCCATCGGCGGAGAGCTTGGCCCCGGTGATGTTGATGGACTCGCGGCCCTTCTTGCTGGGGTCCTTCACGCCGATCTCCGGCGAGCCGTAGTTCTCGGAGCGGACGTAGTTCCAACGCTTGCCGCTCCAGTTTTGGAGGTCCTCGGCGGAGGCGCGGTCGAGGGGCTGGGTGAAGGTGAGGTCCACGCCCTTGCTGGTGACCTTGAGGCCGGTGACGGAATAGACGGGCTTGCCGGTGTAGCGGACGCGGTCGAAGCCGGTGATGCGCGCGGCGTTGGACTGCCACTCGCTGAGGCCGGCGACGTAGAGCTGGCCATCGCGGGGGTTGAAGCGGGCGCGCATGGCGGAGGAGGTGAACTTGACGGGGATCTTGACGACGCCGGCCTGCTGGCGGCCGTTGCCGATGTCCTGGCGCATGACGAGGTAGAGGGAGGACTTGCCATAGGACTCATGGAGCATCTCGCCCTTGAACGGGCCCCACTTGTCGCTGGTGACCCAGACCTGGCCGCCGCCGGAGTTGTCGTAGTCGTTGTGGGACAGCCAGAGGATGGGCGGCGAGAACTTCTCGGCGAGGTCCTTGGGGGTGAGGTCGTTGATGACGCCATGGAAGGCCTTTCCATCCACCCAGTTGAGCGGCGTGGTGGGCACCCAGGTGCCCTCGTTGTCGGACGTGGTGACCTGGCCGTCGGCGCGGACGCCGATGCCGTTGGGGGCGCGGAAGCCGCGGGCGACGACCTCGAACTTCTTGCCGTCGGGGCTGACCTTGAAGAGGGCGCCGGCGTGGGAGCAGACGGTGCCGTTGCCGCGGGAGGCCTTTTGGTTGCCGAAGCCGCGTCCGCCGCCGTTCACGGGGTTGGCCTTCACGAAGTAGAAGTTTCCGGCCGCGTCGGTCTGGAGGTCGAACACGAACTCGTGGAAGCCCTCGGTGGACATGACCTCGTTGTTGAAGTTCTCGTAGTAGTCGGCGGAGCCGTCGTTGTTGACGTCGCGGAAGCGGGTGATGCCGTCGCGGCCGGAGACGTAGATGACGTCGTTGACGATCTCGAGGCCGAGGGGCTCGTAGAGGCCGGAGGCGAAGCGGCGCCACTCGAGCTTGTCGAGGCCGTCGTCGAGGCCGGACACCAGCCAGATGTCGCCGTCATGCGTGCAAAGGGCGGCGCGCTTGCCATCGGAGAAGAAGTCCATGCCGCCGAAGCGCACGCGGCGGTTCCAGGGGTTCTTCTCGGGGGAGGTGATGGTGTCGGTGACGTAGGAGCCGTCGGGGGTGCTGGAGGCGGCGAGCTGTCCCTTGAGGACGACGGGCTCGGGCCAGTGGGGGCGTCCGCCCTTGCTGAAGTCCTTGAAGGCGGGGGCGGCGTTGGCGAGGGACTCGAGGGCCTTGGTGGCCTCGGCGGGACCATCCCAGAGGGTGATCTTGATCAAGGAGGCGGCCGATCCCTTGGGGATTTGGAGGGCGACCTGCTGGTCCTTGAGCCCGACGGAGGCCTTGCTGGGGAGGCCGGTGGCGACGATGCGCAGCTCACGGCCGTCGTCGCCCTTCCAGGTGACCAAGGCGGTGCCCTTGGTTTGGTCCACCGTCGCCTTGCCGCCCTTCACGGTGGCGAGGAGCAGGGAGAACGTCTCGGGGGTTTGCTGGCGCTTGAACAGGCCGCCGCCCTTGGGCGGGTCGAGCTGGATGGTCCGGACGAAGGCCACCTGGCCATTGGCCGCGACGGACGAGGGCTGCTCATGGATGCGCGTGCCGAGGACGGTGTAGTCGAGCTGCACGGCCATGCCGTCCACGGCGAGGCCGTCCCAGCGGGCCAGCGACTTGGGAATGGGGCCGTAGGGCTCGCTGCGGGTGTCCTTGAAGACGCCGTCCGGGCCCGCCACGCCGGGGACGACGGCGGCCCCGAACTTTTGCTCGCCCACGATCGCCGGGTGATTGCCGTGGCTACCGTCGAACACGACGCCGCGGGTGTCGATGAAGCCGCCGGTCCACCCGGCGGCGAAGCGGAGGAGGTCCGTGTCGAAGAGCATGGCGGCGTCGTTGCCGACGCGGATCGCGATGCCCTTCATCGCCACGTTGTCACCGGGGTACGGGGCGTTGATGCACGCCCCTTGGAAGGGGAAGTCCTTCTGGAGCAACTCCTCGCGGATCTTGCTGCCCTTGCCTTGTGCCAGCGCCACGGGGGCCAGCCCCGCCGCCAACACCGCCACGCCCAACATGCCTCGCCATGCGAATGCTCGATTCAAAGCCATAAGTAAGAGGTGTTTTTCTACGTGAAGTCGCGCCCGTGCCGCCAGAACCAATCCCGGCGGCACGCCTCCGAAGACTGCCCGCGAACCTGGCGGATTCAAACGGCCATGGGGCGAGGTGCCGCGTCGAGGGACGGGAACGCGGCCCGGCGGGTCAACGCCAGAGCCAGACGAGGGTGTCGGCGAGGTCGTGCTGGAACACCCGTTGGTCGCAGTGGCCGGTGGCGCGGCTGAAGACGTAGCGATACGGGTAGCCCTTGGCCTTGAGGGCTGCGGCGGTGCGATGGCCGGCCATGACCCAGTTGTGGTACGTCTGCTCCGGGTCCTTGGCGCGCAGGTCGTTCTCCGAGACGTGGGTAAAGATGCGCAAGGGCTTGCGCGGGCCGTTCTCAATGAGGCGCATGTTCGAGTGGTATTCCCATGCGCCCAACGGGTATCGGGCCTCCTCGGGCGCGTCGTCGTCCTGCTGGTCCACGAACGTCCCGGAATAGGCCGCCACGCGGCGGAAAAGGTCCGGACGGAACCACGCCATGCTGAGGGCGGCCGCGCCCCCCGAGCTGCAACCCAACACCGCGCGCTGCGACGGGTCCGACGTCAGCCGCAGCCGCGGATAGGCCGCGCGGATGTTGATGTCGTCCAGCACGGCGGCAAACACCTCGTCGTGGATGAACTGGGCGAGGCGGCCGGACATCGTGTCGTATTCGAGGCCGCGCTCGCTGTTCTTGCCGTCGTCCCCGCCGTTCTCGACGGCGATGGCGATGAAGGCGGGAAGGCGGCGGCCGCCCCGGGTGCGCCCGGCGCCCGGGCCCGAAAGATTGTCGAGGGCGTTGCGCACCAGCGACAGCGGCCCGGGGCCGTCATGGATGACGAGCACAGGCGCGGCGTCGCCGTCACGGTAAGAGGCGGGGATGTACACGAAGATGCGGCGCTCGGTCCGCACGGGCTTCTTCCACGGTTCCAACGTGGCGTCGTCGCCGCGGAAGACCTTGCTGTCCCCGAGGCGCAGGCTGAGCTCGAAGGAACGCCCCTTGGGACGGCCTTGGTCCTTGAGGTCGGGATCGACGCGGTATTCGGGGCCGATGACGACGTCGCTGACCGACGCAGGCTTGGCGGAGGCCTGCGTGGCGGGGGGATGGTGGGCGCAACCCAGGGCCAGGGCGGCCCACAGGGCGAGGCAGCAGGCGGGCGCGAACCACGGCGAGGGCGCGCGGCGGGGCAGGGTGGAATGCATGGGCGACATCATGGGGCCGGGGCAACGCGCATGACCAGCGTCGTGAGGTCGTCGGAGGGCTTCATGGGCGCGGAGTGGCGGCGGACGGCGTCCAGCAACCCGCGCACGATGTCCTGGGCGGGCCGGCCTTGGCCCGCGCGCACGACGGCCCCGGCGCGTTCCATCCCGAAGCACTCCGTGCCGGCGGGATCCAGGGCCTCGTCGATGCCGTCGGTGACGAGCAGCAACGTGTCGCCGGGCTCCAGCCATTGCTCGTCGCTGGTGACATAGACCGCGTCCGGCCGACGGCCCAAGGGCGGCCCGGTGCGACGCAGGGACGAACGGGGCTGGCCGTCGGGCCCGAAGAGGATGGCCTCGGGATGCCCGGCGCTGGCGTAGCTGATGCGGCGGGCGAGGGGCTCGACGCGGGCGAGGATCATGGTGATGTAGCGGTCCTTGCCGAGGTCCTCGGAGAGGGCGCGGTTGGCGGCGGTGAGGAGGAGCCCGGGGTCGCCCACCTCGCGGGAGAGGAGCCGGAGGTAGGCGCGGGCCTCGGCCATGAGCATGGCGGAGGCGATCCCGTGCCCGGACACGTCGGCGACGACGAGCCCGATGGCGCCGCCGGGAAGGGGGAGGTAGTCGAAGTAGTCGCCGCCGGCGGACTCGGCGGGGATGGAGGCCCCGGCGAACTCGAGGCCTGGGATCGCGGGGGGTGCGTGAGGGAAGAGGCGTTGCTGGATTTCGCGTGCGGCCGCGAACTGCTCCTGGTTGCGCAGCAGCTCGGCCTGTTGCGCGAGGCGGACGGAGATGTCGCGCGCGAAGGCCACGACCCAGCGCTGGCCGCCCGTGGCCATCTCGGTGAAGGCAATCTCGACCGGGACGATCGAGCCGTCGGGACGGTGCGCGGCGGACTCGACGACGCGGGTGCCCCCTTGCGTGGCGGCGTTCCACCACGCCTTGGGGTCGAGGCCCTCCGGTTGCAGGTCGCCCAGGGGCAGGCCGGCGACGGCGGCGGGCTCGCGTCCAAAGACGGCGCGGACGGCGGGGTTGGCGAAGCGGATGATGCCATCGAGGTCCACGAGCAGGACGGCGTCGGTGGAGTTTTCCCAGACGGAGCGATAGCGGAGCTCGGACTCGCGCAGGGCCTGCTCGGCGTCGCGTCGGGCGGCGCGGACGCGGGCCTCGCGGAGCTCGCGGGCGACGGCGGGCGCGAGGCGGCCGAGGGAACCCTTGGTGAGGAAGTCATGGGCGCCGGCGTCCATCGCGCCGATGGCGACGCCCTCGGAGATGTCGCCGGAGACGATGATGAAGGGGATGTCCTGGCCGGACCGCTGGAGGACTTCGAGGGCCTGGGGGGCGCTGAAGCGCGGGAGGTTGTGGTCGGAAAGAATGAGGTCCCACCGCGCCGCGCCGAGGGCCTCGGCGAGGGCCTCGGGGGTTTCGACGCGTTGATGGTGCACCTGCCATCCGGCGGCGCGGAGGAGGTTGTTGAGGACGCGGGCGTCGATCTCGGAGTCCTCGACGATGAGGACGTGGAGGGGCGGGCGGGGTTGGGGGTTCATGGGCGGGCTGCGGGGGCCGGGACGCGGGGAAGGGCGGCGCGGGG
>CAYSGH010000117.1:0-2110 GCA_964430505.1 uncultured Akkermansia sp. | reverse complement strand
CGCTCCCCGCTGCGGTTGGGCGGGGTTGCGTTGGCGGATGGAGTTGGGGGAGCGTGGCGGGATGAACGGATGGGGACGCGGGGTGGGGTGGGTGGTGCTGGCGGCGGCGTTAATGGGATTGGGGACGAGCGGCTGCCGGGCTCCGGTAGGGGTGGAGCGTCAGGGGTTGCTGCGGGTGCAGCGGGGGCTGGAGTCGGGGTACTTGTCGGGGCGGGTGAGCGACGATGCGCGGATGGTGTTGCAGCGTCGGGGGCTGGCGGGGCGGTTTGAGCGGGAGCCGGACGAGACGCTGGGGAAGTTGCACGAGGCGGTGGTGCGGGAGCGGCGACGGGACGAGCTGCACGCGCTGGCGGACCTGGCGTTCGTGCGGGCGCACGGGTTGTCGCGGAGCGTGCGACCCGGGGAACGGGAGCGGGCGTCGGGCTGGTACCTGGCGGCGGCGGCCTATGCGTGGTTTTTCGTGTTGGGGGATGGGTCGGGGGTGGCGGTGGACCCGCTGGACCGTCGGCTTCGGGAGGGGTGCGAGATTTACAATGCGGCGGTGGGCCTGGCGTTTCGGGGGCGGCTGGGGACGAACGCGGTGGTGGTGCCGCGGGGCGGGGACCGTGCGGCGGGGCCCGGCACGGTGCGGGTGGCATGGGACGGGGAGGGTTCACGGTGGAACGCGGGCGAGGTGGCGATGTGGTTGCCGGCGGCGGAGTACCGGGTGCGGGGGCTTGCGGTGCGGGACCGGGTGTCGGGGCTGGGTGCCCCGTTGATTGGGGTGGGGCGGCCGGAGGCGGAGCAGGGGCGGCTGGCGCGTCGTTGGCCGGCGACGTTGTTCCTGCGGTTTCACGGGCGGCTGGAGGACTGGGTGGGGCCGGGGCTGGGGGCGAACCTGGAGGTGTACTCGACGCATGAGGTGGCGACGGTGGAGGTGTCGGGCCGGGCGGTGGCGTTGGAGGCGGACTTCACGGCTCCCTTGGCGCATGGGCTGAAGGGCGGGGAGGTTTGGGCGCTGGGAATCCTGCAACTGCTCACGGGGGAGGAACGGGTGCGGAGCAACATCTACCTGACGGAGCCCTACCAGCGCGGGAAGATCCCGGTGGTGTTCGTCCATGGGACGGCCAGCAGCCCGGCGTACTGGGCGGAGATGTGGAACACGCTGCGGTCGGACCCGGTGGTGCGAGGGCGGTTCCAGTTTTGGAACTTCGTGTACAACAGCGCGAACCCGGTGGGCGAGTCGGCGGCGCGGTTGCGGGGGGAGATCGAGCGGAAGCTGCGGCAGTTGGATCCGGACGGGAAGGACGGGGCGCTGCGGCAGATGGTGGTGGTGGGGCACAGCCAAGGGGGGCTGCTGGCGGAGTTGACGGCGAAGGACACGGGCGACGCGTTGTGGCGTGCGGTGTCCACGAAGGAGTTTGGGGAGCTGGACCTTCCGGCGTCGGAGCTGGAGGAGGTGCGGCGGCGGTATTTCTTCACGGCGGTGCCGAGCGTCCGGCGGGTGGTGTTCATCTCAACGCCGCACCGGGGCAGCCATTTGGCGACGTCGTTCGTGCGGTCCGTGGCGATCCGCGTGATCCGGCTGCCGGCGGACGTGGTGCGTTCGTCGGCGCGCTTGTTGGCGCTGCGGGACCCGCTGGGCCTGCGGCCCGAGCATGAGCGACGCGTGCCGAGCAGCCTGGATGACATGTCGCCCCGCAACCCGTGGTTGCTGGCGCTGGCGGACATCCCGCCCGCGCCCGGCGTCGCGGCGCACTCGATCGTCGCGATCCGGGGCCGCCACGGGCCGCCCGGGGGCGGGGACGGGGTGGTGTCCTACCAGAGCGCCCACGTGGAGTATGCGCGGTCGGAGTTCGTGGTGCGGTCCGGGCATAGCTGCCAGCGCCGGTCCGACGTGATCGAGGAGGTCCGGAGGATCCTGATGGAGCACATGGCGGAGTCGGGCCCGGCGGGCGGGAAGCGCTAGTCGGGGGGCGGGAAGCGGGAAGCGGGAAGCGGGAGGCGGGAGGCGGGAGGCGGGGGGCGGGAGGCGAGGGGCGTCGGCGCTGGGACCTCTGTGATCTCAGTGGCTCCGTGAGCCTAGAAACGGCAGTCGAAGAGGATTTCAAAACGAGGAAAGGGCCCTCCC
>CAYSGH010000116.1:0-12003 GCA_964430505.1 uncultured Akkermansia sp. | reverse complement strand
TGGGAGGGCCCTTTCCTCGTTTTGAAATCCTCTTCGACTGCCGTTTCTAGGGTGAAACAAGGGATCTGGCCGTGGTGGCCTGCCCTTGCTCGGCAACCGCCCACGAGGTGGCGTTGATGTGCTGGGTCACGTCGGCGGGCGGTGCCATTTGGACGATGCCACGGCTTGTGTCGCCATGCGTCCTGTCGGGGATCTCCACAACCTGGCGATCAAGGTGTTGGCTCAAGGCCGTGATGCCTGATCCCCAAATGTGGGGCACGTCACCTCCGGCTTCCACGCGACGGGGCGCCCTGCGCAATATCACCGCCCGGTCTGCATGCGCTCATATTGGGCGACGGCGGCGATGGCCCGCTTGTCGCCCTTTTCGGCGAGGGCGTACACCTCGGCCATGACGGCGGCGATGCTGTCCTGAAGGGCCATGCGTTGCTCCGGGGACAATGCGGTCCCGGAACGGAGCAACTGCAACCGGGTGACGGCGTCCTCCATCTTGCCGGCCTTGTAGTCCTCCATCGCGCCCTTGAGCTGCTGGGAGGGGGAGGCACCGCCGGGATTGTCGGTGGGCGACGGCGCCGCCGCGGCGGCGGGCGCGCCCTTTTCGAGCGCGGCGGCCGCCTTTTCCAGCTCGGTCGTGGGATCCTGCTTGGAGGAGCAGCCAAGGCACGCCGCGAGGCATGCGGCGGCGGCGATTGCGTGGAGCGGATGGGCGTTCATGCAGGGTGGGTGGGGCCGATGCTAGCGCCCGTTGGCGGTGCTGGGATTGCACCAGAGGCGATTCTTTCCGGGCACGTTGCCCAGCCGATAAAACTCGACGGTCTTGAGGTACTCGATATGGCCGTCCACGACGCCGACGGTGGTGCCGAAGGAGTGGGTCTTGGTGATGCCCTCGGCCGGGCTGCTGGAGCCGTCGTTGAAGTCACCCGGGTTGGTTTCGAGGGCCTGCCAATAGATGATCGCCTGAGGGTCGAAGGCCGAGGCCTTGTGCGACCCGGGAGAAACGCCACCGAAGCTGCACACGGCGCCGTTCATCAGGTAGCTGGACATCTTTTGGGCGCGCGACCGGAAGGCGGGCTTGTTGGTGACGTCGGATGGGCAGCGGTACACGTTGGGGCTCTGGATGTACTTGTAGAGGAGGCCCGTCGCGTAGGCGGAAGCGCGGTTGGTGTTGAAGGGGGCGCGGTTGGGGTCTGGGGGGGCACCCAGCGCTGCGTCGTAGAGCCATCCCTTGCGGACCCAAGGCGAGTTCCAGTTGGGCTCGGGAAGGAAGTCGTTGAAGTCGCCGATGTACATGTGCATCCCCAGCGTGATTTGCTTCACGTTGTTCTGGCAGGTGGCGCGCGTGGCCTTCTCCTTCGCCTTGGCCAAGGCGGGCAGCAACATGCCGGCCAGGATGGCGATGATGGCGATGACGACGAGGAGCTCGATCAACGTGAAGCCCCTCGCCGACGAGGGCGAGGCCGTCGATGGGGTCATGGATGGGGTGTGCATGGCAGTCGGTGTCAGGGATGCGGATGCTCGGTGGGACGAGGGAGGTGCTTGGGACGCGGGATGTTGAGTCGCGTCGTCGAGCGAGCGCTCTGGAGGACATGCGCGGGGCGCGCCTGTCCTGCCCAAAACGTTTCCCTCGTGGTCATGTGCCTTGGATACACGTCCGCAGGCTTTGGAGGCAACACCCAAGACGCGAGAAGCCGCGCGGCACCCGTGGGCGCGGCGCGGCTTCGTGGCGAGCCGGAGTCGTGGGTCTCCGGCGCGTGGGCGACCGATTGTCAGTTGCCGGGCAACTTGAAGTCGGGCAGCCCGGGAAGGGCAGGGGGCGTGTCGTTGGCTCCGGCACCGCCATCGACAGGCTTCTTGTCGGCGAACAAGTCACCACGGTTCTTGAGGAGGGGATCGATGCTCCACTTGCTGACGAGGTAGGTCCACTTGGCGAGGGCCTGCTCGGACTTGAGCTTGGCCTCCTTCTTGGCAAGGGCCTCCTTGAACTCCTTGTCGAGCTTCTCCTTGTCCTCGGGCTTCTCGTCCTTGCCGGGCACGCGTTGGCTCTCCAGGGCGGCGGTCACGGACACCTGGATGGGACGATCCTCGTTGGCCTGTGGCTTCCCAATCTTGATCTCATAGACGAAGCCGGAGGCGGAGGTGACGCGGGCGACGTCGGGCTTGTCGAGCCCGAGGGCGGCCAGGTCCGGGTTCACCACGACGTCGGTGAAGGTGGGGGCGGACAAGACGGAGGAGAAGATGCCCGTCTTGCTGGCGTCGGCCTTCTCCTCGCCCTTGGCGTCCGCGAGGTTCCACTCGGCGGTGTCGTTGGTCCGGACGAGGGCGAAGTTGTTGGTGGCGTCGGGGCGAACGAGCTCGATGCGCCGGGGTTGCTCGACCTTGATGAACTCCTTGTCGAGCCAATCCTCGGCACGGACATCGACGTTGGAGAGGCCGTCGGAGACGAGGGCGACGGTCTTGGTGTCGGAGCCGAGCATGACGTATCGGCCGGAGGCGAACCCGCCGCCGAAGGGCGAGTTGTCGTCGCCGCCCTTCATGTAGGACTTGCCGAGGAGGACGGAACGCAAGGTCTTGCCGGAGGCATCGACGAGGTCGAGGCGGACGCCCTTGCCCTTGTCAGGCTCGACGAGGTCGAGGGCCGGGAGGCGGGAGGGGCCGGCCTCGACGGGGCGGGTGACCTTGAGGTCGGCGAGCTTGCGGAGGAACTCGGCGAGGGTGTTGAAGGCGGCAGGGTAGTTGTTGCGTTCCTTGACGACCCAGGCGTCGGCCTCGCGTGCGACGACGAGCTGGTTGGTCCCGGACCGAATCCGGAAGGATGCGATGGCGTTGACGTCGAGGTCACCGAGGAGCTTGCCGCCCATGCCGACCTTGGAGGTGGCGAGGCGTGCGGATTCCTTTTGGCGGAGGAAGAGGCCGGCCGCCCCGAGCACGAGGAGCGCGGCCACCAACGTGAGGAGTTGTTTGCCCTTCATGGCTGATGCAATGGACTGGGGTGGAATTGGCGTGGCGGGGAACTAGCGGGCGGCGGTCTTGCGCATGCGGACGACGGCGAGGGCGATGCCCACGCCGGTGACGACCAGCGCCATGCCGGCGATGTTGAGGAGCTTGGTGTTGAACTCCAGCGACTCGACTTCCTGGCGGAGATCCTTGCGCACCTTCCGGAGCTGGCGGTTCGCGTCCGCCTGCTTCTTCACGAGGTTGTCGTACTCGGCCTTGGCCTCGGGCGAGAGGATGAACTTCTGGTTGCCCTCCTTGCGGCTCTGGATCTGCGAGATCTTCGAGCCGGCCTCGTCCACCTCCTTCTGGAAGCGGGCGATCTCGGCCTGGAACTTCTTCGCGGCCTCGGCCTGCTTTTGCTGGATGACGGTGAACGGCCTGCGGACGGTGGCGCGGCTGCGGGCGCCGATCAGGCTGGAGTCGCCGGCGACCTGCTCGACGAGGTTCTGGCCCAGGGAAAGGTTCCCGTTGAAGGGGACGGCGACGCGGAACATGCGGTCGATCCGGACGCAGTAGGGGTCATAGAGGAAGTCGGAGTCGCCGATGAGATAGACGATGCCGTCCTCCTTGGACTCCTTGAGGACGTCGGGCTTGGCGTCGTCCTTCTTGTCCTTGTCATCGGGCTTGGCCTCGGCCGGCTTCCCGTCGGGGAAGGCCGTCTTGAACTTGCCGGTGAGGCGGACGGCGAGGGCGTACTCGACGCCGGAAGGGCTGAAGTCGTCGAGGACCTTGCGCCCGTTGAGCTGCGAGGTGACGCCGTCCACGAGCTGCGAGTCCTTGCTGGTGTGGAGCAGGACCTCCTGCTTCAGGCCGTCGGCCGCCTTGCCGGTGAAGACGCCGGAGAAGGGGAGCATGAGGTTGTCGGTTTGCCCGAACACGACGTCGGCCTGGGAGACGGCGTCGCGGTTGAGGAAGAGGAAGGACGGGGCGGGTTGCGCGCCGCGTCCAAAGTCGATCTCGCGGGAGAAGCGGACGTCGGCGGCGACCTTGGCGGTGTCGAACTCGATGCCCCATTGCTTGAGCAGCTTGGGCAGGGAGGAGCCGCCGCCCATGTTGAAGCCCATGGGATTGGGGTTGCGGTTGTCCGCGAGGCAGAGGCTGTCCAGCATCGCGACGAGACGGCCGCCGCGGAGGACGAACTGGTCGAGGGCGAACTGGGCCTTGTCGCTGATGTCCTTGGGATGGATGACGAGGAGGACCTTGATGGCGGGGTCGATGGATTCGACGTCCATGTTGACCTGGCGAACATCGAAGTCGCGCTTGAGCTCGGCGATGAAGACCCAGGGCTCGGACCCTTGCTGGCCCATGCGCATCATCATGGGGTTTGCCGGTGCACCGAATGCGGGCAGGGGCGTCATGATGCCGATGACGGGCTTGTTGGTCTGGAGGACCTGGGAAATGGCGCGGGCGAGGTCGTACTCGAGGAGCCGGTCGCGCTGGACGGAGAGGGCGGGCAAGGCGGCCTTCTGGGGGTCCAGGTTGATGGAAAGCCCGAGGTAATAGGACTCGCCGTTCTGTTGGTTCATCTGCGGTTCCACGCCGTCGAGCTTGGCGGCGTCCTCCTCCTCGGAGTCGGGCTGCGGATCGAACTTCTTGACGACGAGGAGGCCGTTGGCGGCCGAGGAGAACTGGTTGAGAAGGTCCTCCACTTGCCGGGCATAGGCCTCCTCCATGGGAGGCAGCCGGTTGCCCTTGAGGGACGCGTAGAAGTTGACCGTGACGGGGGTGTCGCCTTGTCCGACGCGCGCGAGGATCTGGCGGGTGCCGGAGGAGAGGGAGTGGAGGCCGTCCTCGGTGAGGTCGAGGCGGGCGTTGGCCCGTGAGAAGACGAAGTTGAGGAGCACCACGACGGCGAAGGCGATGGCGACGCCGAGCGTGGAGAACAACAGGGCCTGGGACTTGGACTGCTTCATGGTCGTGTTGCCTTGGGAACTTGAAGATCAGGCGCCGCGGACGCCGCGGAGCACCACGCTGGTGGCGAAGAGCGAGAAGCCGATGACCGACCCGAAGTACAGGAGGTCGCGGAAGTCGATCACGCCCCGTTGGAAGGCGAGGAAGTGATACCACGTGGAGAGACCCTTCACCAGGTTCACGACCGCGTCCGGCAGGTGGTTCACGAGGAACTGCGTCACCGGCTCCCATCCGCAGAGGATGAGGAAGAAGCACACGACGACGGAGATGATGAACGCGATGATCTGGTTGCGCGTGATGGCGGACATCAGCTCCGTGACGCCGAGGTAGGCTCCGGCAAGAAGCAGGCTCCCGAGGTAGCCGGACATCACCGCGCCGTTGTCCGGGTCGCCCAGGTAGGCGGTGGTGATGATGATGGGGAAGGTCAGCACAAGGGCGATGCCGAGGAAGAGCCAGCTCGCAAGGAACTTGCCCACGATGGCCTGCCACGGGGCGATGGGCATGGTGAGCAGCAGCTCGAGCGTGCCGCTGCGGCGTTCCTCCGCCCACAGGCGCATGCCGACGGCGGGCACCAGGAACAGGTACAGCCAAGGATGCCAACTGAAGAACGGCTCGGCGAGGGACGCCTGCCCGCGCTCAAAGTAGTACCCGAGGCTGAACGTGAAGAACCCGTTCAGCAGCAGGAAGATGACGATGAAGACGTATGCGACGGGCGAGTTGAAGTACCCGCCCAGCTCGCGCCGGGCAATCGCCCACGTGTTTCTCAATCCTTCGCTCATGTTCGTCCGATGAATTGCTGCAGATATGGTTGCGGTGGGAACGTCCGGGCCGTCCGTCGAGGGCCGTGGCCGGTCCCGGAGTCGTGCCTCAGGAACGCGCCGAGTCCGGCCGGGTGATCTTGCGGAAGACGTTGTCGAGGCGTCCCTCCTCGGTGTGAAGCTCGTCAAAGCGCCAATGTTCGCGGTGGGCGGCGTCGGCGACGGCCGCGGCGAGGTCGCCGCCTTGGCCCTTGGAACGTGGTTCGACGCGTGCGAGGACCCGGGAGCCATCGGCCTGGGCCTGCACGCGGCCGGCCTCAACCACCTGGGAAAGCTTGGCCTGCACGGTGGCGGCCTCGACGCCGTGAACGCGGAGGGTGACGACGCCGGCCGAGTCGTCCTTGGCCTTGAGCTGGGCGGGCGTGCCATCCGTCACGACGCGGCCGCGGTCGATGATGATGGCGCGGGAGCAGCAGGCCTCCACCTCCTCGAGAATGTGCGTGCTGAAGACGATGGCCTTGGTCTCGCCCATGCGCCGGATCAACTGCCGGATCTCGTGCTTCTGGTTGGGATCGAGGCCGTCGGTGGGCTCGTCGAGGATGAGGACCTCGGGGTCATGGATCAGCGATTGTGCGAGGCATGTCCGGTGACGGAAGCCCTTGGACAACGTGTCCACGCTTTGGTGAAGGACGTTTTGCAGGAAGCACAGCTCCGTGACGCGCTGGAGGGCGGCCTGCTTTGCCGCGCCGGCCAGGCCGCGCATCTCGGCCGCCCATGCCAGGAAGCCCGCGACCGTCATGTCCGGGTAGCTGGGCGCGCTCTCGGGGAGGTAGCCCACCAGCTTCTTGGCCGCGATGGGGTTCTCCGAGACGTCGTGACCGCCGATGGTCACCCGGCCGGAGGTGGCGGGCATGAAGCCCGTCACAATGCGCATCGTGGTGGATTTCCCCGCGCCGTTGGGCCCGAGGAAACCGAGGACCTCGCCTCGCTTGACCTCGAAGGAGATGTTGTCCACGGCGCACTTGGCGCCGAACCGCTTCACAAGGTTTTCGACCGTGATCATGCTCGAACAGGTGGACCGGCCTTCCTTGCGCTGGGGAACAGGACCGAAGGAAAGAGATGGTCCCGACCCGTCACGCGAGCGGCCAGCCGACATTTGCGTCGCTTCTGCGAGCGGCGACTAAACCGCAGAACGGTTTCTTGTCCAAAGGAATTTTTTTCGGGCCAGGGCGAGGGTTCAGGGCTCCAGCCGGGACGTTGCCGGGGCGGCCGACCCGTCGGCCGACGCGTCCCCGAGCCAGCGCCGGACGTGGGCGTCGAGAAGGTCGAGCCGGAACTGGAGTTCCTCGTGGGGCGGGCCATGAACCACGGCGAGGCGGGATCCTTCGAGGCAGGCCACCTGGAGTTCCTCCACGTCCCGGGGCGGCGCGATGACGTCCGCGTCCGACGCCATCAGGAGAGCCTTGGGCCGGCGCGGGCGCAGCGCGCCCAGGGTGTCCAGGTCTTCGGGCAACACGCCAAGCCGGCTTGGCAGCGCGTCGATGGCTTGCCGCACCAGGAAGGCGGGCACGGCGGGTGCGAAGTCGGCCCGGATGCGTTCGGCGGCGGGGCCAAGCCGCGGGTAGGGGGCGATGGCGATGGCGGAGTGGATGACCGGGTTGGCGGCCGCCCAGCGCAGGGCGAGCGCGCCGCCGTAGGAGACGCCAAGGACGAGGATGGGCCGCGGCAGGGGCGCGTCGCGTTCGAGATGCTGCATCAACGCCTCCAGTTCCCGCACCTCGGCCGGCCCGAACGAGATGTTCCGGCCCGTGGAGCGGCCATGGCCACGGAGGTCCACGAGGACGGAGTTCCAGCCGAGGTCGCCACACCAGAAGGCCCACGGGAGCATGGAGCCTTGGGAGAGGCCGTAGCCATGCAGCAAGAAGACGGTGCCGCGCGGCGTTGTACCGGCGGGATGGGGCGGGGCCGGGATGGCGCGGTCGAAGCGGTACTCGGGCTTCAGGCGTCCGCGTTCGACCGAGTGCTTCACGTGGGCGACCAAGCGGTATTGGGCGGGCGGAACGACGCGATAGGAAAGCCGGGCGGGGTCGTTGGCGAGGGGGGGCACGCCCGGGGCATCGAACGCGCGCCGCGGCAGCCCCTCGACGATGCCCGGGTTGAAGTCGAGGTACAGCCTCGCCTCGGGCGCGACCCATTCCGGGTAACGGTTGGGCGAGCGGAGGATGCGGCCGGCGAGGAATCCGCCGGGCGTGCATCCGGCGAGAAGGCCGGAAAGCAAGGCCAAGGCCGCCCATGCGAGAACTCGATGCGCCTGCACGCGCCCGGGATACCCGGGTCCGCATCCTTGGCAAAGCGTTTGCTGTCGGTAGCGTCGTGCATCGCATGGAACACGGAGCGCGCGGAAGATGGATGCCGATGGCGGCGCAGGGGTTGTTGGCCGGGTGGATCGCGGCGTCGGCTGCGTCGGCGGCGTGGGCCGGCGAGGTTTCCTGGCTCGGGGGCGGTGCGGCGTGGCGTTTCTTGCCGGGCACGGCGGAGGCCTCCTCGCCCGACGCGACGGCCTGGCGGCGCGTGGCGTTTAGTGACGCCACGTGGCAGGCCGGTTCCCTGCCCCTGTTTTATGGCGAGGCGCTCACGGGGACCCAGATCCAAGGGATGCAGGGGGCGTACTCCACCTACTTCGCGCGCGCCCGCTTCGTGGTGGGATCCCTGGACGACGTGCGGTCGGTGACGTTGCGGGCCTCGTGCGACGACGGGTTCGTGGCATGGATCAATGGCAAGGAAGTGGCGCGCTACAACATGCCGGACGGCGACGTGGGGCTGGGGAGCCTGGCGTTGGGTGCCGTGCCCGAGCCGGCGGCGACGCTGGAGTACGTGGTGGGCGTGCCCGCGACGGTGCTCCTGCCCGGCACGAACGTCCTGGCGGTGCAGGTGTTCAATGCGTCGTTGGGAAGCAGCGACCTCGTGTGGGATGCGCGCCTCGTGGCGGACGTGGACGACGGTCCGCCGACGCTGTCCGGGGTGGTGCCGGAGCCGGGTGCCTCGGTTTCGGAGCTGGCGAGCATCGAGGTGACCTTTAGCAAGCCGGTGAAGGGGGTGGACGCCGGGGATCTTCGCGTGAACGGCGCGGCGGCGACGGGGGTGACGCAGGCATCGCAGGGGCAGTACGTGTTCACGTTCCCGCCGTTGCCGCCGGGCCCGGTCCAGGTGGGCTTGCGCGGGGACGGCGGCATCGTGGACCTGAGCCCGTCGGCCCGGCCCGCGGCCGGAACCAACTGGTCCTATACGGTCGTCCCGGGAACGCTGGGCGTCCGCATCAACGAGTTCCTCGCGAGCAACAACCGCGGCATCCGCGACGAGGACGGCGACGAGTCGGACTGGATCGAGATCTACAACTCCGGGGCGCGGTCGGTGTCGCTGGCGGGGTGGTCGTTGACGGACGACGCAACGCGCCTGCGGAAGTGGGTGTTGCCGGCGTTGTCCGTGTCGCCGGGCGGGTATGCCGTGGTGTGGGCGAGCGGCAAGAACCGGACGAACGCGGCCGCGCCGCTCCATGCGAACTTCCGGCTGGCGGACAACGGCGAATACCTGGCGCTGGTGTCGCCGGGCGGGCAGGTCGCGACGGCGTTTGCACCGGCGTACCCGCCCCAGCGCGCGGACGTGTCGTATGGCTTCATCCCGGGCAGTGCGGCCTTCGGGTACCTGCCCACGCCGACGCCGCGCCGCGCGAACGCGCCGGGCGGCCCCGGGTTCGCGCCGGACGTGGTCCTGGTGCCGCGCAGCCGGACGTACACGGATCCCATCGAGGTCCGGCTGACGATCTCGACGAACGACGGGCCGGTGCCGGCCGGGACGTTGGTTCGGTACACGACGGACGGGAGCCTGCCGACGGCGAGCTCGGCCCCGTGGCCGGGGGTGTTGGCGTTGACGAACCAAGCCGTGCAGGTGCGGGCGCGTGCGTTTGCGCCGGGCTTGCTGGAAGGCCGGCCGCGGTCGGAGATGTACCTCCCCTTGTCGCCGACGGTGGCGCGGTTCACGTCGGACGTCCCCGTGCTCGTGATCCACAACTTCAACCGTGGGCGTCCGCCGGCGACGACGCGGGTGCCGGCGTTCTTCCAGGTGTTTGAACCGGGGACGAACGGGATCGTGACGTTCTCGAACGCGCCGACGCTGGCGGCGGCGGCGGCGATCTCGGTGCGGGGTTCGAGCACGGAGGGATTGCCGAAGGCGAGCCTGCGGGTGGAGTTCCAGGACGACTTCGGGAACGACCGGGCGCGGTCGTTGCTGGGGATGCCGGAGGAGGCGGACTGGGTCTTGTACGGCGCAAACCAGTTCGAGCCGGTGTTGATCCACAACCCGTTCATGCACGACCTGAGCCGTGACATCGGGCGGTACTCGCCGCGCACCCGGCTGTGCGAGGTGTTCCTCGTGACCTCGGGGACCAACGCCGTGCAGTACGCGTCGTACAATGGCGTCTATGTGGCGACGGAACGCATCGAGATTGGAAACGATCGCGTGGACTTGGGCTCGTTGGAGCCGGAAAACCTCGCGGCACCGGCCGTCACGGGCGGCTACATGATGAAGGTGGACCGGCTCGACCCCGGCGACTCGGGGATCTTTGCCGCCGGGTTGGTGTTCGGGATGGTGGAGCCCAAGGAGTCGGAGCTGAAGGACCCGGCCCGCGTGCCGCAGTTCAACTACATCACGGGCTACATGAACGCGTTTGCGAACGCGCTGAACGGCTCGGCCTACGCCGACCCGGTGGTCGGCTACCGGGCGTTCGTCGATGTCCCGTCGTGGATCGACCATCACCTGCTGAACGTGATGGCGTTCAACGTGGACGCGCTGCGGCTGAGCGCCTACTTCGGCAAGCGGCGCAACGGCCTGCTGGAGTTTGGCCCGTTGTGGGACTTCGACCGCGCCTTGAACTCCACCGACGGGCGCGACGCCAACCCCCGTGTCTGGCGCTCCACGGTGAGTGACCGCGGCACGCCCTACTTCACGTTCCCATGGTGGGACCGGATGTTCACGGACCTGGAGTTTTGGCAGGCCTACATCGACCGCTACCAGGAGCTGCGCCGCGGGCACCTGGCCACGCCGGCCCTGCTGGCGCGGGTGGATGGGCTGGCCAACACCGTTCGCCGTGCCGCCGCGCGCGACTGGGCCAAGTGGGGGGGCTCGGGCCGCGTCACCTCGTACCAAGGCGAGGTCAACCTCATGAAGAACTGGCTGGGCGCGCGGATGGACTTCATGGACTCGCAGTTCGTCGCCCCGCCGTCGTTTGGTTCGGTGCCGGGCCGTGTCGAGCGGGGCGCGCCTGTCTCCCTCACCCGTCCCACCAACGTCACCGTGTACTACACGCTCGACGGGAGCGACCCCCGGGCGCGCGGCGGCGGCATCGCCCCCTCGGCGCGCGCCTACGCGGGCCCCCTCACCATCACCACCAACACCCGGGTGCGGGCCCGTTCGTGGAACTCGGCCCACAAGGCGCTCGTCGGCGGCGACAACCCGCCGTTGCTCTCCGTCTGGTCCGGCATCATCGACGGGGCCTTCATCACGGACCTCTCGCCGCTGCGCGTGAGCGAGATTCACTTCGACCCCGAGGACGGTCCGGATGGCGCGCCGCAGGACTTCGAGTTCGTTGAGTTGCTCAACACGGGCAGCCGTGCGCTGAACCTGACGGGCTGCCGGTTGTCGGGCGCGGTGGACTTCGTCGTGAGCCCGACCAACGCGGTACGAGCCCTGCAAGCGGGCCAGCGGTGCGTCGTGGTGGCGGACCGGGCGTCCTTTGCGGCGCGGTATCCGTCGGCGACCAACGTGGTGATCCTGGGGGAGTATTCGGGCCGCTTGGCCAACGAGGGGGAAACCCTGCTTCTCGGGGGCTCGCTGGGGGAGACGATCCAGTCCATCCCATACCATCCCTCGTGGCGCCGTCCCGGGGCGTTGCCGGGCACCAGCCTGGTGCCGGCCTTGGAACGGCTCCCCGTGGAGGCGTACGAGGTTGCGGGGGGCTGGTGCGCCAGCGCGTTCCCGATGGGGTCGCCTGGGAGGGTGGACGCCGCATCGTTGCCGGTGCCGCCGGTCCCGCAGGTCTCGCTCGACGGCGGATCGCTGGTGTTGTCGCTGACGCTGGACGCGGGCGTCGCCGCCGAGCTTCAGTCGCGAGCCATGGCGGCCTCGGGCCCTTGGCTGCCCGTCGTCCGTCATCCCGCCGGGGCACCCCGGACCGAATCCCTGCGGGTGCCCGTGGGTGATGCGGCGCGATTCTTCCGCTGGATTGCCGTGGAATGATCCTAGAAACGGCCGTTGGGCAGTCTGTAGGCCGCGTGCCCTCACGCGGCGA
>CAYSGH010000115.1:0-12056 GCA_964430505.1 uncultured Akkermansia sp. | reverse complement strand
ATGGGAGGGCCCTTTCCTCGTTTTGAAATCCTCTTCGACTGCCGTTTCTAGGTTGGATGGACCGGGCGAGGCGCGTGCCGTGCATTCCGGCGGGAATGCGCGCTTGAACCGGGGCCGATGCGGTCGGGATGCTGCGGCGCATGAAGGGGTTGTACGAGGCGTGTGTGCGTCCGTGGTTGTTCCGATGCGACTCGGAGCGGATTCATGACTGGACGTTGGGGGCATTGGGGTGGGTGGCACGGGAGCCGGGCGTGTGCGGGGCCTTGGGGGGCGTGCTGGGGGCGGATCCGTTGCCGGTGCGTTGCATGGGCCTGGACTTTCCCAACCCCTTTGGATTGGCGGCGGGCATGGACAAGGGAGCCGTGGCCGTCCCGGTGTGGCAGGCGCTGGGCTTCGGCTTTTCCGAGCTGGGCGGCGTGACGTGGATGGCCCAGCCGGGCAATCCACGGCCGCGCATGTTCCGGGTGGTGGAGGATGGCGCGTTGATCAACCGCATGGGCTTCAACAACCCCGGAGCCACCACCGTGGCTGCGCGCCTGGAGGCGTGGCATCGATCCGGTCGCTGGCCCCGCCATCCCGTGGGCGTGAACCTGGGCAAGTCCAAGACGACCCCGTTGTCCGAGGCCGCCCAGGACTACGCCGGGACGTTCCGGCTGCTGCGGCGCTGGGTCGATTTCCTCGTGGTGAACGTGAGTTCCCCCAACACGCCCAACCTGCGCCAACTCCAGGACAAGGGGGCGCTCGACGACATCCTGGCGGCGTTGCAGGAGGAGAATCGTGCGCCCGGAGCGCCGCCGCGCCCGGTCCTCGTCAAGGTGGCCCCGGACTTGTCCCAGCATGCCCTCGACGACGTGCTGTCGTTGGTGGGCCCGCGCGGACTCGCGGGCATCGTCGCCACGAACACGACGACGACGCGGCCGGAGCCCACGGGCGAGTCCGGTCGCCGAGGGTATCGGGAGGCGGGCGGCCTGAGCGGCCGTCCCTTGGCGCGGCGCAGCACGGAGGTGATCCGCCACCTGTACCGGCAATCGCGCGGCACCGTCCCGATCATTGGCGTGGGCGGCATTTTTGATGCGGCGGATGCGTGGGAGAAGGTGCGTGCCGGTGCGACGTTGGTGCAGGCGTACTCGGGCCTGGTGTACCGGGGCCCCGGCTTCGCGCGCGAGGTGGTGGACGGTCTTCGCGAGCGCCTCGCCGGAGCCCGGTGGGAGGACGCCGTCGGGAGCGGGGCATGAGGTGGTGGATCGACGCCCAGGTGGACGGGCGCATCGCACGGCGTGTTCCCGCCAGGGCAGGGTTTGCATGGGGTTTCACCCATGAACGCGGGCACATCGGGGATTGCCGGGGCGTCGTCCGGTGGTAGGGGTGGGCGCGTGCGAGGCGATCACGAGGGGGAGGCCGGCGAGGCGTTCATCGAGGTGCAGGGGGCGCGGATTCACAACCTGAAGAACCTGTCCGTGACGATCCCGCGGGATCGCCTGGTGGTGGTGACGGGCGTGAGCGGGAGCGGCAAGAGCACGCTGGCGTTCGACATTGTCTTCGCGGAGGGCCAGCGGCGTTTCCTGGACTCCATGAGCACCTATGCGAGGCAGTTCGTGGAACAGATGGCCCGGCCGGACGTGGACGTCGTGTCCGGGCTCCCGCCCACGGTGAGCATCGAGCAATCCACGACGCGCGGCGGCGGCAAGAGCACGGTGGGGACGGTGACGGAGGTGCATCCGTTCCTGCGGTTGTTGTACGCGCGCACGGGCATCCAACATTGCCCGGATTGCGGGGTGGCGGTGACGCCGCAGACCCCGGACGAGGTGGTGGCGGCGGTGGAAAAGGAGGCCCGGCGCGCGAAGGGCCTGCGCGTGTTGGCCCCGTTGGTGCGGAGGCGGAAGGGCTTTCACCACGACATCTTGGATTGGGCGGTGAAGTCGGGCGTCGAGGAGATCCTGGTGGACGGGAGCCTGGGCGAACCGGCCGCGTTTCGGCTGGATCGGTTTGCCGAGCATGACATCGACGCGGTCATGGGACGGTTGGGCGGCCGCGGGGGCATCTCGGACGCGGCGGGGCTCAGGAAGCTCGTGTTGGAGGCGTTGAAGGTGGGGCGGGGAACGATCTCGCTCCGGGAGGCGTCGGGCCGGACCACGGTGCACTCGACGGAGCGCTCGTGCCCATCGTGCCGGCGCAGCTTCGGGGTGCTGGACCCGAAGGACTTCAGCTACAACTCCAGCCAGGGCTGGTGCCCGCGTTGCCGTGGGTTTGGGGAGTTGTTCCACATCCCGGACGTCGAGCGCGGCGCGAACGCGGATGCCGTCGAGGAAAGCTGGTGGCGTTGGTCCGAGGGACAACGCGAGACGTGCCCGGAATGCCTCGGGGGACGGCTGCGGCCGGAGCCCCGGGCCGTCCGGCTTCGCATGCCGCTGGAAGGCAAGGGAACGACGTGCGGGCCGGTCGGAGCGGAGCCCACCATCGACGACTTCGCGGCGGCGACGGTGGAGGATGCGTTGGCATGGGCGGAGCGGGTCCGGCCCCAGGGGCGGGACGCGGAGGTGGCACGGGACATCGTCCCGGAGGTTCGGGAACGGCTGCGGTTCCTGCGGGAGGTGGGCCTGGGCTACCTGCAACTGGGCCGCGCCATCACGACGTTGTCGGGCGGCGAGGCGCAGCGGATTCGGCTGGCGGCGCAACTGGGGTCGAACTTGTCGGGCGTGTTGTACGTGCTGGACGAGCCGACGATCGGGTTGCACAGCCGCGACAACGACCAGTTGCTGGATGCGTTGGTGCAGTTGCGGGACCGGGGCAACTCGTTGCTCGTGGTGGAGCACGACGAGGAGACGATGCGGCGTGCGGACCATGTGATCGACCTGGGGCCGGGCGCCGGGGTGCGGGGCGGACAGGTCGTGGCGGAGGGAACGCTGGAGGAGTTGATGGCCTGCGAGGCGTCGGTGACGGGCGCATGCCTGCGGGACCTGCCGTCGCATCCGGCGCGCGGCCAGCGCAGGGCGGTGGACGCCCGCGCGAAGGAGGGATGGCTGACGTTGCACCGGGCGCGCCTGCACAACCTCCAGGACGTGACGGCGCGGTTTCCGCTGGGGCGACTGGTGGTGGTGACGGGGGTATCGGGGTCGGGCAAGAGCACGCTGGTGAAGGAATGCCTGGTGCCGACGTTGCAGGCGGCGTTGGAGGGGAAGGGGACGGCGCGTGGCAAGGGCGCGATGCGCCTGACGGGGCACGAGGGGCTCACAGCGTTGCATGAGGTGGACCAGTCGCCCATCGGGCGGACGCCGCGATCCACGCCGGCGACCTACGTGGGGTTCTTCGACCGGATCCGGGAGTTGTTCGCGCAGGCCCCGGAGGCGCGGATGCGCGGGTACGGCCCCGGGCGGTTCAGCTTCAACGCGAAGGACGGGCGTTGCCCGCAATGCGAGGGCTCGGGCGTCATTGGGATCGAGATGAACTTCCTGCCGCCGGCGCACGTGCGCTGCGAGGTGTGCGGCGGCCGACGCTTCAACCCCGAGACATTGGACGTGCGTTGGAACGGCAAGAACATCGCGGACGTCCTGGACCTGTCGGTGGCCGAGGCGCTGGGCTACTTCGCGGCGCACCCGAGGTTGCTGAGGCCGTTGGAGGCGCTTCGGGACACGGGCCTGGACTACCTGCGGCTGGGCCAGACGAGCCCGACGTTGTCCGGGGGCGAGGCCCAGCGCATCAAGCTGGTGACGCACCTGTTGACGGGCCTGAAGCCGGGTCCGGAGGACGGCGTGATGACGCGCCGTGGCGTCGCGCGACGGGACGTGTTCGTGCTCGAGGAACCGACGATCGGGTTGCACCTGCTGGACGTGCGGCGGTTGGTGGAGGTGCTGCAACGGTTGGTGGATGCGGGCCACACGGTGATCGTGATCGAGCACAACCTGGACCTGATCGCGGAGGCGGACTGGGTGATCGACCTGGGGCCCGAGGGTGGCGGCGGAGGCGGCCGCATCGTGGCCGAGGGCACGCCCGAGGCCGTGGCGCGCGCGGAGGGTTCGCACACGGGCCGGTACCTGAGGAAGTTCCTGCGCTCGAAGGCGAGCGGAAGCGGGCGGTGAGAGAGGACGGCGGGGAGCGGGAAGCGAGGGGCGGGGAGCGGGAAGGTGGCAACGCCGTCTCGGCGTTGTGGACAGGAGGCACGCGGCGACGCTCCCGTTCCTGGTTTCTTTGCGTCGTGGCGTCGTGGCGTGAAGGCAACCGGTCGGGTCAGCCTCGGTGCGCTGGGGTGTCTCGACGTTTCCTCACCGTGCGCCGTCCACGGGAATACCCGCGCGAACGAGCGCCGCGACGGCCGCATGACGCGACCGGACCCCCAGCTTGGATTGGATCGACCGGATGTGCGCCTGCACCACCGCCGCCGAAACGTCCAAGGCCCTTGCAATGGCCGCAGGCGAGACATCGCTCCCCAGATACCCCGCGACGTCCCGCTCGGCCCGCGTCAGAACCGGGGCGGAAGGACGGGACACGGGACGTTTTGATGGCGCGATGGCCGGGCGTTGGGGCTGCGCTGAGGACGCCGGGGCCGCCCCGAACGTCACATGGCTGTCGCCATGGATGACCTGCTCGCCCACCACCTGGGAGGCCGTCACGTCGCCGCCCACGGCAATCCCGCGCGTGGACGCCTTCACCCGGTGGATGCGATTCCCGATCAACAAGCCCACGTCGTCCGGCAGTTCAAAGCCCTCCGGCATCGGCCATGTCTTCAGCCCGCCCTTCGTCGCCCGTGTCACCTTGCGCTTTTTCATAATGTCTTGGGATCCAAGTCCAACGGATCGTCCATCCCGCCCCGTTCCCACGATGCCCGTGTCTTCTCCATGAAGTGCCACTGCTCGGCGGCCGATAGCGAGCACAAGTCGTTCACCTCCATGAGGCGGAACTGGTGCCGGTAGAACCCAAAAGAAACATCCGTGGCCTCGAGCATGCATCTGCCTGCATCCATTTCATGGCCGACCGCCATCACCGTGTAGAGGAGCCCCGTGCCCACGCCCCTGACAGGTTGGGCACCGGGTCGGAGAGACGCCGGGCTCGTGCCCAGGTAGTCCACGAAGAGGTTGTGAGCCCAGGTTCTGCGAAACAGGCAGAACCCGAGAATCCCGGCGGCAGGTCCCTGCGGAAGGCTGGCCACGATCAGGAATACCATCTCGCCCTTGGAATCCTTGCGGAGCCGTCCGTGGAGATCACGGAAGTGGTCGATAACCCGACCTCGTTGACGCGACGCCTCCCATTTTTCCGCCGCCAAACCCGCATACTCGGCCGCGTCGATGACGCCCACGGGGTCTGTCTCCGACGGGGCCGTGGACCATGATTGCAACACCCGCACGTCCTCCTTCGAGGCAAGGCGAACATTCGCAAGGGCGAGGTCCTTGCCGAGTGCCACTGGGATTTGCACCAGCCGAAGCTGCGGCTACGAAACGTCCCGGCAAGCGTCATTTTTGGGTGCTTGCAGGGGGCGGGCAGACCTGAGCAACGTTGCGTTGATGAGCGTCCAAGAACCCGATCCTTCGTTCGTCAAGATCCTTGCCCAGTCTCCCGCCTTCCGGGAATGGCCAGAGGATGCCCTCCGTCACCTTCTTGGAGAGTGCCGGGTGTCCTCCCTTTCCGCCGGCACGAATGTGTTTCAACACGGCGACCATGGCGACGAGCTTTACGTGGTGCTGCGGGGGGCCGTTGACATTCACGTCCCCACGGACGGGCGGGTGGCCAACGGGAACATGGATGGTACGGCCGACGGGGCGCAGGCGCTGGTATTGGACCGGCGCGAGGCGGGGCAATGGTTTGGAGAAATCGCGTGCCTCCTCGAGCGCGGCAAGCGGACGGCTACGGTCACCGCAGCCACATCGTGCGAGCTAGCCGTCGTGTCCCGTGCCCGGTTGATGGACACGTTGGCTCGGCATCCTGGGGCATCACTCTCGCTCATTCGTCAGTTGGCGCGGCGAGTCCAATGGCACACGGACCATCTGGCCGGCCTTGTGCAGCCCAGCGTTCAGCGGAAGATGGACCAGGACAATAGGACCGGTTGGCAACGCAGAGCGGATCAGATCAATGGTTTTTTTGCCAAGCAACGGGCCAGCGTCATTCACCTTGTCATCTTCGTAAGCTGGATATTCCTGCCCGATTCCTTGGTCCCGTTCGTTAGGACAAGGAAGGAGTGGCTGGATATCCTAACCCTCTGTGTCAGCCTCGAGGCTATTTACCTTTCGATCTTCATCCTTGTCGCCCAGCGCCGCAAGGAGGAGAAGGACCAGTCCCGGGATGATGTCCAGTACACCAACACGCACGTCGCCGTGCTCCGGACCCAAGAAATCCTCCGACGGATTGGGGACCTCGAGAAGACGCTCAAGGACAGGGGTGGTCCGGCCCAATAAGCTGACGGCTATGGGGATTCGTCATGCCATGTCGTAGGAGGGTTCATGAAGAGAACGAAACCAAAAATTGAGGCTCAGGGCGGTGATGTGGATCCGATCCACAACACCAGCGGCCAGCAGGTGATCCAACGGCAATACGTCCAGGGATCCGTCCACATCAACATCCAGGCCGCACCCACCCAGGGCGCCGTGAAGCCTCGGCAGCAGGCGAGTCGGCCTTCCGCCAAGAACACCCAGGCATCCGCCCCATCGAGGGGCGACCGGCGAGTGGCGCGGCATGCGTCGAGGTACTCCAAGAGGAAAACCGCTCGGAATGGGCTGATCGAGGGTTATGTCGTGAATATTGACCTCGCCAATTCGAGGCGGCTAGCCGACAAGGCCAGAAAGACAAGCGTTCCGGGTACCGAGGATCCGTGGGATTTGATAACCAAATGGTGCCAGGGTCTGCGGCATGAGACGACCCGCAAATCTGGCCTAGATAAGAAACTATCGGCAATGACTCCACTACCGGAGGGGGACGGACGATGGTTCTTCGAGACCGATGTCGTGAATGCCCACCAGTTGGCGGAAGCAGTGCACAAGGAGACCATTAAGGAGAATCGGGATCGAGCGCCTGAGGACCATTGGAAGTTCCGCATTGGTATCGTTCAAGGTGCGGTCAGGATCTCCACACTCACGCCGGGCAAATCCGTACTCACAGGCAAACCTATTGCCACAGCTAAAGAATTTCAGGAATGTGCGACTCCCGGCGGAACGCTGATCTGCCCTACTACTTTCAGCAACCTGACGAAGACCAAGAGTGAGGGCGGCATTCCCTACTCGAAGGTTGCCGAAGTGTTCAACAATCCAAAAAGGCAAGGCGAGACCGTGTTCGCCCATAAGCGGCAGTGCGTAGTAGAGCACGGTGCGTCGTCCCCTAGAATTCGCCAGACGCGGGAACAGCAAGCTGCGCCGGTGACTTCCAACTATCGCGCCAAGGTGATCGAGGCCATGGAGGACATGCTTTCGAGGTCGGAGTTGAGGTCGCTTGTTGCCAAGTTGGTCCGAGTGCAAAAGTTCGGCCGGATGACTGAGGACCGATTCGTCCTCTCCAACGAGCTGCGCTCGGGGCCGGAGGCTGTTTATGACGTTTTGATCGGAATTGAGGAATCCTTAGAGGATGGCCCGTTGCACGGAACTTTGAAGCCTGCTGAAAGGACAACCTTGGATGTGATCGTTGGGGGCGTCGTCCTTTTGGGGATGAGTCCGGGTTGGATGGCTGACCAATTCCAGGAGCATCGCACTGGAAAGGCCGTTAAGATTCCATCCGATGACGGGGACCTGACCGTAGATGAGGAGAAAGGCATCAGTGCGGATGTCCTTGCACTCGTCAGTGCCGCCTTTTTCGAGCGCCGTGCAAATCTCGATGGGTTGTTAGAAAGAATCTTCCGCAGGGGCGTTGCAGCAAGCGCCGATATGGGCCTAGGCGACGTGCTACAAGGTGTTGGCGAAGAGGACATCTACTTTGAGCTCAAGAGGCATTTGGTCGCGGTCCTCCACCAAAAGAAGGAGGCGCGCGCAAAAGCAGGGCGCCTCCCTGCCAAAACAAAGTCCAGCGATATTGAAATCTGGTTCAAGCAACTCATCGGATACGTCAATCGGTGGTATGACAAGGGAACACCGCGCTACCTCAGCCATAAATCCTACGCGGCCCATCTGCCTAGGATTCGGGAGTTGGGCCTGGACAAGCTCTTGTTTCTGATTCCTGTGAAGGGGGATTTTGATAAAGCGTTCGAGCGGCATGTCGAGGTCCTCATGACTTCATGGGATTTGCACAAGAGGTTGAGCAAATAGAATCATTTACATGAAACGAAACCCCGGTGATTTGACTGCGGCGCAGGCTCGCGACTGGCTTGCCCAGGACTTCCCCATCCCAACCCAAGGTGCGTGGCCTGAAACACGGCATCGGTTTCGCGAGGACGACGTTTGGGCGATCCGCGCGGCGTTGGCGACGGGGCGGCCGTTGCTGTTGCGCGGGAAGCCGGGGATGGGGAAAAGCCAGTTGGCGCGGGCGGCGGCGGTGAAGCTCGGCGTGCCGTTCTTGTCGGTGGTGGTGGATGAGCGGACGGAGCGGGATGACTTGTTGCTGTCCTATGATTCCGTGGCGCGATTGGCGGAAGCCCAGATTGCCGGGGCGGATGCCGGGCCGGATGCACCGGGGCGACGGCAGCGGTTGAACGAGCTGAACTTTGTTCGGCCCGGGGCGTTGTGGTGGGCGCTCAACTGGGAGGATGCTGGGAAGCAGGTGGAGCGTTACCAGCAGGACGGGCGGAGTTGCAGGGAGCCCCGCAAGCCGCAGGACTGGGATCCCAAGAAGCCGCTTGCAGACGGGTCCCTTCGTCGCGGCCCGGTGATCCTGGTGGACGAGATCGACAAGGCGGACCCATCGGTTCCCAATGGTTTGCTGGAGGCCCTGGCCAACGACGGTTTCGAGGTGGTCATGCCGTCGGTCCAGGTGCGACGAGGGGAGCATGTGGGGCCGCCGTTGGTGGTCATCACGACGAATGAGGAACGGGAGCTGCCGGCGGCGTTTCTCCGGCGATGCCTTGTCCATGAGATGTCCTTCCCGGAGGCGAGGGAGGAGGCCCAGGCCTTCCTTACGTCCCGCGCTCGGGTGCATCACGGGGCGGACGTGATCTCGAAGGAGGTGCTGGAGGCCGTGATCCAGCGGTTCCTGGATGACCGGGACAAGGCGCTGGAAGTGCCCGGGCACCAGCCGGGGCCGGCCGAGTTCCTTGACGTCCTGCGGGCGCTGGTGGAGTTCGGGATGCCGGACGGCAGGCCGGCGTCCGCGAAAAGGCGGAAGGAACTTCAGTTGGAGGCCTTGGGCAAGTTGGCCGGGTTCGCCTTCGCCAAGTATCTCAAGGAGAAGGAGGAGGCGTGAATCTCCGGGCGGCGGTGGGGCACGCCGACTTGCTGCGGTTGATGGCCGCTTTCGGCGGGGACGTGCCCAGCTCCGTCTTGACGATGTGCAGGTTTGGGAAGGAAGAGACCAGGCCGGATCTGACGGGATGGGATGACGCGGGCAAGGAGGACAAAGGGACCGAGCGCCCCGGCCAGAAGGAGCCGGAGCGTCCGGTTCAACCGTTGCCCATGCCCGAGGCGGATGTTCGACACGGCCAACGGCGGCTGACCTATGTCCGGGCAGAGACCTTGGAGCCGCTTGCGGCCCCAACGCAGGGATGGTCGAAGGGCGATCCGTTGCCGGTGAACGACCTCTTGGTGGACTGGGGGAAGACGGGTCCCGAGGCCCCGCCCTTGATGCCATGGCGCAAGATGGGGCTTGGCCTTCGGCATCGATTGGGCCGATGGCGTCCGGGGCATCGGATGGATGGACGGGTTTTGGAGCGTCGATGGGGCCTGGGCTTGCCGGTTCGTGACCTGCCCCGGCTGGAGCGCATGACGTGGGTGCCGGATTTGGTGGTGCTGGTGGACGGAACCTCGGAGGTGGGGTTGTTTGGAGGCGATGCCGAATGGGTGCTGGAGCGGCTTCGGCAGGAGCGTGGGAGCCTGGGATTGCACGTTCGGGCCATTTCGGAAATCCCGTTCAAGCCCGAGGACCTCCGCCTGCCGCCGCAGGCTCCCGTGCTAGTGATTTCCGCCATGGGCCAGTTGAGCCGATCTTCCGGGGTGATGGCCGAGTGGAGGAGGCTGGGACGCCGTTGGCTGGGAGAGGGGCGGACGCTCCTGGTCCTGAATCCCGCCCCCGCACGACGTTGGGATCGGCGTGTGACATCGATTTGGCCAACGGTTTGCTGGGATGTGAGGGGCCGGGTCCCCAGGCAGGGTCGCTTGCCTGTCGGGGGCGGGTGGACGAAGGCGGAGGCCGAGGCGGCCTTGGTGGCGCGGGAAACGTTGCTGGACCTTCTGGCCCCCGCCGTCCGCATCCGGCCCGAGTTGATGCGCCGGGCGCGGCTCATGATGGGGCCCAAGGCGGATGCGGGCCTCGAGCATGACGCCTGGCATGCGCCGGGGACGTGGCGCGGCCGTCGGTGCATGGGACTCGAGCACGGAGAAGCTCATGGCCTGCGCATGCAGCGTCGAGTGAAGCATCTGCTGGCCCTCGGGGTGGGCAGCATCGTCGCGGAGCATCACCAGGACTGTTCGCTGGGATTGCAAATGGAGGCGGAGTTGCGCGCGTTGTTGGCGGGGCCCTTGCCCGCGAGCGCGGAAAAGGCCGAGGCGGTCACCCGTTTCTTCGGGAAGATTCGGGATCGGTTGCGGCTCATGGCCAAGCAAAGGGCCGATGCCCCGGGTTGGCGCCGTGGGATGTCGGCGTGGATTCTCCAAATGACGGAGCGGTTGCCTCCCGACCTGCGCCGGGACCAGCGGATTCGCGAGTGCCTTTCGGAGGCATGGGCATGGGCACAGGCGCTCGCCGAGCAGGAACATGGACCCAAGGACACACTCCGTGCGCCCGAGGGCTTGGATCCCGACATTGTGGAACGAGTCCTCAAGGAGGCTGCCATCCCTCGGGACCCGTCCCCTTGGCGGTTGCTGCGACGGGGTCCCCTTTGGTGGGTGGAACCCCGGGCGGCAGATAACCCGACGAAGCCTGGCATGGTTCCCATGGGCGACATGATGGTGGGCGAACCTCGTGTTTGGATGGATGTGAGGGTCCGTCCGAGGTGGGAAGATTTGGACATCACCTGGGATGCTTGGGCCGATCGATGGGGTGATGCGAGGAGCGACCGGTTCGTGCGCCGCATGAACGAGGATTCTCGAGTCATCGAAATCGGCCCTGTTGACCGGACCGCGGACGTGCGCGTGGCCTCCGAGCTTGAGCGCCTGACCTTCTCCCCCCTGCGGCGGCCGGGGTGGGCGCGGTCGATGGCGCAGGATCGGTTTGGGTTGCGGGCGACGTTCGAGGTGCGGGGGGTGATGTTTGCGCTGCGCTGGATTCCGCCGGGAAGCTTTTGGATGGGATCGCCCGAGGATGAGCCGGGGCGCTTCGATGACGAGGGGCCGCGGCATCGGGTGTCCATCACCCATGGGTTTTGGATGGGGGAAACGCCCGTCACCCAGGAGCAATGGCGGGCAGTCGTCGAGGAGGCAGGGCCTCGGTTGTCGGGGCTGAAGCCGGAGCCCAGCTATTTCAAGCCGCGTCCGGACTTGCCGCGTCCCGACCGGTATTCGGCGCAGGCAGGATTGCCGGTGGAACTGGTGAGCTGGGATGATTGCCTCTGGTTCAGCCAACTCCTGAGCAAGTTCGGTGGGGCTGCGGACGGTGAGCGCTTGGACTTTCGCCTGCCCACAGAGGCGGAGTGGGAGCACGCGTGTCGGGCGGGGACGGACACGGCGTTGTACACGGGGCCCATCGACATCCAAGACTCGAAGGCATCGGCCTTGGACGACATCGCGTGGTACGTCCATAACAGCGGGCCGGACGTGGACGTGGCGAACCCCCAGGATCCTCGTGAATGGCAGAGCAAGGATTTTCCGATCCAACAAGCCGGGACGCGCCGTGTGGGGATGAAGAGGCCGAATGGATGGGGCTTGCACGACATGATTGGGAATGTTTGGGAATGGTGCTGGGACGGGAGGCGGGCGTATCCAGAAGAGGCGATGCGGGATCCCGGGATGGACTTTCCGGAGACGAGCGATGCCTCGCGCGTGGTGCGCGGCGGCTCCTGG
>CAYSGH010000114.1:0-12156 GCA_964430505.1 uncultured Akkermansia sp. | reverse complement strand
CATCGCCGCGTGGGGGCACGCGGCCTACAGACTGCCCAACTGCCGTTTCTAGGTTCATCCCATCAGCCTGCCGCAGCCCGAATGCGCGGGCGAGGCCTGACATCGGCGAGGAGCGGGGAGCGGGGAGCGGGGAGCGAGGGGCGGGAAGGGGGAAGGGGGAAGGGGTTACCGCACGGCCTCGACGCGATAGAACCTCGGCAGGCCATCGACGGTTTCGTCGATGATCTCCGATTGCTTGCCCGTGGCCTGGACCCTTCGGATTTCAATCCATTCGCGGTCCGACAGGCGGTCCTTGCGCAGGATGCGATAGGTGACGCCCACGACGCTGTTCCATTGGATGGCCGGGATGAGTCGGACGCCGGTTGCGAAGCCCTCCAAGGGGTCCACGGGGCTCGTGCCGGCGCGGTATTCCTGGAGGTTGGTGGTGCCGTCGGCATCGGGATCGGCCGTGCCCTCCGCGTCGAGGTTTTGCGCCACGTCCGGTCCAAAGTACCGGATCCTCCAATCCAGCGGGATGCCGTCGTCGAGTCGGATGGAGCGGATGTATTCCCGCCGTGTGACGCCGCTGACGGGTTGGGAGCCTTCAAACGCCTGGACCAGCAGGGTCGTGCTGTTCGTGATCGTGAGGAGGTCGCCCAAGGCCGGGGAGTTCGTCGTGGGCCCGGTGCCGTCCGTGGTGTACCGGAGCACGAGGCCGAGGTCGGCCATGGACCGGACGTCGATGGACGTGGAGAAGAAGCGGGATTCCGGGATGACCTGGAACTTCTCGGAGCGTCTCAGGACCAGTTGGACGCCATTGACGCTGGAGATGTATTGGGCGTCGCGGTCGGCGAGGATGCGGAGGGGTTGGCGGGACGAGACGAAGACATTGGTGAAGCGGACGTACTGGTGGCCCTCGACCCAGGCGGCGAGGCGCCAGCCCGCGTTGGTCGTGGTCGTGCGGGTGCCGTAGGCAAGGCTGCCGGACTCCACGGTGAAGGCGGTGTTGAAGGAGTCGGGCGGGCCGCCGTGGCCGTACAGGTACGCGTCGTAGGTGCCCGTGGGCAGGTTGGTGAAGGTCAGGGTCACCCTCGGGTTCCCGCTGAGGGAGTAGAGGTACAGGGACATCAAGGGTTGCTGGGCTCCGCTGCCCCAGGCGCCCGGCGCGTTGTCCACCACCAAGCCCGCCTGGGAGGCCTTGCCGTCGGCCGCAAGCAAGGGCGCGAGGCCGCCGGAGGGCTTGAAGCCGCCGGCGCCGTCGTCGCGCGAGTAGGCGTTCCAATAATCCGAGGGTGAGAACCCGATGGCGGCCGGCCCGCGCAGGATCGGCGTGGCGTCGGTTCCAAACCGGACGTTGAACAAGGGTTGGTCCTGCTCGGGCGGCAGGAACTGGCCGAGGGGCGTGATGGCGATCTCGTCCACGTGCATCTCGTCCTGCGGCGTGACCTTCCCGTCGATCACCGCGCGGATGCCCACGGGCGCGACGGTGGGCGTGAACACGCCGTACACGAACTGCCAGCCCTCGCGGTCGGGAATGGGCACTTGGATGTCCCCGGGGGCATCCCATAGGTCGAGGTACATCTTGGCGGCGCCCTGGAACGGGCGCGGGCGTCGAACCCACGCGCTGACGACGTGCGGCACGCCCACGGGCAGCCGGAAGGTCGCGCCCAAGGTGAGCCCGATGCCGGCCCCGTCGAAGGTGCCCGGCATGATGGCCACCCCATTGGTTCCACGCGCGGCCGCCACCGAGTCCACGCTCGCGGTGCCGCCGCTTCCAGCGGACGTCATGAGGAACCACTTGCCGTCCAGGACGTAGCCGACGCGCGAGACCAGCGGCCCGGCGGGAACCTCGAACCCGCCGCCCGCCACGGGCGTCCACGAGCCGGTCCCGGGGCGGAAGGGGCCTTCGAGGGCGACCTGGGCAAGGACGCTGGAGCCGAGCGCGGCGGCGATCCCGAACACCCATGACCTGCCAACGGAGGGCGTGCCCAGGAGCCAGCGGGCGCGCCGGTCACGAGAGCCGTCGCCTCCCATGTGTGGATGCCTGGGATGTGCCTGAATCGTGGCCCCTGCCTGGAATTGCATGGGGCGGATGGTCGGCCAGGTGGGGCGGCCTGGACCAGCGGCAAACGTTGGCCAGACGGGCCAAGCGGGGTGGAAAAGCCGACGTTGAAGGGGCTGGCCCGCAGGTTCGCAACAGGCGGGGCAAGGAGTGGGATGCGATGCCCGCCTCGGGCGTGCGAAGGCCTACTTGACCTCCACCTGGATGCGGTAGCGCTCGAGGGTGTTCCCCTCGGCCTGGGCGAGGCGGGCGAGCGCCTTGTTGTAGTCCGACTTGGCGCGGATGGCGTCGGACTGGGCGGCGGTGAAGTCGCGTTGCCGTTGGAGGACGATGAAGGAGGTGGACTTCCCGTTTTCGAGCTTCTTTTCCTCGGCCTGGAGGGCGGCCTCGGAGTACTCGCGGAAAGCCTCGGTGGCCTCGACGCGTTGGAGGGCGGCGTCGGCGGTGCGGATGGCGTTGTCGATTTCCACCATGACGGACTGCTCGAGCTGCTTGTAGCGGAGGAGGGTCTGCTCGTTGCGGAGCTTGGCGGACTGGTGCTCGTTGCGGGCGCGGCGGTTGGAGAAGGGGACGGAGAGGCGGATGCCGGCGCTGTGGTTCGGGTTGCGACGGTCCTGGATGTCGCCCAAGGACGGCATCAGCGACGTGTCCTGCCCGGTCAGGCCGTAGCTGCCGGTGAGGTCGAGCTGGGGGAAGAGCTGGTTGCGGGTGAAGCGGAGGGTGAGCCGCTGCTTTTCCAGTTCGAGGCGGTTGCGGAGGATGTCGGGACGCGTGCTCAGGCCCTTGTGCCAGCTATCCATCCGGTTGAAGGACTCGGGGACCGCGACCAACTGGGCCGTGGGCTCGAAGGAGACGTCCTTTTGGCCCGAGAAGTCGTCGGTGACGAGCCGCTTGAGGGCGTTCTCGGACAAGAGCAACTGCTGCTGGGCGGAGATGAGGTCGGCCTTGCTGCGCGCGACCTGGGCGGCGGCCTCTTTTTCGTCGAGCGGCGCCATGTTGCCGACCTCGACGCGCTTCTTGTTCTCGGCGAGCTGGCGCTCGGCGAGCTGCAGGGCCTTTTGCTGCACCTTGACGGTCTCGCGGGCGGCGATGAGGTCGTGGTAGGCGAGGGTCACCTCCGTGAGGGTGCCGATGACCTGGTTGCGGACGTCGAGCTCGCCCTGCTTCAGGTTGCGCTTTTCGAGCTGGATGGTGAGCCGGGGCTGGTCGATCCAGAAGTTGCGGAGGATGGGCTGGGTGAGGTTGATGGCGGCGAAGGGGGTGTAGGTGAAGCCCTGGTCCCTGCCGTTGAAGACGCCGGACTGGCGGTTGACGCCGGAGGCGACGTTGTAGGTGAGGCCCGTGGGGACGGCGCCGCCGAAGCCCGCCGTGAACTGCTCGGTCCAGGACTCGTTGGGCGGCGCGTTGAACTGGCCGATGCCTGCGAAGCCCTCCGTGGCGCGGAAGGCCTGGTTGGCTCCCATGTTCATGGTCGGCTCGTAGGTCCACAACGCCGAGCTGAGGCTGAGCTTGGTCAGCAGCGGCGCGTACTGCGCCAGGCGGATGTCGAGGTTCTTCTCCAACCCCATGCGCAGGCAGTCGTCCAGGGACACCGGCTTCACCTCGGCCGCCGACACGGCCGCCACCTGCAACACCGCCGCCGCCCAGCCGGCGGCCTTCATCGCTCGAACATGCATCATGAGATTCAAGATTCTTGGGGCACGTGGCCCGGTCGCGTCAACGCGGCCCTCCCGCTTCATGCCGATGCCACGCCCCGTCGCGAATGACCCCTGCGTGCCCGCCGCGGTTTCAGGCGCCTTGCGACAATCCAACCATCCACCCGCGCCATCCGTCACGCGGCGGCGGGCGGATACCTCCTCTCGCCCGTCAACAGCTCCGCCACGTCCACGGCCGAGCTGAACGCATCCTCGTGGAACCCGTAACGGAAGTAGCTGCCGCAAAGGAACACGGCCTGGCCCGGCGACCGCCGGTTGAGGCCCGGCAACGACGCCTGCGCCCGGATCGCGCCCAGCGAGAACAACGGATGCTCGTAGGCAATCCGCCGCACCACCCGCTCCGGCCGCACCCGCGTCCCGCCGTTGATCGACACGAAGTAGTCCACGCGGTCGCTGACCCCTTGCAGGCGGTTCATCCAGTACACCGTCGAGGGCCGCGTCCCGCCGCCCGGCTGCGGGTCCATGCGGTAGTTCCACGCCGCCCAGGCCATGCGCGTGCGCGGCATCTCCTGCGGGTCCGTGTGCACCACCGCCTCGTTGGGTTGATACCGAAACTCCCCCAGCAGCCGCCGTTCCTCGGCGTCCGCGTCCGCCAGGACCGCCAACGACTGGTCCGCGTGCGCCGCCAGGATCACGCGGTCGAAGTTCCCCACCCAACCCGAACGCGTCCGAACCTCCGCGCCGCCCGCCGCGTGGCGCCGCACGGCCACCACGGGGTCCGACAATCGGATCCGGTCCTGGAACGGCGGGATGAGCCGCCGCACGTACTCGCGGGACCCGCCATCGACCGTCCACCACGGATGCTGCGTGTGCAGCCCGAGGAACCCGTGGTTGTGGAAGAAGCGGATCAACGTCGTGGCCGGGAACTCCAGCATCTTGTCCCGGGGCGTGCTCCAGACGGCCGCGCTCATGGGCACCAGGTACAGGTCCAGGAAGTCGGGCCCATATCCGCGTGCCGCGACGTAGTCGCCCAGCGACACCCCGGCCCACCGCGGATCGGCGAGGGCCTCCACGGCCTCGGCATTGAAGCGGCGCACCTGCCACAGCATCCGGTAGTGCCGCGGACGGAACAGGTTCCGCCGTTGCGCGAACAGGTGCGACAGGCTGGACCCGGAGTATTCGAGGCCGCTGGGGACGTGCTGAACGGAGAACGACATGTCCGTGGGCTTCACGGGCACCTTCAGTTCCTCGAACAAGCGGAGCAGCCGGGGATAGGTCACCCGGTTGAACACCATGAAGCCGGTATCGAACGCGACCCGGCCGTCCCCCTCGGGCACGTCGATGGTGTTGGTGTGGCCGCCCACGTAGTCGGCCTGCTCGAACACCGTCAGGTCATGCGACGCGTGCAGCAGGTGGGCACAGCCCATGCCCGCCACGCCCGTTCCAACGATGGCGAGGGTCGGGCGTGGCATCGCTCAGGAATGGGCGGTGTTGCCCCCGATGTGCTTGGCGGCGTTGTACGCCTCGGAGGGGACGGGGCGGAGGTCCCAGATGAGCCCCAGCCATGACATGCAGCGGAGCAGGTAGTACGTGATGTCCACCTCCCACCAGTAGAAGCCCTGGCGGACGGACGTCATGTGCTGGTGATGGTTGTTGTGCCAGCCCTCGCCCAGCGTGATCAGGGACAGGATGAGGCTGTTGCGGCTGTCGTCCGTCGTCTCGTAGCGGCGACGCCCGAAGACGTGCGCCAGCGAGTTGATGCAGGCGGTGCCGTGGAACAGGACGGTCGTGCTGATGAAGAAGCCCCACACGAGCATCTGCCCGCCCGTCACGCCCAGGTCCGGGGCCAGCCATTGCAAGGCCTTGCCCACGCCAAACAGGAACACCGCGAACAGGAACGGCACGACCACGTCGAAGCGGTTCAAGAACACCAGCTCCGGGAACTTCGCGAGGTCCTTCACCCGGCTGTAGTCCGTGGGGAAGTTCTTCTCGCTGGTGATCCAGCCGATGTGCGCCCACAGGAACCCGTGCTGGCGGGGCGAGTGCTTGTCCACCTCCTCGTCCGAGTGGCGGTGATGGTGGCGGTGCGTCGAGGCCCACCAGAGGGGGCCACGCTGCACGCACGCGCCGCCCCACAGCGCGAGGATGAATTGCATCCAGCGCGACGTGCTGAACGTCCGGTGTGAGAAGTACCGGTGGTAGAAGCCCGTGATGGCGAACATCCGTGCGAAGTAGAGGAACGCCGCCACGCCCACGGCCGTCCAGCTCCACCCCGTCCAGATGACCCCCAGGCAACCCGCATGGAGGATGATGAACGGGATCGTCCGGACCCAATCCACCTTGTTGCGCTTGTCCGCGCGGCGGGTGATTTCCTCCGCCCCATAATCCGCATCAAACCATTGAAGGACCGACGTGGCCATCTGCGACAGACGGCCGACTCCTAGCTGCTTCGACATTTGCAATAACTCCACGCTGACGGACCCACTGACTGTTCCATGCATCCGGACCGGCGCACCTGCGCCGCTCCGAAGCCCCGTCCATGCCAGCCCCCATCAGGGAGCCCATGGCCCGCGGCTCCGACCCTTCCGGTTGGAACAAGGTGCAGGCTGCCAGCGTTGGCCTTTCTCGGCCAGCCTTCGTTTTCCATTCCTTCGCCCTGCCTTGCCCTGCCCGGGCCAACCTTTGGCCGGATCGGGCAGTCGAATGGTTTCTTGCAACCGGGTCCAGCCAAGGGGAGAGACTTGGGGCGTCGCGACCCCCACGTGTCACATCACCGCGCATTGAAGCCATCGACGCCATCGACGCCGCCATGACCACCGAGCAAGCCATCGAGCAGTTCCGCGAGGCCTACGCCACCGTCCGCGCCGAGGTCGGCCACGTCATGGTGGGCCAGGACGCCGTCGTGGAGGGCACCCTCAACGCCATCCTGGCCGGCGGCCATGTGCTGCTCGAGGGCGTCCCCGGCCTCGGCAAGACGCTGCTCGTCCGCACCCTCGGCGAGGTCCTCGACCTCGGATTCAGCCGCATCCAGTTCACGCCGGACCTCATGCCGGCCGACATCCTGGGCACCAACCTCGTCATGGAGAATCCCGATGGCCGGAGGGAGTTCCAGTTCCAGAAGGGGCCCGTGTTCGCCAACATCGTGCTCGCGGACGAGATCAACCGCGCGACGCCCAAGACGCAGTCCGCGATGCTGGAGGCGATGCAGGAACGGCAGGTCACGGCCGGCGGCGCCGTTCGTCCCCTCCCGCGACCCTTCTTCGTCTTGGCCACGCAAAACCCCATCGACCAGGAGGGCACGTACCCGCTGCCGGAGGCGCAGTTGGACCGGTTCTTCTTCAAGCTGGTGGTGGGCTACCCCACGGCGGACGAGCTGACGGAGGTGCTCAACCGCACGACGGAGGGAACCCAGGTCACGCCGCGCCGCGTGCTCGACGGGCCGGGGCTGGAGGCCCTGCAATCGCTCGTCCGCCAGGTGCCCATCGCCTCGCACGTGAAGGACTACGCGGTGCGGTTGGTTCTGGCGACGCATCCCAAGACCGCCACGGCCGTGCCGGTGACGAACCAATACCTGCGCTTCGGGAGCAGCCCGCGCGGGGCCCAGGTGCTCGTGCTGGCCGGCAAGGTCCGCGCCCTCACCCAGGGCCGCTTCAACGTCGGCTTCGAGGACATCGCCGCCGTCGCGCCCGCCACGCTGCGCCACCGCCTCATCCTCAACTTCGAGGCCGAGGCCGAGGGCGTCACCACGGACCAGGTCCTCGCGCGCATCCTGTCCGACGTGCCGCGCGACGCGGCGGTCGCGGCCTGAGGCCTCCACGGGGGAATCGCGCATGGCGGGCATCCTCACCCCGGAGCTGCTGCGGCGGCTGGAACAGTTCCAGCTCCTCGCGGCGCGCCGTGCCAAGAGCTCCGCCCGCGGCGAGCGCCGGTCCCGCGCCCGGGGCCAGAGCGTCGAGTTTGCCGACTACCGCAACTACGTCGTGGGCGACGACCTGCGCTACCTGGACTGGAACCTCTTCGGCCGCCTCGACCGCCTCTTCCTCAAGCTCTACGAGGAGGAGCGCGAGCTGCCCGTGCGGATCTTCCTCGACGCCAGCGAGAGCATGATGTTCGGGAGCCCCGCGAAGTTCGACTTCGCGCGGCAGGTGGCGGCGGCGGTGGGCTACGTGGCGTTGTGCGGCTTCGACCGCGTCTCGGTGCAGGTGTTCCCGGAGCCGCAGCCGGGGGGCGACGCGGCGGCGTCCTCGCTGCAGGCCGCCATCCGGGGATCGTTGCGAACCGTGCGCGGGCGCAAGTCTTCGATGAACTACTTCGCCCACCTGAACGCCCTGCGCGGCGGCGGCGTGGCCGACCTCAACGGGGCGCTCCAGCGCGGGGCCATGGAGGCGCGCCAGGCGGGCGTGGCGGTGGTGCTCAGCGACTTCCTCGACCCGGCCGGGTACGAGCCCGGCCTCACGGCGTTGGTGGCGCGCGGCTTCCAGGTCAACGCCGTGCAGGTGCTGGCGCCGGAGGAGATCGAGCCCGGCACGTTTGGCGACCTGCGCCTCGTGGACTCCGAGACGGGCGCGATGCAGGAGGTGACCTTTGGCAAGTACCGCCTCGCCGCGTATCGCGAGACCGTCGTGCGGTTCGTCCAGCGCCTCCGCGAGTTCTGCAAGGGCCGCGGCGTCCACTTCTTCTCCGTCAGCTCCGGCGCGTCGCTGGAGGACCTGCTGCTCCGCCAACTCCGGGCGTCGGAGGTCTGGGGCTGAACCGATCCCATCCAGCGCCGCCCCAATCCACGCCCTCATTGATTCCCATCATGTCATCCCAAACCCCCTCCTCCTGGGCCCGGCCGACGCGACGACGGTTCCTGGCCGGCGCCATGGCCGTGGGCGCGGCCGCCGGGGCACGGGTCCTCGGGCGCGAGTCCGTCGAACTGCCCTTCGAGAACGGTTCCCGCGAGCTGGTCGCGTACCCCCAGAAGCGACCGCTCATCCGCCTGACCACGCGGCCCCCGCAGCTGGAGACCCCGTTCGCCGTCTTTGGCGAGGGAGCCATCACGCCCAACGACGCCTTCTTCGTCCGCTATCACCTGGCCGGGTCGCCCCCGCCCCGCGAGGCGCTGGAGGAACCCGCTTTCCGCCTGTCCGTGGAAGGCCATGTCCAATCGCCGCTCTCGCTGGGCGTCGCCGAGCTTTCCAAGCGCTTCGAGACGGCCTCCGTGGTCGCCGTCAACCAATGCTCCGGCAACGGGCGCGGCCTGTTCCGTCCCCGCGTCCCTGGCGGGCAGATGGGCAACGGGGCCATGGGTTGCGCCCGATGGGAGGGGGTGCGGCTGGCGGACGTCCTCAAGGCCGCCGGGCTCAAGCCGGGCGCGCGCCAGGTGCTCCTCGACGGCCTCGACAAGCCGCCCGCGCCCGGCATCCCGGACTTCGTGAAGGCGCTCGACCTCGACCAGGCGCTCGACCCCGAGATCCTCCTGGCCACCCGCATGAACGGCGAGCCGTTGCCCTGGCTCAACGGCTACCCCCTCCGCGTCGTCGTCCCCGGCCACTACGGCACCTATTGGATCAAGCACCTCCACCGCGTCACCGTCGTGGACGCGGACTTCAAGGGGTATTGGATGGACCCGGCGTACCGCATCCCCGACGACCCCTGCGCGCATGTCGAGCCCGGCACCAAGCCGCGGCGCACCGTGCCCATCACCCGCTTCAACGTGCGCTCGTTCATCACGTCGGTCGCGGACGGCGCCACGGTCCCGGCCGGTCGGCCCACGGTCCTCCAGGGCATCGCCTTCGATGGCGGCTCGGGCATTCGCGAGGTGTTGGTGTCGGACGACGAGGGCCGGACGTGGCGGGCGGCGGAGCTGGGGCGGGACCATGGGCGCCATGCGTTCCGGGAGTGGTCGTTGCCCTGGACGCCCGGGGCTGCGGGCCCGCGGGTGCTGTGGGCGCGCGCGACGAATCGCCTGGGCCAATCCCAGCCCTTGGAGGCGCTTTGGAACCCGGCCGGCTACATGCGCAACGTGGTCGAGCCCGTGAAGGTGCAGGTGACCGCATGAACACGACGAACCCTCCACTCCCCCCGGCCCAACCCGCGCCCGCAAGGGCAGGGGCTCCCGCCGCCGCCGCGTCCCGAATTCATGCCCGCGACCCGCGCCGCGTGGCGGCCGTTGCGGGGCTTGTGTCGGCGTGGATCGCCCTGGGCCCGGCCACGGCGGCCGACGCATGGAAGCTGCCGCCGGAGAAGACCGTGCTCCGGCCGGGCGCGGGCCGGGAGCTGGTGCTAGGCCAATGCGTGGCGTGCCACTCGGCGGACTACATGACCTCGCAGCCGCCGCTCGACCGCGCGGCGTGGGCGGCCTCGGTGGAGAAGATGCGCTCGAAGTACGGCGCGGCCATCCCCACCAACGTGGCGCCGGCCATCGTGGACTACCTGGCGGCGCAATACGGTCCGAAGGCGGCGGCGCGTTGAACGCATGAGCTTCCTGGCTCCGCTTGCGTTCTGGTTCGCCCTGGCCCTTCCGGCCGTCGTGGTGTTTTACCTTTTGAAGCGCAAGCGGGTGACGCGCGTGGTGCCCTCGACGCTGCTGTGGCAGCGCTTTCTTGCCGAGACACAGGCCAGCGCCCCCCTGCAACGACTGCGGCACAACTGGCTGCTCCTGCTCCAGCTCCTCCTGCTGGCCCTCTTGGTCCTCGCCCTCGCCCGTCCCTACTTCTCCGGCAAGGCGGGCCTCGGCCGCCTCCAGGTGGTCGTCCTCGACGCGTCCGCCTCCATGCAGGCCACGGACGAGTCCCCCACGCGCTTCGAGAAGGCCCGCAAGGAGGCCCTGGCCCTCGTCGATGGCCTCGCGTCCACCCGGGGCGGCCAGATGGTCGTGCTCGTGGCGGGGGCCAACGCCGAGGTCCGGCAAAGCGCCACCTCCGAGAAGGCGGCCCTGCGCCGCGCCATCGAGGGCGCGCGCGTCACGGATTCCCCCACGCGCCTCGCCGAGGCCCTGCGCGTGGCCGAGACGCTCATCCGGGACCGGCCGGACGCGGAGATCCACCTGTTCAGCGACGGCGCGATCCCCGGCCTTGCGGAGTTCGAGACGCGCGACCTGCGGCTCGTGTTCCATCGCGTGGGGAAGGGCGGGCGGAACGCCGGCATCGTGGCGTTCGACGTGAAGCCGAACCCCGAGGACCCCACGAAGCGCGCGTTGTTCCTCGCGTTGGCCAACCACGAGGCCCGGCCCGTGGAGGGCCGCGTCGAGCTGGCCTTCGAGGGCCAGATGATCGAGACGAAGGTCCTCACGCTGGCTCCCACCAACACCACGCCCGCCGTCTTCGTCGCGGAACAGGCCCGCGACGGCGTGTTCACCGCCCGCTGGACGCAGGCCGACGACCTCCCCGTGGACAACGTCGCGCACGCGGTGTCCATCCTGCCGCGCCCGTTGAACGTCCTGCTCGTGACCAAGGGGAATCGCTTCCTCGAAAAGGCGCTCGCGGCCGCCGCCCCCAACGTGGAGCTGGCGGTGGCGGCGGACCACGGCCCGGCCGAGGCGGGCCGACACGACGTGGTGGTGCTCGACGACGTGGTCCCGGCCGAGTGGCCCAAGGGCAACGTGCTGGCCGTGCACGTGGCCCCCACGAACTGGTTCCCCGAGGGCATGGGCTCCATCGAGGCTCCGCCCATCGTCAACTGGCGCAACACGCACCCGCTGCTGCGGTTCGTCTCGTTCGATGCCGTGCAGGTCGCCTCCGCCGTCTCCGTGAAGCCGCCGTCCTGGGGCGTGGGCCTGGTGGAGGCCCCGCAGTCTCCGCTGGTCGTGGCGGGCGAGCTGGGGCGCCAACGCATCGTGTGGGTGGGCTTTGATACCCTCCAGAGCACGTGGCCGCTCCGCGTCTCCTTCCCCATCTTCGTCGCCAACGCCATCGACTACCTCAACCCCGCCACCGCACGGTCCGACCTGCTGCAAGTCCGGCCCGGCGACGCCTTCCGCATGCCGTTGGCCGCGCCCATCGCGGACGCGAGCGTCACCGGCCCGGACGGGACGGCGCGCCCGGCGCCGGTAACGCCGCAGTCGCTGGAGTTCGTGTGGGGCGACACGTCCGTGCAGGGCGTGTACAAGGCCCGGCTGGGAACCAACGAGGTGACCTTCGCCGCCAACCTCCTCGACGCCGCCGAGAGCGACATCCGGCCCCGCGAGACGCTCGAGATCGGGCGGTTCACCCAGGTGACGGCCACGAGCCGGAAGGAGGCGAACCTCGAGCACTGGCGCTGGTTCGCCCTCGCCGCCCTCGCCGTGATGATGGGCGAGTGGTGGTGGTTCCATCGCCGCACCGCCTGACGTCGCCCGGCCCGCGCCATTCCCGGGTGCGCCCACGTCGTTGATCCCTCCTGACACGGACACCGATTCCTGCGGGATGGCGGCCGGCAGGCGGATGAACCTAGAAACGGCCGTTGGGCAGTCTGTAGGCCGCGTGCCCTCACGCGGCG
>CAYSGH010000113.1:0-12431 GCA_964430505.1 uncultured Akkermansia sp. | reverse complement strand
ATGCCTGCCGAATGGGAGCCTCACGTGGCCACATGGCTGACGTGGCCACGGCCGGAGGGCATTAGCTTCCCGGGCCGATACGAGCCGGTGCCCGATGCGTACGCTGCGTTCATCCGGGCGTTGGTGGAGCACGAGGAGGTGCACATCAACGTGTGGAACGACGGGCGCGCGGAGTGGGTTCGGGGGTTGTTGCAAGAGCGCCGGGTGCCGCTGGATCGGGTTCAGTTCCATGCATTTCCCGCGTATGAGCCGTGGTGCCGCGACCATGGTCCCATCTTCGTGGTGCGCGAGCGGGGCGGGGTGCGGGAGCGGGCGGTGGTGGATTGGGACTACAATGCGTGGGGGGGCAAGTATCCGCCGCACGACCTGGACGACGCGATTCCCCGGCACGTGGCGGCGTTGCGCGGCCTGCCGTTGTTCCGGCCTGGGATCATCATGGAGGGGGGCTCCATCGAGGTGAACGGCCTGGGCACGTTGATGACGACCGAGGCCTGCCTCTTGAACCCGAACCGAAACCCGGGGTTGGCGCGGGCGGACATCGAGGGCCATCTCCGGGATCAACTGGGGGTGTCCAACATCCTGTGGTTGGGCGATGGCATCGAGGGCGACGACACGGACGGGCACGTGGATGACCTGGCGCGCTTCGTGGGGGCTCGCACGGTGGTGACGGTGGTGGAGGAGGATGAATCAGACCCGAACCACCGGCCGTTGCGCGAGAACCTGGAGAGGTTGCGGTCGATGAAGGACCAGGACGGGGCGTCGCTGGAGGTGGTGACGTTGCCGACGCCGGGGCGGGTGGAGATGGAGGGGCAACGGGTGCCTGCGAGCTACGCGAACTTCTACATTGCGAACGGCGTGGTGGTGGTGCCGACGTTCCGGCACGCGAACGACGACGTCGCGGTGGGGATCTTGCAGGAACTGTTTGGCGGCCGACGGGTGGTGGGGGTGGACTCGTCGGACCTGATCTGGGGGCTGGGGTCGTTCCACTGCATCTCCCAGCAGGAGCCCGCGTAGGGACGGTCGCGAGGGGTGGCACCCACGGGCCCAAAAACGAGGCCCAGGTCGATGCCCGGATGGACGGCCTCGGCGGCGCGGAGAGCACGGAGCGGGAACGACCTCGAAGGAAAGTGGCAGCGCCGTCTCGGCGCTGTCGGAAGCCCTCTTGCCCCGTCGCCAAAAAGCCGTCCCCCGACGTTTTTGGCGGGTTCCAAACGGGGCGATCGCCAACGGGAATCCCGAGCGCGCCCGCCCATGGATCATGCCCGGAAGCCGGGGTTGGGCCGCCCTGACAGGGCTCATGGCATGAGGGACGCGGGAACCCGGGGCGTTGCGCCGGGCCGGCTTGAGGCTGCCACGTTGGGTCGCCGGGCCTTCGGACCGACGGCTTGGGGTGACATGCCTGCTCGAAGCCCTGTGCCGAGGGAATGACCAAGACCCACCCCGCAGACACGTCGGACAACCTGCTTCGTTGCCAGCCAACCGAGGTGGGTTGTTTTCGAGGGTTCATTTGTTGCCAGCCGATTGTGGCGGGTCGTTTTGGAGGGTTGATGGGTTGCCAACCGAAGGTGGCGGGTCGTTTTGGAGGGTTCTTTTGTTGCCAACCGAAGGTGGCGGGTCGTTTTGGAGGGTTCTCTTGTTGCCAACCGAAGGTGGCGGGTCGTTTTGGAGGGTTCTCTTGTTGCCAACCGAAGGTGGCGGGTCGTTTTGGAGGGTTCATTGGTTGCCAACCGAGGGTGGCGGGTCGTTTTGGAGGGTTCCTCCAAAGGGTTCGAGGACTCCGGAGAAGGTTGGGGATGGGCAAAGCCTTGTTGGGAAGATGCCGGCTCATGTTGGGAGGGCGCGGGTGATGGTCCGGGGTGTTCCCTTGACCTTTCGGAGACGTCGCCGGGTTGCAGCGTGGGGCCGGGGCGAACCTTGTCGTGGTCCATGCCTGGATGGGAGCCCTCGCGTCGAGGCCCGACGATGGCGTTGCGGGGGAATGGGGTGGCGAGCGAGAGGTGGAACTGGGTTCGTTAACGTTTTCAGGGGGTTTCAAAGGGGTCGTAGCCATCGGAAATCCAACCCGTGACCCGGCGGATGAAATCGAACTGGGAATGCCGTCCTTGGAAGCCCAGAACGCCCATGGCGCGGCCCATGCCAGCCCGGGCAACCCCCCGGGTTGGTTCACCCACGAGTCCGCCGAGCCCCCGGAAGGGCGCGCCCATCCGCGCGTCACGACCGGATGCCGGGGCTGGGCCGCCCTTCAACGCTCATGGCGTCGGGTGCAAAAAAGCCCGGGGCGTTGACTTGGGCTGGACTGGGGCTGCCTCCCGTTGGGGCGCCGAGTCCTCGGGCGCACGGCAAGCCCGAGGGCACCGCTTCACCCTAGAAGCGGCAGTCGAAGAGGATTTCAGAACGAGGAAAGGGCCCTCCCATCCGGGAGGATGGGCTCACGGGCGGGAACCCAAGGGCTCACCCTGCGAGTGAGGTCGTGGTGGGCTCGACGCGGCTGTAGGCCGGGTCCCCTGACCCGGCGCACCGGGCAAGGGGCATCGCCATCGCCGCGTGAGGGCACGCGGCCTACAGACTGCCCAACTCCCGTTTCTAGGTTCACCGACCCGGCTCCGGTGCCCCTCCATTCCCATCCCCCCTTCCCGCCACGGGACGCGGTCAGGAGTCCTGGGGCTACCGAAGGGTGGCCTTGAGGCCTTGGACGAAGGCCTCGACGACGCGTTGGTGGGCGGCGGTGACTTCCTCGTCCTTGAGGGTGCGGTCGGCGGCACGATACGTGAAGGAGTAGGCCACGCTCTTTTGTCCCTTGGGCACGGGCCCGCCGCGGAAGATGTCGAACAACTCGACGGCCTCAAGGTTCGCGGGCTTGGCACCGCGCACGGCGGCGAGGACGGCGTCGTGGGTGACGGACTCGTCCACGAGCATGGCGACGTCGCGCTGGATGGAAGGGAAGCTGGGAAGGGGCTTGGCGGAACGGGCGACGTTCCGGCGGGCGAGGAGGACGTCGAGGTTCAACTCGGCAAGCAGGACGGGGTCGCGCAGGTCGTGTCGGCGTGCGACGACGGGCTGGACCTGGCCGAGCTGGCCGAGGTCGAGCTTGCCGCCGAGCGCGATGGCTGCGGACTCGACGAGGAGCGAGGTGGGCTCGGGCCTGCGGGAGAAGGTGACGCCACGGAGACCGAACCATTCGAGGACCTCCTCGACGACGCCCTTGAGGTCGGCGAGGTCGGACTTGGCGTCGCGCTCGGCCCCGGCCCAGAAGGCGGGGTTGCGGGCCCCGGTGAGGGCGATGGCGAGGCGCCAGCCCTCGGTCGCGCCGCGTTCGCCGACGTTGAACACGCGCCCGATCTCGAAGAGGCGTGCGTCGGGGTTCCGCCGGGCGGTGTTGTGGCCGAGGATGTGAAGCAAGCCGGGCCAGAGGGATGGACGCAACACGTCCATGTCGCTGCTGAGGGGGTTGGCGAGGGCGACGACGGCGGGGGAGACGGCGCGGGCGGCGTCGCCTGCGACGAGGGTTTGTCCCTGGGTCTCGGTGAGGCCGAGGCCCGCGAGCAGTCGCCGGAGCTCGATCCAGACGTCGTACGTGGCGTCGAAGGGGTGCTGTCCCTTGGCCCCGCGCGGCGGGGTGGACGGGATCTTGTCCACGCCATGGAGGCGGACAACCTCCTCGACGAGGTCGATCTCTTGCTTCAGGTCCACCCGCCAGGATGGGACGCGCCAATGCGAGCCGGCCCCGGCGCCTTCGAGCGGCCCTTCGAGACCCAACGCCGACAGGTGACGCCAAACCTTGTCCTCGGGGATCTCGATGCCGAGCACCTGTCGCACGCGCATGGGGCGCAGGGTGATCTCCTTGCGGGGGACGCGTACGGGCCAGGCATCCAGCACGCCGGACGCGGCGGCGCCGCCTGCCAGCTCGAGGATGAGGCGCGTGGCGCGACGACTGGCGAGGTCGGCCGCCTCGACGTCCGCGCCGCGCTCGAACCGGTAGCTGGCGTCGGTGCGCAGCCCGAGGGACTTGCTGGTGCGGCGGATGTTGACGGGGTCGAACCAGGCTCCCTCGACGAGGACGTCGGTGGTGTCGGGCTGGATGCCGGTGTTGGCCCCGCCCATGACGCCGGCGAGGGCGATGCCCTTTTCAGTGTCGGCAATCAGGAGCATTTCCGGCGCGAGCTTGCGGGCGACGCCGTCGAGGGTGGTGAAGGACTCGCCCTCGGTGGCGCGGCGGACGACGACGGTGGGGACGCCGTGGGCGTCCCGGGCGAGGAGGCGAAGGTCGAAGGCGTGGAGAGGCTGCCCGGTCTCGAGCATCACCAGGTTGGTGACGTCCACGACGTTGTTGATGGGGCGGAGGCCGACCATGGCGAGGCGTGCCTGGAGCCAGCCGGGGCTGGGCCCCACGCGGACGCCGCGCAGGATGCGCGCGGTATAGCGATGGCAGGCCTCGGGGGCGTCGATGCGGACGGCGAGCTGTTGATCGACCGAGGGGGCGTCGGCGGCCACCGGGTAGGTGGTTTCGAGGGGGCGCAGGGGGTTGCCGGTCAGCGCGGCGATCTCACGGGCGATGCCGACGACGGAGTTGAGGTCGGGGCGGTTGGGCGTGACCTCGAGGTCGAAGACGACGTCGGCCCCGGGGCGGCCCAGGTAGGCGGCGAGGGATTGGCCGGGGAGGGCCTCGGGCCTGAGGATGAGGAGTCCATCCTCGCGGGCATGGCCGATGGCGTCGGGGTCGATGCCGAGCTCGTCGGCGGAGCACATCATGCCATGGGACTCGACGCCGCGGATCTTGCCGACCTTGATGGTGAAGGGCTGGGCGTCGCCCGGCTTGGGCGGGAGCGTGGCTCCGGGAAGGATGAGGGGAACCTTGTCGCCGGCCTTGAAGTTTTGGGCTCCGCAGACGATCTGGCGCTCGCCCTTTCCATCGTGGACGCGGCAGACGGAAAGGCGGTCGGCGTTGGGATGGGGATCGCGGGAGAGCACATGGCCGACGACGACGCCCGCGAAGTCGGCGGGGCGGGCTTCGATGCCCTCGACTTCAAGCCCGAGCATGGTGAGGCGTTCGGCGAGGTCGGCGGGCGACCAGTCGAAGTCCACGAGTTCCTTGAGCCAATTGAGGGTGACTTTCATGGGAAACAGGGCGGGGCGGGCTGCCTAGAGGCGGACGGGGGGGGTGAAGGGGGCGTAGAGGTCTGGGTTGTCGCAGGACGCCCAGCGCCGGACTTGGCGACGGCGGTTGGCGGCGTCGAGGGCGCGAACGATGGGCAGGGAGCGGAGGCGTTGCTTCCAGCCGGCGTGGTGGGCGGGGCCGTGTTCGCCGGCCCAGGCGACGACGTAGTCGCTTTGCTGGGGCGTCTTGGAGAACACGGGCACGACGGCCTCCTTGATGGCTTGGACCAGGAGGTACACGGGCCGGTCGTTGACGAGCTCGACGCGGGACCGGGCGTCGGCGGGGTCGCGCACGGACCACCATGGGGAGCCGTCGATCTCGGCCATGAACATCCCCTCGATGCGGAAGCCGTTGTCGGGGCAAAACACGCGGAAGAAGAGTTCCGGGGAGAACTGGTAGAAGCCGTGGCCGCACCAGTTGTTGGGGATGGTCGCGGAGAGGAAGCGTCCGCCGGGGCGGAGCAGTTCCATGATGTTGCGGAGGGCGACGGGGACGTTGAAGACGTGCTCGAGGGTGCCGCCATCGACCACGACGTCGAACTGGCCGTGCAGGTGGGCCGGGACGGGCTGGTTCAGGTCATGAATCAGGTTGGCGCCCTCGTAGTTGGAGAAGTCCATGACATCGACCCGTTCCGCGCCGAGGGCCGCGAAGAGGTCGTCGGCGTAGGCGGGGCGGGGCGACGCGGGGCGGGAGCCGCAGGCGTGGTGGAAGGCGCGGTACGAGGCCTCGGTGAGGCCGAGCCCTTGGTGGCCGAGCATGAGCGAGCGTGCGAAGGCGGCACCGTCACGGCGTGCCTTGAGCATCAGCATCGCGCAGTTGCGTTCGATGGCCATGGGGCGGGGCGGGGCGTGGTGCGGGGGGAAGGGGGCTAGAACTGGCGGAGAAACCGGACGTCGTTCTCGTAGAACGAGCGGATGTCCGTGATGCCGTAGCGAAGCATCGCGATGCGCTCGATGCCGAACCCGAAGGCCCAGCCGCTCCATTGCTCGGGGTCGTACCCGACGTTCTCGAAGACCTTGGGATGGACCATGCCGCACCCGGCGATCTCGAGCCATTCCTTGCCCAGCTTGCGGACGAGGGCGTTGGTGAAGTCGATCTCGAGGCTGGGCTCGGTGTAGCTGAAGTAATGGGGCCGGAAGCGCAGCCGGACGTCGTTGCCGAGGACCTCGCGGAACACCGCCTCCACGGTGCCCTTGAGGTCGCCCACCGTGACGTTGCGGTCCACGTAGAGGCCCTCGATCTGGTGGAAGGTGGGGTTGTGGGTGGCATCCGCGTTGTCCCGGCGGAAGACGCGGCCCGGGACGACGATGCGGATGGGAGGCGGCATGGTTTCCATGACGCGGATTTGCACCGAGCTGGTGTGGGTACGAAGGAGCGGGCGTCCCGGGGCATCAATGAAGAACGTGTCCTGCGCGTCTCGGGCAGGGTGGTCGGCAGGGGTGTTGAGGGCGTCGAAGCAGTGCTTCTCGTCCTCGATTTCCGGGCCGTCCGCGACGGCGAATCCCAGCCTGCGGAAGGCGCGGACGATGTCGTCGGTCACTTGGGTGAGGGGATGGAGGCGACCGACGCCCCGGCGACGGCCGGGCGCGGAGAAGTCGAAGGGCTCGCGGGGCAGGGCGGCACGCAGCTCCAGGTCGGCGCGGCGGGTGGCGAGGAGGGCCTCGATCTCGGCCTTGGCGGCATTGAAGGCCTTGCCTGCGGCGGGACGTTCCTCCTTGGGAAGCGAGCCCAGGCGCCGCATCAGGAGGGTGAACTGGCCCTCGGGACCGATGGCGGAGCCCTTGGCATGGTCCAGCGCGGGGAGGTCCGTGGCGGCAGCGAGGGCAGCCAGGGCGGCAACCTTGGCCGATTCGAGTTCTTCGAGGAGGGACATGATGGCGAGGGGGGAGGCGAGGGGCGAGGGGATGCAGCCGGGTGACACAAAGGGAAGGGCGGGCGCCCTGGAACAGGACGCCCGCCCTTTTCGTGGCCCGTGGAACCGGGCCTGGCCCTTGGAGGGGGACTAGGCGGCCTTGGCGAGCTTGGTTTCCATGGCCTGCTTGGCGATCTTGGCGAGCTCGGCGAAGGCGGGGGCGTCGGTGGCGGCGATGAAGGCGAGGACCTTGCGGTCCAAGGCGACGTTGGCGGCCTTGAGGCCCTCCATGAATCGGCTGTAGGTGGTGCCGGCCGCGCGCGCGGCGGCGTTGATACGCGCCTGCCAGAGGGCGCGGTAGTTGCGCTTCTTGGTCTTGCGGTCGCGGAAGGAGTACACCAGGCCGTGATAGACGGCGTCCTTGGCGTACCGGTAGAGCTTGGAGCGGCGCATCCGGAAGCCGGAGGCGCGGGCGATCATCTTCTTGCGGCGCTTGCGGGAGGCGGCGGCGTTGGTAACACGCATGGGAGTATCAGGGGATCAGAGGTTGATGAAAAAGGTGGGGTGTCGCGCGAGGCGACAGGCCCCGTGGTGAACCTTAGTGGGAAAAGGGCAGGCTGGCCTTGATGCGGTACACGTCGGTGGGGTGGACCTCCTTGACCTCGCCCAGCGCGCGACGGCGCTTGGACGACTTGCCGGAGAGGAGGTGGCGCTTGCCGGCGTGGCGCGTGAGCACCTTGCCGGTGGCCGTGATCTTGAACCGCTTGGCCACGGACTTCTTGGTCTTGATACCCTTCGGACGACGCATATTCGCTTCCTTGAATTAGAAAAGGAGTGGCGAGGATATGGAGGACGGCCCCCCGGGCAAGGTTGTTTTTGTCAAACTTTGCGTGCGGGGCCTTGGCGAGGCTCGCCTCATGGGGACGCCGGCGTGGGCAAGGGGGGCGGCTGGGACGCGGCGTTGGCGGGGTTTTTCGCCCCGGTCCCGGTGGGCCGTGCGCCCCGGCGCAGGATGCCGCCGGACGCGAAGGATCGCCACGCGTTGGCCAGCCATTTCAACAAGTTCCAGGCCAGCCACAGCGCCCACAACAGCATCAGCAGGCGGTACCACCAAATGGAGATGGAGAAGACGTCGCACCGGGGCAAGGCCATGTCCGAGCGAGGCTCGAACCACCGCAGCAGGGTGCGGGTGGAGTCGTTGCCGAGGATGAACATGCGGGGGCTGCCCAACAGGCCCTCGCCGACCACGAACAGGAGAATGCCGGCCGTCGCCACCGTCATCGCGACGAGGAGGATTTGGACGGCGTTGTGCGCCCAGGGCCGAAGGGACGTGAACGAGGGCTGCGCCCGCCAGCGGACGACGAAGAACCATCCGATGGTCGCGAGCGCGGCCAGCAGCGGCGCCTGGGTGAGGCCCACCAACAGCAGCATCCACGACCACGTTCCCAAGGGCGACCTTGGGACCCGCCCCAACGCCACCGCGCCCATCAACGACAAGGCGAGGATTCCCCAGAACCGAACAGCCGGGCCACGCTGCGGCCCGGTTGCCCACAACACCCAGCGGTCCTCGCCCACGTTCGCCGTCGTCATCACGTTGGCCGCCTCCACCGGCAGGACCACGGCGGCGCTTCCCGAACGGAACCCCAGGTCCCGGGACTCCTTCCACGCGATCGACAGCGACTGCTCGCCCGGCCGCAGCGGCACCACGACACGTTCCCCGTCGCGCCGTACCGGCACGTCGCGCCCGCGCACGGACAACTTCGTCACCTCCGACCCCATCGGCAGCTCGATGGCAAAGTCCTCGCCCATGCTGCAGCGCAGGGCGAGGTCGAGGGTCGAGGCGCGTTGCCGCCGCCCAAGGCTGGCCGCGTGCAACGCACGGTTCACCGTCACCGTCGCGCCCGCCACCGCCTCCGGCCTCTGGATCGCCAAGGCCACGGATTCCCCCGGCCACGGGCGCCAGGACGGCACCAGGTCCGCCAGGCCCATGTCAAACATGGGCGGCAACCCGGACAGGCCAATGTTCCACACCGGCGACGTCACCAGGTGCCAACGCTCCACCCATGCGTCCCCCGCGCGCGTTGCCAACGCGAGCTGGTTGGTCACGGCCAGCGTCCCTTCCCAGGTGAACTCCCGTTCCTGCGCACCCAGGCGAACCTCGATCGCGCCGTCCCGCATGACGACGCCCTGCGACACCACGGTCTCGCCCGGCAGCAGGGGCACGAGCAGCGACACCGCCCGGCCCAATGGCGACAGCCGCGTCACGACCGACCGCGCCTGCCATTGCAGCCCGATCTCCAGGTGCCGGTCGATGGCCACCACCGCATCGACGCGTTGCTGCTCGTAGCTCGCGGCCGCCAAGGCCGCCCTCAGGCGCGGCGCCAGGAAGACCTGGGCCTCCGGCACGCCATCCGCCCCCACGCCCGCCACCGTCCAATCTGGCGCGTCGATGCGCACGCGACGGGGCTTCAACGCGAAGGACCATTCCCATTCGGTCATGGCCGGAAGCAACGCCTCGAGGCGCACCCGGTGCACGCCGGCTTCCACGACCACCCAAAGGAAGCCGTCGTCCCGTCGCACGGACGCGGCGGGCTTGCCGTCCACTTCCACGGAGACGGGCGAGAACGCGGGAAGCCGTCCTGGCACCGGCACCGCCACGCGCAGGGCCGCGTGCACCTCCGCCTCGACCCGGACGCGCCGTCCGTCCAGCCCAAGGATCGCCATCGGGATGCTGGCCGCGTTCGGGTAGGCGTCGGGCACGGCCAGCAATCGCTCGCGCAGCTTCTCCAGCGTGGGCCCGTCCGGGATGGACATGGACAACGCCGTCGCCTCCGCCGCGCGGGTTGGGTTGCCGTGAAGCAAGCAACCGGCTGCCGCCAACAACGCGGCCGCCAAGCCGGGCCGAATCAGTTGGGAGGGAAGGGATGGCGAAGCAGATGCTTCCGCAAGCCGAGGAGTGAGCGAGGCGCGGGCCGATGCGAGGCCCGTAACGAGCGAAGGACGAGGGAGTTGCGGAAGCAGATCGAGCGAGCACGACCGATCCAACTGAATCGGCCCGGCTAAGGCCGTGGCGCCCGGCGACGGAACCGCTCCCGTCGTCGGGCCCTGGCCGCCAGGATGGGGCGGCGGGGCAGGGGATTCTGAAGCGCCCTCACCGCCGGGGCCACGGGACGCCGATGCGCGTCGGGCACCGGTCAACGCCAGCATCGCTGCCAATCCCATGACCAAGGCGGTCCGGGCCACGGAGAGCATCCGCTCGAGCCAGCGCGGTATCAGGATGGGATGCACGGACTGGCTCGCTTGGACCGGGCCGTTCCACCCGAAGGACACGGAGCGCCACGTCCACTCCGGGATGCCGGGCCCCGTTTGGATGCGGGCCTTGGCGTCCTGGAAGAGGTTGTCCGAGGGTGCCTGCGCCTGCTGCATGGGAGCGCCAGCCTGCGATGGGCCGCGCTTGGCCAGCGAGACGTTCGCTCCAAGACCGGCACTGGACGCGGCGGGCAGTGCGAAGGCCTGGACCTGGGCGCGCGCATCCGCCTCGGCCACGCCGCCGCCCACGGCAAAGCTCGCGTCGGGCGACGGATGGGTGGGGGTCTGTTCCAGTTGGGGGTACAACGCCTGCTGCACCTGCCGCGACACAAAGGGCACGAGGAAGAGCACGAGGACCAGCGCGGCCATTCCTTGGAAGACGCGCGCGGCCTTGCGGGCGCGGTCGTCACGAAGGAGCGGCGCGAGCGCCAAGGGCACGAGCAACGCCAGCCATGGGTACCGCGGCGCGCCGGGCTCGTGGTAGGCCAACCCAAACGCCAGGAACGCCAATACGGCCGCCGCGAAGCCCCGCAGCCGGAACACGGCCAGCGTGAAGACCAGCAGCAGGAAAAGATCCAGCAACGTCCACGCCGTGAGCCAGTCCCCCTGCACCCAGTCGCTGCCCGTCAACGCGAACAGGCGCCACCCCGGCGGCAAGTGCAGCGTGACCCGCGCCGGCTCGGCGTCGGCGCGCCAACCCGTCGCGGGCCAGTCACGCGTGGCGTCCGCCCGGCCCGTGGCCTCCACGTCCAGGTTGCGGGCGCGCACCTCGAACCCGAGGGCGTTGTTGGCCGGGTTGCGCGTCACCAACTGCCCCAGGCCCCCGCTTCGCACGGAGCCCAGTTGCTGGCCCTCCGCGACGTCCAGCCGCCACACCTGCTGCATCGCCCCCGTGATGCGGTCCCGGAACGTCAGCCCGCGCCCGTCCTCGTCGAGCCAGATCTCCCGCTCAATGCCCAGCCCGCCCGGCTTCTTGTCGCCCATGCCCCGCATCCGCTCGTCCACGCCCAGGGCACGCGAGGGATCCCATCGGTACACCGGCAGGTCGCGCCACGACGGCAGCACGTAGGTCTGGGCGGCGTCGATGGCCGTGGCCCCGACGATCTCGACGGTGCGCAGGTCCGGCCGCGCCTTGAAGGCCACCAACATGTCCGACGCCGGCGCCTTGGCCCCGGGCGGAAGCCGGACCTCGCGCGATGCGTCCACGCGGAACGCGTCCGCCTTCACCGTCCACTTGCCGGCGCGGACCTGCGCCTTGGCGCGCCCGGCGTCATCGACGGTGACGGGGATGGGGGCCGAGACGGAGGCGAGCTTCCAGCCGGCGGGGAGGAGGTTGCCGAGGTCTTCCTCGCGGCTCTTGCCGGAAACCGTGACCTCGAGTTCCTGCCGCCACCACATCGGGATGCCGTCCTCCAGCAAGGCAAAGGCCTTCACCTCCAGCGCGTCGCGCTCCGTCGTGCCGGGCGCTCCGTCCCTCCGTAGCCACAGCGTGCCCGCCGCGTCCCACGTGGGAGCCTCGATGGCCTGGCCATCGCGCGACACGGACAGGAGGCCCACGGCGGCCGGGATGCGGATGTTCTGGGGGAGTTGCGGCCACTGGAACGAGCCCTCGATCCGGGCCTCGCCCGGCCCGAGCTTCACGCTGGGCACGCCATCGCGCTCGAGGACGGGGACGGCCGCGCCGTTGCTTCGCACGTTTTGGGGCCACTCGCGCGCGCCGCCCGGCAAGGGCACCCAGGTCTCGTGGAACACCACCACGTTGAGCTGGAACGACCCGGCGGCGTCCGACACCGCCAGCTCCAGGCGCCCCGGCCAGAAGCACCGATGGGCCTTGGGATCGGACCATGGCGTGGGGCACTGCCGGTGCGGTTGGTCCCACGTGGCCCAATCCTGCCAGGGCACGAGCGCGGGCGGGAGGGCGCGCGACGTGGCCTGGGCGCGGCAGGCGGACGCGAGAAGAACGGCGAGGAACGCCAGGGCGGCGGGATGCAGGAGGGGCTTCATGTGGACGACGCGCTTCGGGGCGGCGCTCGCATTACACGCGTGGCCGAACGTCGCCGACAAGGGGCAACGCGTGCCGAAGGCATCGAAAAACCCGCGCCGGACATTGAACGG
>CAYSGH010000112.1:7423-12604 GCA_964430505.1 uncultured Akkermansia sp. | reverse complement strand
TGGGAGGGCCCTTTCCTCGTTTTGAAATCCTCTTCGACTGCCGTTTCTAGGATGAACGAGACGAGCATCACCTTTCGCCCGCGCGGGCAAGGACCCGGCCCCAAGCCGGGCCCGGTTCCGGGCGGGGTTGCCTCGCGGCTGCGGGTGGAAGGCATGACCTGCGGGAATTGCGCCCGGCGCGTGACGGACGTCCTCCGGGCCGTGCCCGGCGTCACGCACGCCGAGGTGGACCTGGACGCCGGGACGGCGCGGGCAACGTGGTCGCCGGGCGCCCAGGCCTCCGACGCCGCCTTGATCGAGGCGCTGGGCCGCGCGGGCTACCCGGCCCAAGTGCTCGCCGCCAAGCCGTCCGCCGGGAATGACGTGGAGGCGAAGGTGCAGGGCTCGTGGGGCGCGGCATGGACGGTGGGGTTGCCCGCCTTGGTGGTGTTGGGCGTGGGCGATTGGGTCCTGGGCTGGGGCATGGAGCCCCGGTTCCAATGGTTCTCGGCGGCCGTCGCCGCCGTCGTGGCGTGGGTGCTTGGGCGTCCGTTCGTCCGCGGCGCATGGAACCAACTCCGGGCGGGCGGAGCCAACATGGACACCTTGGTCAGCCTCGGGATGACGGCGGCGCTGGGATATAGTTTTCCAGCCCTCGCGTTGGGCGCGCACGGCCACCTGTTCTTCACCGAGTCCGTCGCGTTGCTGGCGTTGGTGGGAACGGGCCACCACCTGGAGCGTCGCATGTCCGCCCGAGCCGGGGCCGCCCTGCGCGCCCTCCTGACGCTGGCGCCAACCCGGGCCAGGCGCTTGACGACCCACGACCGGGAGGAAGAGGTCGCCGTCGAGGCGTTGGCCCTCGGCGACCGACTGGTGCTGCGACCGGGAGACCGCGTCCCGGTGGACGCCCGCGTCCTCGAAGGACGGTGCGCCGTGGATGAGTCGATGCTGACGGGCGAGTCGGTGCCCGTGGGACGCGGGCCGGGCGACGACGTCTGTGCCGGGACCGTCGTGGTGGACGGGCGCCTCGTCGTGGAGGCACGGGCCATGGGAGAGGACACGGCCTTGGCGCGCATCGCGGAGATGGTCCGGCGCGCCCAGGCGACGCGGGCCTCGGTGCAGCGGATGGCGGACCGGGTCAGCGCGGCGTTTGTCCCGGCGGTCGTGCTCGTGGCGGCGGCCACCGCCCTTGCGTGGGGGTTTGCCCCGGAATGGATGCGGGAGATGCACGGGGCCTTGTCGCGGGTGCTGTGGGCATCCCACCTGCCCGCCACGCCGTGGGCGACAGGGGTGTACGTGGCCTGCGCGGTGTTGGTCGTGGCGTGCCCGTGCGCGATGGGATTGGCGACGCCGGTGGCCTTGATGGCCGGGGTCAACGCGGCCGCGCGACGCGGCATTCTCGTCCGCGACGCCCACGCCCTCGAGACGTGCGGACGCCTGGACACGGTGTTGTTCGACAAGACCGGCACGTTGACGCGCGGGCTTCCGGCCGTGGGCACCCGGACGTTTTTCGTGGACGGCACCGGGCTTTCGGAGGCGGACGTGGTGCGGGGGGTGGCGACGTTGGCGGCCGGGTCCAGCCATCCCTTGTCCCGCGCCTTGGCAGCCCTGACGGACGCACGGGAGTCGCTGGACGATGGGAGGGAGACGCCGGGGGCCGGCCTGCGGGGCACGTGGCGAGGACGCCGGATGATGCTGGGATCGCCCGCATGGGTTGCGGGGGCGGCGGCGGACGCCATGGGGGGCCCCCTTGCGAAGGCGGTGCGAGAGATCGAGGCCGGAGGCGCCACGCCCGTCGTGCTGTCGCTCGATGGCCGGGGCGTCGCGGCGTTTGGTTTGCAAGACGCCGTCCGGCCGGAGGCACGGGCCGTCGTGCAACGACTGCGCGCGCGCGGCGTGCGCGTGGGGATGGTGTCCGGCGACCGCCACGAGGTCGCGTTGGCCGTGGCGCGCGAGGCGGGGATCGACCCGGCGGAGGTGCGCTCCGGCGTCCGTCCGGAAGGCAAGGTCGCGTGCATCGAGGCGCTGCGGCGCGAGGGACGCGTGGTGGCCTTCGTGGGGGACGGGATCAACGACGGGCCGGCGTTGGCGGCGGCGGACCTTGGGATGGCGGTGGCACGGGCGACGGACGTGGCCCGCGAGGCGGCCGGGGTGGTGTTGCTGGGAGCCCCGTTGGATGGCGTGGTGGATGCCCTGGAGTTGGCCGGCGCCACGTTGCGCACCATCCGGCAAAACCTCTTCTGGGCGTTCTTCTACAACGCGGCCGCCGTGCCCCTCGCCGCCGCAGGACTGGTCAGCCCCGCCCTCTGCGCGGCCGCGATGGGCCTGAGCGACCTCATCGTCGTGGGCAACGCCCTGCGGTTGGCACGGGGCCGTCAGTCGTAGCGCACCACCACGCGGGAACCCTCGATCCGGATGTCACGGAGGTTCGGGCCCGCCGGACCCGTCACGCGAAAGAACGCGTTGCCCGGGCCAAGGTTGATGCGGAACTCGCGCCGGACGGCGTCATGCGACGCCCCCGGGGCCGCCGTGAACGGACCCTCTATCTGGGCCGCCGAAAGCAGGCTCGCGGGACCGGGCGCACGCTGGATGGCCGCATCCAACCATTGGCGTCGCGGCCAGATCCGCGTGGACACGGACGTCGCGGGAATCGGGCCGTCCCCGTCGGTGGGCACCAGGTCCCACGCGCCGCTCGCGACCCGCTGGTACAGTCCTCGAAAGTCGAAGAGGGCCCCGTTCAGCGTAGGGCCATCGGGCGCCGTGCGGAACTCGCTGTTCGTGGCGAAGTTGATGGCCGCCAACTGCCATTCGTTGCCCCGTTGCACCCAGACCGGGCCGCCGGAGTCGCCTACCGACACCGTGCATTCGTCATTCCCGGCATCCCCGTCGAAGTCGAACAAAACCACGGGCCCGTAAAGGCCCACCTCGGCGCCGTCCACCAAGTGGTCCACTGTGTTGGTGCCCCACCGGAGCACGCTGTCGTTCGTTCCCCATTGCCATCCCGCCAGCTCCGGCCCAGCCCCGCGGTCCGCCAGCACCTCGCTCCCGCGACCGGTCCCGCGGCCGATCACCACGATCCCGTCCCCCTCGCGGAGATCCGAAGTCACCCGCGGCGCATAGCCCGGGAACGTGCCGCACACGTGCCACACGCGCAGGTCCGACTGCGGATCCGTCTCCCCGCCCACCGTGCGAAACGACAGGCCGTTCCACGTGAAGGTGGTCCCGACCGATTGGCCGACATGGGCGGCGGTGATGAAGGACGACGGCCCGATGGGCACGGCCGCAAACGGCCCGAACCGTCCCGTCCATGTCCAACCGCCCCCCCCCAGCGCCACGGGCTCCTGCTGGTATGACTCCGGGTGGGACGTGGAAAAGGCGATGACGGCCCATGCGCGAGAAGGGGTCGCCCATGGAAGCGCAAGCCCCAGCGCAAGGACCCGCATGAACACTGCCGCCGTCATGCTGGCACGCTGGCATGACGCGTCCTGGAAGGCGAGGCCCGCGTCGCGCCACCCCAAGCCCGCGCTTGGCAACCGGGCGTCCCGGGTAACCTTCCCACGTAGGATCGGGTCAGCATGAACGTGCCAGTTCGAACACAGGATGGAGTCGGAAGAGGGTCCCAGGCGTTCCCCCCCGCCGGGAGCGCGCGCGCCTTCACCCTCATCGAGCTCCTCGTCGTCATCGCCATCATCGCCATCCTTGCCGGCATGCTCCTGCCCGCCCTCGCACGCGCCAAGGACGCCGCCCGCCGCATCGCCTGCGTCAACAACGAGCGCCAGCTCGGCCTCGCCATCCGCATGTACACCGACGACAACAACGAGAAGTTTCCCTCGCGCGCCGTCACCAATCGATGGCCCACCGCCGCCCTGCCCTACTACAAGGAGCTCCGCATCCTCCGCTGCCCCGCAGACCCGCCCCGCCCAAAGATCGGTGGCGGCTCCTCTCTCGTCTCCAGCAATACCCATCCCGCCGACTTCGCCCAGCGCACCTACCTCATGAACGGCTGGAACGACCTCTACAAGCTGCGCCTCACCCCGGAGGAAATGGCCTTCCTCCGCGTCCTCGGGGCCGGCGACAAGACCGTCCGCGAAAACGACGTCCGCGAGCCCTCCGAGACCGTCCTCCTCGGCGAAAAGGAGCAGAACTCCGGGCACTTCCACATGGACTTCGACCAGTTCGACGACCTCCTCCAGCTCAACCAAAACCGCCATGCCAACTCCGCCAAGAGCGGCCGCGGTGGCGGCTCCGACTACACCATGGCCGACGGCTCCGTCCGGTTCATGAGGTTTGGCCGTTCGCTCGCGCCCATCAACCTGTGGGCCGTCACCGACGAGGCACGCCGGCTCGGATTGGAAACCCCGTAGCCTCGCGCACCCATCGTCCACGCGCCCCATCCCGCCCACCGCACAAAGCCATCCGCGAAATGAAACCCCGCTCCTGGGCCCTGTTGGCCGCCGCCGCCGCCCTCGCCGCCTGCTACGTCCTCTTCTACACCGAGTGGCTCAGCCCGGACCCCATCCAAATCCAGGCCCAGGTCCGCGACATGGCGCCGCGCCAGATGTTCCGGGAACGCGCCGTCTCCGCCGCCGACATCCGCAAGGAACGCGAGGAACGAGCCGCCCTCGCAGCACGCAAAACCAACGACACCGCCCAGGGACCCGCAGCCGCCCCCACGAAGGAAACCAGCAAGGACACCTCGAAGGAACGATCCAAGGAGGCCGTCCGCGAGGCCCGCGAGGCCAAGGCCACCCAGCGCGCCGAGGAGCGCGCCCGCATGAAGACCGTCGCCGAGGAACGCGCCGCCGCCCGCATCGCCGAGGCCAACGCCGGCCGGTTCGACGGCATGTACCCCGTCGTCTTCGCCCTCGATGGCGAATACCGACTCACCCAAGTCCGCGTCATCGAGGTCACCCCCTCCGTCCCGGGCAAGGCCCCGAAAATCGTCTGGCAGCTCGATTCCACGAGCAACTCCGTCCCCACCAAGGCCCTCCTCTACGGCCGCATCCCCAAGGGCATGAAGCTCAAGGACGACCGTTCCAAGGCCGAGAAGCTCGAGCCCGGCATCCAATATCGGCTCGAGGTCCGGGCCGGCCGCTACAAGGGCTCCACCACCTTCAAGGCCAAGGAGTCCGCGCCTCCCCCCGAACCCGCCGCCGGCGGATAGCGGCGCGCCGAGGCGGGGAGCGGGGAGCGGGGAGCGGA
>CAYSGH010000112.1:0-7323 GCA_964430505.1 uncultured Akkermansia sp. | reverse complement strand
AGGCGGAAGGCGGAAGGCGGAAGGCGGAAGGCGGAAGGCGGAAGGCGGAAGGCGGAAGGCGGGGGTGCGCCAGGTGCGCGCCTGTCCTCGGGCGCACCCCACGATCCATCCCGGAGGGATGCCAGCGTGTAGCCGGTGGTTGAGCGAAGCGACACCACCGGAACCCATCGCCCCACAAAACCTCCCGCACCCCGGAGGGATGCCAGCCACGTCGGATGGCCCGGCTTTCGGGATTCGTTCCCCCTCCGTGCTCTCCGTGCTCTCCGTGCCTCCGTGAGATGCCCTCTGGCCGGGCATCGCGGAGGCCTGGGGAAGGTCTCTCACGGAGAAGGTAGCAAGACCGTCTCGGTTTTGTCCGACATGGCCCCTGCCGCCCGCAAGAACCGTGTCCTCGTGAGGACGGTCGCCCTCGCTTGGTTTGATCCACGAATGACGCGGGCGGCGGGCGGCGAGCGGGGGGCGCCACGGACGCTGGGAACGCGCCCGTCCTCGGGCGCACCCCAAAACGCATCCCGGAGGGATGCCAGCGTGTAGCCGGTGGTTGAGCGAAGCGACACCACCGGAACCCATCGCCCCACAAAACCTCCCGCACCCCGGAGGGATGCCAGCCACGTCGGATGGCCCGGCTTTCGGGATTCGTTCCCCCTCCGTGCTCTCCGTGCTCTCCGTGCCTCCGTGAGATGCCCTCTGGCCGGGCATCGCGGAGGCCTGGGGAAGGTCTCTCACGGAGAAGGTAGCAAGACCGTCTCGGTTTTGTCCGACATGGCCCCTGCCGCCCGCAAGAACCGTGTCCTCGTGAGGACGGTCGCCCTCGCTTGGTTTGATCCACGAATGACGCGGGCGGCGGGCGGCGAGCGGGGGGCGCCACGGACGCTGGGAACGCGCCCGTCCTCGGGCGCACCCCACGATCCATCCCGGAGGGATGCCAGCGTGTAGCCGGTGGTTGAGCGAAGCGACACCACCGGACATGGCCCCCCCACGAAACCCTGCATCCCGGAGGGATGCCAGACTCACCCCACGTTCAAACCGTCGCCGACCTTCCAACGGAATCGCTCTGGCCCCAAGGCACCCGATCCCGTCAAACCGCCGGTCGACGGGACGGTCGGGGGACATTCCACGGCGTCGCGGGGTGGTCACAAAGCGACACCGACAAGGTTCGGAGGCTTCGAAACCAAGGAACGCGACCTCCGAACAAGGAAACCAAATGTCGCTGGCTCATTTTGAGACCTCAGGACAAAGGAATGAGGTCTCGGGAGAAAGGAATGAGACCTCCGGACAAAGGAATGAGACCTCCGGACAAAGGAACGAGACCTCCGGACAAAGCAACGAGACCTCCGGACAAAGGAACGAGACCTCCGGACAAAGGAACGAGACCTCCGGACAAAGGAATGAACCCTCCGGACAAAGGAATGAGGTCTCCGAACAAGGAAACCAAACGTCGCTGGCTCGTTTTGAGACCTCCGGACAAAGGAACGAGACTTCGGGACAAGGGAATGAGGTCTCCGGAAAAGGGATCGAGACCTCCGGAGGAGGTTTGGCGGCGGGTCAATGGCCGGGGCGATGGCGTCCGTGTTGGACCGGTACGTGGCGTGAGCGGTTCGTCCCGCGTCGGGCATCCCTCCGGGTTGCGCTGGGAGCGGCGAGCGGCGAGCGGCGAGCGGTCCTGGACAGGCGTGGATGGTGCCGTGGTGGCGCGGGTTCTGGCACCCCGCCGGGGTGAGGGGTTTTGTGGGGTGGGGACGGTGTCCGGTGGTGTCGCTTCGCTCAACCACCGGCGACACGCTGGCAACCCTCCGGGTTGCACCGGGCTCGTGGCCTGTGCGCCGCATGGAGTCCCGGCTTCAGCCGGGGCAGTCGTAGCCTCGTCGAACGCGCATGAAGTCCCAGCCCGCTGCTCGCCGCTCGCCGCTCGCCGCTCGCCCCTTCCCCGCCATTCGCCATTCGCCGCCCCCCCGCCCCCCGCCTCGCCCGCAACTCGCGGATAAATGGTTGGCCGGAACGGACGCGATGGGCACGCTGCGGTCTTTCAAAGCCATGATGACGACGTACCTGCGCATGGGCGCCGTGTTGCTGGCGGGCCTCCTCGCCTGCTCCGCGCGCGCCGCCGATCCACTCCGGGTTTTCATCCGGGCGGGCATCAAGACCCACGGGCCCGGCCAACATGACCATCCACGCTTCCTCGGCGAATACACCCAGGTCCTGGGCGAACGAGGCGTGAAGGTGGACGGGGCCATGGAGTTCCCCACTGCCGCGCAACTCGAAGCCACCGACGTGGTCGTGATCTTCGCCGCCGACGGCATGAAGATCACCGGGGACCAGCGGGAACGATTCGAGAAGTTCCTCCAGCGCGGCGGCGGCATCGTGGTCCTCCACGACGGCGTCGTCTCGGGCGACCAGCACGAGTGGGCCAAGCAGGTCACCGGCGGCGCATGGCGCTGGGACGGCGACAAGAAGACCAAGTGGTACGAGGGCGAGGTGGGCGTGTACTTCGTGGACCCCGCCCACCCGGTCGTGCGCGGGTTCTCGAACTTCGACTGGAAGGACGAGATCTACTACGACATGGACATGGCGCCGGACGCCAAGGTGCTGGCGACGAGCTTCCACAGCGTGTTCGTGATCGCGCCGCAGGTGTGGACCTACGAGAAGACCTGGCCCGGCGGCAGCAAGCCCTACCGCTCCATCGTCAGCCTGCCCGGCCATGAGTACGTGTCGTTCCAGACCCCGCACTATCGCGCGCTTGTCCTCCGCGCCATCGCGTGGGCCGGCGGCCGCGAGAACGTCGATGAACTGTGCAAGCCCGAGGAGTTGGCCTCCCTGAAGTATCCCGAGGGCGGCCCCGTCGCCCCGGAGAAGGCCGCCGCCAAGCTGGGCGTCCACCCCGAGTTCGAGGCCACGCTGGTCGTCTCCGAGCCGCTCGTCGAGAAGGTCATCTCCCTCGACTGGGACGCGAAGGGCCGCCTGTGGGTGGCCGAGACGCCCGAGTACCCCGGCGGGCGCACCATCAACAAGAACGACAAGCCCATCGCCGCCTGGGCCCGCAAGGATGGGCAACCCCAAGGCGACAAGGAGGACCGCCCAGCCCGCGACCGCATCTCGTGGCTCGAGGACACCAACAACGACGGGCGCATGGACAAGAAGCACGTCTTCGCCGACGGCCTCGAGCTCGTGACGTCCCTCGTGTTCCACAAGGACGGCGTCATCGTCGCCCAAGCCCCCGACATCCTCTGGCTCCGCGACAAGAACGGCGACGGCACGTGCGACATGGTCGAGGGCAGCGAGAAGGTCACGCTCTACACGGGCTTCGGCACCTTCGACACCCACGCCGTGATCAACAACTTCCGCTGGGGCCTCGACGGCTGGGTCTATGGCGCCGTGGGCTACAGCGCCGGCGCACCCAAGTCCGGCGACGGCAAGAAGGACTTCGGACGCATCACGGCGGGCGTCATCCGGTTCCGCCCCGACGGCTCCGCCATCGAGCAGTACGCCTCCGGTTCCTGCAACACGTGGGGCTTCGACATCGCGCCGGACGGCGAGGTGTTCTACACCACGGCCACCTGCGGCGAGCACTTCCTCCACGTCATCATGCCGGAGAAGGCGCTGGCCAAGGCCTCCGTGGGCGGCATCCGCGGCTCGTTCGTCGCGCCGGACCACCAGAAGATCTTCCAGGCGGTGAAGCACACCCGCCCGGCCTACGTGCAAATCGACTGGGTCGGCTTCTTCACCGCCGCCGCCGGCTGCTGCATCTACAACGGCGGCGCATGGCCCGACCGCTACAACGGCTCGCACTTCTGCTCCGAAACCACCATGAGCCTCGTGCACAACGAGATGCTCAAGCCCAAGGGCGTCACGTTCGTCGCGTCCAAGGAGCCCGGCCGCGAGGAAACCGAGTTCATCGCCGCCACGGACCTCTGGTTCCGGCCCATCCATGAACGCGTGGGCCCGGACGGCGCGCTCTACGTCGTGGACTTCTACAACCAGGCCGCCATCCACAACGACACCCGCGGTCCCGCGCACGGGGCCCGCAACGCCGCCACCCGCCCCGACCGCGACCATCACTTCACCCGCGTCTGGCGCGTCCAGCACAAGCAGCCCAAGCCGCTCCCGGCCTGGAAGTTCGACACCAACCAACCCGCCGCCATCGTCAAGATGCTGGACCACCCCAACGGCTGGGTCCGCATGACCGCCCATCGCATCCTGAGCGAGCAATCCCCCTTCTACGCGCTGCGCAACGTGCTCGCGGCCGTCTCCAGCAACAGCCCCGCCCTCACCCGCACGCACGCCCTCTGGGTGCTCCACAACATCGGGCGCCTCGACCAGCAGAACTTCGTCGCGTGCCTCAACGACAACGACCCCACCCTCCGCAAGAACGCCCTGCGCATCGCGTCCGAGGCCAAGGGCTGGAAGAGCCAAAGCCCCGTGGGTGACTCCGTCCAGGCGTCGCTCGACTCCTCCGAGCCCCGCGTCCAGCTCAACGCGCTGCTCGCGTTGGCCAACCTCGACGCCACCGACGCCGTCGCCGCCCGCATCGCCGCGCTCTGGCCCAACCTCAAGGACAAGCACCTCCAGTCCGCCGCCCTCGGCGTCGCCGCCAACAACCCGGCCCTCTTCCTGGAAACCGCCTTCCAGTCTAAGGATCCCGCCTTCCTCGCCGACTACGTCGGCCACGTCGTGCGCATCCTCGCCAACAAGCAGGACCCCGCCCAGGCCGCCGCCCTCGTCCGACTGCTCGCCAAGCAACCGGCCTCGGCCGACGGCCTCAAGCAGTCCGCCGTCGAGACCCTCGCCGCCGTGTTGAAGGCCGACGTCATCCCGCAGTGGACCGGCGACCTGAAGGCCGCCCTGGAGTCCATGCTCCAGTCGTCCCGCCCGGGTTTGCCCGGCGCGGTGCTGCCCTTGGCCGCGCGCTGGGACAAGGACGGTTCCCTCTCCGCCGGGCTCAAGCCCGTCATCGAGAAGCTCCGCGCCCGCCTCTCGGACACGTCCGCGGCCGATGACGAGCGCGCGCAGGTGGCCATCAACCTTCTCGGCGTCCGCCGCCTCGACCCCGCCATCGTCGGGTCCGTGGGCGCGTTGCTGGGCGGCCCGGCTTCCACCGGCTTGCAGAAGCGCGTCGTGGACGCGTTGGGCGCGACGCCGGACGCCGGCGCCGGTGCCCAGTTGGTGGCCGGGTTTGCCAAGGTCCCCGGCGAGCTCCAGGACGCGTTGTTCGGCGCGGTGGTGAAGCGGGCCGACTGGACGCAGGCGTTGCTGGCGTCCGTCGCCAGCAAGCAGATCGCCCTGGGCCAGCTCGGGCCGTCCTACCAACACCGCCTGCGCACCCACGCCGACAAGGCCGTCGCCGCCCGGGCCGTGCAGGTGTTCGACGAGCTCAAGGGCCCCGAGCAAAAGGAGAAGGAGGCGTTGATCGCCAAGTTCGTGCCCGAGGTCGAGAAGGCCGGCGACGTGGCCAATGGCAAGAAGCTCTTCACCGCGAACTGCGCCGGCTGCCACGTGTACAAGAACGAGGGCCGCAACCTCGCCCCCAACCTCACCGGCATGGGAGCCCACGGCCCCGCCGACCTCCTCGTCCACATCATCGACCCCAACCGCCTCGTGGAGCCCAACTTCGTCGCCGTCTCCATCGAGACCAAGGACGACCTCACCTACAACGGCGTCGTCGAGCGCGAGAACAACGCCGAGGTCCTCGTCCGCGATGCGTCCGGCGACTACACGGTCCGCAAGGACAACATCAAGAGCCGCACCAACACCGGGCGCTCCCTCATGCCCGAGGGCTTCGAGCAGCTCGGAGCCGCCGGGTTGCGCGACCTCCTCACCTACCTGTGCGCCGACGAGGCCCGCTTCCGCATCCTCGACCTCACCGGCGTCTTCAACGTCAACAACTCCCGCGGCATCTACGCCAGCGAGGAGTCGCGCGACGAAAGCCTCCGCTTCCGCAAGCACGGGACCATCAAGGTGGGCGACGTGCCGTTCGACGTCCTCAGCCCGCAGAAGAGCCCCACGGGCAACAATCTCCTCGTGCTCAAGGGCACCGAGGGCATGACCCGCGCCTTCCCGCAGCGCGTCGAGGTCAAGGTCGGCATGCCCATCGGACGCCTGCACTTCCTCGGCGGCGTCGGCGGCTGGGCCTACCCGTTCGGCGGCGACGAGCACAAGGGCAAGCCCGTCACCAAGGTCACCGTCCACTTCGTCGGCGGCGGCACCGAGGAGATCGTCGTCCGCAACGGCGTCGAGGTCGCCGACTACATCGGCCGCAACGACGTTCCCGGCTCCAAGGAGGTCCCCGACTTGGCCTCGGGCGGCCGCCAGGTCCGTGCCTTCACCAAGCTGGTCAAGGGCCGCGGCGTCGTGGAGAAGCTCGTCCTCGAAAGCTACAACAACCTCGTCGCCGCCACCTACGCCGCCATCACGGCCGAGGCCCCCGGCAACGACGGCGCGTCGTTGTCGCCCCTCAACGTCCCGGCCCCCGCCGCGCCCGAGCCGCCCTCGTTCCAATGGGCCTCCGGCATCAAGACGCTCATCGTGGGCGGGGGTTCCTCCCACGACTTCAACCGGTTCTTCAACCTCGCCGACGCCGCCACGCTCAAGGCCACCGGCAAGGCGAGCGTGAACTACACCGAGGCCACCACCGGGCTCGCGCCCGCGCTGGCCAACGTCGATGTCCTCTACCTCTCCAACAACAAGCCCTTCGGCGACGCCGCCACCCGCGACGCCGTCCTCGCCCACGCGCGGTCCGGCAAGGGGATGCTCCTCGTGCACCCGGCCCTGTGGTACAACTGGGAGCGCGACTGGCCCGTGTACAACCGCGAGCTGTGCGGCGGCGGGTCGCGCGGGCACGACGCCTACGGCGAGTTCGAGGTCACCGTCACGAATGCGTCGCATCCGCTCACCCAAGGGTTGCCCGAGAAGTTCACCCTGCGCGACGAGCTGTACTGGTTCGAGCCCGACGCCAACGGGTCGGCCATCGAGGTCCTCGCCACGGCCCATTCCAAGGCCAAGAACAAGACGTTCCCCATGGTGTGGGTCGTCAAGCATCCCAAGGCACGCATCGCCGCGATCGCCTTGGGGCACGACGGCGTGGCGCATAGCCACCCCGCCTACCAACGCCTGCTGAGCAACGCCCTCGACTGGACGTCCGGCAGCAAGCTCGCCTCCGCCAAGTAACGCGACGCCAGCCCCGACACGCGCAACGCCGGCCCCGGCCCCACGCCGCGGCCGGCGTTGTTGCGTCCCAGCCCTGGACCGCAAGGCGCGGGCACGCACGCCACGGACCCGCGCAGGCCCGCGCCGATCCCGGGGTCACCGGGCGGATGGATGAACCTAGAA
>CAYSGH010000111.1:0-12652 GCA_964430505.1 uncultured Akkermansia sp. | reverse complement strand
GCGCCTCGCTCACTCCTCGGCTTGCGGAAGCATCTGCTTCGCCATCACTTCCCTCTCAACTGAATCGGCCCGGCCCAGCGCCCTGTTGGCGCCCATCCTCCGTCCTTGAACGGATATCCATCCAAGACACCCTGTCGCCCATGAGTGGCGAGACCGTCGTCTTCAAGGTGGGCAAGAGCGTTGCCGTCCGCTTGGTGGGCGAGTGTCGCCTCCCGCGCGGCACTCGTGTGCGCGAACGATGGGAGGGCACGTCCATCGTCATCGAGCCGGTGGTCGATGCGTGGCCCGCCGCCTTCCTGGCCAGCGCGGGCACGTGGGACCAGCCCGTGGAAGGCCCCGGCCGGAACGAGCCGCCCCGCGATCCCTTCTGCACCTGCCGCAAGGAGCCCGAGTTCCGCCCTCCAAGGCGGGACATCGTGCAGCGCCACGGGCCGCCTATCGCCCGCCCGCGCCCTTCGTGAAGGCGCGGATGTTTTTCGCACCCGCCTTCCGGGCCATTTGGAGGGCGCGCGCCACCTTTTCCCACGGGGCGGCCTTGTCGGCGCTGAGGACGACCTGGACCTCGGGGTCGGCCTTGGCGGCGGCCTGCAACTCCTGGCCGAGCTTGTCCTCGGTAACGGCGCGGTTGCCCACGAAGAAGGCGGGCTCGGTGGCGGAGATGGTAACGATCAAGGGGGGCTTGCCCTGGGACGCTCCCGGCTTGGGGGCGTCGGCGACCTCGGGCAGCGTGAGCTTCACCGACGGCTGGTTCCGGTACGTGGTCGTCACGAGCAAGAAGACCAGCAGCACGATGAGCACGTCGATCAACGAGATGACGATGATCGCCGGCGCCGCCCGGCGCTTGCGGGGATAGAAGCTCATGCGTCGGGACGCGCGTCGGCCTTGCCGGGGGCGTAGTGACGTCGCAACACGGCGTCACACAGCACTTCCAACTCGACGGCGAGGACCTCGACCTTCTTGTTGAAGTAGCTCCATGCAACCAAGGACGGGATGGCGACCATGAGGCCAAGCAAGGTCTTGTTGAGGGCCACGCCGATGCCCTTGGCGATGAGCGTGTTGTCGCCGGACACGGCCTTCCCGAAGTCGCCGAACAACGGGATGATGCCATAGACGGTCCCGACGAGGCCCAGCAAGGGCGCGATGCCCACGATGATCTCCAGCGCCACGAGCCCTCGTTCGAGGCCCAGGACCTCGCGGCGGGCCTGGACCTGCAGGGAGGCCATGTTGTCGTCCTTGGGCTCACCCAAGTGATCGAGGATGGCCGTCACGAGCCGCGCGAGGGGCGACGGCTGCGCCTGGCACGCGCCGCGCAACGTGGAGGCGTCGGCCGACCCCACCATGGAGGCCAACGACGGGGGCATCACCCGCGCGCGGCGCAGCGCCCACGCCCGCTCCAGGATGAACGCCACGGACACCACCGACATGCCCGACAACACCCACGCAAACACGCCGCCATCCTTGATCCATTCAGCCATCGTTCCCGGTCCTTCCTGCGTCGCCCCACGGCGGGGCGTCAGTTGTCATAGTGAAACGTGAAGGTGATCTCCCGCGTGTCCTTGCCCACGAGCCGTCGCATGGCCTCGGGCCACGGCGCGTAGGGAGCCTGTGACATCACCGCGCTCTCGCACAGCAGCGCCCAAAGGTCCCCGACGTCCGACGACACCTGCGTCATGTCCGCCACCATGCCGTCCGAGCGAAGCTGGAACTTCAGGACGACGCGCCCGTAGCGGTCCAGCGCGTACTTGTGCTCCTCCAGCAAGGCGTACCAGCGCTGTTGCACGGCATAGATCAACTGGCGGTCGTAGCTGGCGAACGGTGAGGAGCGGACGTCGAGGGAGGCCTCCACCGAAAACCGCTTCACGCCGCCTTCCTGCTGCATCTTCTCGGTCACGACCACGCCCTTTTGCTCGCGGGCCTGGGCGAGGCGCTTGATGGCCTTCCGCGGCGGCGCGGTCTCCTCCTGGGCGGCCTGTGTGCGTTGCTCCGTCTGCGGCTTGCGTTGCGGCTGGGGCGTGGGCGCGACGGCCTTCGGGTTAGCCTTGGCCAACTGCATGTCGCCGGGCTTGAGGCCGCCCTCCTTCGCCTCCTCGGACTTGGGCCGTTCCTCGCGGGGCTTCTCCGCCGCCTTGGCGACCTCGGCGGGCCTCGCCTGGGGCTTCTCCGGCGCGGCCTCCTTGGCCTGGGCCGCCTGCGTGGGAGCCACCGGCTGGGCCGGTACGGGCATCTCGGGCGAGGGTCGCTGGACGTCCATCGTCGCGGGGCGGTCCGGCCGACGGCCCTCGATGCGAGGCTGGGTGGCGTCGGCAACGGGCGGGTTGGGGTTTCCCGCGAGGGTGTTGGCGGTGGAGTAGTAGGTCGTCTTGGGCGGCTCTTGGTCGGTCACCAGGGACGGGTCCACCTCCAAAAATTGAAGGGGAATCTCGACCGCTGGCTCCTCCTGCCGCGTCGGCGGACGGACGCCAAGCGGGTCCTCGGGTTTCGGGGGGGTGGGCAAGACGGCCTCGCGCACCCATTGCGGGACGGAATCCGGTCGCGCCAAGGCCCACTGGCGGACGCCGTGCCACGAGACGAACGCCATGGCGTGCAACAGAAGCGAAAGCGCCAGCCAACGCCCCAGGCGCGTCGGTTGGTCCCCTTCCGGTCCCTGCATGCCCCATGGAAGCGCCGTCGAACTCAAGCCATCGGCACCCTGAATAACCCGCCCCACCCCTGCAACCGGCGATTGCCCGCCCATGGGTTCGGCCGCGCCGGGATCGGACCGGGCCAAGGCGCGCAGGGGTGGAACCTAGGGCCGTGGGCCGCCTGGCTTGTCTTGCTTGTCCGGGGTCCCGCAGGATGGCCGCATGATTCGGACGACGTTGGGTAAGCGACTTCCAGCCATGCGGGCCATGGGATGGGCGTTCGTGCTGGCTGCCCTGATGGTCCATCGAGGCGCGGCGGAGGCAACGGGCCCGTCTCCGGGCGCCGCTCCGCCATCCACTCCGGCCCCGACGCCCGCCAAGGCACCCGCGCCGGACGCCCCGTGGGACGTCGCAAGGCCCCCGCGCCTGGAAACCTCCAAGGCCGTCGCCATCGACGTGACCGAGGGCACGTGGATGAACGTGGATGTGTCCCCCGATGGCAAGACGCTGGCATTCGACCTATTGGGCGACCTGTACGTGGTGCCCGTCGAGGGCGGAGACGCGACGGCGGTGACGTCGGGCCTCGCATGGGACATGCAACCGAGGTTCAGCCCGGACGGCGCATGGATTGCGTTCACCAGCGACCGTGGAGGCGGCGACAACCTCTGGGTGGTGAAGGCGACCGCGCGGGACGGGCAATCGTTGCAGGAATCCGGCCTGCGGCAGGTGAGCGCGGAGACGTTCCGGCTTGTGAACTCCCCCGCTTGGACGCCCGACGGCCGACACCTTGCCGGGCGCAAGCACTTCAGCTCGCGACGTTCCCTCGGTGCCGGGGAGATTTGGCTGTACGACGTCGCCGGCGTGGACGGGGGCGTGTCCGATGGCGTGCCAATGACCACGCGCCCAACGGACCAAAAGGACGTGGGCGAGCCCGCGTTCTCCCCGGACGGCCGGTACCTCTACTATTCCTGGGACTCAACGCCCGGCGGCAGCTTCGAGTACAACAAGGACAGCAACGGCCAGATCTACGTCGTGTCCCGCCTCGACCGGACCAAGGGCGAGACCGAGACCTGGATCTCCGGGCCGGGCGGCGCGGTGCGGCCGACGCCATCGCCGGATGGCAAGCGCGTGGCCTTCGTTCGGCGCGACCGCTTCCAGACGTGCCTGTACGTGCAGGACGTGGCGTCCGGCGAGGTGCGCAAGGTGCACGCGGGCCTGGAGCGCGACATGCAGGAGGCCTGGGCGATCCATGGCGTGTATCCCGCGATGGCGTGGACGCCGGACTCGCGCTCGCTCGTGTTCTATGCACGGGGTGGGTTGCACCGGGTGGAGGCCGAAACGGGCGTCGTGAAGTCCATCCCATTCCGCGTGCGGGGCGAGCGACGGGTCATGCCGGCCGTGCGGTTCCCCGTGGAGGTGGCCCCGGCGGAGTTTGACGTTCGGATGCTTCGCGGCGTGGCCGTCTCGCCGCGCGGCGACGCCGTCGTGTACTCGGCGCTCGGGCGACTGTACGTGCGCGCCCTGCCCGAGGGCACCCCGCGGCGTTTGACGACGGACGCGCGCCGCTTCGAGTTCATGCCCTCGTGGTCGCGCGACGGGCGCTCGGTCGCGTACGTGTCCTGGGACGACGAGGAGTTGTCGGCGGTTCGCGTCGTGGAGGCGTCGGGCGGCGAGGGCCGGGCGGTCACGACGCGGCCGGGATACTACGCCGACCCGGTGTTCTCGCCGGATGGCCTGACGATTGTCTATGGGCGCAACAGCGGCGGGAACCTGCTCTCGACGGTGCATTCTTCGGAGCCGGGCGTGTACCAGGTGCCGGTGGCGGGTGGGCCGGGCAAGCGGGTGACGCGGAAGGGCACGCGGCCGCACTTCGGGGCGACCAGCGACCGCGTCTTCCTCGTCACCAGCGAGCCCGACAAGGAGAACGAGAACGCCCGGCTCATCAGCATCAGCCTCGAAGGCACGGAGGAGCGCGTGCACGCGGGCAGCGCGAACGCGACGGAGGTGCTGGTGTCGCCCGATGGCCGTTGGCTGGCGTGGGCGGAGCGGTTCCACGTGTATATGACGCCGTTCCTGGCGACGGGGCGGATGCTGGACGTGGGCCCCAAGTCCGGCGCGATCCCGGTTCACAAGGTCACAGCGGAGGCCGGGGCCAACCTGTCCTGGTCCGGGGATGCGCGGGCGTTGCATTGGTCGCTGGGGCCCGGGTTGTTCACGCAGGAGGTGGAGCCGGTGCTGGCGGCGTCGCGTCGCAAGGCCGAGGCGCGCCAACGCGAGCGCGTTGCGAAGGCGGCGGGAACGAACACGCCCGCCGCCAAGGCTCCGGATGCCGCCGCGACGTCCCCCGAGGACCCCAAGGCGGCGCGCGTCGAGATCGGGTTCCGCGCGCGTGCGGACGTCCCGGATGCGACGGTTGCGTTGGTGGGCGGACGGGTGATCACGATGAAGGGGGACGAGGTCCTTGAGGACGCCGTCGTCTTGGTGCGGGGAAACCGGATCGTGGCCGTGGGGCCGGCGAAGGCCGTTCCCGTGCCGGACGGGGCCCGCGTGGTGGATTGCCGGGGGAAGACCCTGATGCCAGGCATCGTGGACGTGCACGCCCACGGCGCACAGGCGGAGGGGGACATCACGCCCCAGCAAAACTGGGCGCGGCACGCGGACCTCGCGTTTGGCGTGACGACGATGCACGACCCGTCGAACGCGACGGAGGCCGTCTTCGCAGCGTCGGAGATGCAGCGGGCGGGCGTCATTGTGCAGCCGCGCACGTTCTCAACGGGGACCATCCTCTACGGGGCGGCGGGCACCTACAAGGCGCAGATCGACAGCGTGGAGGATGCGTTGTTCCACCTGGGCCGGATGAAGGCCGTGGGGGCGTTCAGCGTGAAGTCCTACAACCAACCCCGGCGGGAGCAACGCCAGCAGGTGATCGAGGCCGCGCGGCGCCTCGGCATGATGGTCGTGCCCGAGGGCGGCTCGCTCCTGCAACACAACCTGACCATGGTCGCGGACGGGCACACGGGGGTGGAGCACTCGTTGCCGGTGGAGCGGATCTACGCGGACGTTCGGCAGTTCTGGGGGGCCAGCGCCACGGGCTACACGCCCACCTTGGTCGTGGGCTACGGCGGCCTCGACGCCGAGCACTATTGGTACCAGCACATGGACGTGTGGCGGCACGAGAAGCTCCTCCGCTTCATGCCCCGCTGGATGGTGGACCCAAGGTCGCGTCGGCGTCCCATGGCGAGCGACGAAGACTACAACGTCCTGCGCAGTGCGGGCATCGGGAAGGCACTGCTGGATGCCGGCGTCACCGTGCACCTCGGAGCCCATGGACAGCTCGCCGGGCTGGGGGCGCACTGGGAGTTGTGGACGCTGGCGCAGGGCGGGATGCGGCCCATCGAGGCGCTCCGTTGCGCCACGCTGCTGGGAGCCCGTTACCTCGGGCTGGACCGGGACATCGGATCCATCGAGGCCGGCAAACTGGCCGACGTGCTGGTCCTCGACCGCAATCCACTGGAGGACATCCGCAACACAGACTCGGTAAGCCGGACGATGCTCAACGGACGCCTGTACGACGCGATGACGCTGGACGAGCTGGTCCCGGACCCGTCGAGGAAGAGGCGGCCATATTCGTTCGAGCGATGGACTGGCTCGACGGGCCTCGTCCGGGCCATGTCCGGATGCACCGGATGCGGCCGCCCGGGGGAGGGCGATGGGACGGGAACAGTGCCGTGGGCCCGGGCCTATCGGTAGGCGGGTTGGCCCGGACAACGGACAATCACCCGCGAGCCAACCTAGGGCCCGCGGGTGGAATCCATGGACGCATGCCACGTCACGGGTGTTGGGCCGTGCCCGACCCGAACAGCGGCATCGCACGGCGATGGCCTAGCGCGAGGCTCGGCGACGCGCGACGGCGGCGATGGCCAGGAGGCCACCGATGACCGCCGCGTAGCTGGAGGGCTCAGGCACGGGCGCGAGAGACACGCCGTCCAAGAGCGCCATGGGAGGCAGGCCGCTGGGGCTGCCATCCGCCAGGAAGGTCAGCAGGGCCGAGGTGCCGCTCGCGGTGAACTGCATGGTCTGTCTTTCCCAACCCGAGAAGCCTTGGCTCGCAATGTTCAGGTACGAGGTAGTCTGGGTGACGCCGTCAAAGGTCACGCTCCATCGTGTGGAGGTCGCTCCATAGAAGCCCTGCTGCTGCGCGCCTGCCGACCAAAACGACAGCGTGTAGGTCATCCCGGCCGTCAGGCCTGAGACGGTTTGCTCGAGCTTGCCGGTGTTCCAGCCCGCATCCGTCATCCAAAAGTTCCCACCGTCCGGGCTGTCCGTCAGGCCGTTCTGAACGCCGTTGTGAGGCCCCCAAAGGGTCATGGTGCTAGGCGAGTCCGTGTAGCTGGGAGCCGTCCCGCTCGAGGAGGCCATCAAAAAGCTGTAGGAGCCCATGCCGACGCCCGCCCAGTAGGTGCTTTGGGGCACCAGTGTGGACGTCCAGTTGTTGGCTTGTGTGTCACGGTCTGCCTGCTTGTTGGCTCCGTTGGTGCTGAGTTCAAAGCCGCCGTTGAGGATGCTTTGGGCGTGGAGCGAGAGGCTGGCGCCCATGGTGACGGCCACTGCCAAGGCAACGGCCTGATGCTTGATCAATGTTTTCATGGAATGAACCGAATATACCGGATGGAACCCAACGACACCGTGCCGCTAGGCCTTCTCCTGTAAGACATTTCGGACGAGTGGGGTCCTTTCTTGCAGGAATTCTCGGGAATTCGCGATGCGGTCGTTTCAGGCCTATAACCCGGCGAAATCCCGGACCGAATGGCGCAGCCCGCAACGGCTGGACGATGGTGGGCGCGGGTGATCCGATCGTTTCAGTCTGGACCAAGTCCGGCAACGCATCCGGCTGGGCTACGTGGCAACTGGGCTATTCCGAACAACCGCCCCTCGCCCATCGCATGGGAAGGGTGCAATCAAGGCTGGGCTGCGGTGACCCAGTCGGGGCCGCACGCCGACGCACATCACGGGGGCGGTGGAATAACGGCTTGGGCAGGCCCCATCGATCAGGCCTTGGGGATCTTTGCGGCGAGGCGCTCCACCTTGGCTTGCAGGAGCGGCTCCCAGCGCACGGATCGGATGCCGTCCAAGGTCTTGCGAGCCGCATCCCAATCTTGGGAGGCCACGTGGGCTTCCAGCCAAGCCAAGTTCAAGGATGGCAGCAGGGTGGCCGGGATCGCCGGTGCCTTGAGGGTATGCAACATGGCCTTGCCCTCGGCCAGACGGTCGTACGACACGAGGGCGCTGGCCCTGAGGATACGCCATTCGGCAAGGACGGGTGTTTCCTTCATGAGGCTGGCGCTAAGGGACAAGACCTCGGGGTTGGCATCCGGCGCCAGCAACAGGGCGCGGGTCATCGCAGCGACCGAGGCGGCCGAGCCCGCGTCGGCTTGCATTGCGGTCTTCGCGGCAAACACCATGTCGGAGACTTGGGACGCATAGCCGGCCATCTCGCTGCGGGTACGCCAGTAAGCCCCGTCGTCGCCGAGCGAGCCCTCGAGGTCACGCGTGACAAGCCACGCCTGCCGGAGGCTTAGCGAGTTAAGTGATCCGACGCCAAGTCGCATCCCCTCGGACAGCATCTTGAGCAATGAGGCCGGCTCCTTGCAGGCCTCAACGACCATGCGGTCGAAGGACGCCGAGGCTTCGACCTCGTTCCCAAGCCCCAAAGCGGCGCATCCCCGAAGGAAATGCGATAACTCGGTGAGGCTTTCAGGGGCGGAAGGCAGCTTTTGAATCCCGATCGCGAGGTTGTTGCACCGTTCCCAGTCCTCGTTGACCAACGACGCAAAGCCGGCCATCGCCGTAAAGTTTCCCAAGGGCTGCTCCGACCGCTGCCTCCGATCAACCAGGCGCAAGACAGGCTGGGCGAGGCCCAATTGCATCAATCTCCGCGCTACGTCCTCGACATCCTCGGGATCCGCGCGATCCAAGGGCAGTCCATCCAGAATGTCTTCGATGCCGCGTGCGTTGTCGAAGCGAGCCAGCAGGTCCACGTGGTCCATCCAATGCTTGAGGCCCCGCCTGTCCTTGAGGCGCCGCATTTCTATGAGGGCGCGGTGGCCCTTGATGTCGCCGGCTTGCGACGCCAAGAACAACAAAGACTCCATCACCTCGGGGGAACTTTTTCCTGCCGCCAGCATGGCAGTAAGATCTGACTTGGCCTCGGCTGCTTCGGCAGCGCCCCGGAGCAGGGCATTCGCGGCTAGGCGCCATGGCTTCATCGAGGGGTCCGATTCCAACGACGCCCGCGACTCCGACCATTGCTGGTCAAACGCGAGCACGTCGCCCCGAGCCAAATGGGCGACGGCCAGCAGCCCCTTTGACTCCGCCGTGAGGTTGGTGGACATCTGGGCGCCGACCTCCACCACCCGATCCCATTCCAAGCGCCTTGCACGCAATCGAAGCACCCGGTTCATGTCGTCGCTGTTGGTGCCGCCCAACGTCATGAGAAGGCCAACCAATGCCTCGCGGTTTGGCGTCTTTTCCACCAAGGCGCCGCCCAGCCTTGCGTCGTGGTCAAAGAAGCTCCGTAGGGCCGTGATGTTGTTGTGTTCCCGGGACAACATGGCTTGCCACAGGGAGGCGGCGCCGTCTGCGTCGCCCGACTCGACATGGCGCGCGAGGTCGGCGAGGAGTCGCTGCCGGGAATACCTCTCCAGCAAGCTAGAATGCCCAGTTGAGGAGCTGGCATCCGGCCACTTCATTAAGGCAACCAGGGCCAAAAGCAGGCAAAGACCGATCAAGAGGGGCCCAGCCTTGGACGCTGCCATCGTGACAAACCTCGCCATGCGTCCGCTGTCCACAATCAACGGCTCGTTGAATTGGGAACCCTTCTCCTGTTCTGATCTTCCCTCGTCGCTTTCCATTTTTTCCCCCCTCGAGACACCCGCCAACTAGTGGGAGGCTACCCTCGCCGGAAGGCTGACGGAAGCGTCGTTTCATACCTTCAGAAGTTCGTGGCGGGGGCCACGACCGACCGTGGAAGGGGACGCTGCCGGGTTCGTTGTCCCGTCGCCTCGCGCGGCTCAGAACCTTCGCTTCCAGTTCGGTGGCGAATTGCGGCTCCCGACGTGTTCGGTGGGTGGGCCTCGGCACCCTTTGGTCGGACCCGAGGACCTAGGGTCCTTTCACGGTGCGCGCTGTTCACGGGAAACGACCCCGTGGAGCGGTGGCAAGGACGGATCGGCTACGGGCCGCGAACGGACGCGGCTTGGATGCTTGGAGTTCTGTGTGGCGAAACTCCCTGGCGGCGGTGATGGCACGTGGCGTGGACGGCCACAAGAACTGCAAAGGCCACATGGACGCCTTGGCTCGGGGCGTCGCGGGAGGACGACCTTCACAAGCTGACGCCGCACCAATGATGTGGCGGGATGCCCGTGCCTGCGGAATGTCTCCCACCCGAAGGAAGTCACGGGTGGCCCAACGAAAACGTCGAGGAACCGGATTTCCTGGCCGGGGCCCAGAAGGTCGCCGCTTGGACCGGACGCTTCCCTTCGGAACGCCGTCATGGTCTGCCAGGTGTCGGCAGCGCGGACGAGGCGCACCGCATGAGCGACATGACGGGTGAGCGACGAAGCGTGGGAGAAAGGGGGCCGAGGAGGCACGGCTGGCTTGAAGGGATCGTGCCGCGTGAGGCCCCTGTGTCATCCACGGGACCATCAGGGCATGGAAGGGTACGGACGCTGCAACCAGAGGCACCGGGGCTGGGGCTGCAGGACGATGGCGTCACTGTGCACACCGTTGCGCGTGGGCGGCTTGCCGGGTTGGGTACGGGTTGGGAGGTGCACGATGGCACACGGCGGCATGGAGTCCACGGAGGCCCTCCGTTGCGCCACCGCGCTGGGAGTCCGTCATCCCGTCCTGAATCGAGGCTGAAGACATCGGACTGGCCATGCTGGATGGCCATGGGGCAAAGGGCGGCGACCGATTTCTGGCCCAGCAACGGTCGCTTTGTCCGGTCCTGGGATCAGGGCTCGGGGATCTTCACGGCGAGGCGATCCACCTTGGCCTGCATGAGCGGTTCCCAGCGCAGGGAACGGATGCCGTCCAAGGTCTTGCGAGCGGCATCCCAGTTTTGCGAGGCCACGTGAACGTCGAGCCAGGCAATGCCCAGCAAGCCTCGGAGGCTGGGTGGTATAACCGAAGGGCGCATGGGTTGCAGGATGGCCTTGGCCTCGGCCGCCTTGTTGCTGGCGGCGAGGGCCATGGCCCTCAGAAGCCGAGATTCCGCCAAGGCGGGCGAGCCCTGCATCAGAGCCGCGCTGAGTTCCAGCACCTCAGGCTTGCCATCCGGCATGAACAGGAGAGCCCGGACCATGCAGGCAAGGGAGGCGGGGGATCGCGGATCTTGTCGGAGCGCCGCCCGCGCAGCCAACAGCATGTCCGGTACCTGCAGGGCATAGCCCGCCAACTCGCTTCGCATCCGCCAGTAGGAGGCCGTGGATCCCAGAGAACCCTCCAACTCGCGTGCCACCAGCCAAGCCTGCCGGGCGGAGGCTTTGTTCAATCGATCCGCCGCAAGACGCACCCCCTCGACCAGCATCTCGAACTGCAACGCCGACTGCGGGTCGCTGCCAAACGCCATCTCCTCGAAGGCATCCGAGGCCCGAGATTCGCTCCCGGAGCCCGAAGCGGCGCAACCCAGCAAGTAACGGGAAATGCTGACGACTTGGCCTGCGGTGGATGTCCGCATCCGCATGGCGACGGCAAGCCGGCTGCACTCGTCCCACTGCCCGGCCGCCAAGGAACAAAAGGCACCCATCACCGCCACCCTCACGGAGCTTGGATCGAGCCTCAGTTGTCGATCCGCAAGACGGCTTCCCCGGCTGGGTTGTCCCATGCGCGCCAGTCTCTTGACAGCCTCCGCCACCTCGTCGGGGCGGGTCAGATCGAGCGGGAGTCCGTCCATGACATCATCGACCTCCGTCCACGCGTCGCGGGCGGCGAGGAGTTCCACATGGTCAATCCAATATCTCAACCTTTGGTCGCCGCGGACCTGGTGCGAATCGAGCAGTTCGCGATGCCCCGAAGCATCCCCAGTCAAAAAGGCTATCAACCGAAGTGCCTGCCATGCGGATTGGGATGGGTTGGACGCATTGGTCATGCCAGCGAGGCTCGACCGGGCGCGTCGCGAGGCCTCCCCCTCTCGAAGCAGAACGTCCGCCGCCAAACGCCACGGTCGCAGCTGGGCATCCGTCGCGAACGCTTCGGGCGACGATGCCGAGGCTTGGTCGAATGCCAGCACATCTCCCGAAACCAACAGGGCTTGGGATATCCAGCGGGACGCCTCGGGATTCGAGCGAACATCCAAGACCCCCGCCAGACCCAGGACGCGATGCGAGTCAAGCCGCACCCCGTAGGCTCGAAGGACCCTCGTTACGTCAGCTTGGTTGGTCCCTCCCAGCGAGAGAAGCGTTGTTGCGAGAGCGTCCAGGTTCCCAACTTCCTCCAACAAGGCACCCCCATTGTCGTAGTCCTGATCAAACGCCCCCCGGTATTCCCGAATCCCAGCCTCGGGAGCCTGGAGCACCCTGCGCCACCCCTCCCCAGTTGTGGGCAATTCATCCGCTACCTGGCGAAAAACCTTCTTTCGCACCCAGCTACCCAGCCAGCCATCGGGCTTGCCAGGCGTCAGAACAAACGGCCACGCCAAGGTGATGACGATGGATGCCAGCAACGCGACGGGCAGGAACCAGACAGAAATCGGGAGCAGGCGCCGCAAGGTCTTTGCGATCTTCTTGCGTCGATGCCGTCGTCGGCTGCTTTTTCGGCGGGGACTGCGCGGGAGCCGCTTCTCGTTTCCGTTTATAGAGTCCACCTCAGTCTTCCCTTGATTCCCGGCCTCCTTGTCGAACGTCAAAATTTACCTCCCACCGTTGCGATGAGCCAACCGCTCCAACCCGTGCCCAACAAGCACAAAAATTCGGTTTGCGGCGCCTTTGGTGCCATGGGCCATGGCATGGACACCCGACGCCCGATGGGCGAGG
>CAYSGH010000110.1:0-12811 GCA_964430505.1 uncultured Akkermansia sp. | reverse complement strand
GGGCCTGGATTTAAAGCATCATTTGCGTGGAACTTAAGGTTAACGCCTATGGCCGGGTCCCCTGACCCGGCGCACCGGGCACGAGGCATCGCCATCGCCGCGTGAGGGCACGCGGCCTACAGACTGCCCAACGGCCGTTTCTAGGGTCAGGTGGAGAGTTTTGGGATAGCTCTTGCGCCGAAGCCTTTCGCCCGGTTGGCGCGGAGACCCGACCCGTCGTTTCCGTTCTGCGAAAGGCCCATGGGGCGGGGCTTGTCGCAGCCATGATGGGTCCTCATGGCCGTGAGGGTCTGGTCACCGCGCGAAGGCTCGGTTTCGGGTGACATGGGCGACTTGGGCGTCGCGGGCCGTGCCCCTTCAGAGCGAACGATCCCCGCTCTGGAGGAGCACCGCGCGATGGCATGCGGCCCACGGATGCGCGCATCGGTGGGCGTGGGCCGATCCTGTTTCAGGGCCGGGGCGTCCGGCCGGGCTTCAATACGGGCGGAGCCCGGTTCGGTTGGGTAGGCGCAAGGCTCGACGCAAGGCCGGCTCCAAGCCGTCCGCGCACCGTTCAAACCCAAGTGAGTTCGGGTGCACGCCATCCACCAGTCCATAGCCTTGTACGCGTCCGATCATTCCCAACCCGTCCACGAAGTGCACGTTGCGGTCCCCGGCCTTGCGTTGGGCCGCCACGAATTCGCGGGCGGCGCGGCGCTTGGCGTCCTGCCCGTTGTGGAGATCCGGCGAGGCGTCCTCGGAGGGGAACCAAAAAGGGCCGGTCACGAGGACGGGCACCTTGGGGTGGCGTCGGCGCAGGATGTCGAGGAAGGGCGCGAGGGAAGCTTGGTAGGCCTCGGGCGATGGATTGGCCCAGTGGTCGAGGACGATGGCGGACGGCGTGAGCTCGGCGATGGCGTCGGCGAGGGCGGGCTCGCCGAGGCCGCTGCCGGAGAAGCCGAGGTTGACGAAGTCCGTGTTGAGGCGGCGGCCGAGGATGGCGGGGAAGCTGAGGCCGGGGTTTTCGGCGCATCCACCCTGGGTGATGGAGGAACCGTAATAGACGACGGGGCCGGGCAGCGCGAAGGGGCTGGGCGTCTCCACGCGGCAGCCTTCATCCAGATCCCATTCGCCCAAGGCGATCCCGTTGTACAACGGGAGGTATACCGTGACCTCGCGCATCCTGCGGTCCGACCCCAGCAACCATGAGCCGCGCACGGTCCCCTTCTTGTCCGGCCATGCGCTCGCCCGGTATGCGCCGTCCACGTACAGGTCGAGCCCGCTTTGTCCGACGGTCGTCATGTGATGCATGGTGGACGTGTCCGGGTTGGCTCCCGAGACGACCAGCCGGGTGGAGTCGGTGCGGAAGCGAACCCGGCCGCCGGAGGTGTGTTGCGCGAGCGCCCAGACGGGCTCGCGAAAGGTGGGCTTCAGGCGCGCGGGCAGGCGGCGCAGGACCGGCGCGTCCTCGTGAAGCCACGGCAGCCCGGAGATACCCACGGGCGGCCGGGACGGGGAAAGGATCCGTCCGGCCCACGCGGGAAAGCTCAACGTCGCCAACAAGAGGATCGCGAGGCAGCGCATCCGAGAACCGAAGCATTCCGTCGGCGCGGTTGTCCATCCTGCCGAGGGCGAGGAGCGGGGGGCGAGGAGCGGGGGGCGGGTTCAGCGTCGCAATTCGTTGATGCGGCCGCGTACGGAGTCGTCCATGCGGATGAGAGGCGGCCAACGGCGCTTGAAGCCTTCGCCCGGAAGCTTGCGCGTGGCGTCGAAGCCCATCTTGGAGCCCATGCCCACGTCGGGCGTTGAGTGGTCCAGGACGTCAGCGGGCCCGCGGGTCATGAGGGCGTCGCGTTGCGGGTCCGTGTTGGACAACCACCGGAACATCACGGCGCTGGTGTCGTGCACGTCCACGTCGTCGTCCACGACGATGATGTACTTGGTAAACATCATCTGGCCCATGCCCCAGAGGCCGTGCATGAGCTTGTAGGCCTGCATGGGGTAGGTCTTCTTGATGCTGACGACCACGAGGTTGTGGAAGACGCCCTCGGCGGGGAGCGCCATGTCCACGATTTCCGGGAAGTTCATGCGGAACACCGGGAGGAAGATCTTCACCGACGCGCCCCCGATGTAGAAGTCCTCCATGGGCGGCACGCCCACCACCGTGGCGGGGTACACGGCGTCGCGCCGGTGCGTGATGGCCGTCACGTGGAAGACGGGGTAGGGCTCGGGCAACGTGTAGAAGCCCGTGTGGTCGCCGAACGGCCCCTCCATGCGGAGCGGTTCCTTGGGGTCCACGTAGCCCTCGATGACGATGTCGGCGTCGGCGGGCACCTCCAGGTCGCTGGTCTCGCACTTCACCAGCTCGACGGAGCGCTTGCGCAGGTAGCCCGCCAGCAGGAACTCGTCGATGCCGTCGGGCAACGGTGCCGTGGCGGCGAACGGATACATGGGGTCGCCGCCCAGGAAGACGGCGACCGGCATGCGCGTGCCCGTCTCGTAGTATCGCTTGCCGTGGCGCGCCGCGACCTTCTGCAACTGCCAATGCAGCCCGGTGGAGCGGTCGTCGTACACCTGCACGCGATACATGCCCACGTTGCGGGCTCCGGTGTCCGGGTCGCGGGTCACGACGCAGGGCAGGGTGATGAAGCGTCCGCCGTCGAGCGGCCAGCACTTGAGGATGGGAAGGTCCAGCAAGGTGGGCGGAGAAGCGGGGCCGGTGCCCCCGGTCAGGATGTCGGGCGCGTCCGGCCAGGCTTCGGTGCGGGTGGCGGGCGCGTCGAAGCGATGGATGACGTCCTTGCAGGGGCCGGAACGGACGGTGACGGGGCGCGCATGGCGCACCTCCATGGCGCGGCCCAGCAAGGCCAGGGCCTCCCGGATGCCGGTGGGGGGCTTGGCATGGAGGAGGGCTCCCAGCTCATGGGCGACGGATTCAACCGAGTCGGCGCCGAGGGAGAGGGCCATGCGCCGCCAGGAGCCGAGGGTGTTGATGGCGACGGGGAAGGTGCTCCTGACCCCGTTGACGGTGGGATGCTCGAAGAGGAGCGCCTTGCCGCCGCCGGGGGACTTCATCTCGCGGTCGGCCCACTCGGTGATTTCGAGCTCGGTGGCGACGGGTTGTTGGACTCGGACGAGCTCCCCCGCCGCCTCCAGTTGATCGACCCATGAACGGAACGAACGAAACGCCATGGGGCAGGGTACCATGACAACGATGAGGTGCCACCTGGCGAACACGATCCCCACTTCACGATGCATGGACGGGGTTGGCCTCCGCGGATTTTACACGGGTGCGCACACGCCGGTGCGGTCGCGGGCATGGGTCCGCTGGACCTGTGCGGGGATGGGCGGGCATCGGCCGATGGCGGCCGCCGCGTGACTCGTGCGTCGGAAAGGCGGGGACGCGGGGGAAACCGTGGTTTGACAGGGGGGGAGGCGTTTGAGATAGCCGGGGCACGTCGAGGCTTGGTGAAACCAACCACCAGGCGCGGGGGAACCATTTTCCGCAGGCCACGCAGGCTGCGGAGGGGGCGAACGAAGCCGGGCAACCGGCGGTCGCGGGCACCGAACGGCCCGAGCCCGTCAGCTAACCTCGTAGGCGGCGTTTGGGCGTGCGAAGCCGTCATGGGTAGGACGGGCTGCTGCGGCCTGGTTGGCGTGACGGGATGAAGGCGTGATGAAAGAAGCTGGAGGGTCCGCAGGGTTCACATGGCGACATGCCGGCCTGGCGCTCGGGGCGCTGGGCGTCGTGTACGGCGACATTGGCACCAGCCCGCTGTATGCCATGCGGGAGTGCTTCGGGGGACATCACCCCCTTCCGGTGACGCCGGCCAACGTCCTCGGGGTCCTTTCCCTCTTCATTTGGTCCCTGATCCTCATCGTCTCGGTGAAGTACCTCGTGTTCGTCATGCGGGCGGACAACAAGGGCGAGGGCGGCATCCTGGCGTTGATGTCGCTGGCCTTTCCGGAACGACGAGCGCTGGGAATCGGCCTGTCGCGAACGGGCCGGGTGATGGTGGGGCTGGGATTGTTCGGGGCGGCTCTGCTGTACGGCGACGGGATGATCACCCCGGCGATGTCGGTGTTGGGCGCGGTGGAGGGGTTGAACGTGCTGACGCCCAAGCTGGGGACGTGGGTGGTACCGATCACGGTGGCGATCCTCGCGGGCTTGTTTCTGGCTCAAAGTGCCGGGACGGGCGCGGTGGGGCGGGTGTTTGGGCCCGTGATGATCGTGTGGTTCGTCGTGGTGGGGTTGCTGGGGGCGCTGTGTTTGGGGAGGTCGCCGGGCGTCCTGGCGGCGTTGAATCCATGGCATGGGCTTCGGTTCTTGGTGGAAGGGGGATGGAAGGTGTTCCCGGTGCTGGGCTCGGTGTTTTTGGCGGTGACGGGCGGGGAGGCATTGTACGCGGACATGGGTCATTTTGGTCGGCGTCCGATCCGGCAGGCGTGGTTCGCCCTGGTGTTGCCGGCGCTGGTGTTGAACTACCTCGGGCAAGGGGCGCTGATGTTGTCGGACCCCGGGGCGGCCGCGAACCCGTTCTACAACATGGCTCCGAAGTGGGCGTTGATCCCACTGGTGGTGTTGGCGACGGCGGCGGCGGTGATCGCGTCGCAGGCGCTGATCACGGGGGTGTTCTCCTTGACGATGCAGGGCATCCAGTTGGGCTACATCCCGAGGCTGGTGGTGGAGCACACGTCGGAGCGCGAGCGCGGCCAGATTTACATGCCGCAGGTGAACCTGGCGCTGGCCGTGGCGTGCCTGGCGTTGGTCCTGGAGTTCCGAAGCACCACGAACTTGGCGGCGGCCTACGGGATTGGGGTGACGCTGACGATGGCCATCGACACGGTGTTGTTCTACTTCGCGGCACGGCGGCTGTGGGGTTGGTCATGGTGGATGGGGGCCTTGGTCTGCGTGCCGGCGCTGGTCATCGAGCAGGCATTTTTTGGCGCGAACGCCCTCAAGATCACGCACGGCGGGTGGGTGCCTTTGGCGGTGGGGGCGGGATTGTTCACGCTGATGGTGACGTGGAAGCGCGGCCGCCAGTTGCTGGGGCAAAGGATGCGGTCGTCGGCCATCTCGGCGGACAAGTTCATCGAGAGCGTGGAGCGGCGTCAGCCGCCCCGGGTGGAGGGCACGGCGGTGTACATGGCAGGGAACCCGGACGGGACGCCCTTGGCGTTGCTGCACAACCTCAAGCACAACAAGGTGCTGCACCGGCGGATCGTCTTCCTGACGGTGGGCGTGGACGAGGACCCGCGGGTTCCGGACGAGGAGCGGGTGGAGATCGAGAAGCTGACGCTGGGCTTCTGGCGGGTGCGGGCGCGGTTTGGGTTCTTTGAGGAGCCGAACGTCCCGTTGGTGCTGGGCTTGTGCGAGAAGCAGGGGCTGGAGTTCAAGGAGACCGAGACCACGTTCTTCCTCAGCCGCGAGACGGTCCTGCCTTCCAAGAGGGGTGGCATGGCATTGTGGCGCGAGCGGGTGTTTGCCCTGATGGCCCGCAATGCCCAGAGCGCCACCGCCTTCTTCCGCCTGCCTGCCAACCGGGTCGTGGAGCTGGGCATGCAGGTGGAGATCTGACGTTGCACATCCCCTTGACCCAGGGTGCCCACGCCAAACCCTTTCCCCCATGCCGATCTACGAGTTCGCGTGTCCAAAGTGCCGGCGGATCTTCAGCTTCCTGAGCAAGCGGGTGCGGCCCGAGCGCACCCCCACCTGCCCCAAGTGCGGCGGGCGGAACCTTCGTCGCGAGGTCAGCCGTTTTGCCCTCCTCAAGGGGGCGCCGGAGCCTGCTCCCTCCGCAGCCGCCCCGGAAGCCGGTCAGGATGGCCCACCCATGCCCGACCTGGACGACGCACGCATGGAGCGCGCCATGGGCGAGCTGGAGCGCGACATGGAGCACCTGGACGAGAACAACCCGCGGCACATGGCCCACATGCTTCGCAAGATGCAGCAGGCGTTGCCGCCGGGCTCCATGCCCAAGGACATGGACGTCGCCATCCGCCGTCTCGAGCAGGGGGAGGACCCCGAGAGGATCGAGGAGGACATGGGCGATGCCCTGTCCGGCCTGCTGGGGGACGAGCCCGGGGCCGAGGGTGGGAGCCGAGGAGGAGCGGGAAGCTTCTCGAAGGATCCCGGCTTGTACGATTACTAGCGGCGCGTCTCAGGAATCGCTGGGGTTTCGCCGCGAGGGGTTTCGTGTCCCACCAAGCGCGAGCGACGGGCAGACCCGAGTGGGTCTGTGAGGGACGAGCAACGACGTGGGACGCGAAAAGACCTGCGGCCCTTCGGGTGGCTCCAAGAAAGCCCCTGCGCTTCGTGGTTCGTCCGTCCTCCCGCCGTCGCGGGATCGGCAGGCTCCGTCCTCACGCATCGCCCAGCGGCTTTCTTGGAGCCACGAAACGACGGCGATTTCCGAGACACGACACGAGTCCCGTCTGCGGGAGGCCGTGTGCCTGCGGCGGCCCCCTACTTCTTGTCCTGGTTGGCGACGAGGTCGGCGGGCGAAGGGTTGGAGTCCACGCCGCCGGCCGGCACCTCCATGCGGGCGATCCACAACACGGCGTTGAGAAGCACGCGGCGTTGGTTGGGGTCCGACCAGTTCTTGTGGGTGTGGCCGCCCGTGAAGCCAAACCCGCGCCCGCCGTTGTCGCGCTCGTGGACCCACATCATGGTCTCGCGGCGGCCCTTGGCGGCCTGGATGTGCTCGTAGGGTCCCGGCGGATAGACGTAGGGGCCGTTGCGGACCTTGTCGGAGGGCGTGGCGACGAGGATGGGGGTGACGCCCTTCTCGCCGGGGACCCAGCGCATGTTGAAGTACCACTCGTCATGCGTGGCGAACGGCTGGACGCCGCGGGTGACCGGGTGCTGCGGGATCTCGTTGAACTCGGGCTTCCACATCGGGTTCACGCTGAAGAGGTGCTCGTAGTAGCCGCCCACCCACCGGTGCATGGCGTCGCCGGGGTCGCCCTTGGGCACTTCCACCCCGAAGTGGACGAAGCCGAGGCCGACGCCCTTCTTGGCCAGGGCATCGAACCACTTCGTGCGTTGCCCTTGGATGGCGGGATGCCCGCCGCCGCCGTCGGCGTAGATGACCACGGCGTCCACATTCTCGAAGGGGGCGGGGTCGTCCACGGTGAGGTCGCCCACGACGCGCGTGGGCCAGCCATTGGACGCGACGCGCACCTGGACGCCGGGGAGCTGGGAGAGGCACTTCTCGAAGAGCAACATGCCAGCCCGGAACTCATGCATGCCGGCCGGGTGACTGGGCCGCCCTGCGACCAGCAGCACCTTCTTGTCCGCCGCCAACGTGCCCGCCGCCATGGCGATCGACGCAGCCGCACCCAACCAAAGCCTCGTGGAAATCATGGGCGCATTGTTTCCTCCAACGCGTCCCGCGGGAAAACCAAAAAGGGCACCACCGCGGTCATTCGGTTTGGGCTGCGGCCTCCCGGCCGGATGGACTTTCGGCCGTGGCTGGCATGGCCGTTCTCCGCCGCCGCCCCCCGCCCACTCTTTCGTGGACATGGAATGGCCGTCGGCAACAACCTTTCCAGGTTATGTTGCACCTGCGTCCAGCGGCCGGGCGTGAAGCGACACGAACGAGTTTCGTGGAGCGCCTCCGCAATTGGCGTGATGACGCGACCTGGGCGCAGTTCATGGCCCGATACGGACGGTTGGTTCGTCACGTGGCGATCCAGGCGGGATTGCGGCCGGAAGAGGCCGAGGACGTGGTCCAGGAAACGGTGTCCTCCGTGGCCAAAAAGATGCCGGAGTTCGACTACGACCGCGACCGGTGTTCCCTCGAGGGATGGGTGCGGCACGTGACCCAGCTCCGGATCAAGGACCAGTTGCGTCGGCGCTTGCCCGCGGCCGGAGTCGAGCCGGAGCCGAGGCAGGCGAACACCGACAGCGTCGGGACGGCGTGGTTGAACTCGCTGCCGGATCCCCGGCAGGACTCTAGGCGGGATGCCGCCTGGGACGCCGCATGGCGCCAGAACGTCATGGAGCGTGCGCTGGATCGCCTCCAACTGAAGGTTTCGCCCGCCCACTACCAACTGTTCTGCCTCAGCGTGGTGGACGGCCGCCCCGGACCGGAGGTTGCGCGGACGCTGGGCGTGAGCCTTGCCAGCGTGTACGTCGTGCGGCATCGCGTCCTGCGCCTGCTCCGGGCGGAGATTGAGCAGATGCGTGCGACGCCCGGCGGGCTGGGATAGGGAGGGCCGGGCATGAGGGAACCGGGACTCGCGGACGGCGGCTCGAGCGTGCCCGTCCCCCCAGCCATTCCCGAGCACAAGCTGCTGAGGTGCATTGGGACCGGCAGCTACGGGCAGGTGTGGCTTGCACGCTCCGCCACGGGGTCGTGGCGTGCGGTCAAGGTCGTGTGGCGGAGACTGTTCCTCGACGATCGCCCCTTCGAGCGGGAGTGGACCGGCGTTCGACGCTTCGAGCCTTTGTCCCGCGAGAGCGACGCCTTTGTCGATGTCTTGCAGACGGGTCGCAGTGCCGACGGTGGCCATTTTTACTACGTCATGGAGCTTGCGGACGACGTCCGCGACGGCACGGGGTCGCAGGGCGGGGCGGGTCCTGTGGACGGCGACGTGGACGGCTATGTGGCGCGGACGTTGTCGTGGGTGTTGAAGGAAGGGGGAGCCATGCCCGCGGAGGCGTGCCTCGCGTTGGGCCTGCGCCTGGCCCGCGGGTTGGTGTGCCTGCACGAGGCCGGCCTCCTGCACCGGGACATCAAGCCCTCCAACATCGTGTTCGTCGGGGGGCAACCCCGGCTGGCGGACATCGGCCTCGTCACGGATCTCGGGGAGGCCCGGTCCTTCGTCGGGACGGAAGGCTTCATCCCGCCCGAAGGCCCCAATTCGCCGCAAGCCGACATCTTTGGTTTGGGCAAGGTCCTCTACGAGGCGATGACGGGCCTGGATCGGATGGAGTTTCCGAGGGTCCCGGCTGGCCTGGGGGCGGGGCCCGAAGGGGATCGGCTTCTGGAATTGAACGCCGTGGTGTTGCGTGCGTGTGCCGCCCTGCCCGGGGCGCGGTATCCCACGGCGCGGGCCATGTCCGAAGACCTCGCCCGCGTGGCGGATGGCCAATCGGTGCGCCGTGTCCCTCATGGGACGGGTTCGGAAGGGCGAGGGCGACGGCCGTTGGCTGGGCTCATCCTTGGCTCCGTTCTCGTCCTCGCCTGCATCGCTGGGATGTTCCTGCTGCGGTCGCGGAAGGCCGTCTCGGAGGGTGCACAACGGGTTCCAGGCTCGTTCGCCGTCCCGGACGCCGGCGCCACCCAGCCGTCGCGCAATCCGTGGCGGGCCAAGGCCCTTCGGGAACTGGACGAGGGCCATGACGCCGAGGCCCTGCTGTGGCTGGCCGAGCACGCGCGGCATGCACCGCCGGAGGACGACCGCGCCGATCGCTTGCTGTTGGGAGGCATCCTCGGGGAACTGCCGGTCCCGGACGCGACCTTGGACTGCGGCCCAGGATTGTTCTCGGCGGCGTTCAGTCCAGACGGACGTCGGGTGGCGACGGCGGATCGCGAGGGCGTGATTCACGTGTGGGACCTGGACCAAGGCACCCGGGTCCTGGGCCCGTGGACCACGGATGGGCATCCGCTTGAGGTCGCTTATTCCCGGGATGGCCAAGCGCTTTTGGCGGCGCCCACCGTCTATCGCCCGGCCTCGCGTGGCACCCAAAGCCATGGGCGTGCCCTTCGCTTGGATCCCGAATCCGGTCGTCCCCTTCCCGGCAGCATCGATGGAATCCTTTGGGGCGTCTTCTCCGATGACGGACGCTGGCTGGCTGCCGTTGGGGTCTCCAACTCCGTTGTCCTCGCGGATACCACCCGGCCGGGTAGCCGCACGGTTCTTGGGTTTCACGCCAAGCCTGTCTCGGGCCTCGCCCTGAGTCGGGACGGATCCCGGGTCGCCAGCGTCTCGGATGATCGTACCGCCCGGGTGTGGCGCGTCGCCGACGGACAAGAGCTGCGCCCGCCGATCGTCCTCGATGGGATGGGCTCGGCGGTGGCCTTCGACTCAACCGGGGAGAGGCTCGGGGTGGTGGCATGGGACGGAGGGGCTCATTCGTCGTTCGAGCACTGGGATCTTCACCAGGAAGGCCGCCGTCTCGGGCTCGTTCGCATTCCAGGGCCCACTCGGGGCATCCGACGAGTGACCGGCCTCCCCGACGCGTTCCTGACGCTCAACACGCGCCGCGGGTTGTTCCTGCATTCCGAAGTTCCCACGCGCGTCGCCTTGGAAATCCCCTTGGGTCCATCCCCTTGCCTTTACTACTCCGTCGCCCCCGACGGAAGGCATGCCGCAGGGGGGGGCAAGGATGGGATGCTCCGGATTTGGAGCCTTTCCGACGGCCGGTTGGTTTCCACGCTGCCCAAGCACGCTCGGTCGTTGGTCGCAGTGGCCTTCAGTCCGGATGGGGCCCGCCTGTTGACCGCGTCGGAGGACGGCCTGCTTCGGGTCTGGTCGCACTGGCTTCCCAAGCCCGCCTTCCACCTTCAGCTCCCCGAGGTGGCGTGGGGGGCGGATGTTTCCGTTCGGGCAGGAATCGCCGCCGCCGTGGACCCCGCCGGGACGCACCTCGCCGCGCGGTGCTTCAAGGGGGCGAACCCTGCCATGCTTGTCGTGCCCCTGAAGCCGGGCGCGCCCCCGTTGCTGCTCGACCTCCCCAAGGGCCTTGCGATTGACGCCGTTCGCTGGGGACGAGACGGGAAGACATGGGCAGCCCACGAGGAAGTTTCAACCGATCTGTTCTCCCCGGCCCGCGTCCTGATTGGGTATCGGGACGGGTCGGGATGGCGCACCCGGTTCCAGGCCAGCCCGGCTTCGTGTCGTCGGCTCGGGATCGACGCCCAGGGCGACCACCTCCTTGTCCTAGACGATGCCGGCGACTGGCGCCGGTGGAACCTCCGGCAGGAGGGGGAGCCACGGACGCAGAGGGTGCCGCTTGCGTTTGGGGCCGGAGTCGCCTTGACCGAGGACGGCCAACTCGCCGCCATCGTGGACGCAACCACCCGCGGCCTGGTCGTTTGGGAATGGGACCGGCCGGGACGTCCGAAGGCCGCATGGACCGGTTCCCATCCGATTCATGGCCTCCAATTCCTTCCCGGGTCCACGTGGCTGATGGTGGAAGACCACCGTACGCGGCGGTTGCTTTTGGATGCGATGACCGGCAAAGCCCTGCCCATGCCGGCCGGATCCCTGGACGGAGGCGACCTCGTCAGTTGGAACGAACCGTCCCGCCGCATCCTCCACGTGCGCGAGTCGGCGGAAATCGAGCTCGTGGACCTGACCCGCCAGCACGTTCGTCGTTGGCCTTGGTTGCCGGGAGATCGCGGCCTCCGATTCGCCAAGTTGAGCCACGACGGACAGTGGGCCGCCACCGTCGATCACGAGGATCGCATTCGCATCCTGGACGCCGTGACCGGATCCCCCGTCACCCGACGGATGCCGGCCGGCGGCACCGTCCGCTGGCTGGGCTTTGGAGCCGGTTCCACCCTTGTGGCGGTGCTGGATCCCGGTCGGATCCAAACTGGGTCCGTGACCCCCTATACGGGCGAGATGGCCCCGCTGCGCGATTGGGCCACGCTCCTGACCGGCCAGAAGATCGACTCCCGGGGCGCCGTGGCCTTGCTCTCGCCCTCCGAATGGTCGGCACTCGCTCGGACCGTGCGAAAGCCCTGAATCCCTTGCCTGGCCGAGGGGCAAGTCGTCGCCGACACGGGCCTACAACACCCTGCTCCCGAGGTGCAACCAGACGCCTTGCCGCCCTCTTGTGGCCGAGGCCGTCCGCGTGCGCAGGAAGCAGTGACCCTAGAAACGGCAGTGGGTCCGTCTGTAGGCCGCGTGCCCTCACGCGGCGGTGGCGATGCCTCGTGCCCGGTGCGCCGGGTCAGGGGACCCGTGGGCTTGCCTCGAAAAACTGGACGGTAAAAAGGGGTGCTGTGTCGGTGAGGACTGGTGCTCGAACTGGGCGGGGGAGAGGTAGCCCAGGGCGCTGTGGAGGCGCTGGGCGTCATGGAAGCGGGCGATGGAGTCGAAGATCTGCTGGTGGGCGTCGGCGTGGGTCAGGAAGCGCGTCCGGTACACGAGATCCCGCTTGAGGGTAGCCCAGAAGGATTCCATGGCTGCGTTATCGTAGCCGTTGGCCTTGCGGCTCATGGAGGGGACGAGTGAAGCGGCCTGGAGTGCGGCGCGGAAGTCGCCGGAGGCATCCTGGACGCCGCGGTCGGAGTGGAAGAGGAGGCCCGTGGGGGACCTGCTCTGGTGGCGGGCCATGGCGAGTGCATCGAGGACGAGCTGGGTGTCGATGGAGGCGCTCATGGCCCAGCCGACGACGCGACGGGAGCCGAGATCCATGACGGTTGCGAGGTAGAGCCAGTGGTCGTGCTCGGTGGGGATGTCGGAGATGTCGGCGACCCAGACCTCGTTGGGGCGCTGGGGCGCGGGCAGGGTATCCCTTCGGATGGCGTGCGGAGCCGGCTGATGGGTTGGTTTTTCTGGGGGGGCGGACGGCTTCAGGCAGGCGTGGCCGGTGAGGGTTCGGCCGGGTCTTGGTTCCGGGGGTCGTTCCACGGCGTCCACTTCCCGGGATCCTGTCCGGCCGCCTCCGCGTTCTTCACCACGGCCAGCATGTAGTCGAAGGGGTTCACCCCGTTGGCCTGGCAGGTCGCGATCACGGTGATGAAGGCGTCCCCCGCGTCGGCTCCCCGCTGGGTCTTGTCGTGCAGGCTGTTCTTCCGATGCAGGATGGGTGCCTTCAGCCTAGAAACGGCAGTCGAAGAGGATTTCAAAACGAGGAAAGGGCCCTCCCATC